>NZ_JBXAVQ010000045.1:0-1198 GCF_057290995.1 Rahnella sp. 1L-D-7-B-C2 | reverse complement strand
TAGGGAAGGTGCGAACAAGTCCCTGATATGAGATCATGTTTGTCATCTGGAGCCATGGAACAGGGTTCATCATGAGTCATCAACTTACCTTCGCCGACAGTGAATTCAGCAGTAAGCGCCGTCAGACCAGAAAAGAGATTTTCTTGTCCCGCATGGAGCAGATTCTGCCATGGCAAAACATGGTGGAAGTCATCGAGCCGTTTTACCCCAAGGCTGGTAATGGCCGGCGACCTTATCCGCTGGAAACCATGCTACGCATTCACTGCATGCAGCATTGGTACAACCTGAGCGATGGCGCGATGGAAGATGCTCTGTACGAAATCGCCTCCATGCGTCTGTTTGCCCGGTTATCCCTGGATAGCGCCTTGCCGGACCGCACCACCATCATGAATTTCCGCCACCTGCTGGAGCAGCATCAACTGGCCCGCCAATTGTTCAAGACCATCAATCGCTGGCTGGCCGAAGCAGGCGTCATGATGACTCAAGGCACCTTGGTCGATGCCACCATCATTGAGGCACCCAGCTCGACCAAGAACAAAGAGCAGCAACGCGATCCGGAGATGCATCAGACCAAGAAAGGCAATCAGTGGCACTTTGGCATGAAGGCCCACATTGGTGTCGATGCCAAGAGTGGCCTGACCCACAGCCTAGTCACCACCGCGGCCAACGAGCATGACCTCAATCAGCTGGGTAATCTGCTGCATGGAGAGGAGCAATTTGTCTCAGCCGATGCCGGCTACCAAGGGGCGCCACAGCGCGAGGAGCTGGCCGAGGTGGATGTGGACTGGCTGATCGCCGAGCGCCCCGGCAAGGTAAGAACCTTGAAACAGCATCCACGCAAGAACAAAACGGCCATCAACATCGAATACATGAAAGCCAGCATCCGGGCCAAGGTGGAGCACCCATTTCGCATCATCAAGCGACAGTTCGGCTTCGTGAAAGCCAGATACAAGGGGTTGCTGAAAAACGATAACCAACTGGCGATGTTATTCACGCTGGCCAACCTGTTTCGGGCGGACCAAATGATACGTCAGTGGGAGAGATCTCACTAAAAACTGGGGATAACACCTTAAATGGCGAAGAAACGGTCTAAATAGGCTGATTCAAGGCATTTACGGGAGAAAAAATCGGCTCAAACATGAAGAAATGAAATGACTGAGTCAGCCGAGAAGAATTTCCCCGCTTATTCGCACCTTCC
>NZ_JBXAVQ010000044.1:0-1257 GCF_057290995.1 Rahnella sp. 1L-D-7-B-C2 | reverse complement strand
CTGTAGTGGCATAGTTAATTTGGCCACCTGAATAGAGGTGATATCATCGCCTCATAGTCAAAACAGGTGACATTATGACCGGACGTAACAAACGCAATTTTAGCCCCGAGTTTCGCCTCGAAGCTGCCCAGCTTGTACTCGATCAGCATTACACCGTTGCCGCCGCTGCCACGGCAATGAATGTCGGTAAATCCACGATGGATAAGTGGGTTCGGCAGTTGAAAGAAGAACGAGGAGGGAAATCACCCGTAGCGTCACCCATGACACCTGAGCAGATTGAAATACGCGAGCTGAAGAAAAGACTTCAACGCGTTGAAATGGAAAGAGATATATTAAAAAAGGCTACCGCGCTCTTGATGTCAGACTCCCTGAACAGTTCTCGTTAGTTGAGAAACTCAGGGCGCGGTTTCCTGTTGCCGTTGTGTGCAACGTGTTTGGGGTTCATCGCAGCAGCTATAAATACTGGCGGCAGCCAAAGAAGCCTGATGCCGCACGCGTGGCATTACTCAGTCTTGTTCGTGAAAGCTATCGCGAAAGTAATGGCTCCGCAGGTGCACGTAATATTGCCGCGATGGTCACTACCAAAGGCGTAAAACTGAGCCGCTGGCGGGCAACAAAGCTAATGAAAGAACTTAATCTCATCAGCTGTCAGCAGCCTGGTCATCGATATAAAAAGGCGTCTAAGGAACACGTAGAGATCCCCAATTATCTGGAACGCCAGTTTGCAGTAACAGAGCCTAATCAGGTCTGGTGCGGTGATGTGACTTATATCTGGGCGGGTAAACGCTGGGCTTATTTAGCCGTTGTGCTTGATTTGTTTTCCCGTAAACCAGTTGGCTGGGCGATGTCATTTTTCCCGGACTCTGCACTGACAGGTAAAGCGTTGTCGATGGCTTGGGAAGCGCGAGGAAAACCCGCTAATTTGCTGTATCACTCGGATCAAGGCAGCCACTATACCAGCAGGAATTTCAGACAATTATTGTGGCGATATCAGATAAAGCAAAGCCTGAGTCGCAGAGGGAATTGCTGGGATAACAGCCCCATGGAACGTTTTTTTAGAAGTCTGAAAACGGAGTGGGTACCGGATAATGGATACGCTAATTTTAGCGAAGTCAGGACAGCGATAACGAATTACATAACTGGATATTACAGCCAGCTCAGACCTCATCAATATAATGGTGGTTTGACGCCAAATGAATCAGAGCGATTGTTCTGGAAAAACTCTAAAGCCGTGGCCAGTTTTGCTTGACCACTACA
>NZ_JBXAVQ010000043.1:0-1303 GCF_057290995.1 Rahnella sp. 1L-D-7-B-C2 | reverse complement strand
TGACCCGTCCTAAATAACGTTGACACATTTAACTCGCATACTGAGGAAAATGTGATGAACCAATATGTTAAACGCACACAACGCGATTACCCTCTATCCTTTAAATTGACTGTTGTCCAACAGGTCGAAAAAGGTGAAATGACTTACCGTCAGGCGCAAGACCGCTACGGTATTCAAGGCCGTTCTACTGTCTTGAAGTGGCTACGCAAGTACGGTCAACTCGACTGGCTTTCCCCCTCTCCTGCAAGAACGTGCGGAGTTAACATGCCTAAAATGCCTCTTACTCCCGAGCAGCGAATCAAAGAACTCGAACAGCAACTAGCTGAATCAGAAGTTAAAGCGCAGTTTTTTGAAGCGGTTGTGAAGGTAATGAACACAGAATTCGGAGCCACTCTGACAAAAAAGCAGTTGGCCACATTATCACGCAAGCACAAGCGCCGGGACTCACAGTAACGCGCGCGTGCCGGTTCATGGGGATTAGCCGACAGGCGTGGTATCAATCCCTGCAGCGAGAGCGCGACAGAGAAAAGCAGGCACAGCGCGTCGTTAAGCAGGTGACGGCCATCCGGCTGCATCAGCCCCGGTTAGGTACCCGTAAATTGCATTACTTGTTGCAACAACAACCGGAACCCACGCTGCATGTCGGTCGGGACAGGCTGTTCCAGATACTTCGCTGCTCGCGGTTACTGGTGGTGCCTAAACGGGCGTATCATAAAACGACGCAAAGCCATCATCGCTTTTATCGTCATCCCAACTTATTGAAAGCGGGAGAAAATCAGGTGGTTGCCAGCCGCCCGGAACAGGTGTGGGTAGCGGATATTACGTACCTTCCACTGCGTACGGGAACGGCGTACCTCAGTCTGGTAACCGATGTGTGGTCGAGGAAAATCGTGGGATATCATGTGCATGAAAGCCTGCATACCCAGCATGTGGCCAATGCGTTCAAAATGGCGCTGACCAGCAGACGCAGTACATGTCCGCTGGTGCATCACTCCGACCGTGGTATCCAGTACTGCTCAAAGGAATATCAGAAGCTACATCAACGATATGGCGTCATCTGTTCGATGACAGACGGGTATGATTGTTATCAGAATGCGCTGGCGGAACGGGTAAACGGGATATTGAAAATGGAATATCTGCTCGTTAAGCCGGAAGATATCGTGCAGGCAAGAAAGATGGTCAGGGAGTCGGTGGAAATCTACAACACGCGGCGACCCCACCTGTCGTTAAAATACAAAACGCCCGATGAAATTCATCGGGCGTTATAAGGCTAAAAAGTGTCAACCTATAGCAGGACTAGTCA
>NZ_JBXAVQ010000042.1:0-1331 GCF_057290995.1 Rahnella sp. 1L-D-7-B-C2 | reverse complement strand
GAATCTATGGTCACTCCCGTTTTTGCAACACCGATTTTGACGATAAATTGGCTTGCTTGAATCTATCCGGCGTCTGAATGGGATTTTATTCCCGCGCCTCGATGAGTTCCGCGCCTGATGAACCTCCAGAAAATATACGGCTTCAATGAGCCTTTCCGTTTTACAGGTTCCTCAACAGGCCGGTGGGCCGTTAGTATCATCAATATCAGTATTCGCAAAACCAGATCAGTGATTCTTTAAACCGGTGTATTTCTGCCGTTATGCTACATAAGTTTGCTGTCGTGCCGTTAGGGCCCAGGCTATTCTGGCCAGCTTGTTTGCCAGAGCACAAGTGACGACAAAGTTGCTTTTCCTACACAGTAGATCCCTGACCCAATCGGCCAATTTGCCAGACTGGTGTTCCAGTTTTTGTATGAATACCCTGGCACATTGAACCAACAAAGTTCGGATCTTTTTGTTACCTCGCTTACTAATTCCCAGCAATGTCGTCCGACCTCCCGTGCTGTACTGTCGAGGCACTAGCCCTGTTGCCGCCGCAAAGTCACGACTGCTGGCGTACTGCTTCCCGTCGCCAATCTCAGTTGAAATAGTACTCGCTGTCAGTGTTCCGACGCAGGGAATGCTCAGCAAGCGCTGTCCAATCTCATCTTCGTCCAACTTTCGTTTCAACTGGGATTCCAAATCTTTAATCTGCTCAACAAGATAGTGATAATGCTGTTGTAATTTCAGCAATAACTGGCTGAGGTATAGAGGCAAACTATTGTCCTCAAGAAGGGTACTCAGTCGGCTAATAACGGCAGCTCCTCGTGGAACGCTGATGCCAAATTCCAGCAGAAAAGCATGCATCTGATTGGTTGTTTTTACCTTATCCTGAACCAAGGATTCACGGACACGATGCAGCGCACGCATTGCCTGCTGAGATTCAGTTCTGGGCTGTACAAAACGCATAGACGGACGCGATGCAGCTTCACAAATAGCTTCGGCGTCGACAAAGTCGTTTTTGTTACTTTTAACGAATGGACGGACAAATTGTGGTGATATCAGCTTAGGAAAATGCCCCAACTCTTCCAACTTGCGTGCCATAAAGTGAGAGCCACCACAGGCTTCCATTGCGATGGTTGTAGCGGGGCATGTCGCCAAAAATTCGATTAACTTTGGCCGTGTAAATTTTTTACGGTAAACAGGCTTGCCGCGACGATCTTGGCAATGAATATGGAAAGAGTTTTTACCCAGATCGATACCAATGAGCGCAATGTTTTCCATGATAGTTCTCCGAATGAAAGCCTATCCTCAGCATAGTACCGGGAAGGAGGGAGTGACCATCTCATTAA
>NZ_JBXAVQ010000041.1:0-1436 GCF_057290995.1 Rahnella sp. 1L-D-7-B-C2 | reverse complement strand
GCAATGCCGTTCACTTAAGCGGAGCGGCATGAGGATTCACCGGATAGCGGGTTTTTGACATCTTAACCGCCCTCGGCCTTGACGGTCGGGGGCGTTTTGTTATGAACAGGGCTTCAAGATTTCCCCTCAGATGCTCCAGCCGTTTCGGGATAGTGCCCGGCGACACCGTATTTCCCAGCACTATCATTTCTGTCGCGATGAACTGAAAGGCAAATTTAAAGCTGATTTCCGACGGCGCTCTTTTGTGTTTTTCCGCCGCCTTTGTTGCTTCACGCCTTATCAGATTGTACGCCAGCAACATCCCCCACACCTCCTGCTCCAGCAGGGCTACCTTACGGCTTCTCAGTACCAGCGCATTGTCCAGCAGGCTGCTTTTGAGGTTCCTGAACCCCACTTCTATTTCCCATCGGGAGTGATAAAGCTCTGCCACATCTTTCGCTTTATAGCGGTCTGCCGGAAGCGATGTCAGCACCGTTTTCTCCACGCCGTTCAGGGCATAAGTCACCGCCCGCGCATACCAATATTCCGGCAGCGAGGGATTCTTTTTCCGCGCCTGAGGGGAGACTTTCAGCTTCAGGAGCATGTCGCCGGCTCCGTAGCTTTCTTCTGTTTCCGCCACCATATTCTTTCGGGCCGGCAGCAGCCAGTGGCGGTTACTGCCCTGTTGGCCCAGCGTCAGCAACAGATCTGCACTGTAAAACAGCTTATCGAACAGCGTGATGGAGTTGTCCGGGATGGACGCTGTCATCGACTGTGCCAGCAAAATTTCACTTCGACGATAAGGTGCAGTGGCGGCATCCAGCAGGATGTGACTGCCCAGGTTCATCAGCGCCACCAGACGCATAACAGGGTAGGCACTCTGACGCTCGGTGGACGTGTTGGCAGAGCCGTAATATTCCCGAAGTTCAGGCTCGTCAGGCGTTCTAAACTGCGCCCCGTCAATGGCAAAAAGCTGCAGCCCGTGCCAGTCAGTTTTGTCGTAGGGTTCAGTGCCCCAAGCCTGGGCCGTCTGACGGAACAACCATTCCACGGGAGCCGCCCCCACACGCTGGCGAGCCTGCGTGACGGCACTGCGGGCCAGCAGGTTCGTTCCGGCCTCCCCATCGGCACTCAGGCTCAGACGGCGAACCACATCGGTAATGGGTTCGTTACGGAAAAAGGCCATGGAGACGACCATCCAGATGACCATATCTCCGGGCAAACGGCGTCGACGGACAGTGGCGTGTTCAGAAAGGGTGAGACAGTGCTGTATCCACTCAGCGGGAAGATGCTCTGCAAAAAGTTGTGCAGAAGGTGGCGGCATGAGGGGATGGTCACTGAAATCGAGCAGGTCATTGAGAAGTGGCATAAGAAAACGGCTCCCTGTGGTGGAAGCCGTTATAGTGCCGCAGTTTAAGGATCGGTCAACCGATCCTTAACTGATCGGCATTGCTCGC
>NZ_JBXAVQ010000040.1:0-3417 GCF_057290995.1 Rahnella sp. 1L-D-7-B-C2 | reverse complement strand
ATCGGATCTTACGCATAGCGATCTCCTCAGGTGACGTAATCAGTATGTCGGAAGATCTCTAAAAGTGAATGGTTCGGTTAAGCGGGATACTTACAGTTCGGTTAAGCGGGATACTTACATGACCGCAGCGAGCCTGGTACGCAAAATGAAAGCGAGTTTCCGGGAAATACGAAACGGAAAAAAAAGTGCGTACCGAGCAGACTTTAGATAACTCGAAGCATGATGTCCCCTACTAGTTTGTACCCCACCTGTTGCATACAAATTCTAACGATTGAGGGCTAGGACAAATGACTTCTTCTACTAAAGCCCTTATTTAAAAAGACCAGCCATGTAAAGTCAGAATGCCTTTTATTCTTTCGAATGCTTCTCTTGACTCAACATCAAGATCTGGAATAACAACGTGATACTGATCATTAGAAAAGTCGCAAACAACCTGCAAAATTTCAACTTCGTCAGGCCACATATCATCATGTAAGTCCATGCCAGGCACTGGTATCAAGGACGTTTCATACTTTTTACTAAGTACAGCAATTGGATTGCCTTCGGAACAAACGACAGTTCTTGTTAGTTCTATCTTCATATTGATTTCCATTTCTGAGCTATAAGAAACTGATATTGTATTGCCACCTTATTAAATTGAAAGAGTTTAATGGCACGCATAGGATTGATTTCGCAATGAAAGAACGTTGCCCTAACTTCAAGCTAGCAAAAGGTTTTAAATCACATGCATACCAAGCGTACAAAGCATATTCATCGATAGGTAAAAACATTTAATACATCATTTAGGGGCTCTAAACTTTTAAAACAACTACATATAGTGTTTTCCATGTGTGTGCAGCCAACAACACAGAACTTAGCGTGACCAGTCACATTGACATAAAAGCAGCATAGTGTAGATTTATCAGCAACCGAGCCCGATCCCCTGTTTCTCCATAACCATACGGTTTGTGAGTCTCACGGTCGGGCCTTTTATTTTCTAACTATCCTTCACAGCTCAGAGAATGATTGCTGCCAAACCTCATAGAGAATATTACCAACAGCTTGAGCTATTGCTCAGTCGTGGCATGGTAATCAAAGATAATGACCGGGCTATGAGGAAACTTTCTCAAGTTGGTTACTATCGACTATCTGGTTTTTGGTATACATCACGAGTGATCCGCGCAAACGATGAGGGGCTCTCATTTAGAAGTGACGATTTCCTTGCGGGCACATCATTTGAACAAGCTTATGACCTATATCTCTTTGATAAAAAACTACGCCTATTAATGATGGATGCGTTAGAACGAATTGAGATTCACATTCGTTCAGTTATCGCTCACGAGGTCGGTAGGAACGATCCTTTAGCTTATAGAAAAGAAACATACATAAATCAAAGATTTCTTACTGATGGAGCAATCAGCACTTTTGGTAAGTGGCTAGGTAAGCAAGATCAGAAAATTCGCGAAAGTAGAGATGAATGTATTATGTGGCATTTGGCTCAGCAGAAAGAAATTCCTTTTTGGGTCGCTGTTGAGACGTGGGACTTTGGACAGATGTCGAAGTACTATGCAATGCTCAATGGAGGCATGCAGGCCAAAATAATTAAACGTTTGGGGCTAGATAATAAACAAACCCTTACAAAATGGCTAAAGTGTCTCAACTTATTGCGGAACAGATGCGCTCACCACTCACGTATTTGGAATCGCAAACATCCTGCTGTACAAATTCCTCAGTCAGATTTCTTTAAAGATCTGAAAGTAGAGGGCAATATTAACGAGCGACTCTACAGTGCTGTTTGTATTATCTGGTATTTGGTAAGGATGATCGGACCTAGTTCTAAATGGCTCAGGCAGGTTGCGGATCATTTTGATGCAAAACCTAATATGCCAGGATGCTCATATACTTCAATGGGGATACCCAAAACTGGTTTCCCACGCGCCAGATTTGGAGATGCTCTTGGCTTCGTGCAAGCAGACAACGAACCCATTGAGCAAGTATGAACACGTTATTACCACGTAGTTACCTACCTTTCCTCTTCCATGCGCTGTAAATGTTCCTTATCCCAGCCTTTCAGCCTTTGTCTAATATTCGGCCTCCTTGAGCAGTTCAGCGATAATCCTATCCCCCTTGTCGAAAACTGCCTGTATTTAGCCAAACACAATCTGAATCATTGATGCCTCAGCGTATGAATGTGTAGGGTGTGACTCGCTTGCCCAAGGAACCACGTCGGTGATTTACCCGGTACGCAAAATGATAGTGCTCAGGCTTTCCATTTATCTGACATATACTGAAAAAATATATCATGCCCTAACCATATTTGAAGAGGAGTCGTTATGAAAGCTAAGCTATTGGGCGTCGCGTTGATGCTAACACCGTTTTTTGCACTTGCTTCTGAACTACCTTATTTATTCGACTTTGCCGGGAGCCCTAACACAGGTAAAGCCTATAAATCCCTAATATCTAAGCAAGCACTACCGGAATGGGTAAAGGGTGGCGGCACTAGCACACCAGCTAAAGAGGTAGTAATTAAAGGGGTGAAATACCTTGTTCTTTCTGGGTGTAAACCGCACAACTGCCCGTCGCAATCGATCGCAGTTATATACTCTTCGGAAAAAAAAGATATTCATGGTGTTTATTCGGAATATGACTTTAAGAACGACAGACAAAAGCTAATTTGGTTAAACCTTGACCCTATAGAATCCGGAGTCATGAGGAGCATTCTGTTTGCAGAGTTGTCCGGTGATGTTGAGGCTCATCCTGAGAACTATAATTTCAAATGACCTTTGGCGGGCAGCTTTTATGGCTCATAAGGCAGAGTCCATAACAGCTGCCCTAAAATGGGTATAGAACCACCGTCAATCAATTACACCCTAGATTGCTTCACGCTTACTGCCAGTATCGCGATTAACCTACACGTTCCGGGCATACCATAGCGAACCACAGTAGCGTTAACTTCGCCACCGTGCTTTGCCTGACGTGCTTCATGAACCCTTACCCGATCTAGCAGTCCATCACGAACCATTGTTTCCAGCGTTCGCCGCGTATATTCCAGATGATGCCTTAAGTTGAAGGAGTCCAACCCGTGAACTAGGTACGACATGCCTGACACATCGAAAGGCAGTGCGCCAATCTCACCCGTGACCCATTCAAGTTTGTCAGGTTCAAAGTAGCTCAGGATTTCTTTTTTGTGAGCAATCATTCTCATGGCTGGCTGATTCCTTATTGTGGGATACATCTATCCTACTTAAAGAATTTGAGTTGAAGTATCGCAGTTACAGGGGTGAGTTTAAAAAACATCCATCTTCATTGAGCACTCTGTTTTAGCGTGTACACATGGGTGTACCTGTAGTGGCATAGTTAATTTGGCCACCTGAATAGAGGTGATATCATCGCCTCATAGTCAAAACAGGTGACATTATGACCGGACGTAACAAACGC
>NZ_JBXAVQ010000039.1:0-4376 GCF_057290995.1 Rahnella sp. 1L-D-7-B-C2 | reverse complement strand
GCCAGAACGGTAGTGATTGCTGCAGTCAGGGTAGTTTTACCGTGGTCAACGTGGCCGATAGTACCAACGTTAACGTGCGGTTTTGTACGTTCAAACTTTTCTTTAGACATCGATTGTCCCTCTAAGACACGGTTAAATCGGTGGTATCACCACATCAACCAAGCAGTTTGCTTGACGAATTAGTTTACAGAAAGAAAATCAGGGAGGGAGGATTTGGAAGTGGTGCTGATAGGCAGATTCGAACTGCCGACCTCACCCTTACCAAGGGTGCGCTCTACCAACTGAGCTATATCAGCACATACTTGGAGCGGGCAGTGGGAATCGAACCCACATCATCAGCTTGGAAGGCTGAGGTAATAGCCATTATACGATGCCCGCGTCCTGGAACTCGGCTACCTAATTTTTCTGAAGAACTTCGAAGACGGGGAAAAGGACGTGAGACACTTAATTCCTCACCTTCACTTAAAGCGACTCTATCACTTTAAGCTGCCTCATTGCTAAGGCCTGTATGGTGGTGGGGGAAGGATTCGAACCTTCGAAGTCGATGACGGCAGATTTACAGTCTGCTCCCTTTGGCCGCTCGGGAACCCCACCTAATTGTTAAGTACTTGATTGGTGCCGGCACCAAGAGTCGAACTCGGGACCTACTGATTACAAGTCAGTTGCTCTACCAACTGAGCTATGCCGGCATCAAGTGCTGCGCATTCTAGGGAGACTTTGCGGGGTATGCAACTAAAAAATTGCATGAATTGCTTCTTAGCTCATGTTTTATTCAAAAAATAGGTTTTTTCCCTCTTTCATCCCTATATCCGTGCAAATAACATCCAAATAACGCGCAATCCTTTCACAGGAAAATATCGGCTTCTCTGGCTTTATATCACTGAGTTAATAAAAATAGGTGACAAATTGACAAGCGCTTATCGACTTTACACATAGCGGCTCTCACTTTTAACCCGGCAGGTATGTACCCGACACCTCTTTCTTATCGTTCTTTTGCATTTACACTGCTTTCTCAAAAAAATTTTAACTCAATCAAAGAAATCGTTAAGTTATAAGAAAAAGGTCTCCCCTGAAAACGAAGCTGTCTATAATATGCTGCTGGTTTACTGTCTGGAGTTGGCGTGAGCGCCTATCCTGACCTGCGCTAACAGGCAGACTTTAACTTATGAAAAAAAGAGACCCATCTTTGGCAACGCCTTACTTGCAGTTCGATCGTGCACAGTGGGCTGCTTTACGTGATTCAGTGCCGTTAACGCTCAAAGAAGCGGAAGTGGTGAACCTCAAAGGCATCAACGAGGACTTATCCCTCGAAGAAGTGGCTCAAATCTATTTGCCACTTTCACGTCTTCTCAATTTCTATATCAGTTCAAACCTGCGTCGGCAGGCTGTACTTGAGCAATTCCTGGGCACTGATGGCCAGAAGATCCCTTATGTCATTGGTATTGCAGGGAGTGTAGCTGTAGGGAAAAGCACCACGGCGCGCGTTCTGCAAGCGCTGTTAAGCCGCTGGCCAGAACATCGTTCTGTGGAACTGATCACAACTGATGGGTTCCTATATCCCAATAAGACGCTCCAGGAGCGTGGGATCATGAAGAAGAAAGGCTTCCCGCAGTCCTACGATATGCACCAGCTGGTCAATTTTGTTTCCGAAGTAAAATCTGGGGCGAAAACTGTTACCGCGCCGGTATATTCGCATTTGATTTATGATGTGATTCCAGAGGGAAATAAAGTTATTGAACAGCCAGACATCCTTATTCTTGAAGGACTAAACGTTTTACAAAGCGGCATGGACTATCCTCATGATCCGCATCGGGTATTTGTTTCAGATTTTGTCGATTTCTCAATATACGTTGATGCACCTGAAGATTTATTACAGGGCTGGTATATCAACCGCTTCCTGAAATTCCGTCAGGGTGCATTTTCCGATCCGGACTCTTATTTCCATCATTATGCAAAGTTGCCGGAAGAAGAGGCAGTGAATATCGCAACACAGTTATGGAACGAGATCAACGGATTGAATCTCAAGGAAAACATCCTTCCAACGAGAGAGCGGGCAAGCCTCATTTTGACCAAGAGTGCTAACCACGCGGTTGAAAATGTCAGATTGAGAAAGTAGGTTACCAGAATTGACAAGGAGAGCCACGGCTCTCCTTTTTTATTTCATCGCCCGCGCAGAGATATTTCCCCACCTATATAAGGCTTGATTATGCCATCCTGTTCTAACAGTAAAGCGCCTTGTTGATCGATTCCACGTTCAATACCGTGAATTTCCTGATCGCCGATCAGCAATTTCACCGGCCTGTCGAGGAAATTATCTAAGCCACGCCAACGACTAATAAAGGGTGCCAGTCCTTCTTTCTCAAAATGTAATAACGCAGCACGTAGTTCTTTCAGTAGCATTGCTATCAACTCATTGCGATCGATATTGACACCCGCTTCCTGCAAGTTTATCCAGCCCTGATTAATGGTATCCGCTGCTGGTTCGCGCATTTTAAGGTTAATGCCGGCACCGATAACCAACTGTGCTGCATCCCCGGTTTTCCCTGTCAGTTCAACCAGAATACCGGCCAGCTTTCTGTCTTTGAGATAAAGGTCATTAGGCCACTTTACCCTTACGTCTTCAGCCCCAAGCCGCTGAAGGACTTCAGCCATTACGATCCCAATAACCAGACTGAGACCCATTGCAGCAGCTGGACCTTGATCGAGTTTCCAGTACATTGAAAGATAGAGGTTGCTGCCAAATGGCGAAAACCATTTTCTTCCTCGACGTCCTCGTCCGGCCTGCTGGTATTCAGCAACACAAGCATCCCCCGAGCTCAGTTCCCCGATCCTGTCGAGAAGGTATTGGTTGGTAGAATCAATGACGGGCAGAACATTTACGCGGCCCGCCGGCAGCATAGAATGAATTCTAGCTTCATCCAATAACTGGATTGGATGTGGAAGGCTATATCCTTTGCCGGGTACAGTGAAAATATCCACACCCCAGTCGCGCACCGTTTGAATATGCTTGTTGATGGCGGCGCGGCTCATTCCCAGTGCACCACCCAGTTGTTCACCAGAATGGAATTCACCGTCGGCCAGAATAGAAATTAAATGCAGGGGAACCGTAATATCTTTCATGATAGCGCCTCCACGGCATTCACTTCACCACCGGCGGCGATAAAACGAACCTCTGGTTCGAGCCAGATGCCAAACTTCGCAGCAACGGTATTTCGTACATGTTTTGCCAACGCACGAACATCAGCACTGCTTGCGTGATCTTTGTTGATCAACACCAGCGCCTGATTCTGATGCACGGCTGCCCCGCCAATACTGAACCCTTTAAGGTGCGCCTGTTCAACCAGCCAGCCTGCGGCTAGTTTTATCTGCCCGTTAGGCTGAGGGTAAGATGGCATGGAAGGAAATTCGCTGCGGATCTTTTCAGCGATGGCTGCATCAACCGTCGGATTCTTATAAAAACTGCCAGCATTACCGGTAATAGCGGGATCCGGCAGTTTACTCAAACGCATTGCACACACTGAATCGAAAATCTGGCGTGCTGTGACCGTTTGAGGATCAAAGTTAGTGAGATTTCCATAGGTCAGCTTAGGTTGCCAGTGCTTAGTCAGCTTAAAACCTACAGCGACAATGGCATAACCGTCCTTATATGCATGTTTGAAGATGCTTTCACGATATCCAAACTGGCATTCATCTGACTGAAGTCGGATTATCTTGCCCGTTTGCATGTCTAAGACGTCAACATAGTGGCAGACACTTTGCAGCTCAATGCCGTACGCGCCAATGTTCTGAATCGGTGCAGACCCGACGCAGCCCGGGATCAATGCGAGATTTTCTAATCCAGGAATATTATTTTCGAGAGCGAAGCATACCAGTTGGTGCCAGTTCTCCCCGGCACCGACGTGCAATAGCCATTCATCTGCTCTCTCCGTCACTTCAATACCTTTGATTCTGTTCAGAACAACAGATCCGGTGAAATCTTCAAGAAACAGAACATTGCTACCCTCGCCTAACAATAGAAATGGCTGCTGTTTTTCTTGCGCCTTTTTCCATGCGTCTATCAGCTGAGTTGTATTATTTATATGCGTAATGACAGCAGCATGTGCAGCTAAAGAAAAGGTGTTCAGGGATTGAAGCGAGGTGTCGTCAGTCGACATAACATATTACTCATGAGTGACTTATTTGTGCATAGTTTAACTGATTCGATAACCTCTGGCGCAGCGTTTTATCAGCAGTCGGGAGGGCACGGCAAGAAAGATGCCGATTCAATGGCTGTCAAATCCACTTCACTTCCCAAATTCCAGACAGCAAAAAGCCCTGTACGTCAGTACAGGGCTTTCCACTTATTTGATGCCTGGCAGTTCCCTACTCTCGCATGG
>NZ_JBXAVQ010000038.1:0-4453 GCF_057290995.1 Rahnella sp. 1L-D-7-B-C2 | reverse complement strand
TCCGAAAGATGGGGGGCGAAAAGCACGTCCCTGCGCATGGACGGCTTTATCACTGATATTTCGTCAACGCATCCCTTCGATGTGATCCGCGCCGACGTGGTGATTTCCCGTCTGGAGGCTCAGGCGAGCAACGGATGCGGTCTGTATTTCGAGATTTACGAATCCCGCCTGATCAGCAGTGCGTTAAATCATCTTTCTCGTCTGCCGATGAAAGACCGTCCGGTATTTATCGGTGTGGCAGACCGCAGAGGGATCACGCTTTCGTGGGCGGAAGAAGACCGCAGTCAGGCGGCTTACCGTGAAGTAATGGCTGAGATTGCAGCAGAGCAGGAATAAGGAAAAACAATGATCACCTACATCACCGACCAGAGAGAAGGGGAGCCGGATATTTTAACGCCGGTTCGGCACGAACCCCTGATTATCAGGACGCTCGGAGGCGTTGAGATATTGCGACAGAAAGCACCACAGGACGGCTGGACGCATGACCAGTTAACCACTGTTCAGCCTGATGATAGCGGCGAAGGCTCAGAAGCCTATTTAGGGGCTTCGTGGGTTGGTTCAACAGAAGTGTAGTGAGAATGGCGGGATCCTCCCGTCATAAAAATCAAGGAAAAACATCATGTATGCACCTGAAATCACCACCGGCAGCGCGGGAGTAAGTCGGTTCGAATGGAACGCAGCAGCGGAGGCCGCTTACTGGGAGGCGCGGGCAAAATCTTATGTGACCGCGCCGGTGGAAATCGACCTGCACAGATATATGGACGTGCTGGGGACGTTACCGCCGCTGGACTGGCAGGGCGATCGGGACAGCGAATCATTCAAGTTTGCCGAAATGATGTGCGGCAGCGTGACGGACATTTACGCGAAAGTCGAAGGCCGGTATTTCCAGCTATGCGATGAATGCACCCTGAGCCATGCCGAAATAGTGCGACGTATTAAGGAGGTGTTAAGCAAAGAAACCGTAGTGCAGAAATGAAAAAAGCAGACTTTCGTCTGCCTTGTCATGCCGGTTTGTCCCGCAAAAGCCAGACCGGCTATCAATACTCGATTGGAGTTCATGCCATGAATACTGAAGCACAGATAATTGCATCCCCCGTGCCGTTTGTAAAGTCTGAGACGGCAAAAAAGCATCCGCGCCTTGTGCGCGAACCGCTGAAAAGTCAGGACATCTCCGTGCCGTTTAAGGCGCTGGGGCGTCACATCGCCAAATGTCAGCGCAAACGCCAGTCCGTCAGGGTGCCCGCAATGCGAGCCAGTGAACTCGGACAGGTGCTGCGCACACTGGAACTGAAACGGGCTTACGCCTGATGACCTTGCCGCCCCTGCGGGGCGGCAATTCCAAGACTTTATGGGGTAGACGATGAGTAACAAACTGTGGTTTAAGGCTGAGAAGCTGGCACCGGTGATGGCTGACGTTAAAAAGAATGGCTGCAAGCTGTGGTTTATTGCCGATGAGGGCATTTATCTGACCGCTGAAAAGGCCACGTTCGTGCACGATCGGCGTAATATTTCCTATGCCGAAGGATTCGACCCCGACGACTGGGACGACGCGGGCGAAATGTTTGATGCCGTTGACAACGCATCAGGCGGCAGCGGTGACGTATGGGAAAGCATAAAGTTAGAGCCTGAAATGCTGGATGTTTTGATAACAGGTGCGGCGGATCTGACGATTGAGGTCACGAATAACGCGTTCGTATTTAGCGCAAGCCTTCGTGATACGGGTAAAACAGTATGAGCAAACATACTGTTTGTGCGCACGAGTATGGAGACACGCATAAAGCCATGAGGGGCAAATCATGACCGAAAACTTCTGCGATATTGAGTCTAGGACGTCCGTGCGTCCACACGTTATGCTGATCGTAGCCGAGCTTGACACCGGCACCGGCTTTCATTTTGTTTCACATCCAACGCTGTCAGGTACTGATGCCAATCTGTGGTTTCCGCTGACTGAGGGGCAGGCGCTGCATGTTGCCGTTGAACAGGTGATGGTCATGAACCACGCGGCGAACAACGTTGTCCGGCTGGACGTTTTCCATCAAGGCGACAGACACACCGATTACAAAGTCATCTATAACCCTGAAATCAGGGTGTGCTGATAAGAGGGGCGGGGCGGATCACGCTCTGCCCCTGTTTTTGTGTCGCCCTTTCAAATGCCCCGGCGGGCTATGCCCGCCCAATGCTGAGTGACTGGGCGGCTGCGCCGCCCCTCTTCTCAGCTATGTGTCGGGGGGTTGTCTCTCTCTTCCCTTACTGTCTCTTCCTCTCCTGGCTTTTACTCGTCTTTCTCTGCCTGGTCATCGATGTCAGGTCTTTCTTTTTCACAACAAACCATCACGGCCGGAACATGGCCCCCTTCGGCTCCCGACCTGCGGCCGGTCGTCGAGCCCGACTGCGCTAACCGGCAAGCCGGTAAGCTCCGCGTAACCCCACCGGGGTTACGGCCTGCGGCTAGGGTCTGATGGCAACGGCCAGGTCAACCCCCGCAGGCGGCTGCGCCGCCGCACGGACACTGGCCAGCGTCGCTGGCCGCTAAGGTCGCCGCCTCGTTCCTCGCCGTCGGGTGTGTGCATTCTGCCGGGTGCGGTTGTCCCTCTCGCGGTCAGCCCTTACGCGGAGGGCTGGGTGTAGCACCGCCACCCAGGTTAACGCAAGGGTGAAGTGCACGCCTGCGGCGCCCTTGCGTTCCCCCGTGCGTCGTCGCTACTTCGCCCTTTGCCGCGAAAGAACTCACCGAGAGATGACATTTAATCTGAAGGGGGCCTGAAGAATGCACACACAAAACGTCAAGACCGCCGCTCCTGAATCTTCCGAAAGATGTGTGAAAAACACGTCATTAATCGTAGCCGAACAAGGGGCCTTGTTGGATGAACTCTCCGGCCTCTACATCTATGAAGTCGCAACGGGCGAGGATGAAATGGTTGAAATTTTACGCCGTTATCTGGTTCCGCTGGCCTTGAATGTTGCTGAGACCACGGGTGCCGGTAAAGACGGCAAACCGTGCGTATTTTTCCCTGTTGCACAGTGCTGGATGCTGGCGAAACGTGTTGTAGAGAGTCGCTACAGCCTTCTGGGTCTTAGGGCGTGGGAGCGCGTTCGCGCGGAAATTTTTGGTCATTAGTTATACCTGAAGGCGGGATTTCCCCGCCTTCACTCAACAGGAGAAACACCATGTATACATCTGACATCCCCACCGGCGACGCGGGTAAAAACCGGTTCGAAAGGCGCGCAGGCGCGGAGGCCGCTTACTGGGCGACGCGGGCAAGATCATATGTGACCGCATCGGGGACGTTAACGGGCGGCATCTAAGGAGTCGTTTCATGTCACAGTTAAATTTTGATGACCTTTTCAGCGCATGTCAGGGGGAGCCGTCAACTGATGGGACCGTAATCGCCAGCGTATCGGCGAAAATGCGTGCGCCAAAGAACTTGATTACCTCAGATAATGCACGACGTGAGTTTATCCGCGTGTTCGGTCAGACGGCACGATACCTGCGCCGCTGGGATGTGTTCTGTGATTTTATCACGCTGGCCGCCAGCGAGCTGGATATTGCTACCGTCCGCACCGATGAGAATATCGAGAGAAGCCGGAAAATCTGTGCCCGCTATGAGGCCGCTGATCTGGAAAACCTGCACACGCTGTTCTGTATGCTCGTTTGCGCATTGCAGGGAAAATATCAGGATTTCCTCGGGGCAGTTTTTATGGAGCTGGATTTAGGTTCTGATGATATGGGGCAGTTTTTCACGCCATATCACGTGCAATCCCTTATGGCTCGGCTGATGTTCCCCAAGGCGGCGGAAACCATTAACAAAGAAGGCTGGGTGACACTCAGTGAGCCATGCTGCGGAGCTGCTGGCATGGTAGTGGCTTATGCAGAAAGCATGTTAGAGGCAGGGTTCAATCCCTCTGAACAATTGTTCGCGCATTGTATCGATCTCGACCCCGTGGCAGCGGATATGGCCTTTATTCAGCTGAGTTTGTTGGGAATACCTGCTGAGGTGGTCACGGGGAATACGCTCACCCTGCAGTTTAGCCGTGTACGATACACGCCGGTTTACTATGCCAATGACTGGGAAGCGCGTTTTGCGTTGCGCAGAAAATACGAGGCGATGAAACAGGTTTTGTCGTTGCTCACAGCCTGATCATGAGGGCAGGGGAAACCCTGCCATTTTCGCCCGAAACCCCCAGCGGGCTACGCCCGCCAGTTCCTGAGACAGAGGGCGGCTGCGCCGCCCTTCTTCTCCGGCATGTGTCGGGGGATTGTCTCTCTCTTCCCTTACTGTCTCTTCCTCTCCTGGCATTTACTTTCCTTTCTCTGCCTGGTCATCGATGTCAGGTCTTTCTTTTTCACAACAAACCGTCACGGCCGGAACATGGCCCCCTTCGGCTCCCGACCTGCGGCCGGTCGTCGAGCCCGACTGCGCTAACCGGCAAGCCGGTAAGCTCCGCGTAACCC
>NZ_JBXAVQ010000037.1:0-4462 GCF_057290995.1 Rahnella sp. 1L-D-7-B-C2 | reverse complement strand
CTCATCAATATAATGGTGGTTTGACGCCAAATGAATCAGAGCGATTGTTCTGGAAAAACTCTAAAGCCGTGGCCAGTTTTGCTTGACCACTACAAACCTAGCTAAGGACGCTGGTGAGGTGATCTTAAAGCGTCACCTTTACTTTAAGCCATGTACGTCAAACTTGTTCGCTGAAATAGATGCTCTCAAAAACAGCAAAACGGTTGCTACCAACAAGATTCGTTTTGTTGTTATCACTGATTTCTCTCAGCTTATTGCTATTGATACAAAGACTCAAGACACGCTTGATATCGAGCTTGGTCAGCTACCGAAACATTTTGATTTCTTCTTACCGTGGGCGGGTATGGAGAAAATGGTTTATCGTGGTGAAAACCCGGCGGATGTCAAAGCTGCTGAGAAGATGGCGGATTTCTTTGACCATATCAAAGCTACCAACTATCCAGCGAATGCCACGAAAGAACAGTTGCATGATTTGGTAGTATTCCTCAACCGCCTGCTTTTCTGTTTCTTTGCAGAAGATACAAAAATCTTCTCTGAGAGCCAATTCACAAACCTTCTGAATCAACATACGCAAGAAGATGGAATCGATCTACATGGCGTATTTGAACGTTTGTTTTATGTATTGAATACACCAGCACATCAGCGTAATGATTTTCCAAAGTATCTTAATGATTTTCCATATGTTAATGGTGGGTTATTTAAGCGCCAGATTAGAGTGCCATCATTCGATGCCAAAGCTCGTCGTATGTTGCTTGATTCCGGCCAATTAGATTGGGCTGATATAAACCCTGATATTTTTGGTTCGATGATTCAAGGTGTTGCCGACCCTGAAACACGAAGCAAAATGGGGATGCACTACACCTCGGTATCAAACATCATGAAAGTGATTGAGCCACTGTTCTTGAATGAGCTTTATGAGGAATTTGATAAGTGCAATGACAATATCAACAAACTGAAGAAGCTTCAGGTTCGTCTAAGCCGCATCAAGTTCTTTGACCCTGCGTGTGGTTCAGGCAACTTTTTGATTATTACGTACAAAGAAATTCGTGAACTAGAGATTGAGATCCTAAAGCGCATTCGTGAGCTAGAAGGTGAGTCTGACTCAGGAATGACGGGGTTATTTGACGAGTCTCATTCGGCTATCCGCCTAGACCAATTCTATGGCATTGAGCTTGATGATTTTGCTCATGAGATGGCTATTCTTTCACTTTGGTTAGTAGAGCACCAAATGAACATGGTGTTTGAAACTGAATTTGGCTATACGGTACCAACACTTCCATTGAAACAAAGTGGAAAAATTGTGGCGGATAATGCGGCAATTACCAATTGGGAAATGGTTTGTTCCGTGAATGATGGTGATGAGGTTTATATTTTAGGTAATCCTCCATATCTTGGTGCGCGAAATCAGAATAAAGACCAAAAGTCAGATGTGAGAAAAGTACTGGGGAAATTAAAAGGTGTAAATAGCTTAGATTATATATCTATTTGGTTTTACAAAGCTGTGGAGTATGTAAATAATAATAATGCAAAATCTGCATTTGTAAGTACAAACTCTGCTTTTCAAGGTGAGCAAGTCTCATTACTTTGGCAAAATTTATTAAAAGCTGATGTCGAGTTTTTCTTTGCATATGAATCTTTTAAATGGGAAAATAATGCAAAGGACAAAGCAGCTGTAATTTGTGTGATTGTAGGGATTAGGAAAAAATCAAATTGCCCTAAGTATATATTCAGAAATAAAAGCTCTATGATGGTGAAAAACATCTCACCATACCTTACAGATAATGAGAATATATTTATTGATAAAAGAAGTAAGCCGTTATCTAAGCTTCCAAAAATGGAGTATGGTAACCAACCTGTTGATGGTGGGGGCTTGAAATTAACAAAAGAAGAAAAAGATAAAATAATTTTAGATTATCCAGAATCATCTGTTTTTTTTAAAAGATTGGTTGGCGGTAGTGAGTTTATAAAAAACTCTGAAAAATGGTGCATATGGGTTGAAGATTCTGAGTTAAGTAAAGCAATGGTAATTCCACCGTTAGTTGAGCGGTTTGAAATTGTAAGGTCTGCTCGAGAAAATGGTGGTGAAGTTGCTCGCTCCCTTTGTGAGCGAAGCCATCAATTTCGTTATCGGCATCGAGCAAAAGAGTACTTTATATTAATGCCTCGAACTTCGTCTGAAAGGCGAGAGTACATACCTGCAGGATTACTTTCAAGTGACATTATTAGTCTTGAGTCAGCCCAGGTGTTATATGATCCTGAACTATTTATTTTTGGAGTAATTTCATCAAAAATGCATATGGTTTGGACGTTTATAACATCTGGAAGATTAAAATCAGATATAAGATACTCTACATCTTTAACTTATAATACATTTCCATTTCCCGCGTTAACAAAAGAACAAAAAAATGAAATTGAAGCTTTAGGCTTGGAAATTCTATCTATAAGGGAAAATTATCCAAGTAAAACTATATCTGACCTATATGACCCAAATCTAATGCCAAAGGATTTGCGGCTAGCTCACAAAAATTTAGATAAAGTGATTGAAGATTTATATTCCAAAAAGTCATTTTTTAATGATGAAGAGAGATTGTCTTTTCTTATTGATTATTATAATAGTATGGTAGATAAACGACATGCCTGATTTAGTCCACGTAACCTACGCCCAAACAGGCGAAAGTACCAATACCAATGATATGGGAATGCGAGCCATGCAGGCTCGCGCTTTTGAGCAGCGAGCAAGCCAATATCTATTGATCAAAGCACCACCTGCTTCTGGTAAGTCTCGTGCCTTGATGTTCATTGGCTTGGATAAACTTCACAATCAGGGTATCGACAAAGTTATTGTCGCTGTTCCTGAGCGTTCTATCGGCGGCTCTTTTGGATACACCGAACTAACGAAATACGGATTTTTTACGGATTGGAACATTAATCCACACTACAACTTATGCACGTCTGTCAGCAATCAAAGTAAAGTTAAAATCTTTAAAGAGTTTTTAGGAAGTGATGAAAGAATTTTAATTTGTACTCACGCAACTCTGCGTTTTGCGTACCAAGAGCTAGAAGATTCTGCTTTTGATAATATTTTGTTGGCAATCGATGAGTTCCATCATGTTTCAGCCGATGGTGATAACGTGTTGGGCGATGTATTATGTACTCTTATTGAGAACAGCACTGCACATATTGTCGCTATGACGGGATCTTACTTCCGCGGGGATAGTGTATCTATCCTGACTCCTGAAGATGAGATGAAGTTTGATAAGGTTTCTTTTAACTACTTTGAGCAATTAAACGGCTATCAGCACCTCAAATCTCTGGGTATTGGCTATCACTTCTATAAAGGGCATTACTTAACTGCGATTGAAGATGTGTTGGATACCGATAAGAAGACTATCGTTCATATCCCAAACGTAAACTCTGCTGAATCAGGGAAAGATGATAAATATGAGCAGGTTGCGGCTATCTTAGACATTATTGGTGAGTACCAATTCACAGATCATGATACTGGTGTCATTCATATAAAACGTAAAGAAGATGGCAAAATCATTAAAGTTGCCGACCTCGTATGGGATGAAAACGACAGAGAGAAAACTCAGGCGTTTTTACGTGATATCGACCATGAAGACGATATTGATATCATTATTGCTCTGGGCATGGCAAAAGAGGGCTTTGACTGGAGTTTTTGTGAGCATGCTCTGACGATTGGTTATCGTAACTCTTTGACGGAAATTGTGCAGATTATCGGTCGCTGTACTCGTGATAGTCATAACAAGATTCATGCTCAGTTTACTAACTTGATTGCGGAACCTGATGCTTCAAATGATCAAGTTAACTATGCAGTGAATAATATGCTCAAGGCAATCACTTGTTCTCTTCTTATGGAGCAAGTGTTGGCGCCAAACTTTAAGTTTAAAGCAAAAGGCCCTGTAGATAAGGACTCAACCCCGCCGGGGGTGATCAGCATTGGTGGTTTGAAAGAGCCAAGTACCAAGCGAACTAAGCAAATATTAGAAACAGACCTTGATGACTTAAAGGCTTCGATTTTGCAAGATGACAATATTGTTAAAGCATCTGCCGCAGGTCATGATCCTGAAGTTATTAACAAGGTGCTGATCCCTAAACTTATTGAGAAAAAATACCCAGATCTTTCTAAAGAGGAGATAGAGGAAATTCGTCAGCGAGTTGTTGTGGACTCAGCGTTTGCAGCATCTGAAATTAAAGAGGAGGGGGGCAAGAAGTTTGTTCGTATGGCCGATAAATTCATCAATATTGATGAGCTGCATATTGACCTTATCGACCAAGTAAATCCGTTCCAGAAAGCGTTTGAGATCCTATCAAAAGCGATTAACACGGATACACTTAAGTTGGTTCTGTAGTGGCATAGTTAATTTGGCCACCTGAATAGAGGTGATATCATCGCCTCATAGTCAAAACAGGTGACATTATGACCGGACGTAACAAACGC
>NZ_JBXAVQ010000036.1:0-4811 GCF_057290995.1 Rahnella sp. 1L-D-7-B-C2 | reverse complement strand
GTTTCATTAACATACCGCGACTAACTTATATTTATCTGTCATCGCAAACCCGGTCATTATCTGTATCGCAGCGATACACGAGTCCGGTTGCCACCGCATTACGCGGGCCTTCCGTTCCGCGAATGTTGCCCTGCCCGGCGACCACACCATAATGGGATAACGCATCGGTGATCATTTGCGGGATTTCGAAGTCCAGCGATGATCCGCCTACCAGCACCACAAAGGCCATGTCACGGATTTCGCCCTCCGGCGAGACCTGCCGCAGAGCCCGCAAGCAGTTGGTCACAAAAACTTTTTCTTTTGCCTGTCGGCGCACCAGACGGATTTTTTCCAGCGAAGTGTGATTATCAATCGGGATCAGGGTGCCGTTTTTGATATACACCACTTTAGCGAACACGGCCGGGCTGAGCGGTTCGCGGAAAAACTCCACCGCCCCATTTTCATGGCGAATACTGAACAGGCTTTCAACTTTGGCGAGCGGGTATTTCTTAATCTCCTCCGCCAGCGTCAAATCGCTTAATCCAAGCTCGGTTTTGATAAGCAGGCTGACCATATTGCCCGCCCCCGCCAGATGCACCGATTTTATCTGCCCTGCTCTATTGATGGTGGCGGAATCCGTAGAACCCGCGCCTAAATCCAGGATAGCCAGCGGTGTGTCGCTCCCCGGTGTGGTGAGCGCCCCGGCAATCGCCATATTGGCCTCCACGCCGCCCACTTCCACACGGGTGTTTAAACGTTGGCTGAGTTCGCGCGCAATGACCTCCATTTGCAGTCGGTCAGATTTCACCATAGCCGCAATGCCCACGGCATTTTCCATCGAGAACTCATCCGCCAGCCCGCCCTGAACTTTGCAGGGAATAAACGTGTCCACGGCAAGTAAATCCTGAATAAAGACCTCATGGGCACCGTGACCGCTCAGGGAAGCCATCACCTGGCGCACCCGTTCCAGCATCCCGCCAGCGTGGGTGCCGGGTTCACCGCGAATATCGCAAATTGGGGCACACCCGGCGACCGCGCGCATAATCGACTCGGCTCCACGTGCCACATCCGCCTGGACGGTACGTTTTTCCCCACGCACGGTGATATGCCCCGCCGGGATCACCCGCGATTTCACATCGCCTTTCGGCGTTTTCAGCACCACCGCCGAACGGTTGCCGATAAGCGCTCTCGCCACGGGCACAATCATCCGTGTCTCTTCCGGGGTGAGCGCAAACCAGGTGGCGATGCCATAGGGATTAGACAACAGCGAAATCACCTGCCCGGTCGCCGCCACTTCTACCGCCGCCAGCACGCCTTCGGGTACCTGGTCGATAAGCGTCACTTCATCAACAATCGGCAAGGTACGCTGCAGGCGATTATTGATCAGCACGCCGTCATCCTGCTGGAGGATCACCGCCACCACGTTGATGCCCAGCGTGAGGGCCTCATTCAGTTGCCAGGCGGCATCCATAAAATCGACCTGATGG
The DNA here is from genome assembly GCF_057290995.1 of Rahnella sp. 1L-D-7-B-C2. NCBI lineage: Bacteria > Pseudomonadati > Pseudomonadota > Gammaproteobacteria > Enterobacterales > Yersiniaceae > Rahnella > Rahnella sp. 1L-D-7-B-C2. Next base: position 3,345 of record NZ_JBXAVQ010000036.1, on the reverse strand, counting down.
TCCACCAGCGGTATCCATCCGCTGCTGTATTCTTCGGGCGTCAGCGCGTCCAGATTTTCCAGACGGATCGTGGTCCCAACGCCCAGTCCCTCACCGCCCGGCGTCTGGGGGTTATGCCCAATCATCGTCGATTCGGTGATTATGGTTTCGGTAATGGTCTCCATCGCCACATCGCCAATGACCGGCGCGGCCTCATTCAGACAAATGAGCGCCACATCCTGCTGACTGCGCCCGGCTTTATCCAGCGCCTGCATGAGTGAACCAACCACCCCGCTGATGTTGTCCCGCGTCCCTTTCGTTCCGGTCGTCGGCACAATTCCGCTGGTAAGAAATCGCAGCCCCTGGCTGGTGGACTCGGCCAGGGCGACCTCTGTCGTGGCGTTGCCAATATCAATCCCCGCAATCAATGCCATATCAGCTCGCCCTTATGCTTCTTTTTTACGCAGCTTATCGCGCTGGCGATAGATTTCTGCCGATTCGCGAATAAACGCGGCGTTAATCGTCGCCTGATACTGGTTTTCCAGTTCATCGGCAATCGCCAGCAGCTCCTCGGTGGAAGAACGATAGGGGCGCAGCGCATTATAGATTTCGAGGATCCGGCTATCAGGAATAGCAATTAACTCCCCGGCGCGGCGCAGGTTGCGGGCGATAGCATGGCGCTGCATCTGTTCTGCGATTTGCGCCTGATACTCCAGGGTTTCCCGTGAGATACGCACATCCTGTGGGCCTATCTTTCCGGCGAGAACATTTTCAAGCGTGATATCGGTAAGTGGTTTTCCGGTCGGCGTCTGGATACGCTCCGGGCAGCGGGTTGCCAGCGGGTAATCTGCGGCCGTCATTGTGGTTTTCGTGGTCATTTTTCCTCCCGGATAATTTCAATATTCAGCGCAACGGGTTTGGCATCTGGCACCACATGTTTTGTCTCTTTGATGTGGAACAACGCCGCCTTCGCCATAAATTTCGGGCGCACCATCTGGTCATTCACCACCGGCACCGGCGAGGGCGATTCTTTACGGGCATAGCGCGCGGCGTTTTTGCCAATCTGACGATAGGTTTCGAGCGTTAACAGCGGAGCCTGAGAGAACAGCTCCAGGTTACTGAGCGGCAACAGATCGCGTTGGTGGATAACCGTTGTCCCTTTAGACTGGATACCGATTCCAATCCCCGAGCCGCTGAGATTTGCCGCATCCCAGGACATAAAAGAGACATCCGAGGTGCGCAGGATCCTGACCACTCTGGCATGCAGCCCCTCTTCCTCAACGCCCGCCACCAGCTCTTTGATAATTGCTTTATGCGGCATATCAATGAGGGTTTGATGCTGAAATTTATCAAATGCCGGGCCAACGCCAATGACGACTTCATCGGCACGTTCACCCGCACCGGCAACGCCGTTTTCAACCAGAGTCAGGGTAAAAACCGGGCTCTTTTTCTTTTTCGTTTCCATGATGCAGTTCCCCTTACTCGATGCTGTCAGGCTGGATAACCGTGGCAATGTTTTTGATCTCTTCCCAGCGTTCCGGGGAGATTCGGTAACCCGTACCCGGCCCCTGGTAATCGTTGACATCGTTTACGGCGCTGACCACGTCAAAATCACGGTCGAGGATCGCGGAGGTTTGCAGATAATCCCCGGTCACACGCTGGCGCAGCATATTGAGAATATTGTCAGCCACATCATCAAATCCGTTAACGCTCAGGGCCTTAACAATATCCAGCCCGGTGATATTGCGCTTCATCATCTCTTCCACTGCGCCCAGATCTTCCACCACATTACGCGCCGGCATGTCTTTACTGCCGTGCGCATAGGTCGCCGCCGTCACTTCTTCATCGGTCACCGCAGGCAGCCCCAGTTCACGGAATACGGCCTGTACCGCGCGGGCCGCTTTATTGCGGATGGCGATGGTCTCTTCTTCCGATACCGGACGCAGACCGCCATCGACCATCAGGTCACGTTGCAGAATGTTGTAATCATCAAAGTCTTCCGCGTCGAAATTCGACCCGGCAAACATGTTGTCGTAGTTCGGTACGGCGCTATAGCCTGAGAAGATAAAGTCCGTCCCCGGCAGCATCTGCATCAGCGTGCGTGCCGTGCGGCGAATATCAGAGTGGGAGAACGTCTGGTCATTGGCGGAGGCCACTTCCAGGTCGAGCATGGAGGCAATCAGGTTTTCCGCCAGCACCGCACGAATACCGGAAGGTACCGCCCCGGTCATGCCAATGCAGCTTACCGCGCCATTTTGCAGCCCCTGCACCCCGGCACCTTTGGTGATAAAGATGCAGCGCGACTCCAGGTAAAGCATCGATTTGCTCTCGGAATATCCCATCAGCGCTTCCGAGCCTGTGCCAGACGTGTAGCGCATTTTCAGCCCGCGAGACGCGTAGGCAGACGCCAGAAAGGCTTTCGACCACGGTGTGTCATCGCCATCGGTGAACACCGCTTCAGTACCGTACACGGAGACGGTTTCCGCATAGCTGGTAAACCCGCGCATACCCAGCTCCAGTTCGGTGGCTTCTTCCACTGAGCACTGGGTTAATACGCCAGGACGGCCAGATTGCGAGCCCACCAGCAACGCCAGTGCATTAAACGGCGCATAGCGGGCAATGCCGACGGTGGTCTCCTGTTCGGAGAATCCGCGGATCCCCGCTTCAGCGGCATCCGCTGCAATTTGCACCGGGTTGTCTTTAAGATTGGTCACATGACACTGATTGGAAGGCGTACGCCGCGCGCGCATTTTCTGCAACGCCATCATCATTTCCACCACGTTCATGTGGGCCATCACTTCCACCGCTTTCGCCGGGGTGATGGCGGTGGTGATGTTAATGATTTCTGCCCGCCCCACGTTGATATCCACCAGCATGCGTGAAATCGTCAACGCATCCAGGGCCATTGCGCGTTCTGTCTGTTCAATGTTGATGGCGTAATCGGCGATAAACCGATCAATCATGTCGAAATCGGCACGGGCTTTGCCGTCCAGTTCAACAATGCGCCCGTTTTCTACTTTCACGGAAGATGGCGGGTCCCAGGGGCTACCCATTGCAATCAGCCCTTCTTCAGGCCATTCACCAATCAGGCCATCCTGGTTAACTGGCCGCTTTTCGAGGACTTCGAATCGTTTTGATCGTCTCATTTTGCTCTGGCTCATAAGATTAAAAAATTGTGCCCGGTAGTGCTCTCCGGGTGAGAATTACCGGCAACTTAAAGGGCGCAGCGCAATAAAAAAATTAAATAAATTTGGTTTCATTTTGGGACATCTTTTTGTTAATCCGTTTCACAGTGGAACGCATTAAAACAGCCTCACAAATAAATGTGATACACGACCGACGTCAAATCAAAATAGTGCTAAAAAA
>NZ_JBXAVQ010000035.1:0-6718 GCF_057290995.1 Rahnella sp. 1L-D-7-B-C2 | reverse complement strand
GATACCAATGAGCGCAATGTTTTCCATGATAGTTCTCCGAATGAAAGCCTATCCTCAGCATAGTACCGGGAAGGAGGGAGTGACCATCTCATTAAATATCCTACGTTAAGCCTGTTTCTTTAGCTGGCATTACAAAAAGCGAGCGTCTGCATGGTACAGACAGACACCCGAATACGATAAAAATGAGACGAAAAAAACAGGTTACTTAACCCGCTTCCCCGTTTCGTCAATGACCTTTTCGCCGTCCTCTTTGGTAAACGCTCCTTTCTGACCTTCAGGTAGAATATCCAGCACTATTTCTGAAGGGCGGCAAAGACGAGTGCCAAGCGGCGTAACGACTACCGGCCGATTAATCAGGATCGGATGTTGAAGCATAAAATCAATCAACTGCTCATCACTGAATTTCTCTTCATCAAGGCCCAGGTGTTCATAAGGCTCAACATTCTTACGCAGCAATGCACGCACCGTAATTCCCATATCTGAAATAAGTTTAATCAGCTCATCACGGGTCGGTGGCGTATCGAGATAATAAATAATGGTCGGTTCGTTACCGCTGTTACGGATCATCTCCAGCGTGTTGCGTGAAGTGCCGCAGGCCGGGTTGTGATAGATGGTAATGTTGCTCATATCTTTATCTCATTACAAAGTGATGGAAAGCCGCAACGCCAGCGCGGCCAGAGTGACAAACAGCACGGGCAGAGTCATGATAATGCCGGTGCGGAAGTAATAACCCCAGGTGATCGTTATATTTTTCTGGGCAAGCACATGCAGCCAAAGCAGGGTTGCCAGACTGCCAATCGGGGTGATTTTCGGGCCTAAATCGCAGCCAATCACGTTGGCATAAATCATTGCCTCTTTGACGACGCCAGTCGCCGTACTCCCGTCAATCGACAGCGCGCCAATCAGCACCGTCGGCATATTGTTCATCACCGACGACAGGAACGCGGTCAGGAAGCCGGTGCCGAACGTTGCTGCCCATAACCCCTTTTCTGCCAGCAGGTTCAGTACACCAGACAGATACTCCGTGAGCCCGGCATTGCGCAGGCCATAGACCACCAGGTACATGCCCAGCGAAAAAATCACGATCTGCCATGGCGCACTGCGCAGGACTTTCCCTGTGTTGATGCCATGACCTCTTTTCGCCACGATAAACAGTACTGCTGCGCCAGCAGCTGCTATCGCGCTGACAGGGATCCCCAGCGGCTCCAGAACGAAGAAACCGACAAGCAGCAATAACAGGACAATCCAGCCCGCCCTGAACGTTGCCGCATCCTTTATCACACTGGCAGGCGTCTTCAGCAGCGAAACGTCATACGTTGCCGGAATATCCCTGCGGAAGAAGAGATGCAGCATGATCAGCGTGGCCGCAATCGCTGCCGCATCCACGGGGATCATAACGGAGGCGTACTGCGTAAAGCCCAGATCGAAGAAGTCCGCCGAGACGATATTCACCAGGTTAGAAACAATGAGTGGCAGGCTGGCCGTATCTGCAATAAATCCTGCAGCCATGACAAAGGCCAGTGTCGTGCCCTGGCTGAACCCCAGTGCGAGCAGCATCGCAATCACAATCGGCGTCAGGATCAGCGCGGCGCCATCATTGGCGAACAAAGCAGCAACAGCGGCACCGAGCAAGACTATCCAGGTGAACAGCAGGCGGCCACGTCCGTTACCCCAGCGGGAGACGTGCAGTGCGGCCCATTCAAAGAAGCCGGACTCATCGAGCAGCAGGCTGATGATGATGACCGCAATAAATGCCGCTGTCGCGTTCCAGACGATATTCCAGACAACGGGAATATCAGCGATATGGATGACACCGGTTCCCAGCGCCAGCACAGCCCCGATACTCGCGCTCCAGCCAATACTCAGGCCTCTGGGTTGCCAGATCACCAGTACCAGCGTCAGTAAAAATATACTCCCTGCCAAAAGCATCTCAGACCCCATCATATATGATTTTGTAAATATGTTTTCCTGCCTCAGCAGGAGGTGCAGGCTGATTTGTCCAGCCATTCACGTACATCCTCGCGCAGACACTGCCAGGTCGTCGTGATTGTCTCTGCTGCCCACGCCGGAATCTGGGGTGACAGACGATAGTGGATCCATTTGCCTTCCCGACGGTCAAGAACCAGATCAGCCTCGCGAAGGATAGCCATATGTCGCGAAATTTTGGGCTGCGATTCGGAGGTGGCAACGCAGATATCGCAGACGCACAATTCTCCGGACTCACGGAGAAGCATGACGATGGCTAGCCGTGTTTCATCCGACAGGATTTTGAAAAGCTGAACAGGTTGTAGCATTTTTCACTCCGTTCCCTTTAGAATACACATATGTTAGATCATATATATTAACTTTAAAATCACCTGTTCTCTCCGGAGGAGAAAAATGGAACAATTTCCAGCCCTGAATACTGACTGTTTTGATCAACATATTGCCGAACGTCTGCACCTGCAGGAGCCCCCACGGATTCTGATCCTGTATGGCTCAGTAAGGGAGCGCTCCTACAGTCGCTTTGCCGCGGAGGAAGCAGGTCGCCTGCTGACGGCGATGGGCGCGGAGGTGAAATTCTTTAACCCCTCCGGTTTACCCCTGCCGGATGATGCCCCGGATACGCACCCTAAAGTCTCCGAGCTACGCGGGCTGGTCAGATGGTGTGACGGGATGGTGTGGAGCTCGCCGGAACGGCACGGGGCTATGAGCGCGGTGATGAAGGCGCAGATCGACTGGATACCGTTGAGTGAAGGCGCGGTTCGTCCTTCGCAGGGCAAGACACTTGCAGTGATGCAGGTTTGCGGCGGTTCGCAGTCCTTCAATGCCGTGAACCAGATGCGCATTCTGGGCCGCTGGATGCGGATGTTCACAATTCCCAACCAGTCCTCGGTGGCGAAAGCCTGGCAGGAATTTGATGAGAACGGAAGGATGAAGCCGTCCTCATGGTACGACCGTATCGTAGATGTCGCAGAGGAGTTGTTTAAAATTACGTTGCTGCTCAGGGGACAAACCAGCTACCTTGCAGATCGCTACAGCGAACGAAAAGAGAGTCATCAGGAACTTTCGTACCGCGTCAATCAGGAAAAAATATAACGCCTTCTGATCGTATAAATACACACCATGAGCGTTTTCACAAAGTCTCCTTCTGCCAGGCAGCGGATAATCTTACATGTGTCTGTCGTTTTCAGAAGACGGCAGACCGGACTAAAACCATAGGCATATCATTTGCCTTCAACAAGTTCACCGAACAGCTCTTTCACCCTGTTTCTGGCGTCCGTTAGCGCTATGTGCCCTTGTCCGGTGATTTCATATACTCGCCGACTTCGTCGACCGGCCTGAACATGTCGTGAGGTGAGATACCCCTTCTTTTCCATACCGTGCAGCATCGGATACAGGGTACCCGGGCTGAGTTGATAACCGTGGTGTCGCAATTCCTCAATGATGCCCAGACCAAAGACGGGTTCTTTGGCTGCATGATGCAGGATGTGCAAACGGATCATCCCGCCGTAAAGATCTTTGTCGGTCACGCCCGGAACCTCACAGTGCTAAACTCAACAACCAACCCGCAACACCGCAACTCACTACGACCAGCCACGGCGGCAGTTTCCAGAACATCAGAGCGACCAGTGCCACAAGGGCAAGGCCGAAATCTTGCGGAGCGAGAACTGCGCTCGTCCATACTGGTTGATAGAGAGCTGCCAGCAGAAGGCCAACTACGGCTGCATTAATACCCTGCAACGCTGCTTGTGTACGGATATTGCGGCGCAGACTTTCCCAGAACGGCAATGCTCCCACAATCAGAAGGAAGGACGGTGCGAAAATTGCCAGCAGACAAACCAGACCACCCAGCCAGCCAGAAGGCACCTGGTTCATCGAAGCCCCGAGAAAGGCTGCAAAAGTGAACAACGGTCCAGGAACGGCCTGGGCAGCGCCGTAGCCAGCCAGGAATGTATCAGTGCTGACCCAGCCAGAAGGAACGACTTCAGTCTGCAGTAATGGCAGCACGACATGCCCGCCACCAAAAACCAGTGATCCGGTCCGGTAGAAAGTTTCTACCATTAACAGCGTCGGATTTGGGAATATCGCCGTCAGCAATGGTAACCCTGTCAGTAGCACAAAGAACAGCGTGAGCCAGAACAATCCGACGCGACGCCGTATTGAAACGGGCAGCGGATCATGTACCGTCGTCTGCTGAGGTTTGAACAGTAACATGCCAGTGACAGCCGCAGTGACGATTACTCCCACCTGTCCCCAGGCCGATGGCACAAGAAGCACAAAGCAGGTTGCCACTGCCATGACAGTAATACGCGGTATATCCGGGCAAAGATTTCGGGCCATGCCCCATACAGCTTGCGCGACCACCGCAACGGCTACCACTTTCAGCCCATGCAATACACCAGAGGGCATCACATCCCCGTAACTGGTCATCCCCAGCGCAAACAGGATCAGTGCAACTGCTGACGGTAGCGTGAAGCCGGCCCATGCTGCCAGCGCCCCGGTATAACCGGCCCGGGACAGCCCGAGCGCTATACCAACCTGACTGCTTGCTGGTCCCGGAAGGAACTGGCACAGAGCGACCAAATCTGCATAGCTGCGCTCGGTCAACCACTGCCGTCGCGTCACAAACTCATCGCGGAAGTAACCCAGATGGGCAATTGGGCCGCCGAAGGATGTCAGGCCAAGTCGGAAGAAAATCAGAAAGACAGCCCAGGGGCTGTGATCATTCCTGGCAGTATCGTTCATGGTCAGATCCTGATTGCTGGTTTTATTGGCTATTATAATCGAATTTCGTTATCGAAATTCGATTATAATAGCCACTGCTCCCTGTGGATAGAATGATGTTTCATGCTTTCCAGATGTTTACTTCAAGAACAGTTTCAACTGCCTGGCCAGTTATGGGCTTTATTCACATTCAGTATTATTGCTGTCCTGCTTTTACCCGGAGTATGGTTTGCCGGGTGGTATTAAATTCTCTGGCAACCGCACTGATACTGGCCCCGGAATTAAGGCGCTCTGACACTATTTTTTTTTGCTCCTCGCTCAAGATGGGCGGACGACCGAAGCGTTTCCCGGCTGATCTTGCCCGAGAAATCCCTGAATGTGTGCGTTCAATCAGCAGATCCCTCTCAAACTCAGCCACAGCTGAAATCACCTGCATAGTCATTTTTCCGGCCGGGCTGGTTAAATCCACACCTCCGAGAGCGAGACAATGAACACGGATATCTAAAGTAGCCAGTTGTTCAACTGTTTTTCGGATATCCATCGCATTACGGCCGAGTCGGTCAAGTTTGGTGACAATCAATACGTCACCGCTTTCCATTCGATCAAGCAACCGGATGAACCCTGGTCTTTCGCTGGCAGCAACCGAACCACTTATATGTTCCTCAATCAGCCGCTGGGGTCTGATGGCAAAACCCGCCGCTTCAATTTCATGGCGCTGGTTTTCTGTATTCTGTTCCAGAGTGGAGACCCGACAGTAGGCAAAAACTCGTGACATAGGAAACTTTCCGTACGCAAAGGGTGTCCGAATTATAACGTATGTACGAAACAAATTTCGCTGACTTTCGGACATATTGTTTGCGAGGCGTACGAAACCGACCGGTTTCGGTCAGTTTAAAGCGATAACTCATATAAACTATATGCAGAGGAAGCATTTATGCCACGGAGACAAATACTCAGTAGTGAAGAAAAAGAACGCTTGTTGATTGTGCCGGATGATGACGTATTTCTGACGCGCATGTGCTTTCTGAGTGAACATGACCTCGCGCTCATTAATAAACACCGCAGGCCAGCTAACCGTCTGGGCTTTGCAGTTTTACTCTGTTATTTGCGAGGACCAGGGTTTCCTCCCGACAAAAGTATTTCACCTCACGACGGTGTTGTCTTCAGGCTGGCGGCTCATTTGAAAGTCCAGTCTGATTTGTGGGCCGAGTATGCATCAAGAGAGGTCACCCGCTGGGAACATCTGGCTGAACTCTACCGCTACCTGGAATTATCCCCTTTTAACCGGGCGCTGCAAAAAACCTGTATTCGCCACCTTTATCCCCACGCCATGCGGACAGACAGAGGTTTTTTACTTGCGGAGGAAATGCTCTCCTGGCTCCACAATAATAAGGTTATTTTCCCCTCTGTTGAAGTGATCGAACGAACCCTGGCCGAAGCAACAACACTTGCCGACAGGGCGGTTTTTTCTGCGCTTACCGCGCAGCTTGAACCAGGGCATAAAGCGGCACTGGACCGTCTGTTGGTATCTGAGGGTGAGCAACCTTCACGGCTGGCCTGGCTGCTCCAGCCTCCGGGAAAAATTAATGGTAAAAATGTCCTGCAACATATCGACCGGTTAAATGCGATTGAGTCGCTGGTACTCCCTGACGGCATTGCACTTTCCGTTCACCAGAACCGACTCCTGAAACTCGCACGCGAAGGCAGGAAAATGAATAGCCGGGATCTGGCAAGATTCACGGATGTTCGCCGTTATGCCTCGCTGGTTTGTATCATATCGGAGGCCAGATCCACCCTGACTGACGAAGTTATTGATCTGCACGAGCGTATTCTGAGTAGTCTGTTCAGCAGGGCAAAACGTACTCAGGCCGAGCGACTCCAGCAAACGGGAAAGCTGATTCAGAGTAAACTGAAGCGGTAATGACTCCAACTTATTGATAGTGTTTTATGTTCAGATAATGCCCGATGACTTTGTCATGCAGCTCCACCGATTTTGAGAACGACAGCGACT
>NZ_JBXAVQ010000034.1:0-11842 GCF_057290995.1 Rahnella sp. 1L-D-7-B-C2 | reverse complement strand
GATACCAATGAGCGCAATGTTTTCCATGATAGTTCTCCGAATGAAAGCCTATCCTCAGCATAGTACCGGGAAGGAGGGAGTGACCATCTCATTAATTATCCTACTATAAGGGCTTCCCCGAACAGTCAACGCCGGTTTTTAATTTCTGTCTGTTCATCAATGAAAGGCAAGGGATGAGACTGCGCTACTATAATCGGTCACGCTGAATCGCTATTGATTCGGGCCCTGATGAAAGACGCTCGTGAGATCCTCCCTCGTTAATCGGATAGTGATATCCAGTAGGATATGCAGATACTTCTCTCGGGGTTATAACCCTTTATCATCAAAGAGTTACAGTTCAGTTACTACTCAGTTTAATTTTTCACGTTGTTGAATACAGTCTGAAGTCATCGCCGTAATGTAATGATGCCCAGCACAACCTCGCATTCTTGGCGGCGATTGCAACGACAGCACGCCAGTATCCCCGCCTACCAATCAACGAGCAGACCCAACGGCTAAACGAGTCCGTTCTATTCTCTGCCCCTACCATTACAGAACGGGCTCCCTGGACCAGCAGGGTTCGCAGGTAGGCATCACCCGCTTTTGTTATCCTGCCAAGCTTTGATTTTCCGCCACTACTGTATTGTGATGGCGTTAGCCCCAACCAGGCTGCCAGTTGGCGTCCGTTCTTAAAATCATGGGCATTGCCAATACTGGCGACCAGCGCACTCGCTGTTGTGGGCCCAATACCTTTCAGTTCCATTAACTGCTGGCTGCGATGATCTGTTTTGGCAACACGAGATAACACCCTGTCATATTCGGCGATTTTCTCTTCAATATTAGTTACATACGCTAATAGACCATCAATGCACAGCCTGACCTGTACTGTCAGAGTTTCTTTCTTGTCAGAAACAGCATGACGCAGAGCATCAGTGCTTTGTGGGGCAATAACCCCGAATTCAGATACCAGTCCACGAAGACGGTTATACGTCGCTGTTCTTTCCTGAATAAATCCCTGTCTTGTCCTATGTAAGCATTGCATTGCCTGCTGGCTTTCGTCTTTGACGGGTACAAATCGCATATGCGGCCGCTGCACAGCCTCACAAATGACTATTGCATCAGTTGCATCATTTTTCCCGGTCTTACCCGCCATGCGATAGGGTGAGACAAATTTCGGTGCCATCAACCGGACATCATGGCCATACTTCCTGAATAATCTTGCCCAATAGTGGGCACCCGAGCAGGCTTCCATTCCAATGACACAGAGAGGTAAACCAGCAATGAGTTCAGAAAGTGCTGCACGCGACACCTTGGGTTTAACCAGAACTGCTTTACCATTCTGGTCAACGCAATGAACAGCAAGCACATTTTTAGCAAGATCGATACCGACAATGGTGATGGTCATAATGAATCCCTCTGGGTCAATGTTTATCCCATAATTGCACGAAAGTTAATCAGGCGCTTATCCAGGGGAAGTCCCTTCCATTCGTTAAGCGGTTTAAGCTTAACGGATGATTTCGTCCCATTGAGCGGAAACCCCTGACCGTAAGGGATGTACGGAACTATCAGGCTGTCCGTTTGTAGTTGTACTAACTTTCGGACATACAGGCAGAGTGGTGTACGGTAATCGTCGGTTTAGTAAAGGATTATCGCGGCAGCCCATCACTCCGCTGCCTGCCGGATTATTCATCCATTTTTACGACACAATTCCGCCCCTGCCGCTTGGCTTGATATAAAGCAATATCTGCGCGCTCCACCAAGGATCTCAGTTCCTCATTGCCTTGGGTCTCTGCAATTCCACAGCTTATGGTGATCGGTATGGTTTTGCTTCCTGAGATTAACGGTGATTGTGCAATGTGCTCGGACAGGGTTCGCATACGCGCCACAGCTTGTTCGCCGTTGCATTCCGGCATCAACACCAGAAATTCATCCCCCCCCCAGCGACACATGCCGTCGGTGTACCGCAGAGATGTTTGTATCAGCCTGGCGATGTGCACAATGGCCAGATCGCCAATGCTATGACCGTGAAGATCGTTGATGGGTTTAAAATAATCGATGTCGATTATCGTCAAGCTCGCCAGCTTGCCCTGTTGCAACATATTTGAACGCATACGCAGGAAATGATGTTCAAATGCCTGGCGGTTCATGACACCGGTGAGCTTATCTTTGGTGGCCATTTGCTCCAGCCGGCGCTGATATCCGCCGATGGTCAGCCATAGCAGTAATAAAAACAGCACACTGACCACAATGCCGATGCTCAGGTTCTTCAGTAGCGTGATGAAAAGCACCTTTTCCAGAGGATGATTGCTTTGTTCAACCATCAAATACCAATCGAACTCGGGTAATAAACGAGTATTGAGTAGCACTTGCTGCCCCTGGACCTGATACCGGTAGCTTCCGCCGGGAACAGTAAGAATAGCGGTAGTCAGTGGACCTAATCCTGGTTGCTGCCTGATATTCGCTGCGCGTTGGAAGGATTGACCATGCAGGACTACTTGTCCGCTTTTATCTACAAAGTAGATAGTCCGGCTATAGCGCTGCTCATATTTTTCAATCAGCACCTTAATCTTTTCCACTGAAATACCAATACCAGTAACGCCGATAAAGTCACCTTTATAGTCATTGACCTTATGGTTAACGAATACGTCAAGATGGGTATGATCCTCTGGATCTGGACGGACATCAATCGAATAGGGTTTGTCCACGGGCAGCACTTTAGCCAGGAAGTACCAACGGTCCCGTAGGGTCTCTTTAGAGACTGTTTCGAGGATGCGTTTGGGGTCATAGTAACGATAGGTTTTATCAGAAACGAAATAGGAAAAAACGGTATCGAAACGATGGTCTATTTCGTTGAGGTAACGAATCATTGCATCAGGATCCTGTTCATGATTTAAAACCCAATCACGAACAAAAGTATCGTGAGCCATCAAAGATGCAATAAGAATGGGTTTCAAAAGATCTTGCTGAATTTCTGAATAGACATTATCACTGGTTAGAGGCAGGATATTTTCCTCAATTTCATTATTTAGGGATTGTCGTGCGACTTCGTAACTGCTCCAGCTAATGAGCATAAAAGCGGTTAATAGCATGAAAGTAAATAAAATAATGACCCGTGTTTTCGTCAACCAATAAGGGCTGTTCATTCAATTTCCCTAAAATGTCTTGTAATGGCAAACATGGTAAATGCACTCTGCCTAAGCAGCTAAGTCGGGCCTGTTACTCTTATTAGTGGAACCTAAATGATCTCATCTGTGCTTCGTCGTGCTAATGATTCTAGCCGTTCCGTGATCTCGTGATCCGTTACAGCATATTGTTACAAATTTCGTTCTACTGAGCGACAGACTTCTGTATAGCATATATTTGACATGCTCCCCCGTTCATCAGGTGTTATGTTCAATGCGAGTGACTTACGTGTATCCAAAAACCGCCCGGATGGGCATAAAATCATTTTTACTCGAACTGGTGGAAAAGGCTGGGGTGCATGGGGGATAAAATTGTCCTAGATTCGAGCGGTAAGAGCATAAAAAAAAGGCCGAGCGTCGGCCTAAATAAAGGTGGCAATTCTATTTATTGATAATGGATTACATGGATGTAACGGCCATAATTATATGGTCTTTTTTTTATAAAAAAAGTGCTTTTCCAGCCAATACCACTTATTGGTGATAGCTACTTTAAATTTTATTTTTGTCGTTTTTTTTGAAAATAAATACTGGATTTTCAGTGAAATTGTCTGCTTATAATTTTGACAACGAGAGAGTGGAGAGTATGTTGACTTCTGCCTTGATGCCGATTTTGGAGAAATAGAATGCTTGTTGCCCTGCGGTTTCTATAGTTGCTGGCAGGGATGAACATCGAGATTCGTCACACGGGCGTAATGGTAAATGCTAAACTTCGACGGCTATTTGGAGGTCACTATCTTTGTTCACGCGATCGATGATCCTGTGAACAATTTCATAGCTTTTCCCATTGTGAGTTTTTACATCGCCCGCAGCATAAATGCGATTCTCAGATGTTTTCACTACTGGAAGTTTCTCGCCATTTTTATCAAAGAAAATCCATTCATAATTATACATATAGCACCATTTTAAGTTGTTTTTTGTTATATGTATTATACCGGATAAAAGAATGTCGTTTCATTTTTTTAGCGATGTTCGAGAATCAGTACTTCGTTCGGTGATTTTGTTCTGGCGATATAAGAAACTGGCTACAATCGACATGGTCTGCCCTTGAACCGCAAATGTGCCGGCAGACACCGGCTACATGCTGACCTGCTCCCCGTTGATTAGTACACCCCGATGTTAGTAATGTCTTCATAAGCCACATGAGGACATCCCCATGAAGAAGCGTTTTTCCGACCAACAGATCATCAGTATTCTCCGCGAGGCTGAAGCCGGGGTATCCGCCCGTGAACTCTGCCGCAAGCACGCCATTTCCGATGCCACGTTTTACATCTATGGACTACCTCCGTTTTGCAAGTACTGAATCTGGTTTTGGTTGTTGCTTACATCTATCCGGCATCAGGAAAATCTGTGCCAAAATGGGTAATCCGCACACAATCGCCTCAACAACTGGACGGCCTCTGAGGCCAGTATAAAAGTCAGGTTCCGATTGTGCAGGGACAACCTGTCACCATTTCTCAGTACGCTGCAACTTTTTCTGGCAGGGTATTAACTGCCCAATACCTGATACTCGGTTTCATTTCTCAGCATCGACCAGATTATTCTCGCGTTTTTGTTAGCGACCGCCACGGTCGTTTTATTAATTCCGCGCCGCTCCTTTAACTGGTTAACCCACTGATTCATATAACCATCATTGTTATTCGTGGCAACCCTGACGACAGCGCGGGCACCATGAATAAAAAGTGTCCGCAGATGCTTGTCGCCCTTTTTTGTCATATTCATCAGTACCTGCCTGTCGCCACTCGAGTGCTGACGCGGAACCAGACCAAGCCATGCAGCAAAGTGACGGCCGTTCTTAAATTCAGTTCCTTTGCCGATAGCGGCAACAACTGCCGTAGCCGTTTTAGGACCAATGCCTTTAACTTTGGCTATACGCTGACAGGCTTCTGATTGCCTGAATACTGTTTCAATTTCCTTATCAAAAAAATGGATCCGACGCTCGAGATCGTTAAAGAGATCATAGAGTTCTGCAATTGTTCTGCGCATACGGAAGCTCAGACCGTTTTCTGCATCTTCAAGAATTAGAGGAATAGCCCGGCGAGCTCTGGAGACAGCGCTACCAATGGGGATCCCCCGGTCAAGTAACAGCCCTCTTATTTGACAAACTGTCGCGGTACGGTGATTAACAATACGCTGCCTTGCCCGGTGTAAAGCCTGGATATCCTGCTGTTCCGGGCTTTTTGGTGGCACGAACTGCATTGTCGGTTGCATCAGAGCCACTGCGATGGCCTGCGCATCATTACCGTCATTTTTTTGCCCACGGACAAAGGGTTTTACGTACTGAGGACTGATAACCTTTACTTTATGCCCCAGTTTCTCAAACTCACGCTGCCAGTAAAACGCGCCTGTGGATGCTTCGATCCCAATCAGACAGGCCGGAATATTTGCCAGCGTCTGGAGTAATTCTTTTCGACCAGTGCGTTTCGTATAAACCGGTTTGCCTGCCTGGTTTAACCCGCAGAGCTGGAAAACGTTTTTAGCCAGATCAATACCCAGAAATACGATATTCATGGTGATTCTCCTGGTGAGCACATTTCGTACAGTTAACCGCAATGGGAGGAGGTAGTCCATCCCATTACCTGGCGTAAGAAGTATGGCGGTATGGAGGTGCCTGAGGTTAAGCGCCTGAAGTCGCTTGAGGAAGAGAACGCCAGACTCAAGAAGCTGCTTGCCGAAGCCATGCTGGATAAAGAGGCGCTTCAGGTGGCTCTTGGGCGAAAGTACTGACGACAGACCAGAAGCGGGAAGCCGTGATGTTGATATGTGATGCGACCGGTCTGTCGCAACGTCGTGCCTGCAGGCTCACAGGTTTATCTCTGTCGACCTGCCGCTATGAGGTTCAGCGCCCGGCTGCAGATGCGCATTTATCAGGGCGCATCACTGAGCTGGCACTGGAGCGCAGGCGTTTTGGCTACCGTCGCATCTGGCAGTTGCTGCGCCGTGAAGGACTACATGTTAATCATAAGCGCGTGTACAGGCTTTATCACCTCAGTGGCCTGGGCGTAAAACGCAGAAGACGTCGTAAAGGGCTGGCAACAGAACGTCTGCCGCTGCTCCGTCCGGCGGCACCCAATCTGACCTGGTCGATGGATTTCGTCATGGACGCATTGGCCACCGGGCGCAGGATCAAGTGCCTTACCTGCGTAGACGACTTCACGAAGGAATGCCTGACGGTCACTGTTGCCTTTGGGATTTCAGGCGTGCAGGTCACGCGTATTCTGGACAACATTGCGCTGTTTCGCGGCTATCCGGCGACGATAAGAACGGATCAGGGCCCGGAATTTACCTGCCGCGCACTCGATCAATGGGCCTTTGAGCATGGCGTGGAGCTGCGACTTATCCAGCCCGGCAAGCCGACACAGAACGGATTTATTGAGAGTTTTAACGGACGCTTTCGCGATGAATGCCTGAATGAACACTGGTTCAGTGACGTCAGTCATGCCAGGAAAACCATCAGTGAATGGCGTCAGGATTATAATGAGTACCGCCCGCACTCCGCGCTGAATTATCAGGCGCCGTCTGAATTTGCGGCGGCCTGGAGAAAGGGTAATTCTGATAGTGAAGGATCCGACATTACTAAGTGAGCGTTGTATCTAATCCTGGGGGCAGGTCAGGGCTCGATCATTATCAAGATATCTGCATCATTCTGAGTCCAATGCATTGGAAACTTCTAACAGCGGGCAAATTAGAAACGATGAAACCTGGAACAAGAAATAAACTTTATGTTGCCTGTTCTAGGGCTCGAGGAGATATTTACTTTATCCCCGAAAATCTTTTTAAACGTTTTAAGATTAAGCAGTAACTTCTTGTGCAGTCACTGAAAATTATTCATGTAGCTTTAAAATTTAAACCTTCCATTAATGAATGTGAGATCACTTTTTAACATAAACCTGACCCTGACCCAAAATCCTGCTCCATTCAGAAACAGAATTCCGGCATGATAAATACTCCTCTGAATGGGGGCCCGATGGAAAAGTCGCGATTCACCGAAGAGCAGATTGTCTTTGCCCTGAGGCAGGCTGAACTGAGTGCGCCACACCTGGCGACAGAGTTGCTGATCAACCATAATTGATGCCAAAGCATAAAACTTAAATTGATAAGATAACGCAATTTGCGAACCATAAATTACTTTTAAAACAATTAGTTAAATTCGTATAATCCAGCCTTACGTCAAAAATATGTTCTCGTAAGAACTTCACGGGTTTGATTAACACCATTTAGCGTAATTGCTATCTCTTTCATCCAACCAACAGAGGAAACAGATGTGGCCCTTCTAGATTATTTAATAAGTTTTCAACTGTGGGATGCATCCTCGTCTGTCTCAGTCATGAAGATGCTTGCAGAGCAGGCGGAAAAAAATGTCAACCAAGCGATAAGCGATGCCAATTTGCCTGGAGCAGTGAAGAAAGGAACGTTTGATGAGGAATTTGAAGATCACGAAGGAAACGTTCACATCTTCGAAAGGGACTACTATGCATGCGGTTCATGTATTGGTAGCGACTATGCCGAAGTCAAATCTGAGTACATACACCTGATCAGCCAGCTCACACGGCGCTCCGCTTTTCTTACCATATTCGGCTTATTTGAGCATCGTATGATTGATTGTCAGAAATTTATGATTTCGCTATCCGGCTACACAGATAATAACAAACGTACAAACAGACGCGAAAAGTTAGAAGATTGCCACGCATTCCTTACGGATGTCATTGGCGGAAAAGGGATTGCAGATGTCGATCACCTCATAATTCTCCGAAACATCATGGCCCATAACGACGGTTTCGCTTCCAAACATAATGAAATCTCAAACCGAATAGGGAAGAAGACGGAGAGTGAAAAAAGACAATTACGCGCGATAAACCGGGCTGAAAATGAAAACGCGGGGATCTCAGTCAATGATTTTGACGGGGTTCTCATGGATAAAACCTTTCTGATGTACGTCGTCGGGGAAATCAATCGGTACATTGAGAGCCTGGATGCAGCAGTCCGAAGGTTTCATAAAGAGATGACTCAAAAGCCTGCTGGAACGAATTCAAACGTATGACAAGCTAATGTACCTGAACCAAGCGGTCGAAAAAATTGCAAGCGGTAGATTGGTAGCGTATATTTGATGCAAGCCAACAAAAATGTTTGTACTCAGGTAAGGTCAAATGTCTCCATCAATCGTTAAGTCAGAACAACATGCCCGCTATGACAGAGTGGCAAAAGAAGTTCTACGCGGTGATCGCGAGTACAAACCTGCGCCGAAATCACGCTACAGTGTCTCTTCAAAATTCTCGTCTAAGCAGCCAGTTAGCTTTGCTTGATTAGGAAGACTGCGGCAAAATGAACCATCATTCAATGATGGTTTTTTTATGTCTGAAAACGAAGCAATTCCCCCATTCGAACAAGCCTATCTCCTGAATACTCAGCTCATCGCTAGCGGTGACCAGCTGCGTGACGCCGTGATCACGGTCGGCGGCCAGGCGGTACAATATTGGGTTTCCTATTTCCATGAACAGTATGGTGACGAGTTGCCGGATCAGCGTCTGGTCACCTCCATTGACGTTGATTACTCCGCGAAAAAGCATGATGTCCAGGCGATTGCACGTGCCCTGAACGTTGATGTGTCATTAAACGATGCGGGTAATCCTCCCTCGGTTGCCCGGTTCCTGTTGATAGACAGCGAGACGAAACGCATTAAAGGCGTGGAGGGACGACACTTTTCCGATCCTGAAGCCCCTGAAAATGCCAACACCGTAGATGTCATTGACTGGCCCGCAGGTTTTGAAGAAGAAGACTTCATCGGCAAAAAGTTGTTGTTAAACACTGAGCCCTTTCTGATCAAGATCCCAGAAAGTGAAGGCCCGGTGATGCATGACAAGGTGAGGGTGCTGAACCCCCTTGCCTGCATGAAATCACGTTTTGCCAATTTGAGGACTTGGCGGCAGCGGCGAGAGGTTGAACTGGCCAGGATCAATGCATTAAAAATCCCGTGCTTCTTCTTTATCCTGGAAATGTTCGACCACCTTCACTTCAGGGAGGCAAGGGCCCATTTTATGAATCTCTATGCTTTAGCCTGGGACGAAAAATATCTTCCTCTTCAGACTGCGATCCACGATGCCAAACACAATATTTCTCTGTTGCCCATACTCGAGAAAGTGCATGAGTATCTGGTTGCCCACTTTGACGACTTTGATGTCCCCGAGGATTTCGTTCACAAAGACCTGCCGAACCGGCTCAGGCAACTGAGCGAACGCGTTGAACGTTATGTCATTTTAGGGAACAGGTTCAAAAAAAATCAGTAAAAAAGGGCGGTCAATAATATGACTGCCCTTTTTATTAACGTGAGTTAGCGTGAGCTTGGCGGTTAACGAAAACGCTTTAGGACATAGCCTTTGCGCGACAACATCAGAAATGGCCAAATATCTGGCGGGGTAGATTTCCCGCCTGCATCATCGCCAGCCTGGCCTGCTCAACGTCGTACCCAAAGTTCACCTGGTGTTGGCCAGCGACATCGAACAGGAACAGCTTGGTATACACCTCGGTGGACTTGAAGGACTTATGGCCCATCAGCGTTTGCAGGACCTTGGGGTGTATGCGGTTGAATAAAATGTGCATCGCAAAAGAGTGCCGGAAGGATTTGGGGATGATCGGCCTGATAGAAAACATGACACCGTCACGCTCTGCGGCATCGATAGCGCGCTTCAGCCACCGCGATATGGTATCCGGCGACACCGGCCACAGGGGTTCTTCCACTCTTATCTTCAGCGTCGCGACAAGTGAGGTCATTCTTTCACGATAGGTGGTATCCCACACCGGCACGTCGCGTACCGGCAATTCTGACTCTTTTGGCCGACCGCGACCGCGCGTTCGCTGCTTCAGCGTGGGCAATTTAATGGCGGGCATCGCCTGTTTGAACAACAGTGAAGCTGGCGTGAGTGCCAACGCCTCGCTGGGCCTGGCCCCGGTATTCCATATGGTTTCAAAGAACGTGCGCTGACGCAGATCAGGGAGATAGCTCAGCAGTACGGCGACCTCCGGGGCGAGCAAATACGCCGGCGTGTTGGGCGTGGACATGGCCAGCTGCCGCATTGAAAACACCCGCGCCCAGTCCGGCCCACCGACGGGCATCAGCATGGCGGGAGGGAGTATTTTCACGTCGTCGGGATTTTTAAAATCCACAGTATTGGTTCTCAGATTTCACGTAGCGTTGTCATTTTGCTGACGCCGGCGAAGACATTTTTGCGCATGCGCAACTTTCACCGTCGGGTTCACCACGGCCACCCGACGAAAGTACTTGATATACGCCGCACGGCATGACCGATCCGCCATTATTATGCCAGAGGATCCCGCCGTCATAATTACCCTAAATTGTACCGCATTGTGCGGAAGTTTCTTTCTATATGTCGTTTTGCCGCAGCCTTTTTTTGACGAAACTGACGGGCAGGGCGCACAAAACCCGCATATAGTATGTAACTTATTGCATTGATACTACATAGGCGAAAATGACGGGGTGCGGCGTTTGCGGATCTTTACC
Organism: Rahnella sp. 1L-D-7-B-C2; assembly: GCF_057290995.1. Classification (NCBI taxonomy): domain Bacteria; kingdom Pseudomonadati; phylum Pseudomonadota; class Gammaproteobacteria; order Enterobacterales; family Yersiniaceae; genus Rahnella; species Rahnella sp. 1L-D-7-B-C2. Next base: position 1,168 of record NZ_JBXAVQ010000034.1, on the reverse strand, counting down.
CGTTTTGCCGCAAGTGAAACGAAACATGATGATTTTGTAATATTTGCCTTTACTATTTATTACATTGATGTGATTATGCTTTAACTGATTACACGGCGAGACTTTTCCCATGAGTGAGAACAAGCTTAAGTTAGTGCAGTGCAGGATCCCGGTATCTCTTGACGAAAAATTGAAACAGCTGGATTTGAACGTCAGTGAGGAAATTCGTAAAGCACTGAACTGGAGCGTATATAAAAATCTTTCGTTAGAAAGCGGTCTGAATATTTCGGTTACTTACTCTCCGAGGGAGCCGCGTGATAAGTTTCGTCAGGAAGAATATTTAATTTACGCCAAAATAGAGGGATTAACCGCAGGATTGCTCGAAGAAACAATTAACTTTTTACTTCCTGAATTTAATTCTGAGAATGTTGAGCCAATGCGTATTTATCCTATAGCTCAGTATCGTGCAATTTTTCCCGGATGCCGGAGTCAAACGAATAACCGATTGCTGGGAACGAAAGTTGTAAATTTAGAATGGAATGCCGTCCTGATTTTTATGGATAGCGAATTGGCAGAGGATCCAGAAACGTTTCTTGAGCTCGTCTGTAGGCGGATCGAGGAAGCAATTCGTAAAGCAGCTTTCGACCAACTCTATATTAATATGAAGGAAATGAGAGTTAGCGATAAGGGTGAACTAGAAGAAGGCATATTTAAACGCTATCACAACTGTGTCATAAATTACAATAGACCAGAAAATTATGAAGCGGGAGCCTGGCAATTCGAGGTCGTATTATCTCAAGAGGCTATGGAAAATGACGACCTTATTGGTGACTACTTTTTCATTCCAAAATTGCCGAACCGTCTAATTCTTGTTGACGGTCAGTATGCACGCGCAGCCATGAATCCTGAAACAAATGAATATGAGATCACTATGCAATTCATTAACGGTAAGTCCAAGGCGCATGTTTACACGAACGGCATTTCAGAAAATGAAAACCCAACCTCTTTAAAAGAAGTTTGTGATGCTATTTCGAGGTCCATTACTAAATCCACACGCGTTTAAAGGTCTGATATGCTCACAGAAATAGAAATTTGGTAATGACTCCAACTTATTGATAGTGTTTTATGTTCAGATAATGCCCGATGACTTTGTCATGCAGCTCCACCGATTTTGAGAACGACAGCGACT
>NZ_JBXAVQ010000033.1:0-16186 GCF_057290995.1 Rahnella sp. 1L-D-7-B-C2 | reverse complement strand
TCCCTGAATAACCTGACGCCGGAAGAATACCGGCTGATGGCTGAAAAACCGGAACTCTCAAAAAGTGTGTGGAACTAAAACAGGTATGCTTACAGCTCGAGGTGCAGGGAATATTGCGCATTTTTTCGCACAGTCGCGTTTTGCGCAGTTTCTTAGCTTTTTTGTGTCGCCTACGCTATGGCTCGGTTAGTGATGCGCACCTAGAATGTGCGTTTTTGCTGCGTACCGAGTAAGTTACCGGCGCGGCGCTGTTGGTAAGCAAGCAATACCCTACATCTATACGTTGAGGCTGCCATGATTCATGATAGTGATTGTTACAGTACATGCAGGTTTCGACAACAGGTGTGTTATTGCTGAACGGCTAAATAAGGCTGGGTATCAGACCAAAGCGGATAAAGCGTGGGATAAGGATATCTATAGCGCCTGGAGGCGTAAGAAAAGCTAATACTAATAAATTAACGGTTTTGTTCGGCATGACATGACACATAAAGCACCAGACGCATCGTGCGAGCTAATGCTTTAATGTAAAACCCAACAAGCTATTGAAATAAAATTATATATTTAAAAATTATCTCTAACAAAACGGCCTTGCTTGTCAAGGTTGTCATTTTGCCAGCCTTTATTTATCACATGCCTATCTGGAATAAACTTCCAAATCCTTAGGCAATGATCAAAATAATTCTTTGTGTCACCAGATACTCCAGTAGACTCAAACCAGTTGAATGCTTTAGAACCTCTAGAGACTCTATCAATCTCTCTAATGGCATTATAAATATATGATGACATTTCATATTTTATTTTTTGCTTATTTGACATGCCACGCCTATTGTTTGGGCGACGCAAATGGAACTTATTACCATAATAACCAGCTGCCCCCATAAATAGATCGCATACTTGCAATCGAATCGAGTTCTTGCTGTTTTCATATGTTACGTTAACGGTAATATCTTTTCTCCCCCAAGTGTCTGGGAGACGCTCCAAAAATTCAGTTAGGGTGGTTTTGTGACGCTCACTTGAGTGCCCGTCCAACCGGACTAATATAGTCGTACCAGCAGGATCAATAGGGAGGTGCTTACAACCAAACGAGTGCTTTAAATATTGATAATAAATAAGAAACTGTACATCTAACTCGGTCTGAGGTGGTTGCGCTGGGTCATGTACGGGATGGTATGCTCTATCCCTAAACATTTGGCGATACTTAATATCGTGGTTCAATATATGATATTTAAAGCAATCAATTAACTCACGATAGTAAGTCACGTTTTCAGGTGATACATTCGACCATTTCACCTCTTGAGTTATTCCATTTCTCATTTTTATTTTAGTTAGCTCAGTTTGTAGTCTATCTACATCTGATTCTGAACCTAAAATTCCGCCAAAAAAACAGTGATAGCGGTTGGGTGGAGGTGTGCCATGAGTCCATGCCTCATCAGCAAAAATTTGATACTTTGCCATAGCTTTATCCCATAAAAAAACCCTGCCTCCTTAAGAGCGCCGCATGTCGTACAACATGAAGCTCGGGAGTCAGGGTTCAGTTGGTACACTAACTCCCAATTAACACAAGATCAAGTCATTTTTTGGGCGAAGTATACATTGCGGCTGACTTCTTCATAAAAAATAGTACCTTCAAATTTTTTATGAATCCATCTTAAATGTTAAGAAGTGTGGAATTAAGTATTTCGCCTCAGCGTCTCATATGTGGTTTCTTCCACTGGTAGGCCGGTGCGGTCATTCGTTGACGCTGGCGCTCTTTCACCGCCAGAACATTTCTAATCTCATTTCTCACATCGTATAGCGTCTGACTGTCCAGCGCTTCACCGCTCTGCCTGGCAATCTCTAACAGGGTAAGTTCTAACGTCTGCTGGTCTAGCATGGCGTGGCCTCAGCGGTGAATGTGACCGTATTTTAACCGCATTCTTATCCAAATAGTACGCACTGAAAAAAATGCCATTTCACTGCGTACCTTCATGCGTACTGCGTCCAAAGTAGTTGTTGATGCGATTATGCTACACCGCCTCATTGCTCTACGCTGTATGGTATAGGCAGTGATACTGCTAAACTTGTTATGGTCATTTGCTTATCTTTCGCCGGTTTATTGTTCTCGGCAGTGATATCTAAAACGATGAGTATCCGCTTCGAGCAAATAAACCTGGTGGCAATCACATCGGTGTCGAACTGCTGAGTATGGTCGTGTTTTACTGGTTGTCGGCTGACCTGCTTAAAGCTACCCAGGATTTTAAAGCGGTGGTAACGAGTTAAGTCGAAACCCAAAACGAGGAAGTAACCAAGCGATAAAATAGCCGAGCCAGCGGACTGCGTGGGAAATTTCAAGACATGTTATCAGCGTGCCTGTACATCAACGTCAAAGGACATCATTAACAATGAAAAGACATCACGTAATTTTTATTGCCGTACTATCAAGCGCGTTTGCAGGGTTGTCAGTTAGTGCTCATGCTGAGACGTGCCGCACTGATTCATTCGGGACAACTCGCTGTGACAACGGTAACTCGTACCGCACAGACTCGTTCGGAACCACCCGAGATAACAACGGAAACTCATATCGCACAGATTCATTCGGGACAACGCGGGATAATAATGGTAATTCGTGGCGTACGGACTCGTTCGGAACGACTCGTGGATCAGACGGTTCAGTCAGCCGAACGGACTCTTTCGGAACGACACGCATCACCGGGCAAAATGGCAGCACTACGACATGCAGAAAGGATAGTTTCGGCACAACGCGCTGTAATTAACAGATGACTTATCCAGTAGACTTTCTTGGTGCCTGGTGGTATTTGGATATTGCCACTACTTAGTGGCCCTCCTGCTGAATATCAGCCATGGCGATTCTGATCATGCTGCTGCCATCTTCCCCTTAAGATGCTTAAAGATAGAGATAAAAAAACCCGCAAAGCGGGTTTCGGATATGGTCCAACAGATTAGCTAAAGGGAGCTTTTTTTCGCCCCTTCAATCTCTGCTTTGCAAACATCGTTATTGCTGAAATTATACTGAAGGAAAATATACCCCTTCTCGGAGCCATCTGCTCTAGCTTCGATAGATACGGAGAGCAGGTTATTTTTCAGTGGCTTTTCTTTAGTTCCTTTCCATTCTGCCGACAGGAATCGTTCCTTTTTATCCAAGGACATCATCCAGTATTTAGGTTCTTTCCAGATTGAACCAGATATCAAGAAATCATTTTTATCAGCTTTACCATAGATAGAGGATAGTGAGTCGCTGAGTTCCTCATATTTGGATTTCAAGGCAATGCCAAAACTATCACTATCAATGCTTTTACCTACAGCCCTGATTTGACATAGGCCAGCATCTGGGGAGATTAAAAGCCCATAGGCCTCGAAGTCAGCATTCTTTTTCGGCAACGATTCAGATGTGTAAAGGTCAGCACTATTCGCCACAGCTTTGAGATCTTCGCCGGTCATATCTTCAATATTCTTTTTAGATAAACCAACGTCCAAACCAAACGGTCCTTCGCCCGGTGGTAACAATGGCGCGTTTGTGACTGCTGGCGCTGGTTGTGGAGTTTGTTTGGCAGTAACAACCGTACTGGCCTGCTCACTGGGAACCTTAACCTCGGCCAATCCATATATCGCCGAAAGATATCGCTGTTGTAGCATCGCCATTGTCTGTTCCTGAGTCGCAACAGTAGACAGTTTCAGCGCCTGGATCAGACCACCACTGTATTGGCTTGCTTCATTTTTTGCATCGCTGATTTGGACAGCGAGCTTATCAATTTCAGTTTTTAATACCGCCGCCGCCTCTGGGTCTGGTTTAACACCGCTAATGGCTAAATCAATCTTAGCGCCCGACTCGATAGCGTTGATGCGCTGCTCTAATAGCGCCTTATTCGTTCCCAGCACTTCCAGCCTGGCAGTGGTGAGGTTTTTGATTAGCCCCCCCGTGAATTGACTTTGCTGCTCTGTCGCTTGAGCTATTTCTTTTTCCGTCTGCGAAAGCTCGCTCTTAAGACTGCTCACTTCCTGCTTTTGCTCAGGGGTTAATTCCTTTGGGCCACACCCGGTCAAAAGAGTGGCAGCAATAACGCACGCTAAAATTGTTTTTTTCATGTCCCTATTCCCATTAGTAATGTTCGGATTAATCCTAGCATGCAGCTAATTACTCGTCAGTTGCCTAAGATCAAACCGATTCAATGCTTCTATATAAGTAAAAAGGTGTTGGTTCAGTTGGTTCAGTTGGTTCACGGGGCTACAGGCCGCGCCAGCGCTGGGTTTTACTGAACCAACATTGACGTTTTTTTGTTGGTTCAGTAGGGGTAAATGTTGGTTCACTGCCAACCAGAGAAAAAGCTCTAATTTTTCGTGTTGGTTCAAAACGGGTATTTGTTGGTTCAGTGTTGGTTCACTTTTCGATATAAAATCCTTAAAAATCAATAGACATAAATCACTGAACCAACTGAACCAACTGAACCAACACCTAAACTACGTATGTGAGATAAAATTATTCTTCTGGCTGGTCGCTTTCGTCTGGAATGAAGTTGAGGACGTAAACGCGAATTTGTCGGCCATCAATGCGAGGCGACTTTCGCTGATATCCTCTATCACTGGTCGGCGGTGTCAGCATCCCGGCATTTTTAAGCACCTCAGCAAACTGCTTGGCATTAAACCCTTTCGCAATCTCCTGCTCAAAGGTTGCCGGAAAGGTGTAGAAAACCATTGGGTCATTGTCATGGTTTCCCTTCTGCCGGTAGCCAGCTAAATCACGGATAGGTAAATCTGCCGAACTATAAGGAAATGGTGCGAAACGGCTTAGGCCAAAGGCATTCAAAAAAGCCTCGGTTTGCTCAATGATTTGGCTATGCTCTTTGTTGCCAGTGCCAAACTCACGTACCCAGGCGTTATAGCTGTGCTGTACGGCATCACGGCACGTTTGCGCATCCCATCCGGTTACAATGCTGCCGAGAATCAATGCGGCCTCCAGAACGGCAAAGCGTGCGCCTACGCGGTGAACCTGTTCACCATAGTCAGGTGGGATCAATGAGCGCCAGCGGCTTTCTGCCTCTCTCACGGCTTCAACAGCTCGTTGCTGGTGTTCTGCCAGCCACTTAACCCATTCCCTCCCCGCTGCGCCGTGGTTCTGCTGGTAGGCGTCTTTAAGTGCGTCAGCGTGCTGTTTGCCGTTTTGGTGCTCGTGGAACCTTACCGACTTACTCAAGGGGATGTTAAGCAGGCGCACAAGCTGCCCCGCTTTGGCCTTCTGCCCGGTGTTGGCGATAAAGGTTTCTAAGTCCATTTCACCGGTGCTGATCGCCACCGTGCGCCAGCGTTTTAAGTCTCGGTTGCCGCCTTCCTTCGCGCCCTGTAATTTGCCCACTCCGTTAAACAGCGCATAAGCAGACTGTGCAACGCTGCGCGGGTCTGCGCCTTGCCCGACTTCATCCAGCGGCATCAGTGCGTCATTGTGAGCAGCGGCCTCGTTTGCCAGTCCCAGCGCAGTGCCGTACCACGTCAGGCGTAATAAATCAGGGTTGCCGTATAAGCTGCTTGCTACGTTCGCCGTGGTGGTCTTTCCCGCGCTCGATTGCTCGTAAAAGTGAATACCAAAGCCATCAGCGCCAGCCAGGCCGATAAGCGGCGCGGCCAATGCGGCTCCGATCCCGGTCATCATCGAATAATTGCCGCCCGCTAAACGCGCAACGCTGTCACGCCAGCTCTCCGCTGTGCCTTTGTTGGTATAACCCGACGCCGCTGAACTCCTGCCGTTAAACAGCACCGGCATGTCAGGTGCTCCGATGATTTCCCCGTCCGGCATGATGTATGCCCCACATTGCCAGCCCGTGGCCTGCGCCACACGCCATATTTCACGAGAACCGCTGCGCTGTAACCAGTCGGCAAGCGTTGCCCGCATCGCGGGTTTGGTGGTGACATTCACCCCGCCCGCTTTCAGTACACGCCAACCTTCACGCTCTCCGATATCAGCCAGGGGGATGGCCTGCGTCGTTTTGACATTTCCCCCAGCAGCCTGCCAGCGGAGGATTAAATACTGGTCATTGTCACCACGTCCGATCCCGACAACCTCCAGCGGCGAGCAGAGCCATGATTCGTTGTTGGTAATTTCCCCGCTATCTTTGTCCACCTTTGGCGTCACCCAGAAAATGCCATCTTCCCGGCTCTCAATGCGGGGTTTCAGCGGGTCTCTATCCCTTGCCGTAATCTTGCCGTCCTCTGTGGCCTCCTGCACTGCGTTCACCTCGTCGCCCTGCGGTTGATAGAGCGAACCATTAAAAGCGGCTGTAGCGGCTTTCATCCCGCTTTGCTGGTGGTAGTCGTTCCAGTCGGCTTTATGGTCTGTCGGTGGCATTGATACCCAACCAGCCACGGATAAGGCGGCGTTCTCTGCGGCAATCTTCCCGGTGTTGGTGGCTCCGGTTTCGGTGCCTCCTCCGTGGTGGTCATTATCGGCGGCAATGATGATTTTCGCCTGGGGGTGCTGCTGGCGCATGACTTGAGCAACGGGTAACAGATTACCCGCGTCAATGGCTGCGACAATCATCGCATCAGGACGCATCAGGTGAGCCGTTAGCGCGGTTGCCAACCCTTCGGCAAGGATAATGCTCTGTGGCTTCTCCTGTATGTTTACGACGTGATACGCGCCACGCTTTGCCGAACCGGCCACCAGCATCTTGACGCCTGCGGGGGTGATCGTCTGCGCGGCGGTTACGGTGCCGGATATGCCAGACAGCGCCAGCAATAGTGAGCCGTCGGACATTACCGGGAATGTGAAGCCATTTAGCCCCTTAGCTTTCAGGTATTCGCTTTCGCCCGGTTGTGCCTGCTTTGAGAGTGACTGATAGGTACTCACAAAGCTCTTGCGGCGGTGATCTGCTTCCATAGCGGCTTGCTGCTGGCGCTCTTGCTCACGCTGCTGACGTCCAGTTTCCATTTGCTCACGCCTCTGGCTGGCTGCTTTGTGGTCGGTTTCTGCTGTCCGGTAATCAATACCTATTGCGTCAGCAACAATCCGCGCCGCTTCTGTGGTGTCGCAGCGGTTCACCTTCGCCACTAAGTCCAGCCCGTCACCTGCGCCGCACTGATTGCAGAAATGGGAACCGCGCCCGCCATCGTCGAATCGGAAACGGTCAGAACCACCACACGCCGGGCAGGATGAATGCTGGCGTGGTGATTGCGGTACGGTGATGCCAGCCAGTGACAACACGTCAGGCCAGCGCCCTGCGGCGGCAGAGGTAACTTCGCGGATAAGTTCAATGTTTCGCATATGTTCCCCTTAATGCGCCACGGGTGCGGCTGGCATCCCTTCGGTGTTGAGCATCTCAATAAAGCCATCATGTAGTAGCGCCATAGAGTTACGCCCCCATGCCGAAAGTCTGAGATTGCCGCCGTCAGCATCGGTTTCAGTCATTGACTGATAAATCATGACCGCCTTCCGGTGGGCATCAGCGCCGAACTTTTCAAAGGCCAGCCCTTCAATGTTGTTTGCCAGTGCGAAACGTTCGGTTGCCGGGTAGATGGAGATCCCGCCGATATCGCCACGATAAACGGCGGTTTGTTCGGTGGTGCCGTCCTGTTTCAGCGTCTCAATGGTGCCGTGTAGGGCGAGCTGCTCGTTAATAAACAGGGTCGCCACAATCCAGCGCCAGCACGTCATAGCCTGTTCGTCAGACTGCCTGAACCAGCCGTTAGCGTTGCCCTGATAGATTTCGGCCAGTACACGTAAACCCTCAGATAGCTGGCTATCGAATTGGCCGCTATCCAGTTGGCGGATCATCGCGGAGTAGCCCACTAGCTTGTTATGCAGATAAATGCCGTCTTCGTTACGGGTCATGATGTTGATACCGTCAGGGGTGGCTTCGATGTGCCTGATAGCTTTCTGATTCATGCCGCCACCTCGCGCACCTGATTGATACGAACGTGTGTATAGCTGTCATGCTGCGCCTGGTTCATCGCCTTTGCCGTCGCTTCTCTGGTGCTGGCGCTCAGGAGGTTGAAGTTAATCCCAACGGTCAGGCCGCGCTTATTGACGGCGTAGCCACTAATGCGAAAGGTGCTCATGCCTTTACCTCCAGACAGAAGCTGGACGTTTCAATAAGGAGTAAAACTTCAGAAAGGAAATAGTGGAGACGCACCCTGTTTTCATTGGGTGGGATTTTTACCAAGCAATCTGTCATTGCTAGTATCACCCCGTTTCTTGCGCGTTTTAACTTATCGACGGCCATTTCTGTGGGGGTTGATGTCTCATTGCAATGGCTTTGCCCAATAGCCTCAAGCACATCAGCCATGATGTTCAGCTGGCGGTCAAAGTCAGTAGTTTCAGGCTCAATCGATACCTGTTCAGCACCATCATCCGGCAGCATTTCGACGTTCTGAGTTTTGATATTTGAATCAGTGCTCATGCTTTGCTCTCCCGCTGCGCAGACTCTTCTTCTAGCCATGCCGCTACATTTCCAGTAAGGCGGCGTAACAGAGTAGCAACGTCGGATACCTCGGCGCTGTTTAAGTCGCTAGGGAACTCTTCTAGCAAGAGACAAATAATTGCTGCCTGGCGTGCACGCTCAGCCGCTTGCCTAATAGTCATTTCATGCGACATTGCTCACCCCCTCAACAGGCAGACGGCCAACGAAGACCATCACGCAACCAACTGGTGACATATCGCGGGCTTCCCGTTCTGTAGCGGCGGTTATGTGGACAATGCTGTTTTCGGTGATACTGAGCGCCAGAAAACGCCATGTGAATTTAGGGTGTGTTTGGGTATGCTGTGATCCAGCCATAACTGTTACCTCGATTAACGGTTTGGTGAGACGCCTCGGTGCTGCTTCAACAGCCCGGGGCGTTGTTATTTGTGATTCCTGTGTCTTACCTGTGCATAAGGTGTTGAACACCAATGTAGAGAAAGCTACTAACACAGTCAAGTGTTGAACACTTTGTTTTTCCCGTGCATACTGCCTCATGCTTGTTGAGGAGTGAATAGGTATGGCAACCAAAGCAATAAACGCTAAATCCCAAACGGTGGCAGCTCGTGTGCCACACGATGTGATAGATGCGGTTGAAAAAGTTAAAGCTCCGGGAGAAAGTACCGGGCAATTTGTTACAGCAGCTTTGAAGCGGGAAATTGAACACCGGCAAGGTTGCAAAAAGCCAGAAGAGTGATCCACGCTGGCGCATGACCAAGGGGCGGCATTCACATGGCTGCCCTTTTTTATGGAGTCCGAAAACTCCCCGCGCGTACTGGTCGCGAAACTCCCGCCTAACGTGTCCTTAAATTCGTCAGCGCCTCGTGTAGTGACCCCAGAAAAGTCTTTCCGGCCTCGCATAGTGACCGCAATAAAACCTTCCATATAACCGGCGACACATTTCCCAATGTCAGGTTTTGTGAGGTTCGCGGCATCATCATTTGTCATCATGCTGTCGCTATCGATGTCAGGTTTTGACAGGTTCAACATGCTAAGTTTGGCTAAGTTCTGAACCTTAACTTTTGATAACAGTCCAGCCAGGGGAAAGGCTTCTTTCTGGGCGGCCGCATTAGTCATGATCAGCCCCCAGGTGCCTAGCTAACCAGCGCTGAGAAAGGCGCATCAATTCTGCTTTCCGCTGGTCGTAGGCCATGCACATATCGATCAGGGTCGTGTTAGTGCTTTCCAGATAAGTGAGGTGCTCCAGTTGAACGGCGTTCATTGCGTCGCGTGGTTCCCCGGCAATGCCATTCACCCGTGCCCACTGTTTAGCCGTGAGGCCACCCAACACGATGCGGGCAATCATGTTGCTCTCATTGGTGTAATGGCGTGGCAAGGTCTGCTTACCTTCTTCTGCACGGGCTACATCCAGTGCGGCACACATCGGTTTAAACATATTGGCGGCACCGATACGGGCTTTGAGCTGGCGGCGGTATTTGGCGGCTATCGCTGGCGCACTAAGCTGTAAAGCTTCTTCACATTGGATGAAGTAACGGCGAACGGCGCGACCTTGTTCGTTGCGCTCTACCATTGCCAGCTCTTTAGCCATGTTCAGAGAAAGCAGATAATCTTTGCTGCGACGGTCTCCGCCACGCTTTGTTACCCAGCCAGCATTACCTTGTTCAATATTTGCACTTTGGTTCGCCAAAACGGGCGAATCAAACAGAACGTAATCTGCTGCGCTGGTAAATCCGTACTCATCAATACGGACTTTAATCCAGTTGGTAAAATCGCGTCCAACCCCCAACGCTTTATGCAGAGCCTTCGCGCTCACAATGCTGGTTTCACGCCCGCCAATCTGACCAGAAATAACAGGCACAATAGCGGCAAAGTCATTACCGGTAATATCGCTCTGGCTGTTTTCAGAGTGAGGGAATCCCTGCCCGGTGAAGGGCATATTTTCAGCTTTCATTTGTCAGGCTCCGATTAAGCGGCGGTGAAGGCGTCCGGGTATAGAGTCAGGATGTCGTTGATATCATGCTGTGACAGGCCGCGATAGCTACCATTGGCAGCGTTGCGGTTAACCATTTGGATCACGCGCAGCACATCACCACGACAAACGAAACGGTAGCGAAGGTGTGAGCCGATGCCGTCCGGGTTCTTCTCGTCGATACGCTCCAGGCAGATATTCAGACGGCGCTCTAATTCAGTGGCGTAATTACGTCCTGACGATAAGCGGCAATAGCGGAGGATGTCGTTCTCAGTCCAGCCCTCAACGCCGGTACGCATCATGTAGCAGCGGGCGCGGTGCTTCTTTGGTGCTGGCTTGATAGATGAGATGGCGGTATTATCGTTGGCGCTAACCTGTTCGATAATGCCCCCCTCTGTGCGGGTTTTCTTTTGCATTTATGCAACCTCCCCGCGACGCTCTGCCAGCCAGTGATTAATCTCAACCGCATCAAACACGGTGATCTTCTCTCCCAGCTTTACGGGTTGCGGCATTGCTTTGGTTTTAACCCACCGGTCAATCGTAGCGACGTGGACGCCTAAAGCATCAGCCAGACGATAACGGCGAATAAAGCCTGATTGAGGCAGTGTATGAGCTGCCTTATGTTGGTTGGTGTGGGTGTTGCGAGTGGTCATATGCCCCCTAACGTGTGGTTGCCGCTCTGTGCGGCGTTAGGGGTATACTGAATTTATAACCAGTGATTATCTACACAGTTTCAGAATATTATATTCCGTAGGAAATGAGATTATTGAAAGTCTTCCAATGCCAAAAAATCAGAAAATTTCATATCCTCTATGTGGGGATTATCTGAGAAATAAAGTTTTAACTTAATCCTGCTAAGTAAATCTCTCGCCGACTCTGCGAAAGGCTTCACTGTATCCCTGATATGCGCACCGCCTTTTACCTCTCCGTTGGGCAGGGGGGTTGGGAAAAGTAATCTCGCGTAAAGCTCATTAGATACCATTACCCCATTAGCTTCCGCCCAGCGTGAAATATCAAGGTAAGGAATGACTTTGTAGTGTTGTATTTTGGCTATTGTGGACAGGCCGAATCTCCCCCGTTCTTCTGATGCTCTCTCAGGTATCCCGGTCTGTTCCCTCCATTTTCTTAATAGTATTTTGAAGCCTGCGATCATCTCCGCATCACTCATCAGTTCTAGGCCAACATCAACAAACACCCCTGTGACGCCATTAGAACTAGGATCGTCAACGTCGTACATCATGGGTTGGGTGTGTATGTCATGATTGTCAATGTCCGCCCTTGCTTCCAGCACACCGGCTTCATTAATGCTCATGCGCCCATCCAATAAGCATGAGTTAACAAACGCACATACATTGGCAAAACTCAGCGGAAGGATCCCTCGGTCATCACCTGAAATCTGTCCCTTATCAACGCACTCATCCCATCTGGATATGTCGACGATCAGTGGAAACGGGAACACGGCAAATTGTTGATCTTTATTGTAGAAAGAGAAATCCCGGTTATAACTCATCGCGAGTACTTCGCAGATTACATGCCTAACGCTCAAGTTTAAAATGTAGTCATATCTATCTAGTAAGAACCATTCGGCAATGTCGCTATATTTTGCTCGCCTCATAATGTCACCTTTAACGCTGTGCCTTAGGGGTGGTTGAGCCAGGCGGTAAGGCTATGCTCAACCTATTCGGTTACTTTGCCTTTCTTATCGGTGTCACGTTGTATTCTTCGCCACTCTCTAAGTCCACCAGCAAGCCAGCCCATTGCGCCAGCGCTGTTTTGCGCTCCTCAAAGTATTGGTGGCGGTTATATATGCCCTCAACACCCTTTATCCGATGATTTAGACAGCGTTCAGCAACCACCGGGTCAACACCCAGGGCGGCTAGATGTGTGCGAGCTGTGCGCCTGAAATCGTGAATTGTGACATTTGGCACGTCTGGCATTTCAGCCCGGACTTTAGCCAGCGCCACGGGGAGGGTGCTTTCCTGAATATGGGGGATCATTCTGTTTTGCATCTTTCTGGCTGGCAGTACCCATGCGCTATTGCATGAGAAGGTGTGCAGCTCTCTCAGCCATTCAACCGCTGGTGGTGGTAATGGTATGTCGATAGGGTCGCCGTTCTTGCTGCGTTCTTCTGGCAGGTGCCATATAGCGGCGTCAAGGTCGAACTCTTCCCACCGCGCAGCGCACAGCTCCATTTTTCGCACACATAGCGCCAGCAATAATTTAAACGTGATTTCATTCTGTCGGCTGAATCCCTTAGCCATACGCATAGCCTGGAAGAACCGGATTAGCTCATCGCGTGTTAACCAGCGGTCGCGGCTGACTTCTTTGCCGCCAGCGTCGGACACCTCAAAGGCTGAACATGGGTTAATTTCTAGCGCATGGCGCTTGATGCCGTAATCGAATATACGGCGTGTCCAGCGAAGAACGTCAGTCGCTATAGTCGGCGCTCCACGGTCTACGATGGCTTTTAGCATGTCGTCAATGTGGCGCGGCTTCACGTCTTCTACTTTCATATTCCCGATGTGAGGGTTAATGTCCTTGTCGATACGGCGGCGCAATATGTCGGGGTGCTTCCAGCGCGGCAGTATCTGGCGCTCAAAGTATTCAGCGGCAAGCTCTGAAACGCGCATTGCGTTCTTCTCTGACTCCATCTTCGCTAGTGCCTCGGATTTCCGTTCTTGCTTCTCACCAGCTACGTCATAACCCAGCGAAACACGCGCCGCCAATTCTTTGGCTATCTCTCTGGCCTTTGATAATGACAACTCAGCATATGAGCCAATCATCATAGTCCGCGACTTGCCTACAAACTTATAACGGAACCGCCAGACGGGGGTTTTGTAGTTCTCTCGGTACGATAAATACAGGCCATTGCCATCTGAGCGGCCTTCAAATCGTTCTCCGGCCTTTATCCATGCCCGGATCTGCATGTCTGTGAGTTTTGGCATAGCGCCCGCCTGATGGTTGAAATATTTGGTGTACACCTGACTGTGTACATTTAGCTCTTTAGGTACACCTAGGTGTACACGCTAGTCATGCGCTTTAATGCGTCTTTGTGATAGCTCCTGATAATAAAAAAGCCCGACAAGGTGCGGGCTTATTGGTTTTGTGCGTCTTTGTGATAGCTCTTAAATATTTACTCGATGTTCTGAATCTGCTCGCGCATTTGTTCGATCAGCACTTTCAGTTCGATTGCTGATGTGGTGACATCGGCATTGATTGATTTAGATGCCAGCGTGTTCGACTCGCGGTTGAATTCCTGCATCATGAAATCAAGACGGCGGCCGACAGCTTCCTCTTTCTTCATGATTTTGTGCGTTTCTTTGACGTGCGCTTCCAGACGGTCCAGCTCTTCAGCGACATCAACACGTTGTGCCATCAGCACTAATTCTTGTTCCAGACGGGTGTTTTCCAGTTGAACCTGTGCGTCTTCCAGTTTGCTGACCAGACGCTCACGCTGCCATTGCAGAATATTCGGCATATGGGCGCGAACTTTCAGCACTTCGGCACTGACGCCGTCGAGACGTTGCTCGATCATGACTTTTAGTGCGGCACCTTCGCTTTCACGGGCGCTGATAAAATCATCCAGTGCGGTTTCCAGTGCCAGCAGCAGCTCTGTGCTGATCGCATCCAGATCCTGTTCTTCTGCCAGCATAACGCCCGGCCAACGGAGAACTTCCAGCGGATTGATTTCGCCTTCGTCGCTCTGCATTTTCACCCACTGCGCCGCTTCAACCAGTTGCTTAGCCAGTTTTTCATTGAGCTGCAATGAGCTTTGCGCGCCAGGATCGAGATCAAAACGCAGATTACATTCGACTTTACCACGGGTCAGACGGGCACGAATGCGCTCGCGCACGACCGGCTCCAGGCTGCGGAATTGCTCCGGAAGACGGATATAAGTTTCAAGATAACGTTGGTTTACAGAGCGGAGTTCCCACGCTGCGCTGCCCCAGTCACCCTTAATTTCGCGTCGGGCATAAGCGGTCATACTACGAATCATGTATGCGTACCTGTTAATGTAAAGATGGAGCGATTATAGCTGCGGTGAGCGGGTCATGATAGGCATTACCTCATGAAGTCCGTATATCCCCGTCATCCTTCAAGCTTCCTCTGCATTGGCCGCCTTTACTCACTTTGGTCTCTTACTTGAGTAAGCCCCCGGCGTTCGTTCAGTTGCCGCCTTGATGCAACTCGAATGATTTTGGGTATAATGCGCAGCCAAACATGATTTCGCGACCCGGAGTATTATCCATGCGTCCAGCAGGCCGAACTGCACAACAAGTGCGCCCCGTAACACTGACCCGCCATTACACTAAACACGCTGAAGGTTCCGTGCTGGTGGAGTTTGGTGAGACCAAAGTGCTGTGTACCGCGACGGTGGAAGAAGGTGTTCCGCGTTTTCTTAAAGGCCAGGGTCAGGGCTGGATCACCGCAGAATACGGCATGTTGCCGCGTTCTACCCACACTCGTAACCCGCGTGAAGCCGCCAAAGGTAAGCAGGGTGGCCGTACTCTGGAAATTCAGCGTCTGATTGCCCGTTCGCTTCGTGCCGCGGTAGATCTGAAAAAACTGGGTGAATTCACCATCACTCTCGACTGCGATGTGTTGCAGGCTGACGGCGGCACGCGCACCGCGTCCATCTCCGGCGCCTGTGTTGCGCTGGCGGATGCGCTGAATGCACTGGTTGCTGCGGGTAAACTGAAAGCCAATCCGATGAAGGGGATGGTGGCTGCGGTATCTGTGGGCATCGTAAAAGGTGAAGCGCTGTGCGATCTTGAGTATGTCGAAGACTCCGCCGCTGAAACCGACATGAACGTGGTGATGATGGAAGACGGCCGCATGATTGAAGTGCAGGGCACCGCCGAAGGTGAACCGTTCAGTCATGAAGAGTTACTCAATTTACTGGCCCTCGCACGAGAGGGAATCGACACTATCTTCCAGGCGCAGAAAGCGGCCCTGGCGGAATAATTTTTATAAGGCGACTGAGAAGTCGCCTTTTTTATGGCCTGCGGGCTGAGAATATCAGAAACACGACCTTATCAAGGAGACCATCAATGAAAGCCTATCAGCGCCAATTTATTGAGTTCGCACTGAACAAGCAGGTTTTGAAATTCGGCGAGTTCACCCTGAAGTCCGGGCGCATCAGTCCTTACTTCTTCAATGCCGGTCTGTTTAATACCGGCCGCGATCTGGCGTTACTGGGACGTTTTTATGCCGAAGCATTGATGGATTCTAAAATAGATTTCGATTTAGTGTTTGGCCCGGCCTACAAAGGTATCCCTATCGCGACGACCACCGTGGTTGCGCTTGCTGAGCATCACGAACGCGATGTCCCGTATTGCTTCAACCGTAAAGAAGCCAAGGATCACGGCGAAGGTGGCTTGCTGGTCGGCAGTCCGTTGCAGGGACGTGTCATGCTGGTCGATGATGTGATCACCGCCGGGACGGCCATCCGTGAGTCTATGGAAATCATCAATGCGAATAATGCTACGCTGGCCGGTGTACTGATTTCTCTCGATCGTCAGGAGCGCGGGCGTGCAGATGTTTCCGCTATTCAGGAAGTTGAGCGTGATTATCACTGCAAAGTGATTTCAATTATCACGCTGGCAGATTTGATCGACTATCTGGAAGAGAAAACAGAAATGGCCGACCATCTGGCCGTTGTGCGCGCGTATCAGCAAACCTACGGCATATAAGATTTTGCATAAATGAAAAGGGCCTTCCGGCTAATGCCGGTCACTTAAGGTGACCGGCATTGTTTTTTAAGGGATATTTCGACCTTTTTTCTCTCACTTCCCTTGTATATTCCCGCTCGCGC
>NZ_JBXAVQ010000032.1:0-18158 GCF_057290995.1 Rahnella sp. 1L-D-7-B-C2 | reverse complement strand
GGCGGCCCGGGTATTCCTTATACGCTAGAGGATGGGACTGTTCAGGTTCTTGAGGCTCGTGCTCCAGGCGAAGCATGGGGAATGGTTTATATGACTAAACTCGGGCTTGGACATAGTACTTCGCAATTCAAAACCAACTGGCAAGATTTACCCCAACAAATTCCCAAAGTAAAAAACTATCAGGGTTGGGATCATATGCGCTGTGATATGGACGCGGGGAAAACTGATTAACTCAGAAAATATCTGGCCTGCGCAATGGGATATGCCCAGACATATTGATAATTGAGGGCGAAGAAGTATCTTCGCCCCGCAGGGGAAAGGATAAAAAAGGCGATGATTTGCAGGTAATTATGGCGAGTGGGAAATATTCATGATCGACAAAAAACTATGAATTAAAAAAAGTGTAGTGAAAAGTTATGTCTTTTATTCATTCCCCCTTTGTGACCCCCCTCCCATTAAGCAAATTTCATAAGCCTTAAGTGAAATATGATTAAATTCAACGCAACGGTCAAAAGTTAACATACCAATTCTGAAAGCTATTCTACCTCATGGTGTGGAGTCAGATTATGGCAGCCGTAAAGAAATTGTCTGTTATAGAAAAACTCGGTTTTGGTATGGGAGATGCCGCGTGCGGGATCGTGTATTCCTCCGTCACAATGTTTCTGACGTACTTTTATACGGATATCTACGGGCTTTCCGCCGCAGCTGTCGGGGTGATGTTTCTGGTCACGCGCATTCTTGATGCCGTCAGCGATCCGCTTACCGGTATTGTCGCGGATCGCGTAAAAACACGGTGGGGGCACTTTCGCCCCTGGCTTATCTGGTTCGCGATCCCCTACGCCGTGCTGGCGGTCATGACCTTCACCACGCCGGATTTCGGGCACTCCGGCAAACTGCTTTACGCCTACATTACGTATTCTCTGCTGATGCTGTGTTACACCTTTATCAATATTCCCTACTGCGCGCTGGGCGGGGTGATCACCACGGATGATAAAGACCGGCTTTCCGCGCAATCCTACCGTTTTACGATTTCATCGCTGGCCGGTTTGCTGGTTTCCGTCGGTACGCTGTGGCTGGTGGATTATTTTGGGAAAGAGGATCTGCAGGCTGGTTATCAGGCGACGATGGCGGTGATGGGCGCTATCGCTGTTTGTATGCTGGTATTTTGTTTTTGCTTTACCAAAGAACGTATCACTGCCGAAGATACCCGCCAGGTCTCCGTGCGCAGTGATTTGAGGAATCTGTTGTCGAACGATCAGTGGCGGATAGTGGCCATCATCACTTTTTTCTCCAGCATGGCGGGCGTCATGCGCAGTTCCGCAACGCTGTATTACGCGACCTATCTGATGCTGGATAAAGGCCAAAGTCTGGTGAGCGGGACAGCGATGAAAAGTACCTTTATCACCACCAGCGTGGTGGGAACAATATTTGGGGCGATAGCGGCGGGATATTTCGCCAAGCGTTTTAGTACGCTGACGATGTTTAAAAATATCAATTTGCTGCTGGTTCTGGCCGGTGTGGTGATGTTCTTTGTCCCGCCGAAGTTCCTGCCGGTTATTTTCCCGCTGTATTTTATTATTGGTTTTTTACATCAAATGTATCAGCCATTTAAATGGAACATGATGGCCAACGCCGCTGATTATGGTGAGTGGAAAACCGGACGGCGGATCACCGGATTATCCTTCTCTGGTAACTTATTCGCCTTAAAACTGGGGATGGCGTTTGCCGGTGCGTTCGTCGGCTTCTCTCTCGGCTGGTTTGGCTATCATGCGGGTGCGGAAACCCAAACCGCACTCGCCACCACCGGGATTATTGGCCTGCTGACGGTCGGGCCGTCGGTGTCATATCTGATCCTCTATTTCCTCGCCCGTTTCTACAAACTTGATGATGCCACGATGAAAAATATTCAGCGCGATCTGGCAAAACGCAGCGCCGAGATTGCCCGCGGGCAGGAAAACGAAGTCGGTGTCTTAGCTCCTGTGATGGCCGTTAAATAAAGGGATGGCGATGAAAATCAAACCTGAAGGAAGCGCGGATTTAGGCGACGGGCACTATCAGAATCCGATCCTGCATGCTGACTATTCTGATCCGGATATTGTCTGCGTGGGCGATGATATTTATATGGTCGCCTCGAGCTTTAACCATATTCCCGGCCTGCCGGTTCTGCATTCAAGGGATCTGGTGAACTGGACTCTCGTCAACCACGTTGTGCCACGGATCAATTATCCCGCTTACGACAGCGTGCAGCCTGGCAAAGGAGTCTGGGCGCCCAGTATTCGTTATCACAACGGGTTGTTCTGGGTGTTTTACAGTATGCCAGATGAAGGCATTTTTATGTCTTATACCGCAGACCCGCTGAAAGCCTGGAGCGAGCCGCATTGCATTAAAGCGGTGAAGGGCTGGATCGATCCCTGTCCGTTCTGGGATAACGACGGGCGGGCGTGGCTGGTGCACGCGTTTGCCCACAGCCGCTCAGGCATCAAGCATCAGTTGCAGTTGTGCGAAATGTCCTCCGATGCAACATCACTGCTTGATGACGGTCGAATCATTTTTGATGGCTCGGTCTCTCATCCAACGGTTGAGGGGCCAAAAGTATATAAGCGCCACGGCGGGTATTACATCTTTGCACCGGCCGGTGGCGTGGAGAGTGGCTGGCAAACGGTATTACGCTCGCGTCATATTACCGGTCCGTATGAGGCCCGCGACGTGTTGCATCAGGGGACATCAAAAGTGAATGGCCCGCATCAGGGTGGCTGGGTGGAACTGAAGAACGGCGAATGCTGGTTCGTGCATTTTCAGGATGCCGCGCACGCTGGCCGCATTGTGCATCTGCAACCGATGCGCTGGAATGACGACGGCTGGCCGGAAATTGGTGCAGAAGTGGATGCCGAAGGGCTCGGTCAGCCGGTCGCCGTCCACGCAAAACCGGCCGGATGCCCGTCTGGTTTACCCTGCGCATCGCAAACCTCCGACGACTTTGCACAAGGCCGCTATGGCCTGCAATGGCAGTGGCAGGCGAACCTGCAACATGACTGGTTGAAACCGTCTGCGGCTGGCCTGAGGCTGGCGTGTTTTCCCTTCGGGCCGCGATCGTTGTACGATACGCCGCAGCTGTTGCTACAGAAGTTCTCCGCGCCACAATTTACCGTCACCACTTGTCTGACCCCATACTTTACCCGCGACGGTGAGCAGAGCGGGTTGATCGTCTATGGCGAAAGGTATGGTGCAGTATCCGTGTGTCAGCAGAATGGCGAAAACGTGCTGGTGTTTGATTTCGGATGGATGAGCGATAAGGGTGAACTGAGCCAGCGAAGAACTGTGCTGGCAGCTTTACCGCGCGGGCAGGCGGTATTTATCAGGGTGAAAGTGCTGTCGCGCGGCGTCTGCCATTTCTCGTTTAAACAGGAAGAGGGCGAGGGCTGGAAGGCCATCGGGCCGCAGTTTGCTGCATCAGCGGGGAAATGGGTTGGCGCGAAAATCGGGATTTATTCTGCATCGTCGGCGGTGAATGCCGGTGCGGGATACGGCGAGTTTGCCTATTTCGATATGCAGGCTGACTAATTACAAAAAAAACCAGCTCCGCGCGGAGCTGGCTGCCATTTTTTAAAGCACTTCTCCGTTGCTGCCAATCACTTTCTGATACCAGCTGAAACTCTCTTTTTTAGAGCGCGCCATCGTGCCAGTGCCATCATCGTTTTTGTCGACGTGGATGAAGCCGTAGCGTTTGCTGTACTGACCGGTGGTGAAGGACACGCAGTCGATGCAACCCCACGGTGTGTAGCCCATCAGCTCAACGCCGTCTTCCAGCACGGCCTTCTTCATTTGCTCAATGTGAGCTTTCAGATAGGCGATGCGGTAATCGTCGTGAACCATACCGTCGTCAGCCACTTTATCGATCGCGCCGAAGCCGTTTTCGACGATGAACAGCGGTTTCTGGTAACGTTCATACAAAATGTTAAGTGTGTAGCGCAGGCCGACCGGGTCGATCTGCCAGCCCCAGTCGGAGGCTTTGACGTGCGGATTTGGCACGCTGCCCGCAAAGCCGGACAGGCCATTGTCATCACTCGGGTTGTGCGCGGAAATCGCGTTGCTCATGTAATAGCTCAGGCCAATGTAATCCGCGCAACCCTCGCGCAGCGCCTGCAAATCACCGTCTTCCATTTTGATGTCAAACCCGCGACGCTCCCACTCTTTCAACGCATACGCAGGGTAGTAGCCGCGCATGTGGACGTCACTGAACAGGAAGCGCTCGTGCATCGCTTCGACGGAATACATCACGTCGTCAGGGTGGCAGGAGAACGGGTACAACGGCACCATGGCGATCATGCAACCGATTTGGAAATCCGGGTTGATCGCGTGGCCGAGTTTGACCACTTTGGCGCTGGCCACGAACTGGTGATGCAGCACCTGGTACATCGTCTCTTCCGGGTTTTCCTGCTCGGTGAAGACCACGCCGGAGCAGCAATAGCCGAACAACGGATACTGCCAGTTACGCTGGTTGTTGATTTCGTTGAAGGTCATCCAGTATTTCACTTTGCTTTTGTAGCGTTCCATCACCACCTGGCTAAAGCGCACGAAGAAATCGACGACCTGACGGTTTTTCCAGCCGCCGTACTCTTTCACCAGATGCCACGGCATCTCAAAGTGGGAGAGGGTGATCACCGGCTGGATGTTATATTTGAGCAGCTCATCAAACATATCGTCATAGAATTGCAGTCCGGCTTCATTTGGCTGTAATTCGTCACCGTTCGGGAAGATGCGCGTCCAGGCAATCGATGTACGGAAGCATTTGAAGCCCATTTCGGCAAACAGCGCGATGTCTTCTTTATAATGGGAATAGAAATCTACGGCTTCGTGATTGGGATAGCTGTAGCCTTCCAGCACGCCATCGGTCATCACGCGGTCAACACCGTGCGCGCCGCCGGAAAGCACGTCGCAAATGCTGACGCCTTTACCGCCTTTATTCCAGCCGCCTTCAACCTGATGCGCCGCAACCGCGCCGCCCCATAAAAAATCTTTTGGTAACTGATGGCTCATTTGGTTCTCCCTTAATGTTTGATGCGGGCGGAGACCTCCGCCCTTTACACGGGTATTTCAGATTTAATTCATTTCTGCCTGCGTGGCGCGTCGGGATTCAGCCTGCACCTTTTTAGTGGCCACAACGTCGGGCTCATCTTTGAAACCAACCAGCCAGGTGAACAGGGCACCGAGGACGAAGGCGACGCTTATCGACAGCAGGAAGCCGAGGAACTGCGGCATGTGGCCTTCTTTGAAGAATACCGGCAGCACGGCGATGCCCGGCAGGCAGTAACTCCATGACACCGCATTGAAGGAGCCGGCAATTGCGCCGCCGATACCCCCCGCGACGCAACTGCACAAGAATGGTTTTTTCAGACGCAGCGCGACGCCATAAATGGCCGGTTCGGTGATGCCGAACAATCCGGTGACGCCAGCGGACAGTGAAATGCCTTTCATTTCGCGGCTGCGGGTTTTCAGATACACGCCAAACATGCTGCCGGTCATTGCGAAGACGGCAGAAGCCTGCAGGCCAGTGAAGGTGTCGTAGCCCAGCGTCGCGTAGTTGCCGACTGTGACCGGCGTAATGCCCCAGTGGACGCCCAGCGTAACCAGCGGCTGCCAGAATGCACCGACGAAGAATCCGGCGACGGTCGGGCTGAGGTGATAGAGATAGTTATAAACGCCGCCAATCGCGCCGCCAATAAGATTGCCTACCGGCCCGAAGACCAGCAGCGTCATCGGCACCATAATGGCGATACAAAACATTGGCGTGAACAGATTGCGGATAACGATCGGCAGCACTTTATTGAAGAAACGTTCAATGTAAGACATCGCCCAGACCATCAGAATGACAGGGATCACCGAGGCGGTATAGCTCAGGTATTTCACCGGAATACCAAGAAAATCGAGCGTTGGCGCGGCGATCGGTATGCCGACCACTTCCGTCAGGATGCGGGCGATTTCCGGGTTACTCACCGCTTCACGCATTAACTGCTGCATGGCCGGATCGGCGGAGTTGATCGACGTAATCTTGAACGCCGTCAGCATGTTCATGTAATCCGGGCTTATCAGCGCACAGGCGGTAATCACTGCGGTAAACGGATTGACGTTGAATTTTTTAGCCGCGGTGAAGGCGATCATGACTGGCAGGAAGGTAAATGCCGTCCATGAAACAAAGTTAAGAATACGGTAGGTGCCGCTGTTGGCGTCCATGATGCCGACCGCAGCGAGGAAAGAGATAATCCCCTGTAAAATACCGCAGGCGGCGAGCTGATAAAGGAATGGCGTGAAAATGCTGGAGATGACATCCATGACGCGGCTGACAATACCGACATTCGGCGCAGAGACCGGCGCATTTTCATCCACGTGGATAAGCTTCAGTACCTGTTTGTAGGCATCGCTGACGTGGTTGCCGATCACCACCTGCATCTGGCCTCCGGCCTCGATAACAGTAATCACGCCTTTTACGCGTTTTAATTCTTCTTTCTCAACGGCGCTATTATCTTTCAGAACGAAGCGTAATCGTGTGGCGCAATGTGTGATGCTAATCACATTATTTTCGCCGCCGATATATTTAACAATATCCTGAGCTGTCTGAGCGTAATCAATAGCCATTATTTATTATTCTCCTGCCGGGGTGTACAGAGATGATGTTTTATTTTTTTTAATTGCTGGCAGGAGTGTAACAAAAGAAAGGGTGATGTCACGATATAACAAAAAACAGGCTTAGGAATATGTCACAAGTTAAAAACACCTTGTTTTTTCATTGCGCTGCGTCACGTTTTATTAAGGGTAATTTCTTTCCGATGGTCTCAATAATATAAAGTACCGGGATCTGCGTGGTAATATTATATTGCCCTTCAAGCACAATTTGCGGCATGTGGTAAGAGATATTGAGATCGGCCATCCGCGCCAGCGTTGAGTTCTCGCTGTTAGTCAGGCTGATGATCTTGCAGTTATGCTGACTGAACTGGGTGGCGAAACGCAGGACTTCTTCTGTTTCACCGGAGACCGAAAGAATAATCGCAATAGCATCTTTATACATATCGCTGTTGATCGGAAAATAAGGGTCATCAATAAAGGTGCTGAATTTACCGACATTTGAGAAGAACCGCGCGCTGTATTTCCCCAGTGAGCCGGATGTTCCCACACCGACAAATATAATGCGCTGTGCATTAGCAATTTGTAGCGCGGCCTGATCTAATAATTCATCAAACTCACTGTTATTAATACTTTTGAAATAACTGATAATTTCGCTGATGCCGAATGACACTGGCGGTTTTTCTTCATGCTCTAAAAACAGTTTAAAACGGATACGAAATTCTGAGTAGCCGTCGCAATCCATTTTTTTGCAAAACCGTAGCACCGTGGTGGTGGACACACCCGCGGCATCCGCCAGTTCACGGATAGTCATGTACATCACTTTGTCGCCATTTTTGACGATGTAGTTATAAACCGTCAGTTCCAGTTCATTTAACGCGGAAATGGCTTTGTGAGTGAACATGTTGCTGCCTGTCAGGTAATGGAAAGCGAAAACGCGGTTACAGGTATTTTATCATCGTCACTTCGCAATCGACGTGACCTGTATTCCCCAATGCGCCATCAATGTGCTGGAAACCGAGACGTTCGTACAGCGCGATAGCCTGCGTCAGGCTGGCAGTGGTTTCGAGGTAGCAGCGGGCAAACCCCTGCTGGCGTGCATAATCAATGGCCTGAAGCGCCAGACGTTTCGCCAGTCCCTGACCGCGCAGTGAAGGCATGAAGTACATCTTCTGCAACTCGCACAAATCATCCTCTGCACCTGACAGCGGGGCCATACCGCCGCCACCGGCGACAACGCCGTCAAGCTCCACCACCCAGTATGCGCAGCGCGGCTGGCTGTAGCTTTCGTACAAATGGTCCAGGTTTGGGTCAGCCACGGTATAGCCTTTATCTGCCGTGAGGCCAAATTCGGCGGATACGTGACGGATCACGCTGGCGATCGCAGCATTATCTTCAGGGCGGATCGGGCGCACCAGCACGCTGACAGGGAGGGAGGTCGTCATGTTACTCACTCAGTTTCCACTATAGGCAATCAAACAGACCGTTTTAATACCATTTTAGGGCGGGCGGATGCAACGCTGCCGTCTTCTCATCGTTCTAATACTTATCCCAAATGAGATTTTTTTTCATCTGAATTGTAAAGATTTTATTGCCTGATTGTATACGTGCGTGATTAAATCTTCAGCGTTACACCAAGCACTACGCCTCTTTCTTCATTATAAGAGAGACGGTTTCTTATTCCTTTCAGGACGAAAGATAAAAATGTCTGATAATAATCAACGCAACGACAGTCTGCATCAGGTTCGTTTTCATGGTAAGGGCGGAGAATATTTCGCAATCTGGCTGGTGAATGCTTTACTGACCATCGTCACTTTGGGGATTTATTCTGCGTGGGCGACAGTACGCCGCCGTCGTTATTTTCTGGGTAATACTGAAATAAATGGTGATCGCTTTGATTATCACGCCAAGCCAATTCAAATATTGAAAGGGCGTTTACTGGTGATCGCCGGCATTATTGTATTTTATATTTTAGCAGCGTTAATGCCACAGCTGGCGTTGCTGTTCGTACTGGCGTTTTTTGCTTTGCTGCCGTGGGTGATTGTCCGCAGCTGGCGTTACAACGCGATTATGACCAGCTATCGTGGCGTGCGTTTTAACTATCACTGCAAAGTAGGCCGAGCTTACTGGACCATGTACCTGTGCCCGATCCTGCTGATGCTGGCGCTGTATATTCCTATTATGTTCGTGGTATTGATCGCCGTTCAAACTGCCAGTATCAGCGCGATATTGCTGAGCATGGTGTTGGTGGCTGTGGCATTAGTACCGGGCGTTGCTGCGGTGCAGGGTATTATCAGCGCAATGACGCACGATTTATACGTCAATAATATGTTCTTCGGAAAGACGGCGTTTCGCGCCGAACTGAAGAAAGCGGCTTTTATTAAATACAGCTTGCTGGGCATTTTATTATTCCTGCCGTTCCTGATTTTCGCTTTCTGGCTGATGGGCTCGTTCTTCACAACGATATACCAGATGGTCTTGATGGGCGGCATATCTGATGAAATGGCTGGAGCGATGCTGATGAGCAATATGTTCGACTTCTTCTTTGCCATCGTCATTCTTTTGGTCGGTTCGCTGGTGGTTGCCAGCTACCAGGTGGTCGCGATTCGCAATTACGTATTCAATCAGACACGTATCGGCGACGGTGTAAAACTGCATTCCTCCATGAAAACGCTGTCCTATCTGGGGCTGTTGTTCACCAATGCGCTGATCGTGGTGTTCTCGCTGGGTCTGGCAACGCCGGTGGCTCATGTGCGTACTGCGCGTTACGTGGCCGCATCAACGGCTGTTTCTGGCGACCTGTCGTTGCTGGATGTTCAGGCGCACGGCGACTCTGCCAAGACGGCTGTTGCAGAAGAAGTGGCGCAGGCATTTGATCTTGGTGTCGGTCTGTAACACATGACTATTGAAGGCTTTTATCAGCCTCCGGGACGGGCAGCGCGTGAGGCTGCCCGCCTTTTTCTGGAAAACGGGCAGTTTGTGACGCTGGATACGCCTGAATCACAAACCCGCTTTACCCTCAGTGAGATTGACGTTTCTGATGCGCTGGGCACCATTCCCTTGTTTCTTACGTTCCCCGACGGTAGCCGTTTTGTTCCCGCTGATGATGCAGCGTTTCGCCACTGGTTACTCAAACATCGCAAGCCGGGCTGGGTGTATCGTATGGAAAGCCATAAACGTGGCGTTGTCCTTACGCTGCTGGCGACCTGTCTGCTGATCGTTTTCTACGTCTATGAATTACTGCCGTGGGCCAGCAATGCGATTGCGCTGCGCATTCCGACCACGATTGAGCAAAACCTCGGTCGTCATACGATGACGCTTCTCCGGGCCAGTGATTTTCAGGATTCAGCGTTACCGCCAGATCGGCAGAAAGCGCTTCAGGTTCTGTTCAGCCAGGTAACGCCGCCGTCGTTGCGTAATGACCGGACACCAGTCAGCCTGAAACTGATGAATATTCCCGATGTGGCCAATGCGTTTATGCTGGCTGACGGCACGCTGGTCCTCAGCGACAATCTGGTCGCCCTCAGCCCCGGCGATGACGCGCTGGCGGCGGTGATGCTGCATGAGATAGGGCATCACGTTTATCGTCATCCGATGCGCATGCTGGTGCGTTCTTCACTGGTATCGCTGACGTTGTTGTGGATGACCGGTGATGTCACTGGCATTGGCGATACGTTACTGCAGGCGGCGTCGCTGGCTAATGAGTTGCAGTTTTCACGCAATATGGAACGCGATGCAGATGACTGGGCAATAGTGGAAATGAAGCGTGAAGGGCGATCGCTGGAGCAAATGGAACAACTCTATTCGCTACTCGCGGCACAATCGCAGAAGGAAAAAATCAGCGACAACAATCTACCTGACTGGATGAGTACGCACCCTGCGATGCAGTCGCGGATGGAACATATTCGGGATGCCGCAAGGCAATAGCAGGTTTAAATCACTGAATCTGATGCATAAAAAAGGCCGCTTGCGCGGCCTTCGTCATTTCAGGCATTCATCAACATTACAGCGCAGCGATGGTCGCTTTCTGTTCTGCAATTTTGATTTTGGCTTCACCGCAGGCTGCCAGACGGTCGCGCTCTTTAGCGACAACGGCTTCCGGCGCACGCGCCACAAAACCTTCGTTAGACAGTTTGCCTTCGATAGACGCAATCTCACCGTCCAGTTTCGCCATCTCTTTGTCCAGACGCGCCAGCTCGGCGTCTTTATCAATCAGACCAGCCATTGGGATCAGCAGTTCAGCGCCTTCCACCAGTTTGGTGACAGACACAGGGCCTTTATCGCCGGCAGGCAGAATGGTAATGGACTCCAGACGCGCCAGAGACTGAATGAAGCTCAGGTTCTGTTCCACACGACGCTGTGCATCGGCACTTGCGCCACGCAACAGCAGTTCCAGCGGCTTGGCCGGAGACAGGTTCATCTCGGCACGCACGTTACGGATTGCGATGATCGCCTGCTTGATCCACTCGAGATCGGCCAGCGCCAGTTCGTCCGTTTTGGCTGCATCAAATTCCGGGAAAGGTTGCAGCATGATGGTCTCTGCTGTGATGCCTTTCAACGTTTTCACGCGCTGCCAGATGGTTTCTGTGATGAACGGAATGATCGGGTGCGCAAGACGCAGCAGACCTTCCAGCACTTCCACCAGCGTATGACGGGTGCCGCGCAGTTGGGCTTCGCTGCCGCCGTTCATCACCGGTTTGGTGAGTTCCAGATACCAGTCGCAGAACTGGTTCCAGGTGAATTCATACAGAATGCTGGCGGCCAGATCGAAGCGGTAAGTGTCCATCGCATCGCGGTAGGCTTTCACTGTGCGGTTATACTCCGCAAGGATCCAGCGGTCAGCCAGCGACAGCTCCAGTTCGCCGCCGTTCAGACCACAATCCTGATCTTCTGTGTTCATCAGCACAAAGCGGCTGGCATTCCACAGTTTGTTACAGAAGTTGCGGTAACCCTCAAGGCGTTTCATATCCCAGTTGATGTCACGGCCGGTAGAAGCCAGTGCCGCCAGCGTGAAGCGCAGGGCGTCGGTGCCGTGCGGTTCGATGCCGTTCGGGAACTGCTTCTCGGTGCGTTTGCGGATTTTCTCCGCCAGCTGCGGCTGCATCATGTTGCCGGTACGTTTTTCCAGCAGGTCTTCCAGCGAGATACCGTCGATCATATCCAGCGGATCGATGACGTTACCTTTTGACTTGGACATTTTCTGCCCTTCGTCGTCGCGGATAAGCCCGGTCATGTAAACGGTGTTGAACGGAACCTGTGGCTTGCCGTTTTCGTCTTTCACGAAGTGCATGGTCATCATGATCATGCGGGCGATCCAGAAGAAGATGATGTCGAAGCCGCTGACCACTACGCTTGAAGGATGGAATGCTTTGAGATCAGGCGTCTGCTCTGGCCAGCCCAGCGTGGAGAAAGTCCACAGGCCGGAAGAGAACCAGGTATCGAGCACGTCTTCGTCTTGCGTCAGTACCACGTCTGCGCCCAGATTGTTTTCGCTGCGCACTTCCGCTTCGTCACGACCAACGAACACGTTGCCTTCGGCGTCATACCACGCCGGAATGCGGTGTCCCCACCACAGCTGACGGGAAATACACCAGTCCTGAATATCGCGCATCCAGCTGAAGTACATGTTCTCGTACTGTTTCGGTACGAACTGAATTTCGCCTGTTTCTACGGCTTCCACCGCGACTTTCGCCAGCGGCGCAGTGCGCACGTACCACTGGTCGGTCAGCATAGGTTCAATTACCACACCGCCACGGTCGCCGTAAGGTACGGTCAGATCATGAGGTTTGATTTCTTCCAGCAGGCCGGCTTCTTCAAACGCTGCCACCACGGCTTTACGTGCGGCAAAGCGCTCAAGGCCACGGAACTGCTCAGGAATGTCGTTGCTGCACGCGTCGCTTTCTTCACCGTTGGTGTCGAACACTTCAGCGGTCTGGCGGATGTCGCCGTCGAACGTCAGGATATTGATCATCGGCAGGCCGTGACGTTTCCCGACTTCATAGTCGTTAAAGTCGTGCGCCGGGGTGATCTTCACACAACCGGTGCCTTTTTCCATATCGGCGTGTTCATCGCCCAGAATGGGAATGCGACGACCGACCAGTGGCAGAATGATCTCTTTGCCGATCAGGTCTTTGTAACGCGGATCTTCCGGGTTCACTGCCACGCCGGTATCACCAAGTACGGTTTCCGGACGGGTGGTGGCGACCACCAGATAATCTTTGCCTTCAGCAGTTTTCGCGCCGTCAGCCAGCGGATAACGCAGGTGCCACATGGATCCTTTGGACTCGCGGTTTTCGACTTCGAGGTCAGAAATCGCAGTGCGCAGTTTTGGATCCCAGTTCACCAGACGTTTGCCACGGTAAATCAGGTCTTCTTTGTACAGACGGACAAACACTTCGCGTACGGCGTTGGACAAGCCTTCATCCATGGTGAAGCGCTCGCGCTCCCAGTCCACGGAGTCGCCGAGACGGCGCATCTGGCGGGTGATGGTGCCGCCGGATTCTGCTTTCCAGTCCCAAATTTTGTCGATGAATGCTTCACGGCCATAGTCGTGGCGGGTTTTGCCTTCTTCAGCGGCGATCTTACGTTCAACCACCATCTGCGTTGCGATACCCGCATGGTCAGTGCCCGCCTGCCACAGGGTGTTTTTCCCCTGCATGCGCTGATAGCGGATCATGGCGTCCATGATGGTTTGCTGGAAAGCATGACCCATGTGCAAGCTGCCGGTGACGTTCGGCGGCGGGATCATGATGGCAAAGCTTTCTTTACTGGTATCACCATGTGGCTTGAAATAGCCCTGTTGTTCCCAGTGCTCGTAAAGCGGCTGCTCGATGTCTTGCGGGTTATATGTCTTATCCATTTCGCTTCGTATTTTCGTCGGTCGATGTGGTGACTGAGGGCGGCGTGGCCGTCGTCAAAGAGAAACCCACGCTGCGATAGGCTTTGTAGCGTTCGCGCGCAAGTTGTTTAAGGGAATCTTCGTAAGGAACGAAGTCTACCACTTCATGGAAAGCAGTAGCAAAATCTGCAAATTCTGGCAAAAGGCTGATCAGCAGGTCACGTGGCGCATTGCCACGTTTTCCCGGCCAGCAGAGCTCCACCGGTGCGCCAAAACGCGGGCCTTCGCCGGCCAGGTTGTGCGGCACGAAGTGGGTCGGATCGCGCTTCCAGAGTGCTTCATCCAGACGCTCGGCCTGTGCCTGACTTTCACAAGCCAGCAGGACACGTTTGCCCATCCGGTAACGTTCAGCGGCGACCTGACAGGCCAGCGCTTCGTGCGAGCTGAGCTCGCCACTGGCATCCGGCGCATCGAGAAGAAAGAAGGTTGCCTGTTTCATGATGAGTTCACTGTGCTGCTGAGAAAAAACAGGGGCGCAACTGGGTGCGCCCGCCTGTGAAGGGGTTGGCGAACCAAACCCCGATTGTCAAAATTATACCTTATTTGACGGGTGAATCAGATCATTCATCACCGTCAAGACCGGCACGGTTCAGCAGGAACTGTGCCAGCAGCGCGACAGGGCGACCGGTCGCCCCTTTGTTTTTCCCTGAACGCCACGCCGTACCGGCGATGTCCAGATGCGCCCAGCTGTATTTGCGGGTAAAGCGCGACAGGAAGCAACCGGCAGTAATAGCACCGCCTGCGCGGCCACCAATGTTCGCCATATCCGCAAAGTTGGAATCCAGCTGTTCCTGATATTCATCCGCCAGCGGCAGACGCCATGCGCGGTCACCCGCCTGTTCAGATGCACCGATAAGCTCGTGCGCCAGCGGATTGTGGTTCGACAGCAAGCCGGTGATGTGATGGCCGAGGGCGATCACACAGGCGCCGGTCAGCGTGGCGACGTCAATCACCAGCTCAGGATCGAAACGTTCGACGTAAGTCAGCGCATCGCAAAGAACCAGACGGCCTTCGGCATCGGTATTGAGCACTTCGACGGTCTGACCGGACATCGAGGTGAGTACATCGCCAGGACGGAACGCCTGACCGCCAGGCATGTTTTCACAGCCTGCCAGCACGCCCACAACGTTGAGTGGCAGATTCAGTTCAGCCACTACACGCATGGCGCCATAGACCGCTGCTGCGCCGCACATGTCGTACTTCATTTCATCCATGTCAGCCGCAGGCTTGATGGAAATACCGCCGGAATCGAAGGTCAGGCCTTTACCGACGAGCACGATAGGCTTAGCGTCCGGATTCGGATTGCCCTTATATTCCATCACCGACATCAGCGATTCGTTTTTCGAACCCTGACCGACGGCCAGATAGGCATTCATTCCCAGCTCTTTCATCTGCTGCTCGCCGATGACGCGCGTGGTGATGTTGGTGCTGAACGCGTCGGCAAGCTGACGCGCCTGCGACGCCAGATAAGCGGCGTTACAGATGTTAGGTGGCATGTTGCCGAGGTCTTTCGCCGCTTTGATACCGGCGGACACCGCAAGGCCGTGCTGGATAGCGCGTTCACCGCTGGTCAGTTCACGGCGCGTTGGCACGTTAAAGACCATTTTGCGCAGCGGACGGCGTGGTTCGACTTTATTGCTTTTCAGCTGATCGAAGGTATAAAGCGACTCTTTGGAGGTTTCGACCGCCTGACGCACTTTCCAATAAGTATTACGCCCTTTAACGTGCAGCTCGGTGAGGAAGCAAACGGCCTCCATAGAACCGGTGTCGTTGAGGGTATTGATCGTTTTCTGGATAACTTGTTTGTACTGGCGCTCATCCAGTTCGCGTTCTTTGCCACAGCCAATCAGCAAAATGCGTTCTGAAAGAATATTCGGTACATGATGCAGCAACAGGGTCTGACCCACTTTGCCTTCAAGTTCGCCACGGCGAAGCAGGGCGCTGATGTAGCCATCACTGATTTTATCGAGTTGTTCGGCAATCGGTGACAGACGGCGAGGTTCGAAAACGCCGACTACAATACAGGCACTGCGTTGTTTTTCCGGGCTACCGCTTTTTACGCTGAACTCCATGCACTCTCCTGAATCTTAAAGACAAGGGCGGGAGGTACGGCTAGAATGGTCGCCGGAGATACTCTCCCGTCATTGTGTTAACGACCTGTGTTAACCTTAAACGGCGTTAGTTTTTATTTTGGCGGCTATAAGCATGTTCCTATAGGACACCCCAATTCTCGGTGTTGTAATACTATTTTAGCTGTGAAGGTTGCCATATGATGAGAATAAATGACGGATTAGCGATGAAACTAGCGATTTTCCTTCAAAAAGACAAGTTTTCACAGGCGTATTAAGCGTGATCATCATTAGATATCTGGTTAGGGAAACCTTCAAGAGCCAATTTGCCATTCTCTTCATTCTGCTTCTCATCTTCTTTTGTCAGAAGCTGGTCAGGGTGCTTGGAGCGGCAGTCGATGGCGATATCCCAACAAATTTAGTTCTGTCACTTCTGGGTTTAGGTATTCCGGAAATGGCGCAGCTTATCCTTCCTCTCAGCCTTTTCCTCGGCTTGCTGATGACGCTCGGGAAACTGTATACCGACAGTGAAATCACAGTCATGCATGCCTGTGGCCTCGGAAAACGGTCACTGGTCATTGCTGCACTGGTTTTGGCGTTATTTACCTCAGTTTTCGCTGGCATTAACGCTATCTGGCTTAGCCCCTGGTCATCCAAACATCAGGACGCGGTTCTGGCAGAAGCCAAAGCCAACCCGAGCATGGCGGCGATGGTCGAAGGCCAGTTCCAGCAGGCGCAAAACGGCAATGCGGTGCTGTTCG
Source organism: Rahnella sp. 1L-D-7-B-C2 (assembly GCF_057290995.1). Taxonomy (NCBI): domain Bacteria; kingdom Pseudomonadati; phylum Pseudomonadota; class Gammaproteobacteria; order Enterobacterales; family Yersiniaceae; genus Rahnella; species Rahnella sp. 1L-D-7-B-C2. The sequence continues at coordinate 1,812 of NZ_JBXAVQ010000032.1, read as the reverse complement.
TCGGCAACGTGAAGGGCAAAGAATTCCATAACGTCTTCCTGGCTCAGTTGCGCCCTAGTGGTAATCAGCGTCCTTCCGTCGTGGTGGCTGATAAAGGCCACATGCTACAGCGCCCGGACGGTTCTCAGGTTGTTACTCTCGATCAGGGCACCCGTTACGAAGGCACCGCGTTACTGCGTGACTTCCGCATCACCGATTTCACCGACTATCTCGCCGTGATCGGCCATCAGACCGTGCAGCTGGATCCGAACGAGTCCGATCAGATGACTATGTCGCAACTGTGGCATTCCGATGAACCGGAAGCTCGCTCTGAGCTGAACTGGCGCTTAACGCTTATCGTGTCTGTGTTCATCATGGCGCTGTTAGTGGTTCCGCTGAGCGTGGTGAACCCGCGTCAGGGCCGCGTTCTGAGTATGTTACCGGCGATCCTCCTTTATCTGATTTTCTTCCTGCTGCAAACCTCGCTGCGCTCCAACGGCGCGAAAGGCAAGCTGGATCCGATGATCTGGATGTGGGGAACGAACCTGGTCTACTTCGGGCTGGCATTGATTCTGAATGCATGGGATACGTTGCCGGTTCGTAAGTTCCGTGCACGCTTGAGAGGAGCTGCCTGATGTTTGGCGTATTAGACCGGTACATCGGTCGCACTATCTTCAACACCATCATGATGACGTTGTTCATGCTGGTGTCACTCTCTGGCATCATCAAGTTTGTCGACCAGCTGCGTAAAGTCGGGCAGGGCGGATATTCAGCGGCGGGCGCCGGGCTTTACACCTTACTCAGCGTGCCAAAAGATATCGAAATCTTCTTCCCGATGGCGGCTTTGCTGGGCGCATTGCTGGGTCTGGGCACGCTGGCCACCCGCAGTGAACTGGTGGTGATGCAGGCATCTGGTTTCACCCGCATGCAGATTGCTGCATCGGTGATGAAAACCGCGATCCCGCTGGTGCTGCTGACCATGGCGATCGGCGAGTGGGTAGCCCCGCAGGGCGAGCAGATGGCGCGTAACTACCGTGCGCAGCAGATGTACGGCGGGTCACTGCTTTCTACTCAGAATGGATTGTGGGCGAAAGACGGTCATGACTTTATTTATATCGAACGCGTGGCGGGCGAGAAAGAGCTGACCGGCGTGAACATCTATCACTTCGATAACGCAAATAAGCTGCAATCGGTGCGTTATGCCTCCTCCGCGACCTTCGATAACGGCGAGTGGAAACTGTCGCAGGTGGATGAATCCGACCTGACCGATAAGCTGCAAATCACCGGCTCCCAGACGCTGACCGGCGTGTGGAAAACCAATCTGACTCCGGACAAGCTGGGCGTTGTGGCGCTCGACCCGGATGCGCTGTCGATAAGCGGCCTCTACAACTATGTCAAATACCTGAAGCAGAGCGGGCAGGAGTCCAAACGTTATCAGCTCAACATGTGGAGCAAGATCTTCTCGCCACTGTCCGTTGCGGTGATGATGCTGATGGCGCTGTCCTTCATCTTCGGCCCGCTGCGCAGCGTACCGATGGGGGTGCGCGTGGTAACGGGGATTTGCTTTGGTTTCCTGTTCTACGTACTTGACCAGATTTTCGGTCCGCTGAGCCTGGTTTACAGCATTCCGCCGATATTAGGCGCGCTGTTGCCAAGCGGGTTGTTCTTTGTCATCAGCATGTATTTGCTGTTGAAGAAGAAGTAAAACCGCCGTGTCAGAAACAAAAAAAGCAGGCTGAGCCTAATGCCGGTCACTTAAGGTGACCGGCATTGTTTTTTAAGGGATATTTCGACCTTTTTTCTCTCACTTCCCTTGTATATTCCCGCTCGCGC
>NZ_JBXAVQ010000031.1:0-27112 GCF_057290995.1 Rahnella sp. 1L-D-7-B-C2 | reverse complement strand
CGCCGGATGCCACTGTTTTTAATCTTTCCCGACCCGGTTACTTCGTGATGTTGTTCACGTTGTTCCCTGTCGATGGAGCGGCATTATAGGGAGTTCTGAGCAGGCCGCAAGGGGTAATTTTAAGAAAAATCACTGTTTGCTGCATTACACAGCAACCCCACAGCTTATACCCTGTTTTGCACAGATTTATCCACAAAAGAACAGGAAACTGAAATTTTGCGAGCGTCGCGCAATCGTTTTCGCTACAATTTCGCGCGTCAGTTTTCGCCGCCCTTTATGGGTTATAAATGAAAAGTCAGTCGCCGAGGGGAAGTTATCTGAGCGCGATCCCACGTTTTTCTGCAAATTGCTCTATATAGAGAGAAGAAAAGCGTCATTGAATTCAGATAACGCTCTTTATTGCGACTCCAAAGCCAAGGATACAACCACCATGCAACAATCTCGTCCAATCCGCCGCGCTCTGCTCAGTGTTTCTGACAAAGCCGGTATCGTAGAATTCGCCCAGGCACTCTCACAGCGTGGCGTCGAATTACTTTCCACTGGCGGAACCGCAAGTCTGTTGGCTAAGGCCGGCCTGCCAGTCACCGAAGTGTCTGACTACACGGGTTTCCCGGAAATGATGGATGGACGAGTCAAAACCCTGCACCCGAAAGTTCACGGTGGCATCCTCGGTCGTCGCGGGAAAGATGATGAAATTATGGCGCAGCACGCTATCGCGCCAATCGACATGGTGGTCGTTAATCTTTATCCGTTCGCACAAACCGTCGCACGCACCGACTGTTCGCTGGAAGATGCCGTAGAAAACATTGATATTGGCGGGCCGACCATGGTTCGCTCTGCCGCGAAGAACCACAAAGATGTGGCGATTGTCGTTAAGAGCAGCGACTACGCAGCTGTGATTGAAGAGATGGATGCCAACAACAGCTCGCTGACGCTGGAGACCCGTTTCAATCTGGCCATTAAAGCCTTCGAGCATACCGCTTCTTACGACGGCATGATTGCCAACTACTTCGGCACCATGGTTCCGGCTTACCACGGCGATACCGAAACGGCCTCCGGACAGTTCCCCCGCACGCTGAATCTGAGCTATATAAAGAAACAAGATATGCGTTATGGTGAAAATAGCCATCAGAATGCAGCCTTCTATATAGAAGAGAACGTCAGCGAGGCATCTGTCGCGACATCGACTCAACTTCAGGGCAAAGCGCTTTCCTATAACAATATCGCCGATACTGATGCTGCGCTGGAATGCGTGAAAGAATTTGCGGAGCCTGCGTGTGTGATCGTCAAACACGCTAACCCTTGCGGTGTGGCCATCGGCGACAGCATCCTGGCCGCTTACGAGCGCGCTTATCAGACTGACCCAACGTCTGCTTTCGGCGGCATCATCGCTTTCAACCGTGAACTTGATGCTGACACCGCCAAAGCGATCATCAGCCGTCAGTTTGTCGAGGTGATCATCGCCCCTTCCGTCAGCGAAGAAGCGCTGGCTCTGACCGCAGCCAAACAAAACGTCCGCGTACTGACCTGTGGTCAGTGGCAAGGTCGGCAAGCAGCATTGGACTTCAAACGCGTCAACGGCGGCCTGCTGGTTCAGGATCGCGATTTAGGCATGGTGGATGCCAATGAGCTGCGCGTCGTCTCTGAGCGCCAGCCGACGGAGCTGGAACTCACAGATGCCCTGTTCTGCTGGAAAGTGGCAAAATTCGTTAAATCTAATGCCATTGTTTACGCGCGCGACAAAATGACCATCGGCATTGGCGCAGGCCAGATGAGCCGCGTTTACTCTGCCAAAATTGCGGGGATCAAAGCGGCGGATGAGGGTCTGGAAGTCGCAGGTTCCGTTATGGCTTCTGACGCCTTCTTCCCGTTCCGTGATGGTATTGATGCCGCCGCTGCGGTAGGCATCACCTGTGTTATCCAGCCGGGTGGTTCAATCCGTGATGATGAAGTGATTAAAGCCGCCAACGAACACGGCATTGCAATGCTCTTCACCGATATGCGTCACTTCCGTCATTAATTTCTTTCAGCGGGTGCGATGCGCCCGCTCATCCGGAGTCTTCGAATGAATATTTTAATTATCGGTAACGGCGGGCGGGAACATGCGCTGGCGTGGAAGGCATCGCAGTCACCTCTGGCTGATAAAGTCTTTGTCGCGCCGGGCAACGCCGGTACCGCGCTGGAACCTTTGCTGGAAAACGTCGATATCGCCGCCACTGACGTTGCCGGGTTGCTGGCTTTTGCCAAAAGTAACGACATCGGTCTGACGATTGTCGGCCCTGAAGCGCCGCTAGTGATTGGCGTGGTTGATGCTTTCCGCGCCGCTGGCCTGAAAATCTTTGGCCCTACGCAGGAAGCCGCCCAGCTGGAAGGTTCTAAAGCCTTCACCAAAGATTTCCTCGCCCGTCACAACATTCCAAGTGCTGATTACCAGAACTTCACCGATATCGAACCTGCGCTGGCGTATCTGCGCAGCAAAGGCGCGCCGATTGTCATCAAGGCTGACGGTCTGGCGGCAGGTAAAGGCGTGATCGTGGCGATGACGCTGAAAGAAGCAGAAGACGCCGTTCACGATATGCTGGCAGGCAATGCCTTCGGCGACGCCGGTCACCGCATCGTGATTGAAGAATTCCTCGATGGCGAAGAAGCCAGTTTCATCGTGATGGTAGACGGCACGAACGTGCTGCCTATGGCGACCAGTCAGGATCACAAGCGCGTTGGGGATGGCGATAGCGGCCCGAACACCGGCGGTATGGGCGCTTATTCTCCGGCGCCAGTGGTGACTGATGAAATTCACCAGCGCGTGATGGATCAGGTTATCTGGCCCACCGTGCGCGGAATGGCGGCTGAAAACAACACTTACACCGGCTTCCTGTATGCAGGTCTGATGATCTCCGCTGATGGCCAGCCGAAAGTGATCGAATTCAACTGCCGCTTCGGCGATCCGGAAACTCAGCCGATCATGTTGCGCATGCGCTCGGATCTGGTGGATCTTTGTCTGGCGGGCGCTGAAGGTCGTCTGGGTGATAAGACCTCAGAATGGGATCCGCGTCCTTCGCTGGGCGTTGTGCTGGCGGCCGGGGGTTATCCGGGCGACTATCAGAACGGTGAAGTCATTCATGGCTTACCGCTCGAAGAAGTACCGGATGGTAAAGTGTTCCACGCGGGCACCCGTTTGCAGGACGAACTTGTCGTCACCAGCGGAGGGCGCGTGCTGTGTGTGACCGCGCTGGGTAAAACCGTAGAAGCCGCTCAGCTGCGTGCTTACGATTTAGCGAAAGATATCCGTTGGGAAGGCAGTTTCTGCCGCAAAGACATTGGTTACCGCGCCATTGACCGCGAGCGCAACCAGTAAATCTGGCTTACCGGCTGACGATCAAAAAAGGCACGCTTCGGCGTGCCTTTTCTTTTGCGGCGGGAAATCAGAGATCGGACTCTTTGGGTTCCCAGCTGCAGAAATCTTCATTGGCGACTAACAGTAATTCGTTGCCTTCCGGCGCGGTCAGCCAGGCTAAACCAAGGTGATCATTACTGCGGCTGGCCCGTTTTGCCAGCCAGACCTGCGAACGCACCGTAAGATTTGGCGTTACCTGCTCGCCCGCGCAGGTGGTAATCACACCCTGCCGCCAGCGAGCCTGAATCAGCCGGACATTACCTGCCTGCAGTACGCTGCTGACATCGAGGATTTTGGCCGCTTCATATTTATAGCGTTCGATGTCATCTGAGGATAATTTTTCCCGTCGTTCAGGAAGCTGCCGCTGCATAAAGCTGACATTACCGCCCTCATCGAAACGCAGCATTACGCCCAAATCAGTTTTGGTTGCATGGGTTTCTTTGACAAGGTGGACTTGCCCATCCTGAAATTCGTATCGGGTAATCACCGTATCGCCACCAAAATAGGGGCTGTAGACGTTGAGAATGGTTTGAGGTTGGTTTTGCGCATTGTTTTCGCGCCATAAGCGGTTGATGCCCTGATCGGCAACATAACCACTGGCGAAGAACTGCGGGGTGGTGTTTTTTGAACTGCAACCCACCAGACCAAGCACCAGTAAACCTGCTACCAGTCTGGGGGTGATAAACTGAAGGGGCTTAAAGGCCCCTCCGCTTATTCTTTTCACTGCAAGCAATTACTTAACAGCGTCTTTCAGAGCTTTACCAGAAACGAACGCAGGCACGTTGGCAGCTGCGATTTTGATTTCTTTACCAGTCTGCGGGTTACGACCAGTACGCTCGTTACGATGATTTACCTTGAAAGTCCCGAAACCAACTAATTGTACAGCATCACCTTCTTTCAGAGACTCGGTAATAGCAGACAGAGTAGATTCAAGAGCAACTTTGGCCTGTGCTTTGGAAAGATCAGCTTTGTCCGCAATTACATCAATCAGTTGAGTCTTGTTCATAAGTTATCCTTTACAGTGTGTTTATCGTTTGCAAAGCATCGAGTGCGACGGATATGCCGATTGACAGCACCCTCCTGCATACACGCACCGATAGCCACTTTTTTTACGCACCCCAAATGTAGACCAGACAGGGTGCGGATGTGAAGCCTTAAGGCACGACAAATCAGGCGTTAAATCACGTTTTCTTGCCTTATTGCGCTAAATTTATGCCAATGTTACTGACAGCGGCTTCACGCAGGTCAGAACGTAACCCTTTTATTAATTCCAGGTCCCGCTCCTCACAGTCAGCCAACAGGCGAAAAATCTCCCATTGGATGTCCCATTCCTCTTCGACAGCTGGGATCACTTTCAGCTCTTCATCGGTCATTTCTTTACCGGCCTGAGTCATCTCCAGCATTGCGACGGTACGAATCGATGTTTCGCTTACCGCAACGGCGTGAGAGAGAGTTTCGCCGCTCAGACGCGAATGGATCAATTCGCCTAATGCGATACAGGCATCAATGGCCGGGTAAACCCCATAGAGGTCGTAATCATCTGAAGAAGGCACCGCCTCCTCCAGCTTTTCGAGCTGTGAGTCAAAATTGACCTTGGCGTCTTTTACCACCAGCGTTTCCCAGATGAGATCCAGGATGCGGCGGTAAACCTGCGGCTCGCCAAACCCGGTTTCCAGACAGAAGGCCTGGTAGTTGGGGTACATGCGTTCACACAAGCTCGCCATAAACGTCACGTGTTGCCAGCTTTCCAGCTTTTCGAGACGTAAATGAATTGGATTACGTAACATGAGTTGATCTCGTTAACTTTTCTGCGCGGGAGTTTACCTGAAATAAATCAATATCCCTATTCCTTGATTCCTAAAGATCATCACTCAACCGTTGCCAGCGTTGAAACGCTGCCCGATTGGATGCGACGGCATCCGCCCAACGCGTTGGCTCCGGCAAACGATATTGCCGCATACAATGTTCGACCCAATACAGCGCCGATTCCATGCTGATGCGATTGCCTGGCGAGATGAACAATGGATTACAGCGTAGCTTACTGCGCCACACCCAGCCAATCTGTTCATCACCCTCGTACAACGCCTGCTGGCTGTACAGCGCCTCATTGAGAGGCAAAAACTGGCCGCATAAACGGCTTTTAGCCACACCGATGGTCGGCACGTCGATCATCAGACCAAAATGGCTGGCGACGCCAAGACGGCGTGGGTGTGCAATCCCCTGCCCGTCGACCAGCACTAAATCAGGGCTCGACGTGAGTTGCTGCCAGGCCTGCAACAACGCGGGAAGTTCGCGAAAGGAGAGGAAACCGGGAATATAGGGCATCACGGTAGGCACGCGGGCAATCTGATATTCCACCAGCTCAAGCGAGGGATAGCGCAGTACCGCCACCGCGGCGCGCGTGACATCGCCGCCCTGCTCAAAGCCAACGTCCACGCCGGCAATCAACGTCGGAGTGGTGAAATCAGGCGGATCCTGCAGTGTTATGCGATCAGCCAGGATCCGCTGCTCTTCACGTAACGCGCGCGTGTCGATCATCTTTCAGTCTTACTCGTGATACTGGCGCGACAGGCTGTGCACCGCTTCCACGAAGGCACCGGCGTTTTCTGGCGGCACATCCTGATGGATGCCGTGACCGAGATTAAACACATGCCCGTTACCTTTCCCGAAGCCTGCCAAAATGGTTTCTACTTCCTGCTCAATGCGCACCGGAGAGGCGTACAGCATGGAGGGATCCATGTTGCCCTGAATCGCCACTTTATCGCCCACGCGACGACGCGCATCAGCAATGTCCGTCGTCCAGTCAAGACCGAGTGCATCACAACCGGTCGCAGCCATCGCTTCCAGCCACTGTCCGCCACCTTTGGTGAAGAGCGTAACCGGCACGCGGCGCCCTTCATTTTCACGGATCAGGCCATCGACGATTTTATGCATGTAGTTCAGGGAGAATTCGCGGTAATCGCGTGGCGTCAGCACGCCGCCCCAGGTGTCAAAAATCATCACGGACTGCGCGCCTGCTTTAATTTGGGCGTTGAGATACAAAATCACGCTGTCGGCGACTTTATCCAGCAACAGATGCATGGTCGCCGGTTCGGCATACATCATCTTTTTGATTTTGGTGAACGCTTTACTGCTGCCGCCTTCGACCATATACGTTGCCAGCGTCCACGGGCTCCCGGAGAAACCGATAAGCGGCACTTCACCTTTAAGATTTTTACGGATGGTGCGAACCGCATTCATCACGTAACCCAGTTCCATTTCCGGATCCGGGATTGGCAATTTTTCTACGTCAGCGCGATTGGTTAGCGGAGAGGAAAAACGAGGGCCTTCACCGGCTTCGAAATACAACCCCAGCCCCATCGCATCCGGAATGGTCAGGATGTCAGAGAACAAAATCGCGGCATCCAGCGGATAGCGACGCAGCGGCTGCAGCGTCACTTCGCAGGCCAGTTCGGCATTCTTGCACAGCGACATAAAATCACCGGCCACGGCGCGGGTTTCTTTGTATTCCGGCAAATAGCGGCCAGCCTGACGCATCATCCATACCGGTGTGATATCCACGGGCTGACGTAACAGGGCGCGCAGGTAGCGGTCGTTTTTCAACTCATTCATTCTGTTTCTTTCCTTCAATATTCGGGCGGCACGGCAATAATCTGACGGTATTCTATCACGCAACACTTGCGCTACACGTCGTCTTCATCGCTCGCCGCGCGGCAGAGCGCCACAGTGTCTTCGATAAGCCTGCGCGCAATGGTGCCCGGCGGCGGTAACATGGGCAGTGCGTCATAACGATACCAGCCCGCGTTCAGCAGCTCTTTAGGATCATGACGAATATCGCCGCTGTCATAATCAGCCATAAAGGCCATCATCAGGGAATTTGGAAAAGGCCACGGCTGCGAACTGACGTAGCGCACGTTTTTCACTCGCACGTTGCTCTCTTCCATCACTTCGCGTGCCACAGTTTCCTCGAGCGTTTCGCCTACTTCGACAAAACCGGCCAGCACGGTGTGAATACCGTTGCGGTGACGGACATGCTGCGCCAGCAAAATTTCGTCGCCACGGCGGATAGCGACAATAATGCACGGCGCAATCTGCGGATAATAACGTTCACGGCAGTGCCCGCAGAGCGCGGCCCATTCAGTTTTGCTGACCTGCATTTCATGGCCGCAGTAACCGCAAAACTTGTGAGAACGATAAAATTCAGCCAGTTGCACACCGCGTCCGACCAGCTGGAATAATCCGCGATCCTTATCGAGTAACTGACGCGCCGAGACCATATGGTTGTGCATCGCCTGACGCACCAGCCAGACCGGTGCGCCCTGCCACTCGCCAATCTGGCGCGCGGTTTTACCGGTCAGAGAGAATTGCGTCGCGCTGCCAAACGGCAGTTCACCCTCAGGCAGCCACAGCTTGCCTTCGTGGCTGATAACCCACCAGCCGTTATGTTGCTCTGTGATCTGTAATTCCATAATTGTTGTTGCATAACCTCGTTGAGACTGACAATCTGAGACAGATATTTACATATTAGTAACCCTTCCAAAACGGATTACTTTTTTACCGCTCACGGAGTCAACCATGCTAAATCGTCTGGAAAGACTGACCCAACGCGTTGGTGGCAGTAATGAGTTAGTCGACCAATGGCTGCACGCCCGCAAAGAATTGCTGGTTTCATACTGCACACTGGTCGGCCTGAAACCCAATAAAGAAAAACATACTCCGCTGAATGAAAAAGCGTTGGATAACTTTTGCCACAACCTGGTGGACTACCTCTCTGCCGGCCATTTCCATCTTTATCAACGCATCATCGATGAAGTCGCGAGCGCAGGCAGCTCAGTCAGATCTCAGGCGTCCAAAATATATCCCGCTCTGGAGCTCAATACTGAAGCTATCATGGCTTTCCATGACAGTTACACAGAAAATGATATTGATGATGACAATGCGTTTGCCTTCCATTATGCATTATCCGATATCGGTGAAGCGTTGGATGCGCGTTTTCAGCTGGAAGATCAATTGATTATTCTGGCCTTTGATCCTGTTAATGGCGCGCCATTACCGCCCGCCAATGATGATCATCTCGCCAGACCGGCGTAACCGGTCTCAGGAACAAACCCTGCACAGGGTGTAGTTTTAGTTGTAGTTTTCAAAACGGCCTCCTATATTGAGGCTTCTTGTCGGAGTGCCTAGCGCATAATTTCCTCACGAAATTACGCCAGGCTGAGACCGTTAATTCGGGATCCGCGGAACCTGATCGGGTTAGTACCCGCGAAGGGAACAAGAGTAATGTTATGCGTTTAGCGCGATTTGGCCTCAGCCTGAAAACGGCCGCCTGCGCTAAACCGCCCATTTTTACTCCTGCCGTAAACCTCCAGACAAGCAATTTTCCATCACGTTTTTTCTATTCGTAGAACACGAGGAATTTGCTATGTCGAGTACCCAAAAATCCGTTACCTCTGAAAAGAAACCCACCAACCGCCGCGAACAGCGCGCACAGGCTCAGTCATTTATCGACAGTCTGCAGGGAGAAGCATTTCCCAACTCCCGCCGAATCTATCTGCAAGGCGGTCGCGCAGATATCCGCGTTCCCATGCGTGAAATCCAGCTCAGTCCGACACTGGTCGGCGGCGGTAAAGACGCTCCGCAATATGAAGATAACGAAGCGATTCCGGTGTATGAAACGGCCGGACCTTACGGTGACCCTGAAGCCTCCATTGACGTCCATGCCGGTCTGGCAAAATGCCGCGCCAGCTGGATAGCTGAACGGGCAGACACCGAAGAACTTCCGCAGGTCAGCTCCGGTTTTACCCAACAACGTCTGGCCGACGAAGGCTTAGATCATTTGCGCTTCGAACTTCTGCCGCGTCCGCGTAAAGCGAAAGCGGGAAAAAACGTCACGCAGCTGCACTACGCGCGCCAGGGGATAATTACGCCAGAAATGGAATTCATCGCCATCCGCGAAAATATGGGACGCGAACGGATCCGGGGGGAAGTATTGCGCCAGCAACATCCGGGGGAAAGTTTCGGTGCGCATCTGCCCGCCAATATCACGGCTGAATTCGTGCGTCAGGAAGTCGCCGCCGGTCGCGCCATTATCCCGGCCAATATCAACCATCCGGAATCGGAGCCAATGATTATCGGGCGAAACTTCCTGGTGAAAGTGAACGCCAATATCGGCAATTCAGCGGTGACGTCGTCCATCGAAGAAGAAGTTGAGAAGCTGGTCTGGTCAACGCGCTGGGGGGCGGACACGGTGATGGATCTCTCAACCGGCCGCTATATCCACGAAACCCGCGAATGGATCCTGCGTAACAGCCCGGTACCCATTGGTACGGTGCCAATCTATCAGGCACTGGAAAAAGTAAACGGCGTCGCTGAAGATCTTAACTGGGAAATGTTCCGCGATACGCTGCTGGAACAGGCCGAACAGGGTGTCGATTACTTCACTATTCACGCCGGTGTGTTGCTGCGCTATGTGCCGATGACCGCCAAACGTCTGACCGGTATTGTCTCGCGCGGCGGATCGATCATGGCCAAATGGTGTCTTTCGCATCATCGTGAAAGTTTCCTCTACGAGAATTTCCGCGAGATTTGTGAAATCTGCGCCGCTTACGACGTTTCACTCTCGCTGGGTGACGGCCTGCGTCCGGGGTCGATTCAGGACGCGAACGACGAAGCACAGTTTGCAGAGCTGCACACGCTGGGCGAACTGACCAAAATCGCGTGGGAATATGATGTGCAGGTGATGATCGAAGGGCCGGGGCATGTGCCGATGCAGATGATCCGCCGTAACATGACCGAAGAACTGGAGCATTGCCACGAAGCGCCGTTTTATACGCTGGGGCCGCTGACCACCGATATCGCACCAGGCTATGACCATTTCACTTCAGGCATCGGTGCCGCCATGATCGGCTGGTTCGGCTGCGCTATGCTGTGTTACGTCACACCGAAAGAGCACCTCGGCCTGCCGAACAAGGAAGACGTCAAACAGGGGCTGATCACCTATAAAATTGCAGCACACGCGGCGGATTTGGCCAAAGGACATCCGGGCGCACAAATCCGCGATAACGCTATGTCGAAAGCACGTTTCGAATTCCGCTGGGAAGACCAGTTCAATCTGGCACTCGATCCCGCCACCGCCCGCGCTTATCACGATGAAACCCTGCCGCAGGAATCCGGCAAAGTCGCGCACTTCTGTTCAATGTGTGGGCCAAAATTCTGCTCGATGAAAATCACTCAGGAAGTCCGCGATTATGCCGCCGCGCTGGAGGCGAAAGCCCAACCGGTTGAAATCGTAGAATCCGGCATGGCTCAGATGTCTGCCGAATTCCGTTCGCGGGGCAGCGAGCTTTATCATCCGGCAGATTTGAGCACGGAGGTGGGAAAATGATGACGTCAGCGCAAAAATTCCCGGCAGTCCCCTTCCATCTCGGTTTATATCCGGTCGTCGATACTGTGGAATGGATTGCCCTTCTGCTGGAGGCGGGCGTTAAAACGCTGCAACTGCGCGTAAAAGATTTACCTGATGCTGAGGTCGAACCCGCCATTATTGAAGCTATTGCGCTAGGGCGACGCTTTCAGGCGCGGTTGTTCATCAATGATTACTGGCGTCTGGCGGTAAAGCATCAGGCTTACGGTGTGCATCTGGGTCAGGAAGATCTGGACACCGCCGACCTTAATGCAATTTATCAGGCGGGTTTACGGCTGGGTGTTTCGACGCATGACGATGCCGAGCTGGCGCGCGCTGTAGCGGTCAATCCTTCTTATATCGCACTCGGGCATATTTTCCCGACGCAGACCAAAGATATGCCGTCGGCTCCGCAGGGTTTGGCGGAATTGACCCGACACATTAAGCAGCTCAACGGCAGTTTTCCGACGGTAGCCATTGGTGGGATCAGCATTGATCGCGCGCAGTCAGTTCTCGACTGCGGCGTCGGCAGTATTGCCGTCGTCAGCGCCATTACACAGGCACCCGACTGGCGCGTAGCCACCGCCGAACTGCTGGCTCTGTGCGCCAGTAAGGTGCCCGAAGATGCTTAACGATGCGGCCTTTATGCGCTACAGCCGCCAACTGATGCTGGAAGAATTTGGCCCGCAGGCGCAGGAGAAATTAGCGGCGGCGAAAGTGCTTATCGTCGGGCTCGGCGGGCTTGGGTCACCGGCGGCACTTTATCTGGCGGCGGCCGGTGTCGGCACGTTACTGCTGGCCGACGACGACAAACTCCATCTCACCAATCTTCAGCGGCAAATCCTCTACCGTACCGGCGATCTGGATCAACCTAAAGCTACGGTAGCAAAGCGCGAATTACTGCGCCTGAATCCGTTATGTGAAATCGTCGCGCTCACTGAAAGGCTGGCCGGCGAAGCGTTACGTAATGCTGTCGCCACTGTCGACCTCGTTTTGGATTGCAGCGATAACATGGAAACGCGGCATGCGATCAATCACGCATGCGTATCTGCGGGCAAAACATTAATCAGCGGAAGTGCCGTCGGATTTGGCGGGCAGTTGTTAGTGATCGAAGCGCCTTATGCTCACGGCTGCTACGCCTGCCTGTATCCCGATCAGGAAATCGTACAACGAAACTGCCGGACGTCCGGCATTCTCGGGCCGGTTGTTGGTACGATCGGCACGCTTCAGGCGTTAGAGGCCCTGAAATTACTGGCGGGTTTATCCAGCACGCTGAGCGGAAAACTCCGGCTGTTCGACGGAAAAACACAAAACTGGCGTTCTCTGCAACTCACCCGCTCGGCCTCCTGCACTGTCTGCGGAGGTCATGCATGAATATTCAGGTTAACGATGAACTGCACCATTTTACTGAACCGCTGACGCTGCTCGACCTGCTCAATCTGCTGGCACTCAGTGCTGAAGGCAGCGCGCTGGCGGTCAATCAGGTCATTATTCCCCGCGATAACTGGCCTTCTCACTTACTGAAAGACGGCGATCACGTTTTGCTTTTTCAGGCGATAGCCGGAGGATGACATGTTAAAAATTGCTGATACGACCTTCACCTCACATCTGTTCACCGGAACAGGAAAATTCGCCAGTGCAGCCCTGATGCAGCATGCGCTGACGGCATCCGGTTCACAGCTGGTGACGATGGCAATGAAACGTGTCGATCTGCGTCGCGGCGGAGACGACATTCTTTTGCCTCTGCAACAGCTCGGTGTGCGTTTATTGCCCAATACGTCCGGGGCCAAAACGGCGGAAGAAGCGGTATTTGCCGCACAACTGGCACGGGAAGCTTTGGGGACTAACTGGATAAAACTCGAAATCCATCCGGACGTGAAATACCTGCTGCCTGATGCGGTGGAGACACTTAAGGCAGCAGAAATTTTGGTAAAGCAGGGATTCGTGGTTTTGCCGTATTGCAGTGCGGATCCGGTTTTATGCAGGCGGCTGGAAGAAGCAGGCTGTGCTGCCGTGATGCCGCTGGGCGCACCCATTGGTTCCAATCAGGGCCTACAAACCCGCGAGTTTCTGCACATCATCATCGAACAAGCGCGGGTGCCCGTTGTGGTGGATGCGGGGGTCGGCGCCCCGAGTCAGGCGGCCGAAGCGCTGGAAATGGGAGCGGACGCCGTGCTGGTGAATACGGCGATTGCGGTTGCCGGCGATCCGGTGGCCATGGCGACGGCGTTTCGTCTGGCCGTTGAAGCTGGTGTCATCGCCCGGCAGAGCGGATTAGGCGGCAGGCAAAGGCAGGCGAGCGCATCCAGCCCGCTGACCGGCTTTCTGACGTCAACGCAGGCAGCCTCATGAATAAGTTTACTGATGTCTGGTCAGCGCTCGACTGGGATGATATTTCCCTGCGCATCAACAGTAAAAGCGCCAGGGACGTAGAACGGGCGCTGAGCCTTAATAAAATCACGCGCGAAGATTTTATGGCGCTGATTTCCCCTGCTGCACTGCCGTATCTCGAACAGATGGCGCAGCGGGCACAACAGCTCACACGTCAGCGTTTCGGTAATACGGTGAATTTCTTCGCCCCACTGTATCTTTCTAATCTTTGCGCGAACGAATGTACCTATTGCGGTTTTTCTATGAGCAATAAGATCAAACGTAAAACGCTGGATGAAGAGGAAATTGGCAGAGAATGCGAAGCGCTGAACGCTCTGGGATTCAAACATTTGTTGCTGGTCACCGGCGAGCATAAAACAAAAGTTGGTATGGACTATTTTCGCCGCCATTTTCCAGCCATACGCAGCCATTTTGATTCGCTGATGATCGAAGTTCAGCCGCTGTCGCAGGAAGACTACGCCGAACTCAAAACGCTGGGGCTCGATGGCGTGCTGGTTTATCAGGAAACGTACCACGCGCCGACTTACGCCTTGCACCATTTACGCGGCCAGAAGCAGGATTTTTTCTGGCGACTGGAAACGCCCGACAGGCTAGGACGGGCGGGGATCGATAAGATCGGGTTGGGTGCGCTGTTCGGGCTTTCAGGCAACTGGCGAACCGACAGCTACATGGTGGCCGAACATTTGCTGTATCTGCAACAAAACTACTGGCAAAGCCGTTACTCGGTGGCGTTTCCACGGTTACGGCCTTGCACCGGCGGAATCGAACCGGCGTCCCTGCTGGAGGAAAACCAGCTGGTGCAGCTGATATGCGCTTTCCGCATGCTGGCTCCGGACGTCGAGCTGTCATTATCGACGCGTGAGTCGCCCTGGTTCCGCGATCATGTTATTCCTCTTGCGATCAATACTGTCAGCGCCGGATCCAAAACACAGCCCGGCGGATATGCGGACGACCATCCTGAGCTGGAGCAATTCGCGCCACATGACAACCGCTCACCACAGCGCGTTGCCTCAGCCTTAACGCAGGCAGGGCTTCAACCGGTGTGGAAAGACTGGGACATTTTTTTTGGGCGCGCCACGCAGGAAAATGTCGTTCCACAGCAAACAGGTAAACTCTCAGGAATACAGATTCCATAACGGAATTTTGCCACTCGCGCATCATTAGCGGCCGTATTACTGTGCGTTTGCCGCTGCACATTCGCAACCGGCCGGCGCCATTTACCCCGGCGCTGCTTCCACAACAACCGGAACGGGTATCGTCCAGTACCCTGTTCCGGTTTCTCTAATCCTTTCATTTCTTACACTGCCCGATGAATTTCAGGCAAAAAAAAACCGCTCCCGAGGGAGCGGCTCTATATGTTTCGACAGAAGACGATTACTCGTCGTTGCTGTTACCGAAACCTGCGTTCAGAAGTTCAGCCAGGTTAGCCGTTGCTTCGTCCGCGCTCACTGGCGGTGCAACTGGCACATCACCCTGTGCTTTACGACGTGCACGTTCCTGATGATAAGAGTAACCGGTACCGGCTGGGATCAGACGACCCACGATAACGTTCTCTTTCAGGCCACGCAGTTCATCACGTTTACCGGCAACAGCCGCTTCGGTAAGAACGCGCGTGGTTTCCTGGAACGACGCAGCGGAGATGAAGGACTCGGTTGCCAAAGAGGCTTTGGTAATACCGAGCAGGTCACGGCTAAATGTTGCCGTGATTTTGCCTTCAGCTTCCAGCTTACGGTTAGCGATTTTAACGCGAGACATTTCTGCCTGCTCGCCTTCCAGGAAGTCTGTGCCACCAGCGCTAACGATGGTGCCTTTACGCAACATCTGACGAACGATAACTTCGATGTGTTTATCGTTAATCTTAACGCCTTGCAGACGGTAAACTTCCTGCACTTCGTTGGTGATGTAGCGGGTAACCGCATGAACACCACGAAGACGCAGAATGTCGTGCGGAGACTCAGGGCCGTCGGATACGACGTCACCACGTTCCACAATTTCGCCTTCGAACACGTTCAGCTGACGCCATTTAGGGATCATTTCTTCGTAAGCATCACTGCCATCCAACGGAGAAATTACCAGACGACGTTTGCCTTTGGTTTCTTTACCGAAGGAGATGATCCCGCTGATTTCAGCAAGGATTGCAGGCTCTTTCGGACGACGTGCTTCGAACAGGTCAGCAACGCGTGGCAGACCACCGGTGATGTCCTTGGTACCGCCGGATTCCTGAGGAATACGCGCCAGGGTGTCACCAGAGTGGATCTGCGTACCATCTTCCAGCTGAACAATCGCTTTACCTGGCAGGAAGTATTGGGCAGGCATATCTGTACCTGGGATCAATACGTCGTCGCCTTTCGCATCAACGATTTTCAGTGCCGGACGCAGGTCTTTACCGCTACCAGTACGTTCTGCAGAATCCAGAACAACCAGAGAGGACAAACCGGTCAGGTCATCTGTCTGACGTGTAATGGTCTGGGTATCAACCATATCGGCAAAGCGAATGAAACCACTCACTTCACTGATAACTGGCATTGTATGTGGATCCCAGTTAGCTACGGTCTCGCCGCCGTTAACTGAAGCGCCATCACCTTTGCCCATCACGGAACCGTAAGGCACTTTATAGCTTTCTTTGGTACGACCGAATTCGTCGATCAATTTCAGCTCAGTGTTACGCGACGTGATAACCAGTTTGCCGTTAGAGTTGCTAACGTGCTTGTGGTTGCTCAGTTTAATCGTACCCGTGTTCTTAACCTGGATACTTGATTCTGCTGCCGCACGAGATGCCGCACCACCGATGTGGAACGTACGCATCGTCAGCTGGGTACCCGGCTCACCGATGGACTGTGCTGCAATAACACCGATCGCTTCACCTTTGTTGATGATGTGACCACGTGCCAGGTCGCGACCGTAGCAGTTTGCACACACACCAAAATCTGTTTCGCAACTTACGACTGAACGTACTTTCACGCTGTCGACTGAGTTCTCTTCTAACAGATCACACGTCTTCTCGTGAAGCAGGGTGTTACGTGGAACCAGGATATCCGCCGTACCCGGCTTGATGATATCTTCAGCAGTCACACGACCCAGAACACGTTCGCGCAGTGGTTCTTTAACGTCGCCACCTTCGATGACCGGAGTCATCATGATGCCTTCGTGTGTACCACAGTCGTCTTCGGTAACAACCAGATCCTGCGCCACGTCAACCAGACGACGGGTCAGATAACCGGAGTTTGCCGTTTTAAGTGCGGTATCCGCCAGGCCTTTACGAGCACCGTGAGTGGAGATGAAGTACTGGAGTACGTTCAGACCTTCACGGAAGTTCGCGGTGATTGGCGTTTCAATGATGGAACCATCCGGCTTAGCCATCAGGCCACGCATACCGGCCAGCTGACGAATCTGTGCTGCAGAACCACGCGCACCAGAGTCGGCCATCATAAAGATACTGTTGAAGGAAACCTGCTGTTCAACAACACCGTCACGGTTGACGACGTCTTCCACAGACAAGTTTTCCATCATTGCTTTAGCAACACGTTCGTTCGCTGCAGCCCAGATATCGATCACTTTGTTGTAGCGTTCGCCAGCGGTAACCAAACCAGACTGGAACTGCTCCTGGATTTCAGCAACTTCGGTTTCTGCTTCTTCGATGATCTCTGCTTTCTTCGCAGGGATTACCATGTCATCGATACCTACTGACGCGCCTGAACGGGCAGCGTAAGCAAAACCGGTGTACATGATCTGGTCAGCAAAAATAACGGTCGGCTTCAAGCCCAAAATGCGGTAACAGGTGTTCAGCATTTTGGAGATAGCTTTTTTACCCAGAGGCTGATTGACGATAGAGAACGGCAGACCTTTAGGTACGATCATCCAAAGGATGGCGCGACCTACAGTCGTGTCGATAATCGACGTCTTGTGCGTAACTTCGCCTTCGGTATTTTTGATCTCTTCGGTAATACGCACTTTGACACGCGCATGCAGAGAGGCCAGACCGCCGCGATAAATACGCTCAGCTTCTTTAGGACCGGTCAGAACCATGCCTTCGCCTTTGGCGTTAACACAGTCACGGGTCATGTAGTACAGACCTAAAACAACGTCCTGGGAAGGAACGATGATTGGCTCGCCGTTCGCAGGTGACAGGATGTTGTTGGTAGACATCATCAACGCACGCGCTTCAAGCTGGGCTTCCAGCGTCAGCGGTACGTGAACAGCCATCTGGTCACCATCGAAGTCGGCGTTGTATGCCGCACAAACCAGCGGGTGCAGCTGGATTGCTTTACCTTCGATCAGAACCGGTTCAAACGCCTGGATACCCAAACGGTGCAGGGTTGGTGCACGGTTCAGCAGTACCGGGTGTTCGCGGATAACTTCGTCCAGGATATCCCAAACGACAGCTTCTTCGCGCTCAACCATTTTCTTAGCGGCTTTGATGGTGGTGGCGAGGCCACGCAGCTCAAGTTTGCCGTAGATGAATGGTTTGAACAGTTCCAGTGCCATTTTCTTCGGCAGACCACACTGGTGCAGACGCAGGTATGGACCTACGGTGATAACGGAACGACCAGAGTAGTCGACACGTTTACCCAGCAAGTTCTGACGGAAACGACCCTGTTTACCTTTAATCATGTCTGCCAGAGATTTCAGCGGACGCTTGTTAGAGCCGGTGATTGCACGACCGCGACGGCCGTTATCCAGCAAAGCATCTACCGCTTCTTGCAGCATACGTTTTTCGTTACGTACGATGATGTCTGGCGCAGCCAGATCCAGCAGGCGTTTCAGACGGTTGTTACGGTTGATTACGCGACGATACAGATCGTTCAGATCCGACGTTGCGAAACGGCCGCCGTCCAACGGAACCAATGGACGCAAGTCTGGCGGCAGTACCGGCAGCACGGTCAGGATCATCCACTCTGGCTTGTTACCAGACTGAACGAACGCTTCCAGTAGCTTGATACGCTTGGTCAGCTTTTTACGTTTGGTTTCGGAGTTGGTTTCGTTCAACTCTTCACGCAGTTGCTCGCACTCTGCTTCCAGATCCATGTTTTTCAACAGGGCCTGGATAGCTTCTGCACCCATCTTCGCGTCGAACTCATCACCAAACTCTTCCAACGCATCCAGATACTGCTCTTCAGTCAGGATCTGGCGTTTTTCGAGGTTAGTCATGCCGCCTTCGATAACCACATAGGATTCGAAGTACAGAACACGTTCGATGTCACGCAGTGGCATATCCAACAGCAAACCGATGCGCGATGGCAGCGATTTCAGGAACCAGATGTGTGCTGTCGGAGAAGCCAGTTCGATGTGGCCCATACGCTCACGGCGTACTTTAGTCTGGGTCACTTCAACGCCGCACTTCTCGCAGATCACGCCGCGATGTTTTAAACGCTTGTACTTACCGCACAGGCATTCGTAGTCTTTTACTGGTCCGAAAATACGGGCACAGAAAAGGCCGTCACGTTCTGGTTTGAACGTACGGTAGTTAATGGTTTCTGGCTTCTTAACTTCACCAAAAGACCAAGAACGGATCATGTCTGGCGATGCCAGAGCAATTTTGATCGCATCAAACTCTTCGGTTTTAGTTTGCGCTTTCAGAAACTTTAGTAAGTCTTTCACGGATTAGCTCCCGTCGGGTTAGACCTGTTAGGCACCTGATGTTTATTGCTAAACAGACAGGTGCCCCTGTGATCAGTGCGAATTCGAGTACTTACTCGTCTTCCAGCTCGATGTTGATACCCAGAGAGCGGATTTCTTTCAACAATACGTTGAAGGATTCCGGCATGCCTGGTTCCATCCGGTGATCGCCATCCACGATGTTTTTATACATCTTGGTACGGCCGTTCACGTCATCGGACTTAACAGTCAGCATTTCCTGCAGGGTATAAGCGGCACCGTATGCTTCCAGTGCCCACACTTCCATCTCACCGAAGCGCTGACCACCGAACTGTGCTTTACCACCCAGCGGTTGCTGAGTAACAAGGCTGTAAGAACCGGTAGAACGCGCATGCATCTTATCGTCAACCAGGTGGTTCAGTTTCAGCATGTACATGTAGCCGACGGTAACCTGGCGCTCAAATTGCTCGCCGGTACGGCCGTCAAACAGTGTGATCTGGCCAGAGGTTGGGACGCCGCCCATTTCAAGCAGTTGCTTGATCTCTGTCTCTTTCGCACCGTCGAAGACTGGTGTTGCAATTGGCATACCCTTTTTCAGGTTTTCAGCCAGGCGCAATACTTCATCATCGGTGAAGGTGGTCAGATCAACTTTCTGACGTACGTCGTCGCCCAGATCATAGGCACGCTGGATGAACTCGCGCAGCTTAGAAACTTCTTCATGTTTCTTAAGCATGGCATTGATTTTTTCACCAATACCTTTCGCGGCCATACCCAGGTGGGTTTCTAAAATCTGACCAATGTTCATACGTGATGGAACGCCCAGCGGGTTCAGTACGATATCAACAGGAGTCCCGTTTTCATCGTAAGGCATATCTTCGATCGGGTTGATCTTGGAGATAACACCTTTGTTACCGTGGCGGCCTGCCATTTTGTCACCAGGTTGGATCTGACGTTTAACGGCCAGATACACTTTAACGATTTTCAGCACACCTGGTGCCAGGTCATCGCCCTGAGTGATTTTACGACGTTTAGCTTCGAGTTTTTTCTCAAACTCGGATTTCAGTTCGTCGTACTGTTCAGCAAGCTGTTCCAACTGATTCTGTTTGTCTTCGTCTGTCAATGACAGTTCAAGCCAACGATCGCGTGGCAATTTGCCCAGCTTATCGGCTTCAACACCGCCAGCAACCAGCGCAGACTGGATACGTGCAAACAGACCAGCTTCCAGGATTTGCAGCTCTTCAGTCAGGTCTTTCTTAGCCTGTTTCAGCTGCATTTCTTCGATTTCTAACGCACGCTTATCTTTTTCCACGCCATCGCGGGTAAAGACTTGCACGTCAATAATCGTACCGGAAACGCCGTTTGGTACACGCAGAGAAGAGTCTTTAACATCAGACGCTTTCTCACCGAAGATCGCACGCAGCAGTTTCTCTTCTGGAGTCAGCTGGGTTTCGCCTTTAGGCGTTACTTTACCGACCAGAATGTCACCACCGGTCACTTCAGCACCGATATATACGATACCGGACTCATCCAGTTTGGAGAGCGCAGCTTCACCCACGTTAGGGATATCAGCGGTGATCTCTTCAGGCCCTAACTTGGTGTCGCGGGACACACATGCCAGTTCCTGGATATGGATAGTCGTGAAGCGATCTTCCTGCACAACACGTTCGGAGACCAAGATGGAGTCTTCGAAGTTGTAACCATTCCAAGGCATGAACGCGACACGCATGTTCTGACCCAGTGCCAGTTCGCCCAGATCTGTTGACGGACCATCTGCCAGCACGTCACCGCGCTCGATTGGCTCGCCCAGATTCACACACGGCATCTGATTGATACATGTGTTCTGGTTAGAACGGGTGTACTTAGTCAGGTTATAAATGTCGATACCTGCTTCGCCTGGATTCATCTCTTCTTCGTTAACACGAATAACGATACGGGATGCATCCACGTACTGAACAGTACCACCACGTTTGGCAACGGCAGTAACACCGGAGTCAACCGCAACAGCACGTTCCATACCAGTACCTACCAGCGGCTTATCAGCACGCAGAGTTGGGACTGCCTGACGTTGCATGTTCGCACCCATCAATGCACGGTTGGCGTCATCGTGTTCCAGGAATGGAATCAGTGAAGCACCAACGGATACGATCTGCTGGGTAGAAACGTCCATGTAGTCAACCTGGTCGCGGCTGAACAGGCTCGATTCGCCTTTGCTACGACAAGTGACTAAATCTTCCAGGAAGTGGCCTTCGTCATCCAGGTTGGAGTTCGCCTGAGCGATAACAAAGTTGCCTTCTTCGATGGCAGACAGGTAGTTAATTTCATCGGTAACCATACCTTCACGCACTCGGCGGTAAGGGGTTTCCAGGAAACCATACTCATTGGTCTGTGCATAAACAGACAAGGAGTTGATCAGACCGATGTTTGGACCTTCTGGCGTTTCGATTGGACATACGCGACCGTAGTGAGTCGGGTGTACGTCTCGAACTTCAAAGCCAGCACGTTCACGGGTCAAACCGCCCGGGCCCAGTGCAGAGATACGACGTTTGTGCGTGATCTCAGACAACGGGTTGTTCTGGTCCATAAATTGTGACAGCTGGCTTGAGCCGAAGAACTCTTTCACCGCAGCCGAAATCGGCTTCGCGTTGATCATGTCCTGAGGCATCAGTGTGTCGAGGTCACCCAGAGACAGACGCTCTTTAACGGCACGCTCAACACGAACCAGGCCGACACGGAATTGGTTTTCAGCCATTTCGCCGACAGAACGAATACGACGGTTGCCCAAGTGGTCGATATCATCCACTTCGCCCTGACCGTTACGGATGCCGATCAGTTTTCTCATGACCTGAATGATGTCGTCTTTGCTCAGGATACCTGAACCTTCGATTTCATCACGCAGCAGAGAGCGGTTGAACTTCATACGGCCAACAGCAGACAGGTCGTAACGATCTTCAGAGAAGAAGAGGTTTTCGAACAGAGTTTCAGCTGCTTCACGCGTTGGTGGCTCACCAGGACGCATCATGCGGTAGATCTCAACCAATGCGCTCAAGCGATCGCTGGTTGGGTCGACGCGGATGGTCTCGGACATGTACGCGCCATGATCGAGATCGTTGGTGAACAGTGTTTCAATTGTTTTGTGTCCGGCCTGGCTCAGTTTAGCCAGCAGATCCAGAGACAATTCCATGTTCGCAGGGACAATCAGCTCACCGGTATTAGTGTCGATGTAGTCTTTAGCAACTACTTTCCCTGCGATGTACTCAACAGGAACTTCGATGCGCTGAATGTCATCTTTTTCAAGCTGACGAATATGGCGAGCAGTGATACGGCGGCCTTTCTCGATGTAGACTTTGCCGTCAGCTTCGATATCAAAAGAAGCTGTTTCACCGCGCAGGCGCTCAGGTACCAGTTCCATCTGCAACTTGTTGTCGCGGATCTGGTAAGTCACCTTCTCAAAGAACAGGTCAAGGATCTGTTCAGTGGTATAGCTCAATGCGCGCAGAATGATCGTTGCAGGTAATTTACGGCGACGGTCAATACGCACAAACAGGTTATCTTTCGGGTCGAACTCGAAATCTAACCATGAACCGCGATAAGGGATGATACGTGCGTTGTACAGCACTTTACCCGATGAATGGGTTTTACCCTTATCACTGTCAAAGAATACGCCTGGACTACGGTGAAGCTGAGATACGATAACCCTCTCAGTACCGTTAATCACAAAGGTACCATTTTCGGTCATGAGCGGAATTTCGCCCATATAGACTTCTTGTTCCTTGATGTCTTTGACCGTACCTTCTGGTGCTTCACGCTCGTAGATAACCAGACGCAGTTTCACACGCAATGGCGCAGAGAAAGTTACACCGCGGATCTGGCATTCTTTAACGTCGAATACTGGCTCACCAAGACGGTAGCTAACGTATTGCAGCTCAGAATTGCCGCTGTAGCTTTTGATTGGAAATACAGAACGGAATGCAGCTTCCAAACCGTGCTGACCTTCCGGATCTTGCTCGATAAACTTCTGGAACGAGTCAAGCTGGATAGAAAGGAGAAAGGGAATGTCCAAAACTTGTGGACGCTTACCAAAATCCTTACGAATGCGTTTTTTCTCGGTATAGGAGTAAACCATAGGGTTCCTCAGCTCGCTGATCAGTGACCCAATCTTGTCTGCCCTGATAAGGACAGTTCATGCAACACCGTTTATGTCGACCGGAAAGCAGAGACGCTTTCCGCAATATCTGTTTCTATCACTCTTAAATCATTTCGTTGTGCATTATCTATGGATGAGCCATAGCAAGCGGCATCAATATATTAAGGCGTCTCAAGAAGAGATATTAGAGTAGTTCAGTGCTCAAACAGTGTGAAACACCACTGACACTCTATAGCGCAAAAAGGCTGGTGACTAAAAAGTCACCAGCCATCAGTCTGTTAGGACAGACTGCACTCCGGGAAGTTAAACTTACTTAACTTCAACAGAAGCACCAGCTTCTTCCAGAGATTTTTTCAGAGCTTCAGCGTCGTCTTTGCTGATGCCTTCTTTCAGAGCTGCTGGAGCAGACTCAACCAGGTCTTTTGCTTCTTTCAGACCCAGGCCAGTCGCGGTACGAACAGCTTTGATAACTGCAACTTTGTTCGCGCCAACAGCGGCCAGAACAACGTCGAATTCAGTTTTTTCTTCAACAGCTTCAGCAGCAGCAGCAGGACCTGCAACAGCAGCAGCAGCAGAAACGCCGAATTTTTCTTCCATAGCGGAGATCAGTTCAACGATTTCCATTACAGACAGAGCTGCAACGCCTTCAATGATTTGTTCTTTAGTGATTGACATTTCAAGTGTTCCTAGAATTCAGAAATAGTTTATACGTAAGCAAATAAACGAGAAAAGAAAGGCTGATTAAGCAGCTTCTTTCTGATCGCGTACAGCAGCCAGAGTGCGAACCAGTTTGCCTGCAGAGGCTTCTTTCATGGTTGCCATCAGGCGTGCGATTGCTTCTTCGTAAGTAGGCAGAGTTGCCAAGCGGTCGATTTGAGCCGCAGAGATAAACTCACCTTCAAAGGCCGCAGCTTTAACCTCAAATTTTGCATTCGCTTTAGCGAAATCTTTGAACAGACGGGCAGCAGCGCCTGGGTGTTCAGAAGAAAATGCAATCAAGGTTGGACCGACAAACGTGTCTTTCAGGCACTCAAACTGAGTACCTTCAACGACGCGGCGCATTAAGGTGTTGCGAACAACACGCATATAAACGCCAGCTTCACGACCTGCTTTACGCAGTTCAGTCATTTTATCTACAGTTACGCCGCGAGAATCCGCAACAACCGCAGACAGCGCGCCTTTGGCTACTTCGATGACTTCAGCAACAATCGCTTGTTTGTCTTGAAGATTTAATGCCATTAGCTTTTTGCTCCTGGATTTGGCCGGGGAAAATCCCCGGAACTCACATCACTTGTTATCGAGATCGATATCAAGCGTTCAAACACGGTGAGCAGAGAATCCAGCAAAGACAAATCTTAATTAAGAATAAAAAAGAAATACTTTCTTCAGGCTCTGTCACCGTCTACGCAGGAAGAATTAAGTCCTTTTCGGGACACCTGCGGTCTTGGACGGAGGCCTGGATAGGCCAGGCTCCAACCGAAAAATTCTTGGTTTCGCGTTAACGAAACAACGGGCGATAGATTATATACAAATCCACCACCCGCGTAAAGCGATAAACACAGGTAGTTAATTAGTTAACTACTGCGCTCAGGCCGCTTTGATCAACAGAAACGCCGGCGCCCATGGTGGTGGACAGGCTAACTTTCTTGATGAAAACGCCTTTAGCCTGGGAAGGCTTCGCTTTTTTCAGAGCGATCAACAGAGCTTCAAGGTTTTCTTTCAGCTTGTCGGATTCGAAATCAACTTTACCAATAGTGGTATGGATGATGCCGTTTTTGTCGTTACGATAACGAACCTGACCTGCTTTAGCGTTCTTAACTGCTTCAGCAACGTTAGGAGTTACAGTACCAACTTTCGGGTTAGGCATCAGGCCACGTGGACCCAGTACCTGACCTAATTGGCCAACAACGCGCATTGCATCTGGAGATGCGATAACAACGTCGAAGTTCATTTCGCCTTTTTTGATCTGATCGGCCAGATCTTCCATACCTACCAGTTCAGCGCCTGCAGCTTTAGCAGCTTCAGCGTTTGCACCTTGGGCGAAGACGGCAACGCGAACAGAACGACCGGTGCCGTGTGGCAGAACGGTTGCACCGCGAACGTTTTGATCAGATTTACGTGCGTCGATACCGAGATTAACGGCAACGTCCACGCTTTCTACGAATTTAGCAGTGGCCAGCTCTTTGAGCAGAGCAACGGCTTCGGTGATGTCATACTGTTTAGTAGCATCAACTTTGTCACGGATCACGCGCATGCGCTTGGTCAGCTTAGCCATTTATTAATCCTCCACTACCAGGCCCATGGAACGAGCAGTACCTTCGATGGAGCGAGTCATCGCTTCAACGTCAGAACCAGTCATGTCCGCAGCTTTGGTTTCTGCGATTTCACGAACCTGAGCACTCGTTACTTTACCCACTTTGTCTTTGTTCGGCTTGCCGGAACCAGACTTGATACCAGCCGCTTTCTTCAGCAGTACTGCTGCAGGAGGGGTTTTGGTAACGAAAGTGAAAGAACGGTCAGAATAAACAGTAATAACAACAGGAATTGGCAGGCCTTTTTCCATGCTATCAGTCTTAGCATTGAACGCCTTACAGAATTCCATGATGTTCACGCCTTGTTGACCCAATGCTGGACCAACTGGCGGACTTGGGTTTGCCATACCAGCTGCAACTTGCAGCTTAACGTAGGCTTGTACTTTCTTGGCCATGGTAAATATCCTCGTTTGGGTGATATCGCCTGTTTGAAGAGGCTCCCCGTTATTTGTAGTACTTTACAGTTTTATGCGCAGAGGCTGCGCATAAAAACAAAAGGCGCGAAATTATAGTTCAATTTCGCGCCCTGTACAACATCTGTTCTAATGATTATTGAACGTTGTTGTTAGCCTTTTTCTACCTGACCGAAGTCCAGTTCAACCGGTGTTGCACGGCCAAAGATGGAAACAGAGACTTTCAGGCGGCTTTTTTCGTAATCCACTTCTTCGACCACACCATTGAAGTCCGCAAACGGACCGTCACTAACACGTACCAGTTCACCTGGTTCAAACAATGTTTTAGGACGTGGTTTATCACCCACTTGTTGCAGGCGATTCATGATCGCATCAACTTCTTTGTCGCTGATCGGCGCAGGACGATCAGATGTCCCACCGATGAAGCCCATTACACGAGGAACGCTGCGTACTAAGTGCCAGCTGGCGTCATTCATCACCATCTGAACCAGCACATAACCCGGGAAGAATTTGCGCTCGCTCTTGCGGCGCTGGCCACCACGGATCTCAACCACTTCTTCGGTCGGAACCATGACTTCGCCAAACAACTCTTCCATGTCATGTAATTTGATGTGCTCACGCAGCGATTGTGCTACGCGGCCTTCAAAGCCAGAAAACGCCTGAACGACGTACCAACGTTTTTTAGGTGCTTCAGACATTTAGAACCTCAGACCAGTAATGAAAGATACCAGGCGGACTAAAATACCATCCAGCCCCCACAGAATCAGAGACATAACGGCAGTCACCGCAGCAACGATCAGTGTGGTATGCAATGTTTCCTGGCGCGTTGGCCAAATGACTTTACGTACTTCGGTGCGCGCTTCACGAGCAAACGCAACCGTCGCCTTGCCTTTAGTGGTCAATAAAGCCACTGCACCTGCAATTGCGATAACAACTACTACGGCTAACGCGCGTAACGGCAGGCTGTATGCACGGTAATAATAGTTACCGACAATAGCTACAACCAACAAAACGGCAACAACCAGCCACTTTACCGCTTCCAGGCCGCGCCCGCTCCCTTGAGCCTCGGTATTCGCACTCATAAACCAACCCGTCACAATGATTCAGAACAAACAACTTTGCCTCGCATTGCGAGGCAAACCAAACCGATCGATGCTCTACTCGAGCGCAATTCGGTGTTTTACGCTATATCTCAGAGCCTATCTCACCAATGATTATGACGTATAAATCGCTGATGAGATAGGTTCTCGCGCCACAGCGTAGAAAAAAAGGGCATCGAATGATGCCCTTTTAGTGTGTATTGCGTCAACGTATAGTGACAAAAAAGTCTATCAACAATTAAGCGATAACTTTAGCAACAACACCTGCACCTACGGTACGGCCACCTTCACGGATTGCGAAACGCAGACCTTGGTCCATCGCGATTGGATGGATCAGGGTAACAACCATGTTGATGTTGTC
>NZ_JBXAVQ010000030.1:0-35889 GCF_057290995.1 Rahnella sp. 1L-D-7-B-C2 | reverse complement strand
GCTTTACCAGTAAAGCGGGTAAGCCGTTCTCGGCGTTTGTGGTGTTAAAAGATAAGGCCACCGGACAAACGGCGTTTGAGTTTCCCACACGAAAATAAGTCTTTCACCTGTGTGGCGGCGTCATGCCGCCACACCCCATTAGCTTAGGTAAACTTCATTATGTCAGACATTAAATATCAGGATGTTCACACCTATCTTCCCACTGCCCGCAACATGAGCCATTTTATTAAACGGTGTGACTACGCGCTATTAATCGACCTGCAAAACAAGCTTGAGGTACATATCAGCGAGTGGGAGGCGCAGCAGGAAAAAGAGCGCGAAGCCATGCAGCAACGCGACGAAAAGCGCCGCGAATTACTGTCTCTGATAATCATCGAAGGTTTTACGCCGGAGGAATTAATAACCGCAGCGGCGATAAAAAAAAGATCTCGCCGCCGGATGAAATATCAGTACAGAGAAGGTGACACTATTAAAAAATGGTCTGGTGTTGGCCGGGTGCCGCGTTCAATTCAGGAACGGTTAAATGCAGGAGCAACGCTGGATGACTTTTTAATTATCGGAGAAGAAAATGGAAAACAAAAGAACCATAACAACCCGACAGCAGATTAAAATTAACGGCGTAGTTAATGAAAGGATTGCCACACACATTGTCACCGGCGCACATGGATATGAAACACTCTGTACATCCGGCTGTAATAAACGCTATAACGACAGCAATGAAGTGATAGAAGACTGTGAAATTCTCGACGAAAACAAATACCCGGTAACATGCTCAACATGCCACGTTATCTGGCATGGTACGCATCTATTTAAAAAGGCCGAGTTTAATATTAACTCCGACGAAGGAAAGTATTACGCAACCCCACTATTAAAAGTGAACATAGGCAATGAAGACCCAAATTAAACACCCCACAACCAAAGGCGCTATATATATAGCAGAGGCAGTCATTTCCAGACTGAAACGTAACGCGGGGAGACGTTGTGGTTCTTACGATACATTATACGACCAGTTTCTTTCCGAAGAAATACATGAATTCGCTGACACCCTTAATAGCGATGATCGGGATAAGTTTATAGACATTGCCACTTCATTACATCCACACCTAAAAGAATACGACACTGACAAGACAAAGGATATATTAAACCAAATTCGCGAAAATCAAATGTGACGTTATTTGATTTAATCGTTCAATTTATAAAAATTGCTAACGATGGTTTTAACTTATCGTTCAATTCAGAATGAATTGTTAACGGTAAGTGGATTGAGGCAGCTAAATTCAATTTTGAAAAAAATTGTTAATTTGGCGTCGCCGAAACCACTAACGCGCGTTCACCCCCAGTGAACCGAGTTAGTTGGGAGGGAGCCGAATAAATTTTGCCGCCCCAGCGAGCAAAAAGCCACTCCCCAGAGTGGCGGTTTATTTGGGGGGCATCGCCCCGCACACCGTCCAAGCTTAGGAGCATTATTCGAGGAACGAGAATAATACGACTTTGCGCGTGACCACCCCCGTTACGAGTAGTGATTTCCGATATTTTGAGACGAAGGCGAAAAAATAGAGGTCAAAATCACTTCGTAAGGGGGGTGGTCACGCGTAGCGTGGACGGTGTGCCGCACTTGACCTTTGGGGGTTTTGGCGTGGCGTCCAGCCGCGACATTACCCCCTTGTCTCATGAAATAAGGGCGTCCAGCCCGCATGTAATGGGACATGCCTTTGTTGAGGGGACTCTAGCCCCCTCAACATGCCCGCCTGCGGGTATAGCTTTAACGCTCTCAGATCCCCATACAACTCGGTGAATCCACTCGGTGATAGCTTATCACCGAGTGGATTCACCGAGACAGCTCACCGAAAAAAACCATTCAAAGGTTAAGACATGCTTAATAAAATCACAGAGAAGCTAATGCCAATAGTCGATAACGCCACGGCGTTCTTCGGCTATATGCAACAACATCAGCTATTGTTAGCTTTGTTATCAGGACTGACGTTACCCTTTATTGTTCCGCTAAAGCGGGATGAACACGAAAAAGCACCAATATGGCAACGCATTATTATCTGCTTCTCACTCTTATGCTTTATTTTTGGCACAATATCACCGGCCACCTCTTACGTACTTCGTTTTCTATATCCGGCAAGACTGGAAGTCAGTACGCCAGTAATTTTGTGGGCAATATTGATTTCATTTACCCTGGTCGGCGTCATATTTCATTACGTTGCACGCCGCGTTCTCTCACCAGAGATTGATAAACTCAAAAGGAAAATGGTTAAAAAAACCAGTCTGGAAAGAAATACGCGCACTGATGTTCGAGAAATAAAAGCATTACTTCCCACAACTGAAAAATATGACCCCGAGCAATTTATTAATTTAAAAAAAGGCGTTTTTATTGGCCTCAATGAAAACAGAGACCCGCAATATATTCCGCTCAGTGACTGGCAAAAACAACATGCGGATGTCATTGGTACGACGGGTGCAGGTAAAGGCGTGGCAACAGGATTACTTATTTACCAAAGTATTTTGGCCGGTGAGGGCGTTTTTGAAATGGATCCAAAAAATGACGAATGGGCACCTCACTTAATAAGGAAAGCGTGTGAAGATGCAGGGAAGCCTTTCTACCTTATTGATTTAAATAAGCCGGAATATCAGCTAAACCTTATCGACGGAATTACTGCTGAACACCTGGAAGAGCTTTTTATAGCTGGATTTAGCCTGGCAGAAAAAGGCGAAGCCGCCGACTTCTATCGTATCGACGACCGCAGAGCTGCACGCGCTACTGCACAATTAATCAACGAAAACCCAACTGCTACGATCCGCGATTTATTCAACAGCGATTTCGTGCAGAGTATTGCCGAAACGATTAAAGGATTTTTCGGTAAAATAGAGGAACTGGCTTTATTAAACTCCATTAATGCCCCTGAGGGGTTAGCATTAAAAAAGATTTTTGACGACGCCGGTTGCTGTTACATCATCGGTTCAATGCGCAACAGTAAAGTGATCGCAACTCAACGCATGATTTTAGTGCGGTTAATGCAGCTTGCTGAGTTACGCGACCGAATCAATACCACGCCCCGCCCGATTGCTATTCACCTGGCCGAACTAAAA
Organism: Rahnella sp. 1L-D-7-B-C2; assembly: GCF_057290995.1. NCBI lineage: Bacteria > Pseudomonadati > Pseudomonadota > Gammaproteobacteria > Enterobacterales > Yersiniaceae > Rahnella > Rahnella sp. 1L-D-7-B-C2. The sequence goes on along the minus strand of NZ_JBXAVQ010000030.1, from coordinate 32,793 downwards.
TACCATTTATCACGGCCTGCACTTGAGGGTTTAGGCGCTGCCCGAGATAAAGGCGTGCATATCATTATGGATCACCAGTCCGTTGCCGATTTACGCGACTGCCCCGCCGATTTAAACGGCGACGCCGTGGTGGGTGCCGTCGTGGAAAATGCCAAATTTAAACTGGTGTATAAACTGCAAGACCCCGACACAGCGTTATGGGTGGCGAAAATGTCCGGTACGATTTTAGTGGACGATGAAAGTCGCAAAGCAAAAACCAATCGGGTACTGACCGAAGTAATAGACGACGAGCGCACAATCCGACAGGCGGAGCGTTTTTATATCGACAGCAACATGCTGTTAAACCTGCCTCCGTTCGTCAGCTATATTTTCACGGCCACAGAGTTACCCCGAGCCTCCCTTATCTCACCCTTGAAAGTGAAAAAACAGCCGTTACAGGTTTATGACGTCACGCCGATCACACCCATCTCGATTAAAAAGCCGCTCGACTTTACTGACGCACCCGCAGCGCAAACAACACCCGTTTTAGTGGAGGCCGAGAAAAATAAACCTGCCGAAATAGTTCCTCTTGAACCGGTTGCTGAAACGTCCTCTTTTGATTTCGATGAATAAGGGAATGCCATGTTGATAAGTAGCGATAAAGAACGTAAAGGCCGTAACAGTGAAAAAATGGTACAACTTCTTAATTTTTTGAAAGAGGAAACCTACAGCGATTTTGACACGCTAAAACAACTTTTTAGGTATAAGGCACATCAACCGCTTTACCTTCTGCTCGATAAACTGGAAGGAATGGGGCTTATTCAAAAATATGTTTTCGTCTCTCGCCTTGGCAGTCTCACGCTGTGGGGAATAACCCAGGATGGGATCGCCGTCGTACTCAGCCCCGAAGACAAGATTTTCCCCGCCCGATTTGAACCGGCAAAGTTAAAAGGCTGGAGCCTCGATCACCATCTGGATAATCAACTGGTACACCTGACGCTGGCACAAAAAGGTGCGACGGACTGGATTAACGGCGACCGTAACACCTTTTTAAATCAGTTTAAGGTGAAGCACCGGCCTGACGGATTAATCACGCTGCCAAATGGCAAACGGATCGCCATTGAAACGGAACGTAGCTTAAAAACAAAAGCCCGCTATCAGCAAATTATCGCCAGCCACCTGAGAGCGAGAACGGAAAATCTCTGGTTTTTCGTTTTCTACATTGTGCCGGATGAGCAAAAGAAACGGGCATTAATGCTGCTGTTCGACACGATAAAGCAGGTTATCGAAAACAGCCAACATGTCACGTTGGAAGCGAAGCACCGTAACGTATTCCGCTTTTATACAATGGATGAACTAAAAGCCCTGGAGTTAACAACCTATGCTTAAAATTACTCTGCTTGCCCTTCTCCTGATTGTTTTCCCGGCCTTTGCTGCCCCCACCGTCAGCGTCGGTTTTTCTCCGTCACATACCGCACTGCAAAACGTTCTGTCGGTGGTCAATGACGCCTCAACGTCACTTGATGTTGAGGCGTATAGCTTCACCAGTAAGCCCATCGCGACGGCCATTATTGCCGCGAAAAAAAGAGGGGTTAGTGTCCGGGTTGTCGCGGATGAGAAAGCGAACGGTGACCGTTATTCAGCGGTCACTTACCTGGCAAATAATCATGTTGCGGTACGTCTTAACAGTCGTTACGCCATCATGCACAACAAAGTGATGATCGCAGATGGCAGCACAGTACAAACAGGGTCATTTAATTACACGGCCAGCGCAGACAGTCGCAACGCAGAAAACAGCATAGTGTTAAGAGGCGTTCCGCAGATTGCGGCTCAGTATGAGAAAGAATTTAACCGCCTGTGGGCAGAAAGCGAAGTTTTAGCACCGGCCTATTAAATGTCGGCAATTTTAGCCAGCACATACGCCCTACCCTCGGCATTGTCCACATACCCACAATCGACCCCTACCGGCTTGCCCCGCCGGTAGAGGCGCTCCCGTTCGCGGGGGCGGCTTGTTGGCCTCCCCGCTTCACTGGCTTCTCTCATGTGGATATGTGGGCAATGCTCTCTCCCGTCTCCCTCAGCAGTCCATCAAATACCGATGCGCTTTAGATGCGGCACTGGCCGCTTTAAAAATGTAGCGTTTATCGTCTTTCAGTGATTTCAGCCATGATGCAATATAGCTTTCATGCTGAACCTCTCCCACAACGTCTAAATCAGCCATCAGGAACGCGCTTCCAAGTTCGGCGATCAGTTCTTCAAAGGCGTACTCTTCCGATCCGAATCTCCCTTTCATTTCACGATTTAAACGGCTTTTCGCCCCGCTCCAGTGCGTCAGTTCATGCAAGCCGGTGGCGTAAAAATTCACGGCATCGGCAAACAAATGACGTTCAGGCAACCAGATTTCATCTGTTAGCGGTTTAAAAATTGCCTGTTGGCCACGTTCTGTAATGTTCGCGCCGGTACGCTGAAACAGTGCTTCAACCTGCGGCAGCGGATCAAACTCTCCTACCTCCAGTGGTTCAATCTCGGTGCCATTTTCGGTGCCCATTTCCAGCCTGTCGATTTGCTCAACATTAAACACAGTAAAAGTTTTCAGCATGGGGATTTTTTCGATCTCGCCATCCTCAGCTTCTTTTTCCAGCGTCTTGTAAAAGATGGCCGTAGTACCGTGCTCCCCCTTACGAACCTGTGCGCCCTGCTCCTGAGCCTGTTTGTAGGTCAACCAGCGAGAATCATTAAATCCCTGCTTTGCAGCACTGCACCATAACAGCATGATATTCATCCCGCTGTAGGCTATACCGGTGGTGAAGTTTGACGGAATGCCTGACACCGCACCGTTACGCTTCCACGGACACACCCACGGCTTAACACCCATTTCTAACGCCTCAATGATGCTGTCAGTCACTACCTGGTAAACATCTGGTTTGGTCTTGCCCTTAGAAAATTTCGTTTTTGAGGAGCCTGACTGCTCCAGCGGGGATACGCTGGTCGCCGGTGCGGGATTAGGGGTGCTTGTTTGGGTATGCAGGTTCATAGTCATGGTTGTTTCTCCGTCAGTGTGAATTTCGTCTTCGTATCGCCTGACGGTTCGGCCTCCCCGGAGTCGTTCTGGCCAGCAAGGGCGCGAAGCGTTTATATACCCTTGCTGACCAGGTTGTGACGGGGAACGATTACCGGAAGCTGATATGAAGAAGAAAGGCTCACAGGAGAAAATGACGGCGGGCATACTCGAACTTAGCGCCCCTTATGCCGTAGCGGTGAAATGCCGTTGTGTCTGCGATGGAAGCCCTGAGGAGTGAGACAGCTCGCCTGGCTCAATGCGGAAGCACGACGTAGCGCCCGGACGGCTTACGTTATATATTGGGAAATGAAAAGATTGACGTGAATACAGCTTATAATAAGGATATCTACATGGCATCAATAAAATTCAACTTCAACAGATTGCAAAATATATATTCTGAATCATGGAAAAGAAAAGATCCTACTATTGCATTCGAAATTAGACTAGGCGCAGGCTGCTTCGTTTTTATGATGTTTTTATCAAAGGAAGATGCAGATAAAAACGACAGGCTTTTCATTTATTTTAGAAACATTGAAACTCTGCACCAAATTAAATTATACGGTTATCATTTAGGTGGTAATTTCGATACTTATATCTCTGCAAAGGAAGAGGAATTGATTAGGCGGGAATTACAATTGCAAGGTAACGGAAATGCCTTCAATTTCAACGCATTCCTCAATGAGCTAAATGACAGCATCCCACAATTCCTACCCCCAACGACTAAGGGTGAAACATTAAGAAACACATGGGAACATATTAAAGATGACATGAAAAGCATCATTGACGATGCAGATAAAACAATCCTTATAGGGCTAAAAAAACTTCCAGAAAAAAGTAAACCTCAAGATAAAACATTGAGGAAATTATATTTATATATCAATGGCCATGACAACAATATATCAGATTTTATTGAGTCTATAAAAGAAAGGAATATCACATTAGCATGGACAAGCGATCCAACTCGTACAGCAAAAAGTTTTGCTCAACTACTTACTGATTTTTCACACATGCAATAGAAATTACAGGGTGATGTTTAGATCCAGTTAAATAGACTTATCCACAGTTTCTGTGGATAACACTACATATTGTGTGCTGACCGACTCCGATCGATACTATATGTAGTGCCAGGCAGAGCAGATTCTAATCAAACGAGGGAAGTGCATATTACACTGCCCACGCCTCGGCCTTCATATTAAGAGCACCATTGCACTGCACGAGTGATAAAGTCTTCTGAATTATTACATAAAACAACATCAAAGTTGCGGTCTTTAGCCTGGTATATAAACATCTCTATCTCACTTTCAATACTCTTCACCACGTTATTTGGAAGTTGCATCATTCCTTGAGGTTTTATCAAAAAAGCACTTTTAGATAAAATAGGGGTTGCCGAAGCTATATTAACAACAGATAAATCCCTCATGGCTTCATAAAATTTACTTGTTCTACTTTCAAGATCATTGTAATCAGAAGATAATATTGTTGCTACCTTTTCAAGTCCATTTTTCCTCATCGGGATATAAGCGGAAATATCACTTTGAACCTCAAGATAAGGATTTTCTGGTATGTAGTGCTTATATTCCTGAGGTAATCTACCCTTTAATTCATTTAATGCTTTTGATCTTGTAAAAGGGGCATATCTTGACCTTTTTTCCCTAACATTATGAGCTGTGACAACTTGATGCATTAACTGACCTGCCAGTAATGTAGCACTATTTGCAAATGCTACACCTTGCATTATTATTTTAATCTGAGGCGTTTCTATATTGTTCGATAAACCATCATTATCTATAAGCAACCTAACTAATTCGAAAACCATAGGCGCTTCATTAACAACGGAATCACCAAAAAAACATTTTATCTTAGATAGATCATCAACTAGTTTTATTTCTAACACATTGCATTGATCATCTGTCACTGCAACACCAATATTAATTATTTCTTGTGTATTAAGTAAAGGCATCCATTGAATTTTTTGCCAGCGGAATTGTTTCATTATCTAGCTCCAAACATGTTTACAAATGGAGCGATTCTTTTTGAAATAGCTCTTCGCTCAAGGAAGTCTATCATATGAGCATATTCGCTATTCATGGATACAGTGCTGGATATTAGATTAACTACGTTTTTTTTTGCTTTATTTAGCGTATCTTCATGGAAGGTCGCTTGATCCTGCAATTCATTATCTACCGGGCGGCTATTCTTGCCAAGAAATTGCATGCAGTTACTCATATGTATATTGTCGTAGCATTGATCTGCAACAAGATTAGAAAGTGTCCAATCCATTTTTACTGGAGATGACCCGTGATCAATGACATATATTACATTTTGTCCAAAAATGAGATTCCCAGCATTTCTGTCAGTATTTGCAATCCATTCATCAAAGGCAATAAGCATGTTATTTTTGTTCCATGCTTCTATTCTTCTTTTGAAGAATTTCGTTTGTTTAATAAGATCACTACTATATGAAGATATAGTTAAGCCTGGGGCTTCTGAAATTATGAATGCATACTTCGTATTATTATGCCAGCCAGAATTTTTTATGCCATTACTATTAAAAGCGTAAAAGTTATCAATTAATGCTTTGGTGATTGTGCCGATTTCTAATAGATAGGCTTTATTAGCAACATTAAGGCCGCGCTCTTTTGCTAGCATGTAACCTACCATCTCGTTTATCACTTGCTTGTCACTAGCATAAACTTTCATATAATAAGTATTAGTAACACCAGCCATATCTATATTTGAACATATAAACGTTTGGGCCATCTGGCCTGTTGACGGCGTACTTGTAATCACATTAATAAAACCATCATGCACTAGGGCTAAAGCTTGAGAATTTTGAGTTCCAGCCCCTGTAGAACTTCCTTGCTGAGGTTGATTATTAGGCATAATAAATTTTCTTTTTTAATTTGATAGTTCATCTTATAACAGGTATTCATATCTTTCCACAAACCCAAAGATACCAGTAGAGTCGTTAGCATTCGTCTTACACAGTGCCAGCCCTTCATAGGCCTCTGAGCAATTTTATAACATATGCTTGTTCGGGGAAGTCGTGAGGGGAATGGCATTGAGCCTTGCAACGTCGCATCCGTAATTCTGTGCCTGCTCACTGGTCAGAAAATAGACTGTCATGCAGGCATCCCTACCAGATGGAGATTTTTACAATTTTGCAACCGTCCGAAATGTTATAAATTATCGGACACCATGAAATGGCCTAGTTGAGCTGTCTATTAAATCGTTTTCTTGACATACTAGACACTTAATGTCCGACAATCGATTTAGGAGATGTTTAATGCGGCTTTTTGGTTATGCTCGTGTCTCAACCAGTCAACAGTCTCTTGATATCCAGATAAAGGCGCTTAAAGAAGCGGGTGTCGCTGCAAACCGCATATTTACTGATAAATCATCTGGGAGCCACACTAATAGAGAAGGGCTCGATTTGGTGAGAATGAAGGTGGAGGCTGGTGACGTCATTCTGGTAAAAAAGCTCGATCGGCTTGGTCGTGATACTGCTGATATGATCCAGTTAATAAAAGAGTTTGATTCTGAGGGAGTTGCCGTCAGGTTTATTGACGACGGTATAAGTACTGATGGGGAAATGGGAAAGATGGTGATCACCATTTTGTCGGCCGTTGCCCAGGCAGAACGTCAACGCATATTGGAGCGTACAAATGAAGGGCGGCAAGAAGCCAAGTTAAAAGGTATTAAATTCGGCCGAAAGCGCACAGTCGACAGATCCAAAATTGAGATAATGTGTTCTCAGGGATTGCCAGTCACAGAGATAGCTAAGCAATTGAAGATAGCCCGCTCGACGGTCTATAAAATAATAAGTGAAAACAGCTTACGATAGCTCTAACATCATGATAATAAATGTTTTATAAAATACAGAGCGCACTTTTATGTGGGAAACCCCACATGCCTAATTTATTTCGTCATTTGACTTCCCAACAGCGATTTCGAATGCGTATTTTCAATTAAGGATCTCCATGGCCGTCAATCACGCCAACATTTTTGATCAGCTTGAAATTTTGACAACTGAACTCAACAAAGACGAATTCATCTATGGCTTCATGACAGCTTTTGACTTCAAGAAATCCACCATTACAGCTATCCGTCAGGGCGGGAGCCGCAACATGGCCAACGAACCCGGCCACGTTGGATTGAAAAACCAGTTCTACTTCCAACCATTGGGGGAGTACGAAGACATTGAAGCGGCCTTTGATGCACGGGTTACCGATCCTACCAATGGCAAAAACAAGTACCGATTTATCATGGTCACCGATTTTACCCGTTTTCTCGCGTGGGATGTGCTGACCAAGGAACGCCTTGATATCGAGTTGTGTGAACTATTCCGGGAGTATAGCTTCTTTTTGCCGCTCGTTGGCCTAGAAAAGGCCATCTTGGGCAGTGAACACCCCGCTGATGTGAAAGCCGCCGAGAAAATGGGTAAGCTCTTTGACCTCATTAAACTCCATAACAATTTGAATAGTGCAGAAGATATTCATGCCCTCAACGTTTTTCTCACTCGCCTGCTGTTCTGCCTTTTTGCTGAGGATACCGGTATTTTCACTGAGGGGCAGTTTACCTCCGCCATTCAAGGCTATACAGAAGAAGATGGAAGCGACCTTGACCAGTTCATGAGTTCACTATTTGCCGTTATGGACAGTCCCCCTAAGAGTGACTTCCGTCAGCAATTACCTAACCATATGTCGGCTTTCCCCTACGTTAATGGCGGGCTATTCGCGGTGGAAGAGCGCATTCCTGATCTCGGCTTGAAAGGCCGCCGGATGTTACTGGAGTGCTGTTTGATGAACTGGGGTGATATTAACCCCGATATTTTCGGCTCCATGTTCCAGGCCGTCATTGACGTAGAGCAGCGTGGAAACCTTGGGCAGCACTACACCTCTTATAGCAACATAATGAAGGTGATCCAGCCTCTGTTTCTCGACCCTTTGAGAGCCGAACTAGAAAAGAGCAGAACCAGTACCAATGGCCTTAAAAAGCTGTTAGTCAGAATGGGTAACATCAAGGTTTTTGACCCTGCATGTGGTTCTGGCAATTTTTTAATTATTGCCTACAAGGCACTGCGTTTATTAGAAATAGACATTATCCGGACATTGCAAGAGTTGGAGCCACAACAGGGCTTCAACATCACTAATCTCCACCTCGACCAGTTCTATGGAATTGAGATCGACGATTTCGCCTGTGAGATTGCCCGTCTTGCACTGTGGCTGGCAGAGCATCAACTCAACAAGCAGTGGGAGCAAATCTTTGGCTACGCACCACCCGCTCTACCGTTGCGCTCATCGGGGAGAATTCAAGGTGGAGACAGTCTGGTTCTAGACTGGCATACCTTTTGCCCTAAGGAAAAAGACGATGAAGTCTATGTGATCGGCAATCCACCTTTTTTGGGGACGCTAGGCCGAACTGACGAACAGCGAGTCAATATGCAGGCTGTGTTTGGTGAGATGACACTAGGTAATTTGGATTTTGTCGCCTGTTGGTTCTGGAAGGGGGCACTGTATATTAAGGATTCTCGAGCTGAACTTGCTTTGGTGTCTACCAACTCAATCTGTCAAGGCGAGCAGGTTGCCACGCTCTGGCCTTCTATTTTCGCCCTTGGGTTAAATATCCATTTCACCTATCCGACCTTCGCTTGGGCTAACCATGCGCGCGATAAGGCAGCTGTTCATGTAGTTATTATCGGACTATCTGCGCAGTCAAATACACGACGTTTGTTCCAGCAGGTCGAAGGAGAATGGCATAGTAGTAACGTCAGCAATATCAGCCCCTATCTTGTCGAAGGACGTAATATTGCTATCACCGCAAGAAGCAAGCCTTTGGTGAGCAACATCCCACCTCTTTTATTTGGCAATAAGCCTACGGATGGTGGTCATCTTTTCCTGACCAGAGAAGAACGTGATGAGTTGGTAAGGAAAGAGCCTGAAGCCGAGCGATGGCTCAAAAAGGTACTGGGGGCTGCTGAGTTTTTGAATGCCAAGGAACGTTGGTGTTTATGGTTGGTTAATGCCACAGATGAAGATTTGAAAAGTATGCCACTTGTCTATGAGCGTGTGCAAAATGTAGCAGAAACGCGCCGCAAGAGTCCTGATAAAGGCGCCCAAAAGTTAGCATTAAGACCCCATCTTTTCCGGGATTTGAATAACCCAAGTAGTTACATTCTGATACCCAGGGTATCTTCTGAACGCCGTAATTACATACCAATAGGGTTCTTTGATGAGAACACAATAAGTACAGACCTTAATAATATCCTCCCTAATGGCACTCTTTATGAATTTGGCATCCTCAGTTCATTATTGCATAACGACTGGATGCGACTGGTCGCAAGCCGACTTAAAAGCGATTACCGCTATTCTGCAACCGTGGTTTATAACACCTTCCCATGGCCAGTAGTGACGCCAAAGCAGCGTGAAGAAATTATTCGACTTGCGGAAGAAGCATACCTAACTCGTGATGACTTCCCTGGCCGTACCCTAGCTGAGCTTTATGATCCCGATAAAATGCCACCTCCATTGCTCGCGGCACATCAGGCCCTGGATATAGCGGTAGACAGGCTTTACCGCGATAAGCCGTTTAGGGGTGCAGCTGATCGCCTGAGTTGTCTGCTTGCACAGTACGAAGAGTTGGCGAAAAAATAGCCGCTTGCACGGTTTACTAACAAATTTAAGATGATGGGTCAGATTGGCTGTCACGTCGCCCCATCCTCCACCCAATAAGGTCGGTTATGGAAAATATACTGAACGTCAGCTATGCCCAAACTGGGCAAAGCACAGCACAGAAATCCATGGGAATGCGCGAGATGCAGGCCAGAGCGTTCGAACAGCGCAACAGCCCCTACCTACTGATAAAAGCCCCCCCCGCTAGTGGAAAATCTCGGGCGTTGATGTTTTTGGGACTGGACAAGCTAATCAATCAGGGAATACGCAAGGTCATCGTGGCTGTGCCAGAAATGTCCATCGGATCCTCGTTCAGAGACACCGCACTTACCCAACACGGATTCTTTTCTGACTGGACGGTAGATCCTGAGAATAACCTCTGTATCGGTGGAGGGGAAAAAGGAAAAGTGGCCGCTTTTCGCCGTTTTATGCACGGTGATGGCCAGATCCTGGTCTGCACTCATGCCACTTTGCGCTTTGCCTTCGACAGTCTGGATGTGTCTGTTTTTGACCATTGTTTGGTGGCCATTGACGAATTCCATCACGTTTCTGCCGATGAAAACAGCCGGCTGGGTGCTTTACTCGATGCGCTGATGAAGCTGCCTCATGCGCACATTATCGCCATGACGGGCTCCTATTTCCGGGGCGATACCGTTCCTATCTTGCTACCAGAGGATGAGGCCCAATTTACTAAAGTGTCTTACTCCTATTACGAGCAATTGAACGGCTATGAGCACCTGAAATCGCTCGGTATTGGTTATCATTTCTATCAAGGCCGCTACATTAACGCCTTACCTTCTGTGCTCGACCCTACAAAAAAAACCATTATCCATATCCCTAACGTCAACTCTGGCGAGTCGACCAAAGATAAGCACACGGAGGTTGATGCCATATTGGATGCTCTGGGTGACGTGGAGTCTCAAGATCCGATATCCGGCGTATATCGGGTAAAGCGTAAAGGAGATGGAAAAGTTCTAAAGGTCGCTAATCTGGTTGATGATAATGTGGCTGAACGTCCCAAGGTACAGGCATATTTACGCACCATTATGACTGCCGACGATATAGACATCATCATTGCCCTGGGAATGGCAAAAGAAGGCTTCGACTGGCCGTATTGTGAACATGTATTGACTATCGGCTATCGCAGTTCTTTGACAGAGGTGGTGCAGATTATTGGCCGCGCAACGCGTGATTGCGAGGGGAAGGCGCATGCCCAGTTTACTAACCTGATCGCACAGCCTGATGCTCAGGATGATGACGTGAAGGTCTCGGTCAACAACATGCTCAAGGCCATCACCACCTCACTGTTGATGGAGCAGATCCTGGCACCCAGCATCCAATTCAAGCCACGTTCGCAATGGAATGGCGAGGATCTCCCTCCTAACACGCTAATTATCGATGATAAGGTGGCTCCGGTATCGAAAAAGGTGCTCGATATTCTTAACGGAGATAAAGAAGAGATCATGGCGACCTTGATGGCCAATGAGCAACTCGTTAAGGAAGCCGTCTCCAATATGCTGCCGGCAGAGTTAATCACTCAGGGAGCCTTACCCGCAACCATCCAAAAAATGTATCCTGATCTGACGGATTATGAATTGGAGCAGATACGGTCCGGCATCCTGCAAAGCCTTTACATCAATAAGCACGGTGTATTGGTCGATGAGAAGGACGTCCCGGAAGGCGCGGATATCGTGGGTAGCCCCTCACCAGTTAATGACCCGAATGAAATAACTGTTAGCAAACAATTTTTGAAAATGGGTGAAAAGTTCATCAATATCGAAAGTTTGAATATCGACCTAATTGAGGCGGTAAACCCATTCCACGGTGCTTATGAAATTCTTTCCAAATCAGTCACCGTGGCAATGCTCAAAACCATTCAAGAGGCTGTTAGCGCAAGCCAGGCCCAAGTGTCAGAGGATGAGGCTACTATTCTATGGCCGCGGATCCAGGACTTTGCCCGTCAACACCAACGCCCACCAGAGCTGTCATCGAGTGACCCGCTGGAGGTGCGTTACGCCCAAGTGCTGGCATACCTTCGCAACAAAAAGCAGGCGCAAATGGCAAAGCAGGGAAGCTAACTAATGATCAGTTTGCACTCTACCCAACCCAGAAAAAAGGCGACACTCGACGATATTTTCGCGGCGGAAGATGTGTTTGGGCTACTGGATGTCGTCGCTCTGAAATCCAAGGCAGGCCCCACGGATCTGATCGGCAGCCAGTTCGAGAGCATCATGACGTTTGTTGATTGTCATGGCCGGGCACCGCAAAATACACCAAACGCCACAATGAGTGAGAAATCACTAACACGGCAGCTTAATGCTATTCGGGCAAATCCTGAACAGTGCAAGATATTGCATGAGCGGGATCGCCATGGGCTGCTGGCAGGTGTTGATATGAATCAAAATCTGAGTGAAACGCCGAAGGTCGAGCTTGCTTCTCCTCTAGGGATAAGCAAGTCAGAACTGGTAACCTCATTGGCGGATATTTTTGCTGATGACGATTTAGGTTTGCTGGATTTTGATGCCCCTGAAATTTTCACTATCAAGCACGTTCCAGTGGGTAAGAAGGACCTCCCTGATGAGATTGCCAGGCGTCAGCCTTGCCCGGATTTTGAACGTTTTTCGCCTTTATTCGCGAGCGTACACAAGGGATTTCGGGATGGGGTATTTTCCGTTATTCGTTATCGTAATGAGCACAAATTCCAGGAGGGTGATTTTTTTATTCTCAGTGGGGTGATGGGGTACGTTCATCGTGCGGGTGAGCGGCTTGAGCAGTACGATACCTATAATTCCCGCCTGCATCTGGTGTTTGAGAATGGAACTGAGCTCAACATGCTCTACCAGTCCCTGACCCAGGGACTTGTTCGTGACAAGGAAGGGCGTGTGGTGGACCTGAACGGTCAGCAGCTAGTACCCATTGATGCGCCTGTTCCGAGTGGGTTCGTATATGTGCTGGCAACCAAGAGTACAGATCCCGTCCTTGCCCCTTACATCCGTGATCTCTATAAAATAGGGTTTACCGAGAGCACCGTGGAGAAAAGGATCCAGAATGCCTTTAAAGACAGAACCTTTCTTGAAGCACCGGTTAGGATTATATTCACGACTCAATGCTTCAATATGAATGCCAATAGGCTTGAGGCCTTGGTGCATGGCTTTCTGGCCAAGCAACGCCTTAACATCACGCTAAGGGCGGTTAACGGCAGTACTTACACGCCCAGAGAGTGGTTTCATACTTCCTTGGCCACGGTGCAAGCAGTCATCAAGTATATTTTGGACGGCACAATTTCTGAATACAGGATGGATAACACCACGGGCAAGATAGTAACGAAGAAAAAACTTTAAACGTAACTACGTGGCGCCAGTTCTCATACTACCTACCGCTTATCTTTCCGTACTATGGGGACTTCAGTCCCCCGCTTTACGTGAATTTTCGTTTCATTAAGTGTCAGACCTCAATTCATAAACATAAACTACCGCCAGTTCTTACACTCTAAAAACACATATTTACTCATTTGTGTTTTTGTGTATAATCAAACTCAAATGAGTAAACACACAAATGAGGTTTAGACATGAAAATTATCGCGTTCCTCAACCCCAAAGGGGGGTCTGGTAAAACGACTGCGACGATCAACGTCAGTAGCTGCCTTGCCAGTTCGGGTAAGAAAATTGCAGTTGTAGATACAGACCCGCAGATGAGCCTGACTAACTGGAATAAAGCAGAGAAAGCAGCATTCGATGTTTACACCGCAGCATCAGAGAAAGACGTTTACCAGGTAAGAAAGGATCTGGCTGAATATGACTTTGTCATTATTGATGGTGCCGGTTCTCTGTCAGTTATTACTTCAGCAGCGGTGATGGTCAGCGATCTGATTATCATCCCGGTAACACCCAGCCCTCTGGATTTTTCAGCTGCCGGTTCTGTAGTCACTGTACTGGAAGCCCAGGCTTATAATCGTCCGGTAGAAGCTCGATTCCTCATCACACGGAAAATTGAGCAAGCCACCATGCTTAATGTCCTGAAAGATAGCATTGCTCAGACGGGCATTAAGCCGTTCAAAACAGCGATCACACAACGCCAAAGTTACGTTAAATCCGTGATGGAAGGTGAGAGCGTTTTCGATACCAACGATGGGGCAGCAAAGGGCGAGATCGCCATTCTGACGCGAGAAATACTTGAATCATTTGAGTAAAAACTCATATACTCATTTCAGCATATTAAGAGGTTATGTATGGCACTAACTAAACAACATACATCAAAAACAATGAGTTTCGGTGATCATCGAGATCTTGAAAAAGTCGTCAATAGCACACCCACAGGAAAGCAAAAGAGAGTCAACGTTAACTTTGATGAAGAAATACATATCCGCTTCAAAGCTGCGTGTGCAAAGCAAGGTACATCTATTACTGATGTAATAAAGGACTTGGTTGATAACTGGCTGAAAGAAAATGACAGTTAAAAACTCAAATGTGTAAACACACATTAACTCAAAAACACACTGTTTTTTCCGAGAACACTGATCTGGTGCATACATTTTTTATGTGCCAGATCCGTGTTGGCCAAGCAAGGCGCGGCAGCGTGTTTATAGTCTTGTTTTGGTTCGCGTTATTGATAGAAACTGCGGAGTTCATTTTCCAATGCTTGATACGACTCGTTTTCATCGTTTCTGATGTAGTCCATAGCTATGTCGCACAAAGTGGATTCGACTATAGAGGCATCAACACCTTTCTGCTTTGCTCGTTTCTTTATGGCATTCAGTAGATTTTTACCTTTTTTATCTTTATCTAAAAAATTAGGGTTATCGTCAAGGTAGTCACTAATAACAACTTCAAATGATAAATCTGAATTATTAAAGAAAGCACCTTCAATGCCATTGAATAGTGTTCTATCATCCTCAATCAACAGCTTTCTGAATAAAAACTTCTCTAAACTCTGGATTGGTAGAAATTTCACATTACAGTTAGAATAACCCTTTATGTATTCTTCTGAATCAGGCAAGTCGTCTACGTCACCATCAAGGATGGATATATACTTACAAAACATCCCGCCAAGATTGTTCTGAGAAAATTCACTGTGAATTTCAACAACTTTCCTCCAACCACCGACTGACATGACTTTGTGAATATTATTATTGGAAAGACCTGCCTTGATCATTGTTCTTTCTACTATTTTTTTTGCCAATTTGTCTTCGACAAATATGATCTTATCATAGCCACTCATATCCTTTGTGGCACGAATCGCATATGCTGGGAAACAAGGATTTATTAGTTTTATTGATTTATTTGCAACTTTTGATTTCTGCAAAAGGAAAATATTATCTTTATGCAAAGAAGACATTGTTGCTGGATTGTGAGTTGATATTAGAAAACAAATTTTATGTGATCGACTAATGGTGTTTAAATATCTCATTAATCGTTCTAACGCTGATGGATGCAGGCCTACTTCAATTTCATCAAGAATAACCAAACTTACATCTGATGTGCGACTTGGTCTCTTAGATATTTTTTTTATCTCGCTATCAATGAACTCTAGTAAGCTAGCAACAATGAACTCACCAGAACTCATATCATGATGGTGAATCGACTTACCATCAACCTCCATGATGAATAGAGGACGATCTGAGGGAACCAACTCCATGCTCGAAGCATTTTTACCGTTTACTTTCCTTGGGAAAAGTGGATAGTAACCCTGAAGCTTAGAATAATAATTCTTATTGTCACGTAAAATTAGCCCTAGATATTCCCTCACCTTATCATCTACATCAAACGGATTTTTATTGTTCATTTTACCAGAGCGAAGCATCATACTTACGTTCGCATACTTAAATCTATTTCCATGAATAAAACTCCCCTCAATAAACCCATTTATTGAGATATTTGCAACGCCTTTATTTAGATTTTCCCATTTAAATGTTTTTCCACTAGGGACTCTTCTCCAGTTATTGATGGCTCCATTAAAATTAATATCTATTTCTGATTTTTCAGTGGATGAATTATAAAAATAGTCCCTGTATGCATTGTTATTAAATAGTTTTGCAAGAACATATAGAAGAGTGGTTTTCCCCACACCATTACCGCCACAAAGGACGTTAACTCCTGGCGACAAATTAATAGAAAAACTCAAATAATCAATTGTTTTAAGATTTTTCACTTCAATAGATAATTTGCTCATTTCTTTCCTTTAAATTTATAATATGTAGTCCTACCAACACAATTTTTCAACCACATCTTCAGTATTATCTTACTTTTTTTAGGAGCCAGTTTGGATATCGAAAATTATTGTACGTTAAAGTTCGGTTTCGGATGCAGAATCGTCACAGCAGCGGTAGTTACAGATACCGGGTTGGCCAAGCAAAGTGCGGTAGTGATTTATCACCCGATTAGAGCCTTAGCCTTTGCTCTGATTTCAGCAAGTTCTTCAGGCAACACAGTGCCTTTTTTTGTTACTTTTCGCGCTCTCCAGTCAACACAGGTAACTTGATCTGCAAGAGCAACACTTTCGCGGCTACTCGACAGTTCTACCTCAAATGGATAGCCTTTAGCTTTAGTGGTACACGGAACGCAAAGCAGCAATCCTACGGGATTATTGTAAGAAAAAGGGCTCAGGACGACGGCAGGGCGATGGCCTCCCTGTTCGTGACCTTCCACGGGGTTAAAATCCAGCCAGATCAGATCCCCGGAGTTTGGTACGTAACGTGAAACCATTTAGATCAATTCCTTTCCAACTGGCGAACCAAAATCTATTTTTCCGTGAACGTTATCTGGTGTGATACCCGATAACAGTACATCCAGTGAATACTCTTTAGATTTCAATGGAACTAAAACAATTTGGCCAGCTTCATCAATTTTCAAATCGAGTTTATCTTCAACATTAAGTGCTGCTGCTTGCATTACGCTGGCTGGTATTCTGATCGATGGGCTATTACCCCATTTTTTTAGCGTTACTGTTGTCATTAATATTTCCTCCTTCACATTTGTAGATACATTGTAGATGATAAACAATGTATCTACAAGCATTACCCTCCTTCCTGCCAGACCGGTTTTTTAGCTTACTTTTAGCGATGAAGTAGGTAAGGGCGAAAAGCGCCTTTTCGCTTAGTTCGTTTCGCTAACTCCCTGCCTCCGGGCAAAGACCGGAGGTGCTACTTAAAGTTTGCTAGGGAGCGTAGCGACCATGCCGAACCGGCGTGGCCGTCTGGCTGCTGCAAGGGCGGTCGTTATTGTTTTTCCCCGTTATCCACAGAACTTATCCAGGGAATAAATAGATCTTTAATGAAATTAAGTAGGTCGAAGACCTGATTGTTTTGCAGCTAACTATTGGTTGATTGCAGATAATCCCATTTACCTATTTGCAGATAAGTGTGCATAAAAGATATAGCATCGGTGTTGATGGGGGTTTTCTGCATGTTCCGTTGAAGTAATCACGATAGGTGCGGTTAAAAAATGAGCCATTCCAGCCGATGGACGAAGAACGACCTCCGCAGGGAAACGGATTAGTAAAAAGAGGGTGATTAGTGAGGCGGAGCTGTGCCTGGCTGCTCCATATTTACCAGTTCAAGCTGGTAAAGCTGAGTCCAGACCATTTTTTCAAACTGCTGAGGGGTTAGGTGGTGTATATCACCCTTCATATCACGGAAAATACGCTCGGCCACCTGACGCTTTCGCTCATCAAACGGTAATTCAGCCAGCTTACGCCGTTGTTTACCCTCGATAGCACGTGTACGGCGGCTAAGTATCGTCTGATGGCGGCAACGTTCATACCAGCGCTTACGGGCTTCTTTTACTGTCATCGCCTCGCCGGGTTGTAGAATGCCGTCCTCAATAGCACGTAGGCGTTCTTCCTGCTCGGCACGCAGCTTATCCATATCCACGCCGGTAAGACGCCAGCCTTCTTCTGTAATGATTATATGCTTAGGAAAACGGCACCCGTTCACATAATCCCACTCAGTTTCAGGCGCAAGGACTATGCCAAACCTGGCCAGTTCGTCTATCAGACGCGACACCCTGGATACCGTCACAGCGGTTTCAGGGATGATGTGGCCATCTTCATTTCGTGGGCTAAGTTCTTCAGCCAGCTTAGTGATGTTGATAGTGACAATACCGGTAGCAAGATCGGCCTTGTTGACGAAAAGCACAAACAACGCATCGAGCAAACGCCGGCGCACTTCACGGAAAGCTCTTTTCCTGTCCGCGACAGGTCGCAAAAAAGTGAAGATTGGATCGGCAGAAACACGACGACGAATAACCCAGGCACCAGAAGTTTTGTCCTGGCTCATAAGGTTACGTAAGGCTCGGCCATGCTGTTTACTGAGGGGCTTATAATGCGCCGGACGCACGTAGAGCGGTAACGGACATTTACAGGCTGTAGAATGTTCGCCACGATGACGCTTGTCTGGGTTTTGTTGAGTAGAATTTGTCTGGTTATTCACACCCGCCAGCACTTATGGCGGTGTGGGGGGGTTGTGTTAGGTTACGCATTTGCTATAATCCTTCTCAGGCGCCGCGCCTGCTTTCGACCCCCTGAATATCCTTCGTTCCGCCAAGTTCGAGTTGGGATTTCAGGGGGTTTTTGCATTCAGGGTGTGGCTTTTGCCTGTCACCCTTTCCCTAGACGCTATTACCGGGAACGTCCGACCCGCATGAATACTTGTAAACGCAGGTAAATTACCACGTAGTGAAGCAACGATCAATTCCCCCACCAAAAGATCCCGCAAAGAACATATCTAATTTACCCAATCAATTCATAAAGATATTGAGTCTCAATAATGTTGACACTGATCACATTCACAGTAATAAGATCAGCACCGAATCCCTGTTCTAAACAAATAAAGAGATAAAATCAATCTTTCAAACAATCATTTAGTTGCTTAACAAGCTTTCGAGCTTCGTCACGCTGCGCCGCTAGTTTTTGGGCTTCAGCCAACGTGCTGTAATAGGGATTTGTATCAGGACTCATGCGGTTGCGATGAAATTTCAACATATTCTCTGCAAAATCATCATCAACCGTATAGAAATAGCTCTCTGGATAATCCAATGCTTTAGCAACTCGAAGAACAAAATCGAAAGGAGGGGTGAAACGCCCGACCTCATAATTAGATAGTCGAGAACGAGTATTAACGCCCTCTACACCAATGAGTTCAGACAACTTTTCTTGAGATAATCCAGCAGCCTCCCGGGCTTCTTTTAACCTTTTCGGCACCATAGCACTTCACCTTGTTTTGTTTTCTATCATACAAGGCGCAGTCCCCACCCTACGTTCATCCAAACAAACAAGCTTGATTATATGTACATCAATGTTATTATCACTAAATATTCTTGATATTGACATACCCTTACGAACTGTATAAAAATAAATACTGTATTTATGTACAGCATGTTTATTTATACAGGATTTTTTATGAGTACGCGGCTACCGGCGGCGGAAAATGGGGGCTTATGCCCACAAGGAAGGGAAACATGAATTTATGGTATGTGTTGTACTGCAAGGTTCAAGATGCTGATAAAATAACCAGAAGAGTCAACAGTTTAGGTGTTAGTGTTTTTTGCCCTCGCTATGTAAAAATATCTCACCGTACCGACTGTAATTCGGTACGGATCGACGAAAAAGTGTTGTTCCCTAATTATTTGTTCCTTTCTTTTGATATCAACAAAATCCATACATCAACGATTTCGTCTATCCCTGGAGCTATGGGCTTCATTCGGTTCGGTTCCAATGCCTGCACGGTTCCCCAGAAAGTGATATCAGCGATTGAATGTGCTCGCCTGATAGCGTTGAACAATGACGATCAAGCTATTGAGTGCCGTAATATTTCTCCCGCTTTACTGGCAAAAATTCAGGAAATCTCGCTGCTCAGGTCAACAGAACAGCGACAGGTTGCCTTTTCACACCTGCTCCAATCGGGTGACATCTAAGTAAAATTCTCTCACTGTTTCATACATACCGGCACTGTAGGCAATCGCCTGCGGTGCCTTTTTAATAGGAGTAACCATATCCATGCCGAAAAAGAAGTTGGGCGAGCCAACGAGTACGGCGGTGATTTACATCGGACAGCAGCGTTACCAACTGTTAGCAAAACATGCTCGCGAAATCAGCTATTTATCCAACGCCAATATCAAACCAAGTACATTTCTTCACTACTTGATTGATGAGTTCACCAAAAAAGGCCATGCCTCACTGCTTAGCCAGTTGCAGAAGGCTCCCACCGCCGAAGAGGAATAAACCATCTAATAGGAGGAGACATGATTTCATCCGCCGTTCTTCTAACTCTGGCCATGCAATGCGCCCCAACCATCCACCCAGATACATCGCATGATGTCGCCAGAGTTGAATCAGGGTTAAACCCCTTTGCTATTGGGGTTGTCGGTCAGAAAAAAGGGCTTTTTCCCAGCAACATAAACGACGCTCTTGATCATATCGACCAGCTCAAGGCGAAAGGTAAAAATTACTCGGTTGGTCTGATGCAAATCAACCAGGCTAACTTTTCCCGTTACGGTGTCACTGCAAAGCAACTGTTTAATCCCTGCACCAACCTGACCGTCTTCGAAAAAATCATCACTGACTGCTACCTCCGGGGCGGCACCCTTAAAAGGGCGCTGAGTTGCTATTACTCCGGCAACTTTGATACCGGCCAGAAGCCCGAAGCTGCATTTTCCAAAACCAGCTATGTACAGCGGATGGGTTACAAACCCGCGCAAAAATATGTCGTGCCTTCCAGCAAAGCCGATCAAGAGAAGCAAAACGCCACACCAGGCAATGCAGCACCCGCGCCGCAGATACGTTACCCAAAAGGCATTGTACGCGGCGATCTCGTCACCTCCGACGCGCAGGCGTCACCTAACCCGGCTACACCCGTTTCTTTCCCGTCACAGGTTGTGCGGGGAGAATTTGTAGTCATTACATCTAAATAAGGAAATATCATGAAATTTTTACGCTCTATCAAAAACGCTCCTGCTCACCTTACTGCTATCGCGGCTTCTGCTGCCCTGTCCTCACCGGCATTCGCGGACGGGTTCGCGAAAGCCGAAACGTTGCTGGAGAAAATCTCGTCTGGCCTCACCGGTCTGGCTATCGTCACCATTACCATCGCCGTTATCTGGGTAGGCTACAAAGTGTTATGGGACGGCAAAAGCCTTCACGACTGTAAAGGGATCATCATTGGCGGCATTTTGATTGCCAGCGGTGCAGAAATCGGCGCTCTGTTGATGAGCTAAGGGGCGGACATGGTCACGCTTAATAAAGCCCTGACGCGCCCCGCTATGCTGTTTGGCATTCCGATGGTGCCGTTAGTTATCGTCAGCGGGGCAATTATCCTGCTGGCGATATACCTCACTAAACTTTTGTTGCTGTTCCTGCCGGTAAGCTGGTTTGTCATGAACCAGATGGCTCGGAAGGATGCCCATATTTTCGGATTAGCCTTTTTAAGGCTGAAAACGCGGGGCAATAAGACGTGCAGCACCCACTACGGTGCAACAGCGTTCCTGGCGAACGACTACGACGCCGTAGACATCACGGAGTTCATCAACACTATGCGACTTAACGAACGGGTCACGCTCACCAAGCACATTCCGTATTCGTCGCACATTCATGAAAACGTCATTAAAACCCGAGGTAGCGACCTGATCGCAACGTGGGAAATTGGCGGAACAGCGTTTGAATGTGATACGGAAGAAAATCTCGACATTCTGTCTGGTCAGTTTAATAACCTGATCAAGTCCTTTGAGGGGCGACCGGTGACGTTTTACGTTCACAATATCCGTGAAACGTACCACGATCACTTTGACGGGAAGTCGGGTAACGATTTTGCCGATACGGTCAGTGAACGGTACTACTCGACGATTGAAAACCATCCTTTCCGCCATAATCGCCTGTTCTTCACCGCCTGCTATATGCCCTTTGTCGGCCTGGATAAGGTAGAGCGCAAACGCATGTCCGACGGACAGAAGCAACACGCGTTAGACAGTGCATTAAAGGAGATGTTGGAGATCTGCCAGACGGTCGGCACATCCTTGTCGCGTTTCACCTCAAACCCGCTCGGGGCATATGAGGAAAATGGCCGCGTATATTCGTCGCAATTATCTTTCTATCGGCGGCTGTTAAGCGGCGTCTGGCAGAAGACAGCCGTTACGCGCACGCCATTTTATGAAACGCTCGGCATAACCGACCTGTTTTTCACCGGCGATGCAGGGCAAAGCAATAACGTCAACGGAAAGACCTTCTTCCGTGGGCTGGAAGTGAAAGACTACGCACCGGAATCCTTCACCGGGATAATGAACGTGTTGCTGTATGCCCCGTGTGACTATGTGATCACCCAGTCTTTTACCTGTATGGCGAAAGATGAAGCGCAAAAACACATAAAGCAGACGGCCAAGCGTTTACGCAGCACGGAAGATGATGCCATTTCGCAACAGGAAGACTTATTTGTTGCCCTGGACATGTTGCAGGCCGGACACATTGCCTTTGGTAAATATCATTTCTCCCTGATGGTATCGGCATCTGGCACGGAACGGTTGATTAAAGACACGAATAGCCTGATCAACGCCTTCACCGATCTGGGCATCACCCCGACGCTCTCCACGTTGTCGCTGCCTGCCGCCTACCTGGCACAAATGCCGGGTGTGTACACGCTAAGGCCGCGACTTGTCCCCATAAGCAGCCAGAATTTTGCAGAACTGGCGTCATTCCATAACTTCTATACGGGGAAACGGGATAAAAACCCCTGGGGTGAAGCGCTTTGCGTTCTCAAAACCCCGTCGGGCGGCGCGTACTACCTAAATTTGCATAATTCCCTGCTCAACAAGGACGATTTCAACGAGAAAAACTTAGGGAACGCCAGCGTTATCGGCACCGCAGGGTCAGATAAAACGATGCTGATGACGTTCATTCAGAACATGATGCAGAAATACCGGCAACCCGAAAGTTTTTCGCCGCAGGCTAAAACGCAGTGTCTGACTACCGTTTATTTTGATAAAGACAGGGGGGCGGAACTCAACATAAGGGCGCTGGGCGGGCAGTATTACAAGGTGAAAAGCGGTGAACCTACCGGCTGGAATCCCTTCCGCCTTCCCCCGACTAAACGCAATCTGAACTTCATCAAAAAGCTGATGCGCATACTCTGCACCCGCAACGGACAAACCTTGTTCCCGCGCGACGAGCTGCGTCTTAGCCAGGCGGTGGATGCGGTCATGAAGGAGTTACCGGCTGAACACCGTGGGTTTGGTATTACGCGGCTGCTGGAGAACCTCACCGAGCCGCCAACGAAGGAAGCGCAGGAAAACGGGTTACGCGTCAGGCTGTCACAGTGGGCGCAGGGTGGCGAATACGGCTGGGTTTTCGATAATGACCTGGACACGTTTGATATTGGCGAATGCGATAATTTCGGCATCGATGGCACGGAGTTTTTGGACGATGCCGACGTGTGCGCGCCAATTTCGTTTTACCTGCTGTATCGCGTCACCAGCTTGCTCGACGGGCGACGCCTGGTGATCTTCATGGATGAATTCTGGAAATGGCTCAACGATCCGGTCTTTTCTGACTTCGCCTTTAACGTGCTGAAAGTTATCCGCAAACTGAATGGCCTGTTTATTCCTGGCACACAGTCACCGGCGGAAATACTGACCAACCCGATAGCCCCTGCCGTGGTGGAGCAGTGTGGGACGCAATTCTTTACGGCGAACCCGAAGGCTGACCGCAAAGACTACGTTGATGGTCTGAAAGTCGCCCCGGAAATCTTCGATATTATTAAGAATCTCGATCCGCTGTCACGACAGTTCGTGATAGTGAAAAGCCCCCTGAAAAAGGGCGATTTACGCAACTTTGCGGCACTCGTCACCCTCGACCTGTCCGGGCTGGGGACTTACACGAAAGTGTTAAGTAGCAGCGCTGACAACCTCGAAATCTTTGACTCTGTGTTTCAGGACGGCATGAAGCCGGACGACTGGCTGGAACGCTACCTGCAACTCGCTCTCTGAAAGGAAATAACATGAAACTGAAAACACTGACCGCCGCCTGTCTGGCGGGGGCTTTACTCTGTCCGTCGTTAGCCGGTGCCACCGGTATTCCTGTGGTGGACGCCATGAGCAACCTCGAACAAGTGAACGAATGGGCGCAGCACCTGGAGCAATGGCAAGGCACCGTGCAGCACTATCAATCTCAGCTCAACGCCTACAAATCGCAACTGGCGACCGCGACCGGCGTCCGCAACGTGCAGGACTTTTTGAGCCAGGCTAAGGGATTGTCGAGTGACCTTAAAAACCTGCAAAAAAACGGCATTTCACTTAATGACCTGCTGACGAACTCCGGCGGGTCATACAGCAGTGCGCTAAACAGCCTGTACAGTAAGTACAAGATGTTTGACACCTGTGATGCTACGCAGACCCAAAGCTATGCTGATACCTGTAAGCAAATCGTCATTAACCGGGCGGTGGCCGTAGAAGACACCACGGCGGTACAGGAGAAGATCAACAGCACGGTGAGCGACATCGCTACCCTCGCCAGTCGTGTAGAAATGTCGCAAGACGCTAAAGAGTCACAGGATTTGGCGAACACCATAACGTCAAAAAGTGTACAGTTAAACGCACTGACCACGCAGTGGGAAATGAGCGTGAAGCAGTCGGAACTGCGTGATCAAATGCTGACATCGCAGCGACAAAAAGCCCACCGACAGCAACAACTGAGTGCGCCGGTTGCTGATTTAAACAACTTATGACAAGGATTTTTCATATGACGATTAATAACCGCACTATTTTATCTTCCCTGCTTGTTTTAAGCCTTTTTGCTTTAGGTGGTTGTGAAGAAAAGAAAACTGAGGAGTGGTATATGGCTCATCATGATGAATTACTAAAAGACTATGCCGATTGTTTGAAAACCAAAACATTCAGCAGTGAGCGATGCATTCCTGTAGTGAATGCCAAAAAGAGATCTATCAATGAACCTGACATTGCAGCAGGAATACAAAAGATTCAAATGGAGTACATGCAAAGTAAAATAACCCCGGAGAACAACAAATCATGAGTAGCGAAGGCATTTTCACAGGAATGGATGCCGCGGTAATGAATGGTTTGAATAGTGTTATACAGGGGCAGATGTCCCTGTATTCAACAATGATGGCAGGGTTAGTTACCGGCTCTGCCACTCTGTACATTCTTTGGCGTGGTTATCAGACACTGGCGGGTAAGCTGCATACTCCGGTAGAGGACGTAGCCTGGGATTTGGCGCGGATGGGGATTATTCTGGCATTTGTCACTAATGCTGATGGTTATCTGGACGCGTCTGTTGCCGCCATTAATGGTTTAAAAGACGGACTAAGTGGAAGTGAAAATGTTTGGGTTTTATTAGACACCCTTTGGGGTAAAGCACAAATATTAGGGGAGAAGCTTTTTAACCTCGATGATTCCACTTACGTACAACTCAATGGCGGCATCGCAGAGCTATTAGTCTGGGGGGGTACGATAGTGACTTTGGTTATTGCCACTATCGTGAATATGGGAGCTGAAATAATGTTGTTATTAATGACAACTACGGCACCCATATTCATTTTCTGCCTTATCTACGGTTTTCTGCGCCCGATGTTCAATAACTGGCTCCAGGTAATTTTTACCGCGATCCTGACGCTCATGTTCTCGGCGTTATCTTTACGGATTGCGATTCAATATTTAAGTAGCGTACTGGATAAAGCAAGTAGCGGGGCTGATGTAAACAACATCGTAACGCTGGCCGCACAAAGTTGTCTCGCCGGTATCGGTGCCGGGTTTGTGGTCTGGTTATCGGCAAAAATCGCCGGTTCTCTGGCAGGGGCTAGCGTACAGGGCGTAGTACAGGGCGCGGCTAAAATGGGGCTAATGGCGGGCGGCGGTGCTGCGAAAAAAGCCGCGAGCACCGTAGGTAAGCCCGTGGGGAATGCTTTAGGCAGTATTGGCGAGAAAGCAGCCAGCAACCTCAAAGGCTCATCGGGCAGCAATGCCAAGGCATCGGCAAAGGCCGCAGTGGAGAAAATGAAAGCCCAAAACTAGCAGATATTCCGCCCCACATGTTCCCATCGCAAGACTCATTACTTTTTAACCCTTTCAGGAACCTAAACCATGAAACACCTCATCATATTTATGATGTTGTGCACCCTTGCGGGCTGCGCACAGCAAAGCCATTTCCCGCCTGATGTTTCCGGCGACCTCCAACCCGTTAATTCCGCTTCCGTTATGCAGGAGGTGAATAATGTCTGAATTACAAAAAACGCTGAATACCTCGCAGTCGTTTGAAAAAGTGATGCTGACACGCGACGCGCGGGCTAAAAAACTCGCCTTTGTTATCGCCGCTGTCGCCACGGTATTTGCCTTACTTTCCGTTGTGGCCGTCATTGTCATGCTTCCGCTAAAACACACGGAGGTCGAGCTTTACACCGTAGACAGCCACAGCGGCCGAGCGGAATACGTCACCCGAGTGAAAGAAAAAGACATTGCGACCGAGGAAGCGATGGCAAAAGCCTTCGCCGCCAATTACGCCACGCTCCGGGAGGGGTACAACTATTTCGCCCTGCAAAGCAATTACGACACGGTGCAGCTCTTTAACAGCGGACAGGTCAACGCGGACTATCTTGCCTGGTTCGCCGGACAGGATGCCCCCGACAAGGTGTATCAGAACGCGGCTAACGTGGTGGAAACTGAGGTCATTTCCAACATCATCAGCCAGGCTACCGCGCCCGATATGCTGGCAACCCTCCGACTGAAAAAAACCATCCGACACGTTGTAGACGGCGCGACGCGCGTCGAATTCTGGAACGTTCGTCTGACATACCACTATGTGCCACACAAGGCGCTGACCGACGCACAGCGTGAGAGTAATCCGCTGGGCTTCATCGTCACCAGTTACCAGCGTGACAAAGAACTGAGGAAAGAATAATGCGTAATCTATTCGTCATTCTCACTTTGATGCTCTGCTCATCGGCGTGGGGAGCCGCAACCCCACAGGGTAGCCGGTACGACAGCCGTATGCAGCAGGTGGCGTACAACGTGCAAAACAGCACGGTGATCAACACCCGCGCCGGCTACGTCACCACGCTGGTATTTGCCGATGATGAGGCGGTGATCAGCACCGAAGTCGGCTTTATTAAAGGATGGGCGGTAACAAAGGAGGCGAACCGCGTCTATATTCGCCCAGCTCCCATCACGCAGCCGGTGACGGATGCGGACGGCTCAACCGTCCAGCAGGCATTTTTACCCGAGTCGAAAGACTGGAAAACCAACCTGTTTGTCACCACGTCGGCACACTTCTACAGCCTGGAGCTTAACGTGCTCGATGAAGGCGCACCGGCAAGCAGTCTGGCGTTTGTTGTGACCTGGAATTATCCCGATGCCAGTCGCAAGGCCAACATGGAAGCCGTTAAAGCGCGGCAAAAGGAGCTGACGGAGGCGCAGGAAAAAAGCCGCATCGCCAAAGCGTTTAATGCCGCCACTACACCGCGAAACTGGAACTATGCGCAGCGTGTGAAGCAGGGCAGTGAAATGGCTATACCGGACTTTGCCTATGACGATGGCCGCTTCACTTACCTGGGCTTTTCACCGCTGAAAAAGATCCCGAGTCCCTTCCTGCTCGTCAACGGCAAAGAACAAACGACCATCCCGTCGTTCTCGCTACAGGGCAACTATCGCGTGATGGTCGTTCACTCGCTGGCTCCAAAGCTGGTCTTACGCTACGGCGACGCCGTGGTGGGCATTGTTAATCAGGGATTTGGTCTGGCAACGGTCAGCAACGGCAGCACCGTTTCATCGGCGGTTAAACTGGAGGAAAAACCATGACGGATACGCAAAACCCAACGCCTCTCGATGGGAGCGAAAGCCCCGTACCCGAGAGAGAAAAAACGGTGGCCGAGCTGGAAGTTGAAGCACGTGAACGGGCGCAGGCACAGCGTAAAGAGTCTGCACCGGTGGAGGACGTTAAACCCGACCAACCCGAGGTAAACAGCCTCAAAAAGCGCGGTAAAAACCGTCTTATGACGCTGGGAATACTGCTTCTGGCGGCGCTTATCGTATTAGCCTGGATGGGTGACTGGGCTTATAACCATTTCATGAGCGCCCCCGCACCCAAGGCTGAACAGGCAAAAACGGCACCGGATGATGTCAGTTACGGACGGAAACGTCAGGGCATGGGAATGGCTGAAAACCCGCTGGGGTTGCAGGACACCGCGTCAACCGATACCACAACAAACCTTCCTCGCCCCACCGCTCCGGCAGTTTCATTTAACAAGTCGATGGCTCTGGCGGCGATGTCCAGCACGCAAAGCAGCGGCCAAACCGCCACGGTTTCACGCACGGCTGAACGCAGTACCACAGAGCACAGCGTATCTCCCGCGACCGCGCAGCCTTATACACCCTGCACGGTGACGCTGGTCATGGATGCCAGCGGAAAGCTGGCCTGTCCTGTCGGAGCGGAGGCATCACCTGGTGTGGCACCGGCAGTTTCCACCGTCACCAGCGTACAACGTATGCGGCTTGACCCGGATTTGTATATTCCGGTCGATACCTATATTCCCTGTACGCTTCAAACCCGCTTTGTGTCCGACGTTGCCGGGCGTATTTCCTGCCTGATATCTGAGGACGTTTACAGCGAAAGCACCCATGTACGGCTGATACCCGCAGGCACCCGCGCCCGGGGCGTCTACAAGACCGGCACACTCAATCACGGCCAGGCGAGGATGTTCGTGATGTGGACGGAACTCAGAACCCCGGACAGGCTAAAAATCCCGATGGTTGATTCTCAGGTCGTAGGCCAGCTCGGTGAGGCTGGTATTGATGGCTGGATCGACACGCATTTCTGGGAGCGTTTCGGCAACGCAATGATGCTCAGTACCGTGCAGGACGTCGCCGCAGCGGCGGCAAGTTCCGCCCCGTCGAAAGACCGCAATACCGATTACACGGAAAATTCACGCGCTGCCGCCGCTGAAATGGCAAAAACGGCGCTGGATAACAGCATCAATATCCCGCCAACCATCTACAAAAATCAGGGCGATATCATCGGCATCATGACCGGTTCAGACATCGATTTTTCAGGCGTTTACAGCCTGAAACTCAAATAAGGAGGGCATTATGGGCGTCAGTAACATTTCACTCGACCAGCATAAACAGCGCATGTTCGGGGATTTTCTTCACCTCGATGGCCTGACCGAAATCGCGGTAAACCGTCCCGGAGAGCTGTTTACCAAAATTCGCGGGGTGTGGCAAAAACACCCCGTTCCGCTCACGCTGGCACAGTGTCAGACGTTTGCCACCGCGCTTGCCAACTATCAGGGCGACCATATTGATGATACGTCGCCGGTGCTTTCCGCCACGCTCGAATCTGGCGAACGTTGCCAGGTGGTGATGCCTCCGGCTTGTGAGCGAGATACGGTGTCGATCACTATCCGCAAGCCTTCCCTGATACAAATTCCCCACCAGTCCTATATCGACGGCGGCTTTTACGACCGGGTCACGGGTAAGGAGAAAACAGCAAGCCATGATGACGAGCTTTTACGTTTATACAATGCCGGAGCTATTCCCGCTTTTATGGAGAAGTGTGTCGAATATGGCAAGACCATCATCATCGTGGGCGGTACGGGGTCGGGGAAAACAACCTACCTGAAAACGATGATCGGGTATATCCCCGTCAACCTGCGACTGGTGACTATCGAGGACAACCCGGAGACGCGCTTTTACGGCCATGAAAATTATGTGCATCTTTTTTACCCCGCTGATGCGGGAGAAAAAGCCATTGTGACCCCGGCCAGCCTGGTTAGAGCTAACTACCGCATGAACCCTGACCGTATTTTACTGGCCGAGGTGCGCGGAGGTGAAGCCTGGGACTGTTTGAAAATCATCGGCTCAGGGCATGAAGGGCTGATCACTTCTCTGCACGCCGGTAGCCCGGAAGAGGCCATTAACGGGCTGGCGGAACGCTGTTATCAAAACATGGAATGCCAGAACATCCCCTATTCGGTACTGCTGCGTAAGGTATTGAACAGCATTGATGTCATCGCCAGCATTGACGTGAGCGGCGATATTCGCCGCATGGGTGATATTTACTTTAAGCCGGTGCATCGCGCCGGTGTGATGGAGAATTTCAGGAATGAAACATTTTAAACCCCTAGTTGTACTCAGTGCGTTGCTGGTACTCGCGGGCTGCTCATCCCCGCCCGAACCGGCAGCCGTCGAGTGGGATAAGCCTCTTTCGCCGACCAACGGCACATTGCCTTTGTGGCAGGAAAACACGGTTGTTACACCGTCGCCGGTCGTGTCCGGGCAGTGGTCGAGAGTGATCACCGATTTTCAAGATGAAGGCCAGATTTGGACGCCTGATGTCTGGTATGCCGTTGCTCATTCCCCACACGTTGCCGTCTCTGCGCCGGATGCGACCGCGTTCTTTGCGGCTAAAGCGTGGTTGAGACAACACGGCGCACAAGGGCTTATCTCTTATCTTCCAAAAACTCACTGCCTGACCTGCAACACTACCGACATTTATTTTTCCCGATAACGGCGGTGAGACAGATTTTCAATCTGTTTTTCCGGCGTTGAACAACCAGAGGACGTTAGCCGTCTTTTGTTTGTCTCAAAATCACCTCAAGGAATAAAACGTTATGAAAAAAACCGCAATCGCGGCGGCACTCCTGTGCCTGACCGCTGGCTTTTCTGCGCCTTCATTTGCTGCTGACCCGTGCGAGGTCGTCCTGTGTATGTTCGGCAAAGTAACCGGTAATAGCGGCGGCAGTGAATGCAGCAGTGCCGAAAAAGCCTTTTTCAGCATTAATTCTTTTAAGAAGAAAGGCCGGTTTGACCCATCGAAGACATCAAACATGCGTAAAGCGCTTTTGGGGGAATGCAAAGCCGCAGACCCGGCAGCTATAGCCAAAATCATCAGTCAATTCGGGCGGATCAGGGGGTAATCATGAGACTTTTTATCGCAGAAAAGAAAGGATTGGGTGAAGTGATCGCCCTTGCCCTGGGCAACGGTGTAAACCGTGGCGGTTATATCGAATGTGGCACCGACGTGGTGACGTGGGGATCAGGCCACCTGCTCGAGCTGGTCAAGCCTGAAAGCCATAACCCCGCTTACGAAAAATGGAACGAGGCCGATTTACCGCTGAAACTGCGCCCGCACCGCTACCAGCCGATTGAGCGCACCGCAGGCCAGTTTAAAACGGTGGCGGCGCTGATTGAGAAGGCGAGTGAGATTGTTCACGCTGGCGATCCCGACGCCGAAGGCCAGCTTTTAATTGATGAAATTTTGACGTACACCGGCACAAAAAAACCGGTGAAGCGCGTCCTTATCAATGACCTGAACACGGAGAAAGCGCGACAAGCGCTGACGCAGTTACGCGACAACAGCGAGTTTTACGGATTATCCCAAAGCGCATTAGCGAGAAGCGTTGGCGATCAACTCTTTGGCTTCAATATGACCCGTGGTTACACCCTAGCCGCCCGTAAAAAAGGGGGCAAAGATGTGTTATCGGTTGGTCGGGTACAAACGCCTATACTGGGTCTGATCGTTCACCGTTATGAAGCCTTCAAAAACCACGCATCGGCCTTTTACTACACGGTAAACGGTGATTTTTTGATGAACGGAAGCCACATCCCGGCACGTTTTAGCGTGCCGGACGATGCGCCCACTGACGACAAAAAACGTATTATCGATGAGAGTTATGCAGGCAGTATCACCAGTGCAACACAGGGCAAACCAGCGACAGTGACGCAGGCACAGACAGAGCCAAAAACATCACCGGCACCGCTGCCCTTCTCGCTGTTAGATTTGCAGGTTCACATGAGCCGAGAACACGGTCTGCCTGCTGAAAAAACGCTGGCCGTGACGCAATCGCTGCGCGATAACTTTAAGGCGATCACCTATAACCGCTCAGATTGTCGATACCTGAATACCGAACAGTTTAATGATGCCCCGCAGACCATTGAGGCGGTGAGTGCCGCATTAAGCGGGGCATTTCCCGCGCAGGTACTGGCCGACCTCGACAGCAGCAGAAAAAGCCGCGCCTTTAATGAAGGTAAAGTCGGGGCGCATACCGCGATTATCCCGACCGGCACCGCGCCCGATACAGCAAAAATGAGCCAGGACGAACGCGCGGTATACACCGCGATCGCTACACAGTACCTGGTTCAATTCTTACCGGAAAAAACGTATCTGGCGACCAGCGTCAGTTTTTGCGCAGCGGGCAATACCTTCACCGCCAGTGCCAGAAAAACAACGGGGATGGGCTGGACGGCGCTTTTACAAGAGAGCGACAGCGACGGAGAGAGTGAGCCGGGGAAAGATAATGGCGATGGATTGTTTTCCATATTAACGGCACTTAGCGTGAACGATGCCGGAACCTGTAAAACCGTCACTGTCAAAGCGGAGAAAACAAAACCGCTGCCACTTTATACCGAAGCCACGCTGTTACGTGATTTACAGCGCGTGGCAAAATATGTGAAAGACCCGCGCATTAAAGCGCTGTTAGTCAGTCGGGACAAAGACACTGAGGGCGAAAATGGCGGGATTGGCACACCGGCAACCCGCGCCGAAATGCTGAAAACCCTGCTGAACCGCAACTTTTACACTGTGGAAAAAAAGAAACTTATTCCCACGGAATTAGGCATCAGCTTTATTCACGCCCTGCCCGCCATCGCCACCGAACCGGACATGACCGCGCTCTGGCATGAACAACAGCAGATGATTGAAAAGGGCAGCATGACAAGCGACGCCTTTTTAGACGAGCTGGAAATTTTTATCGCGGAGCAGCTTCAACACGTCGATGTCAGCGCGGTCAGCGTGACGGCCAGCGATAAAGACAAAAGCGAAAAGAGCCAGTTTGAGCGATTAAACACGCCCTGCCCGTCCTGCGGTAGCAGCATCATTGTGACCCCTAAAATATTCCGCTGCACTCAGTGCGACTTTAAAATTTGGCCGACAATGGCGGGTAAAAACCTGACCAAAAATCAGGTTGAAACCATCATCAGCAAAGGTAAAAGCGCAGAGATTAAAGGCTTTACCAGTAAAGCGGGTAAGCCGTTCTCGGCGTTTGTGGTGTTAAAAGATAAGGCCACCGGACAAACGGCGTTTGAGTTTCCCACACGAAAA
>NZ_JBXAVQ010000029.1:0-37355 GCF_057290995.1 Rahnella sp. 1L-D-7-B-C2 | reverse complement strand
TGGGGTCTCCCCATGCGAGAGTAGGGAACTGCCAGGCATCAAATAAGTGGAAAGCCCTGTACTGACGTACAGGGCTTTTTGCTGTCTGGAATTTGAGGGAGAATTGGCAAATAAATACATTCTATTTGCTCTGGTTTTCCAGCCATGTAACGATAAATTCTCCGATTTCATCAATCTTATTAAGATCAAGTATCTTAATTGATTCCATGACGAGGGCTGGCAAACGATTAGTGGCCACGGCGATGACATGAGAATCGATGAGCCGCTCTAAAGATCTGCCGTTTTCCTCTCTGTGCAGCACAATTTTGTCGATTTCTTCATGTTTAAATCCTTCGACCAAAACCATATCCAGATTACTACGATCAAAACGCGATGCCAGATACCCAAGATCAGGAGCTTCCTGTTGTGGTGTTTCTGTCATTAAGGCCCATCGATGACTGCTAGCGACCATCGTCTGGTCCGCTCCTGCCTTTCTTAGCTCAAAACTGTCTTTACCGGGCGTATCGACGTCGACCTCATGATGAGTGTGCTTTATCAATCCGGTGCGGATACCGCGCTGTCTGAGATAAGGAATTAGCTGTTTCAGTAATGTTGTTTTACCTGTTCCACTGTATGCAACTATGCCAAGAAGTGGGATATCCGCTTTTTTCATTGTGGATGCCCTATCTGGCTGTTCTGCCAAAGTAAAACATCTCCCTGAGTATTGAGATTGGAGAACTGTGAAGCATCCTGAAATAAAACGGTTTTAGCATCAATATTATTGAAGAAAATCATCACTTTCCGGTCACCGTTTTCCAGATATGTTTTTAGTGTCGGGATAAGGCTACGGTTTAGCAAACAAAGAGTAGGGTGCTCGCGCACGGGATCTCGCGCATAGGCAGCTTGCTGGCCTGCAATTTCCGCCAGAAAAGCATTTGCTAAGTTGTATGGGAATCCAGGGACATCACAAGGTACGAACAACACCCATTCTGTTTTGCTTACTGTTAAAGCGGCCAACATCCCGGCGAGAGGGCCAGAGAAATTCTGGATAAGATCAGGGACAGTCCGGAAATCTTTGCCGTACCGGTCTGTGTTCTGATTGCAGCTGATCAGGATCTCTCCCACCTGCGGACGAAGCCTTTCAGCGATATGTTCAAAGAGAGGCTTACCGTTAACCTTAACCAGCCCCTTATCCTCTCCCATTCTGCTCGACAGGCCACCGGCTAAAATGACGCCGGTAATACAACTGCGCTCCATGATATTCCCCTGCTAAAGTCTCAGTATTCTGGCCATTGTAACGTCTAACTTCCAATTCAAGCAGGTTTAACTTTGCCGCAATAAGCTTGTTCTTTCCCTAAGGAAATAACCCTGTTATTTTTAAGGTCTGATAAATATGGAAAGAGAACATCATGAAAGAACATCGCGTAAACGAGTTGATTGAGTTAATACACCCAGCATGGAAAGAAGACTGCGACCTTAACCTGATGGAGTTTATTCAGAAACTGGCGGGAGAGTGCGGATATCAGGGACCATTAACGGAATTGAGCGACGATACCTTGATTTACCACCTTAAAATGCGCGGCACTGACAGTTCAGCGGAAATCCCAGGTCTGAAGAAAGACTATGAGGATGATTTTAAAACTGCGCTTCTGCGCGCCCGCGGCGTGATTAAAGATTGATGTAAACTTATGTGAACTTCATGCGAACCGCGAAAAATAGATGATACTATTTCCCATTGTCATTTTTCTGCGCGGCCAATCCGAATGAAGTTATGAATAATTCAGCTTTCAATTTTCAGGCATTGTCGCCGGATCTTATCCTTGATGCGCTAGAGAGTGTCGGACTGCGCGCAGACTCCGGCCTCACTGCATTAAACAGCTATGAGAATCGGGTATATCAGTTTCTCTGCGAAGACAGAAAACGCTATGTGGTGAAGTTCTATCGTCCGGAACGTTGGACTGAAGAGCAGATTCATGAAGAGCACCGTTTTTCACACGATATGTCTGAGGCTGAAATACCTGCAGTAGCCCCGCTTACCATCAATGAAAATACTTTACATCACCACCAGGGTTACATGTTTACTGTGTTTCCCAGCGTTGGTGGCCGTCAGTATGAAATTGATAATCTCGATCAGCTGGAGTGGGTTGGACGTTTCCTGGGGCGTATTCATCAGGTTGGTAGAGAAAGTCTCTTTACTGCCCGCCCGACGATAGGGTTGGACGAGTATCTGGCCCAGCCGCGTGAAGTTCTCGCGCAATGCCCATTGATCCCCAAAACCCTGCGTGAGCCATTCTTACTGGCAACAGATGATCTGATCAACACGACAAAAGAGTATTGGCATACCGACTGGCAGCCGCTGCGTCTGCATGGCGATTGCCATCCGGGCAATATTCTCTGGCGTGATGGCCCGCTTTTTGTCGATATGGATGATGCACGCAATGGCCCCGCTATACAGGATCTCTGGATGTTGCTTCATGGTGATCAGAGCGAACAGCGCCTTCAGTTAGATGTCTTGCTGGAAGCGTATGAAGAATTCGCAGATTTTGATGCCCGCGAACTTGCATTAATTGAACCGCTGCGCGGGATGCGAATGGTCTATTATCTGGCCTGGGTAGCTCGCCGTTGGGAAGATCCCGCGTTCCCTAAAAGTTTTCCATGGATGACGGACGAAGACTTTTGGCGAGGTCAGATTGCTGCTTTTAATGAGCAAATTAAGAAACTAAAGGCACCTCCTTTGCAGTTGATGCCAATGTATTGAGTCATGATTAACGTCGAAATTTAATTAATTGGAGATAGGCTTTATATGAAAAAGATATTCCTGGCACTGGTTGGTATGGTTATGGCCTTCAGTGTATCTGCGGCACAATTTTCTGATGGTGCGCAGTACGTAACTTTAGATAAAACCGTTGCTAATGAGCCACAGGTACTCGAGTTTTTCTCATTTTATTGCCCACACTGTTATCAGTTTGAACAAGTCTGGCATGTTTCTGACAGCATCCGTAAGAACCTGCCTAAAGATGTTAAATACACCAAATATCACGTCGAATTCTTGGGTCCTTTAGGCAAACAATTAACTCAGGCGTGGGCTGTGGCCATCGCGCTGGGCGTAGAAGATAAAGTCAGCCCACTGATGTTTGATGCCGTACAGAAGCAACAGTCTGTGCAGAATGCTGATGATATTCGTAAAGTCTTTATTCAGGCAGGTGTGAAAGGCGAAGATTATGATGCAGCACTGAACAGCTTCGTGGTGAAATCTCTGGTTGTACAACAAGAGAAAGCTGCCGCTGACCTAG
This sequence comes from Rahnella sp. 1L-D-7-B-C2, assembly GCF_057290995.1. Classification (NCBI taxonomy): domain Bacteria; kingdom Pseudomonadati; phylum Pseudomonadota; class Gammaproteobacteria; order Enterobacterales; family Yersiniaceae; genus Rahnella; species Rahnella sp. 1L-D-7-B-C2. Next base: position 34,083 of record NZ_JBXAVQ010000029.1, on the reverse strand, counting down.
GTCTGCAAGGCGTTCCCTCTGTATTTGTAAATGGCAAATATATGGTGAAAAACGACGGCCTGGATACCAGCTCTATGGATATGTATGTCAAACAATATTCAGATGTGATCAATTTCCTCGCGACCAAAAAATAAGATTTTATCATCCCAATGCCAGCTAACAAGCTGGCATTATATCCTTCCCAAAATGGATGTTTAACCTTAAGAAAAAACCTGAAGTATAAATGATTTTAATAATGTTCCTCTTCCAATGAATATTACTATCCACAATACCTATTAAGTTTCTATTACATCAGAGTCTCATGTGAAAACACGATAACCTGATGATAGCAGTAGTTAAAATTAGCGATTATTTTCTCAACACCTTCAACCAATCAATTCTAATAAAAACTATTCACAAACTTATCCACAGGATGATCCTTCGAGATCTTCCGAAAGTTTGCAATGAATTTCCTTCGCAAGGTTCGTCTTTCCCGCCGGCTATGGCATCCTTAGAGCATGTCTGATCACGAATAAAGAAGAGTTATGGCCCAGATAGCAGAAAACCCATTGATCCTGGTAGACGGTTCGTCTTACCTCTACCGCGCTTACCATGCGTTTCCCCCGTTGACCAACTCCCAGGGTGAACCGACGGGCGCGATGTACGGCGTGCTGAATATGTTGCGCAGTTTGTTGCTGCAATACACGCCGAGCCATGTTGCTGTGGTGTTTGACGCGAAAGGCAAAACCTTCCGTGATGAACTCTTTGATCAGTACAAATCTCACCGTCCCCCAATGCCTGACGATCTGCGTTCGCAAATTGAACCCCTGCACCAGATGGTAAAAGCGATGGGATTACCGTTACTGGTGGTGTCGGGCGTAGAAGCGGACGACGTGATTGGCACACTGGCACTTGAAGCTGAGAAGGCTGGTCATGCCGTGCTGATAAGCACTGGCGACAAAGACATGGCGCAACTGGTCACGCCGGGTGTGACGCTGATTAACACCATGAATAACGCGGTCCTCGGGCCTGATGAAGTCGTTGAAAAATATGGCGTGCCCCCGGAACTGATTATCGATTTTCTGGCCTTGATGGGTGATTCCTCGGACAATATTCCTGGTGTGCCGGGCGTTGGCGAAAAAACTGCACAGGCATTATTACAGGGGATTGGTGGACTTGATGCGCTGTATGCCGATCTTGATAAAATTTCTACATTAAGCTTCCGTGGTTCTAAAACTATGGCAGCGAAACTGGCTGATAATAAAGACGTTGCTTACCTCTCTTACCAGCTGGCGACGATCAAAACTGACGTCAAACTCGATGTAACCTGCGCCGAGCTGACAGTCTCTGAGCCGGACGCCGATGAACTTCATCAGCTGTTTGGCCGTTATGAATTCAAGCGCTGGCTGGCTGATGTTGAGTCTGGCACGTGGTTAAGCGGCAAGAAATCGGCGACTAAAACGACATCCTCCGCCAAAAAAGGCGCAGCAGCAGATGATCTACCCGACGCTGAACCTGTCGAACGTAACCAGCTAACTCAGGACGGCTACGTCACCATTCTCGATCAGGCCACGCTTGATGAGTGGATTGGCTACCTGAAAGCGTCGGAAGTTTTTGCATTCGATACTGAAACCGATGGTCTGGATACGCTGACCGCTAATCTGATTGGGTTATCGTTTGCGACCGAAGCGGGTAAAGCGGCTTATCTTCCTGTCGCACATGACTATCTGGATGCGCCGCTGCAGCTGGATCGCACGGACGTACTGAAACAGCTCAAGCCTTTGCTGGAAGATGAGAAGCAGTTGAAAGTCGGACAGAACCTGAAATTCGATCGCGGCATCTTGCTGCGCTATGACATCGAAATGAAAGGAATTGCGTTTGACACCATGCTCGAATCCTACGTGCTCGACAGTGTTTCAGGTCGGCATGATATGGACAGCCTGGCAGATCGCTATCTGGGCCATAAAACGGTCGGTTTCGAAGAGATCGCCGGCAAAGGTAAAAACCAGCTGACTTTCAACCAGATCGCGCTTGAACAGGCTGCGCCTTATGCAGCGGAAGATGCCGATGTCACGCTACAACTGCATCAGACACTCTGGCCGCGTATTCAGGAAAGCGAATCGCTGAAGAAAGTATTCACCGATATCGAAATGCCGCTGGTGCCCATTCTGTCTCACATTGAACGTACTGGTGTCCTGATAGACCAGCATATTTTAGCTGCCCATTCCAAAGAACTGGCTATCCGCCTGAATGAACTGGAAAACAAAGCGCATGAGCTGGCGGAAGAACCTTTTAACCTGTCGTCGACTAAGCAGTTGCAGGCCATTTTGTATGAAAAACAAAAGCTGCCGATACTGAAAAAAACGCCGGGTGGTGCACCTTCGACAAACGAAGAGGTACTGGCTGAACTGGCACTGGATTATCCACTGCCGAAAGTCATTCTTGAGTATCGCGGTCTGGCGAAGCTGAAATCCACTTACACCGACAAACTGCCGTTGATGATCAATCCGCAGTCTGGCCGCGTACATACGTCTTATCACCAGGCTGTCACGGCGACCGGACGTCTGTCATCCAGTGATCCAAACTTGCAAAATATTCCGGTGCGTAATGATGAGGGCCGTCGTATCCGTCAGGCATTTATTGCGCCGAAAGATTACTGCATTCTGGCTGCCGACTACTCCCAGATCGAATTGCGCATCATGGCGCACTTATCGAAAGATGAGGGGCTGCTGAAAGCCTTTGCTGAAGGGAAAGACATTCACCGGGCCACAGCCGCGGAAGTCTTTGGCACGCCGCTGGAGAGCGTCACCGGCGAGCAGCGTCGTAGTGCGAAGGCCATCAACTTCGGCCTGATTTACGGCATGAGCGCATTTGGTCTCTCGCGGCAGCTGAACATTCCGCGTAAAGAATCCCAGCGTTATATGGATCTCTATTTTGAACGCTATCCGGGCGTTCTCGAATATATGGAACGCACGCGGACGCAGGCTTCTGAACAGGGCTACGTTGAAACACTCGACGGTCGCCGCTTGTATCTGCCGGACATTAAATCCAGCAACGCCATGCGTCGTAAAGGGGCCGAGCGCGCCGCAATCAATGCCCCGATGCAGGGAACGGCTGCTGACATCATCAAGCGCGCGATGATAAACGTCGCGGACTGGCTGAAACAACCTGATGCCCCGCGTGCCCGCATCATTATGCAAGTACACGATGAACTGGTTTTTGAGGTTCACAATGACGACGTTGAGGCTGCAAGTGAGAAAATCCGCAATCTGATGGAATCGAGCATGGAACTGGCCGTTCCGCTGAAGGTGGATGTAGGTACTGGCGAGAATTGGGATCAGGCTCACTAAGTGGATAGTTATTAAGCTTTTTTTGTAATTAAGCTACAGGATTATAGGTTCAGACCATGAAGGTGATCGCATAATCCTCGATTATTGTGTAAGTAAACTACAAAAAGTTCTTTTTCCCCGTCATGAAATAGGGTAAAGTTTCTCTCGTAGGGTACAGAGGTAAGATGTTCTATCTTTCAGACCTTTTACTTCACGTAATCGGATTTGGCTGAATATTTTAGCCGCCCCAGGCATTTATGTCTGGGGCGTTTTTTATTGTACTTTTCACAGGATCTCCGGTCGGTATTGCCTCTGATCTCTGTCCGCCAGCCAAAAAAAAGGGTGACCCGATGGCCACCCGTGATGTTCTTTACTTACAGCTTTTCCCTGCGGCTTATTCGCCTGAAAGTTCGTCTTCCAACACTTCTGGCGGAATTTCACTGAACCAGGTGTTCAGCTTGTCATTGAGTTTATCCACACCCATTTTCTTCGGTGAAGAGAACGCTTCAACCTGGATGTCACCCATAAATTCTTTCACCGCTTCACGGACCATTTTGACTTGCGCCTGACGTGCGCCCGAGGCCAGTTTGTCGGCTTTGGTCAGCAGCAACATCACCGGCGTACCGACATCAACAGCCCACTGAATCATCTGCTGATCAAGATCTTTAAGCGGGTGACGGATATCCATCAGCACCACCAGCCCTTTCAGCGAGTTACGCATCTGCAGGTATTCGCCCAGCGAGCGCTGCCATTTGCGTTTCATTTCTTCCGGAACTTGCGCATAGCCATAACCCGGAAGGTCGACCAGGCGGATACCTGGCTCCACTTCAAACAGGTTAATTAATTGCGTACGGCCAGGGGTTTTACTGATACGCGCCAGACTTTTCTGCTGGGTCAGCGTATTCAGCGCACTGGATTTGCCGGCGTTTGAACGACCAGCAAATGCGACTTCAATGCCTGCGTCACTCGGCAGATGCCGGATATCCGGGGCGCTAAGGACGAAATGGGTCATATGATAGTTGTAAGTTTGGCTGGTCAAAACGTGCGTCTCCGTGGGGATTATGTATCTGGCTGACTGGCGATTATAACTGCAACTGCGCCTGGATACGTTCAGTGTTTTTACAATCCGAATGATGATGCGAAGGGACCACAGAGATGAAGGCGGGGGAAAATGGCCTTCATGATGTAAGACATTTGCTATTCATAATGCGGGTTATTTCGCTTATTGAGTCGCCGTATTTTTTAATTCACTTTAGATTCAATGCGATAAAAATAAAGCACTGGTTGTAAGCAAAAGACGACAGGGCAGTATCTTGAGCCTTTGCGGCGATAGGGTAAAGTATTTCTTACGCAATGAAGGCAAGAATGGAAACATGGATGACAAGAGCCTTCAGGGAATACAGGAAATGCAGGGCGCTTTAAGGATGAACGGGGCTGGAGGCCCTGAAAGGCAAAGGAAAAACCGGGACGTTGACGCTATACAAGGAAAGTGTTTGATGGATATCCTTCGCACGAAGGAAAGAAAAAGGCAGCAAGGTCCACTTGCTGCCTTTTTTCTTTGGTCGCTTTCTGCTAGATTCCGCCGCAAATCTATACTAAATGTACACACCTAAGAGCAGAAGCCATGAAACAGCCAGCGAAAGCCCCGCGCGCCAATACCGCGACAGCTAAACCGAAGAGAAAAAAGAATCGCGTCGAGCTCGATATTGAAGCGCGTGAACGCAAGCGTGACAACCGCCGCCGCGGCCGTAAGGCAGGTTCCCGTGCGAACCCGGATGCAAACCAAAATCAAAGCGGTGCAGCAGCGAAGAAAACCGATCCGCGCATCGGCAGTAAAAAAGCTGTGCCATTGATCGTTGAAACCGTCATGAACAATGCACCGAAAGCGAAGAAAGCCGCGCAGCCAGTGCAAGATCCGAAACCAAAAATGACGCCGGAAGAAGAACTGACGTTGCTGGAAAATGATCAACGTTTAGATGGTTTGCTGGATCTTATCGATGACGGCAAAGCGCTGAGCGCTGAAGATCAGGCTTATGTTGATCAGACTCTGGATCGCATCGATGTTCTGATGGAATTGCTGGGTATCGAACTTGGCGATGACGAAGAAGATGATGAAGAAGAAAAGAACGAAGACATGATGCAACTGCTCAAGCGCGGGAACCCCACAGACGGTTTCTAAGCCATGAGCTGGGTCATTCCGGCAATAGCCTTACTCTTTGCATGTTATCTGCTTTGGTTATTCGGTAAACTATGGCGGTTATCGAAAACCAAAGCACGTTTGCGCAGAGCGACCTTTGCACGGCAGGCCAAAAGCCTGCCGGTAAGGCGAACCGGTAGCATCCGACGCCGGAAGGAGTGATTCACCCATGTCAGAACAGACAACCGTCTGGGATTTAGCGCTGATCCAGAAGTACAACTATTCGGGTCCGCGATATACTTCCTACCCAACAGCACTTGAATTCAGCGAAAGCTACGACGACGCAGCCTTTGAAAAAGCCGCTGCCCGTTATCCCGAGCGTTCCCTCTCGCTTTATGTGCACATTCCGTTCTGCCATAAGCTCTGCTACTTCTGTGGCTGTAATAAGCTGGTCACCCGTCAGCAGCACAAAGCCGAAGAATACCTGAACGTACTCGAGAAAGAGATACACCAACGTGCGCCGCTCTTTAAGGGCCGTCACGTCAGTCAGCTCCATTGGGGCGGTGGTACTCCCACTTATCTGACTAAAGCCCAGATAAGCCGTCTGATGGCCCTTCTGCGGGAACATTTCACTCTCCTGCCGGATGCGGAGATGTCGCTGGAGCTTGATCCGCGTGAAATAGAGCTGGATGTGCTGGATCACCTGCGCAACGAAGGCTTCAATCGTCTGAGCATGGGCGTGCAGGATTTCAACAAGGAAGTGCAGCGTCTGGTTAATCGTGAGCAGGACGAAGACTTCATTTTTGCTCTGATCGAACGTGCGCGCGCGCTGGGTTTTAACTCGACCAATATCGATCTTATTTACGGCCTGCCAAAACAAACGGCTGAAAGTTTTGCCTATACGCTGCAACGCGTCGCCGCGCTGAATCCCGATCGCCTTAGCGTATTCAATTACGCCCACATGCCGACTCTTTTCGCCGCTCAACGCAAAATCAAAGATGCCGATTTGCCCGGTGCTGAAGAGAAACTGAGAATCCTGCAGGAAACCATCAGTTCACTGACAGAATCCGGTTACCGCTTTATCGGTATGGATCACTTTGCCCGACCGGATGACGAACTGGCGATTGCGCAGCGTGAAGGCAAATTGCACCGCAATTTTCAGGGTTACACCACGCAGGGTGACAGCGATTTGCTTGGGATGGGTGTTTCTGCAATCAGCATGTTGGGCGATACCTATGCGCAAAACGAGAAAGACCTGAAAACTTATTACGCGCGGGTCGAAGAGCAGGGAAATGCGCTCTGGCGGGGTTTGGAAATGACCGACGATGACTGCCTGCGTCGTGATGTGATCAAAGCACTGATCTGCCATTTCGAACTGGATTTTGCAGATATCGAGAAACGCTATGGTATTCCGTTCAATGAATACTTTGCCGAAGACTTAGCGTTGCTGGTGCCGCTGGCGGAAGACGGACTGGTGGAGGTGAGTAAGAAACATATTCAGGTCACGCCGCGCGGACGCCTGTTGATCCGCAATATTTGCATGTGTTTTGATATCTATTTACGCCGTCAGGTTCGCCAGAAGCAATTCTCCCGCGTGATCTGACCTGCAAACTCAGCGTTTCCCCAAACAAAAACAGCCGCTTTTGCGGCTGTTTTGCTTTTGACGCGGATGTTATTCCATGCCCAGTTCTTTCAGTTTACGTGTCAGAGTATTACGCCCCCAGCCCAGTAAACGAGCGGCTTCCTGCTTGTGGCCTTGCGTATGGCGCAGCGCCGTGGTCAGCAAGGTGCGTTCCATTTCAGGCTGCGCTTCTGATAGCAGGTTTTGATGACCGGAACGCAGCGCGCGATCCGCCCATTGTGCCAGCAGCGTTGCCCAGCTGTCCGGCAAACTCTGCCCGCCCGCTTCGGGCGCCGAGGTTTCGAACAGCTCGCTCGGTAAGTCCTGAATCAGCACTTCCTGACCGGCCGCCATCACGGTTAACCAGCGACAGGTGTTCTCCAGCTGGCGCACGTTACCTTGCCACGGCAGACGCGTCAGTGCAGTTTCTGTTTCAGGATGCAGATTCTTCGCTTCTACGCCAAGCTCTTTCGCGGCAACTTGCAGGAAATAGCGTGCCAGACGCGGAATATCTTCACGACGTTCACGCAGCGGTGGCAAATGCACGCGGATCACATTCAGACGATGGAATAAATCCTCACGGAATTTGCCTTCCTGAACCCGAAGTTCCAGATTCTGGTGTGTCGCTGCAATGATTCGTACATCGACTTTCACCGGCGCATAGCCACCGACGCGGTAGAACTGACCGTCTGCCAGCACGCGCAGCAGGCGGGTTTGTACGTCGAGCGGCATATCGCCAATCTCATCGAGGAACAGTGTGCCGTTATCAGCCTGCTCAAAACGCCCCTGACGAACGGTATTCGCGCCGGTAAATGCGCCTTTCTCGTGGCCGAACAGTTCCGACTCGATCAGGTCTTTCGGGATTGCGGCCATATTTAACGCGATAAAAGGGGCTTTAGCGCGCGGGCTGTGGCGGTGAAGAGCATGAGCAACCAGTTCTTTACCGGTGCCTGATTCGCCGTTGATCAGGACGCTGATCGACGAGCGGGACAGGCGGCCTATGATGCGGAAAACATCCTGCATGGCTGGCGCTTCGCCAATAATGTCAGCCGTCGGACCGCTGGCGGGCTGAGTGCGCGCCGGTTGTTGCTGTTCCTGGTAATGACTGATGGCGCGTTCTACCAGCGCTACTGCTTCATCAATGTCGAACGGTTTTGGCAGATAATCAAACGCACCTTGCTGATACGCGCTGACGGCAGCATCCAGATCGGAATGCGCTGTCATTATGATGACCGGAAGCATCGGATGGCGCTGTTTAATCTGTTTCAGCAGCGCTAAACCGTCCATGCCGGGCATGCGGATATCTGATAACAAAACGTCAGGGGTTTGAGTCGCAATGGCTTCCAGCACTTCATTACCGCTGTCAAACGTAGTGCAGTGCAAACCTGCCCCAGTGAGCGCACGTTCAAGTACCCAGCGGATGGAGCTATCGTCATCGACGATCCAGACTATCCCTCGTTGCATAAGAACCTCACTGGCGAATAGGCAGGAAAACCGAGAATTCGGTATGTCCTGGCCAACTGTTAAATTCAACTTTACCCGAATGCTGATCAATCAAACTGCGCGCGATGGACAGGCCCAAACCGGTGCCCCCCTCGCGGCCACTGACCATGGGGTAAAAAAGGGTGTCCTGCAAATGGGCCGGTACGCCGGGGCCGTCATCTTCAATATCGATACGGGCCGCCAGACGATAACGCACGCCATGTAACGTTATCTGGAAAGCAGTGCGCGTACGCAGTGTAATTGTGCCGCCTTCCTCCCCGAGTGCCTGCAGAGCATTGCGGGTGATGTTCAATAAAATTTGTTCAATCTGGTCGGGGTCATGCGCCAGTTCTGGCAGGCTTGGGTCGTAGTCCCTCACGAGCTGAACGTTATCCGGCTTCTCCATCGACACCAGCTGGCAAACACGTTCTGCAACCTGATGAATGCTTTGCGTGACGTGCTGACTTGGGCGCTGAGGCCCCAGCAAACGATCAACCAGATTACGCAAGCGGTCGGCCTGCTCAATAATGACTTTGGTGTATTCCAGGAGCGCCGGATCCGGGAGCGCTCTGGATAACAACTGAGCTGCGCCACGTAATCCACCGAGCGGATTTTTAATTTCATGCGCCAGACCGCGGATTAAATCACGCGCGGCAACTTGTTGAGCATGCTGCAATTGTTCCTGGCTCAGCCTGCGCTGATTATCCATTGGGGCCAGTTCCACCAGAATGAAACCTTCCGGCAGCATCTGGGCAGTCAGTGACAGCACATGCGCGCGGCCATCCACCACCAAAGTGACTTCGCTGTCTGTAAAGCCCTGTCCGGCCGTCAGACTTTCACGCATCAACTCGATATTCAGCGAAAAATATCCCACCAGCTCTGGCAAAGGTGTGCCAAAAAGTTTGCGGGAACTTTGCGCCAGCAGCTGCTGAGCCGCCGGATTGGCGTAGTGCACCGCCAAATCGTCGTCCAACAACAGAACGCTGTTGATTAAGGAATTCAGGATCTGCCCAGCATCGGGCAGTTTGCCAGTTGCCATACCGCAGTCTCCCGCACCGGATGGGTGCATTTTATCTCGTTACCCGGCGAAAACACGGGCCAGAGGGGTTAAGCAGGAAAGAGTGTGGAGAAAAAAGCCCATCCGGAGATGGGCTGAAAGTTTCCACGGCAACAAATTAAATCGTCTTACTTGATTTTGACGCTGAAGGTTTTCTCACTACCTGACCTTCAGTCGGGTATTCCGCTCAGCGCCTGTACGAAGACGGGCGCTGAGTTCAGCTCTAATCGAAGAGTAGATGCTGATTTATTTATTAAACGCTGTAGTACAGTTCGAACTCAACCGGGTGCGGAGTCATGCGAACACGGTCCATCTCTTCTTTACGCAGAGCGATATAAGCATCGATCGCGTCATCGGTGAACACGCCGCCACGGGTCAGGAACTCGCGGTCTTCGCTCAGGCAGTTCATCGCTTCTTCCAGTGAGCCTGCAACTTTTGGAATTTCTGCTTCTTCTTCCGGTGGCAGGTCATACAGGTTTTTATCCATCGCATCACCAGGATGGATTTTGTTGATGATACCGTCGACGCCAGCCATCATCAGTGCAGCGAACGCTAGGTATGGGTTAGCCGCTGGATCAGGGAAACGTGCTTCGATACGCATCGCTTTAGGGCTTGATACGTGTGGAATACGGATGGATGCAGAACGGTTACGCGCAGAGTACGCCAGCATTACTGGAGCTTCGTAGCCCGGGACCAAACGCTTGTAGGAGTTGGTAGTCGGGTTAGCGTAGGCGTTGATCGCTTTAGCGTGTTTGATGATACCGCCGATGTAGAACAGTGCCATTTCAGACAGGCCGCCGTATTTGTCGCCAGAGAACAGGTTATTACCGTTCTTGAACAAGGACATATGGCAGTGCATACCGGAACCGTTATCGCCAAACATTGGTTTTGGCATGAAGGTCGCGGTTTTGCCAAATGCGTGAGCCACGTTGTGAACCACGTATTTGTAGATTTGGATTTCGTCAGCTTTCTTGGTCATGGTGTTGAAGCGGGTTGCCACTTCGTTCTGACCAGCAGTTGCTACTTCGTGGTGGTGAGCTTCAACAACCAGGCCCATTTCTTCCATGGTCAGACACATGGTAGAACGCAGATCCTGAGAGGAGTCGACCGGAGGAACCGGGAAGTAGCCGCCTTTTACTGCAGGACGGTGGCCTTTGTTGCCGCCTTCGTATTTAGTCGCAGAGTTCCATGCGCCTTCGATATCATCGATAGCGACGTGAGAACCGGAGATGCTGCTGCCGAAACGCACATCATCAAACAGGAAGAATTCTGGCTCTGGCCCGAACAGAACGGTGTCCGCGATGCCGGAAGCCCGCAGGAAATCTTCTGCACGCTTAGACGTTGAACGTGGGTCACGGTCATAACCTTGCAGCGTTGTTGGCTCAAGGATATCGCAACGAATGATCAGTGTGGTTTCTTCAAAGAATGGGTCCAGAACAGCAGTGCTGGCATCTGGCATCAGAACCATGTCAGATTCGTTAATGCCTTTCCAGCCACCGATTGAAGAGCCATCAAACATTTTACCTTCTTCGAAGAAGTCGGCGCTAACCTGGTGTGCAGGAATGGTGACGTGCTGTTCTTTGCCTTTGGTATCAGTGAAACGTAAATCTACGAATTTCACTTCATGCTCATTCAGCATCGTCAAAACGTGTTCAGCGGACATACTAGTTCTCCCGAATTTCTCATTATCGTCGTGGAACGAATAACCATTTTTTGGTCTTTAGTTGGAAATAACAGCCTTACTGGAACTGGCGTGTGGCCTAAACAGCACTATTATTGTCTGATAAGACTCTTTTCACCCTGTAAAAGGTATAGCGAAAACTGTGCCAACTTTGAGAAAATGCAAACAACGCCATTTTACAGGGCTCTTGCTCTCAATAAGTATGCACCATAACGGAAGTTATGCACTACAATGGTGCTAATCGTGAGATGTAAAGCACCAAAGTGGTGCGTCATATTGGTTCAGTGTTCTTTTTGCACCGTGAAAGGGATCACAAAGTAACCATCCTTAAGTTGTTTCAACAAGATCCTTGTGATCTTGTTTAGAACCTCGCTTAATACGTGTACAATAGCGCGCTATTTCTAATGCCTGAGGCAAAGCTGTGATCGAAAATTTGCGTAACATCGCCATTATTGCCCACGTTGACCATGGTAAAACCACCCTGGTCGACAAGCTGCTGCAACAATCCGGTACTTTCGGAGAACGTGCAGAAGCTACCGAACGCGTAATGGACTCCAACGATTTGGAGAAAGAGCGTGGGATTACCATCCTCGCAAAAAACACCGCCATTAATTGGAAAGACTACCGCATCAACATCGTGGATACCCCAGGACACGCCGACTTCGGCGGTGAGGTTGAGCGTGTGATGTCAATGGTCGACTCGGTGCTGCTGGTTGTGGATGCAATGGATGGCCCAATGCCGCAAACCCGCTTCGTGACTAAAAAAGCCTTCGCTAATGGTCTGAAGCCGATCGTGGTAATCAACAAGGTTGACCGCCCTGGCGCGCGTCCTGACTGGGTTGTTGATCAGGTCTTCGACCTGTTCGTAAACCTGGACGCAACCGACGAACAACTCGATTTCCCAATCATCTATGCATCTGCATTGTTGGGTATCGCGGGTACCGACCATAACGATATGGCCGAAGACATGACCCCGCTGTACCAGGCGATCGTTGACCACGTATCTCCGCCACAAGTTGAGATGGAAGCACCTTTCCAGATGCAAATCTCTCAGCTGGACTACAACAACTACGTTGGCGTTATCGGCATCGGCCGTATCAAGCGTGGTACTGTTAAGCCTAACCAACAGATCACTGTGATCGACAGCGAAGGCAAAACCCGTAACGGTAAAGTCGGTAAAGTTCTGACTCACATGGGTCTTGAGCGTATCGAAGCGACCGTTGCTGAAGCGGGCGATATCATCGCAATCACCGGTCTGGGTGAACTGAACATTTCCGACACTATCTGTGACCCGGCAAATGTTGAAGCACTGCCAGCGCTGAGCGTTGATGAACCCACCGTGACTATGTACTTCAACGTCAACACCTCTCCGTTCTGTGGTAAAGAAGGCAAGTATGTGACTTCACGTCAGATCCTTGATCGTCTGAACAAAGAACTGGTACACAACGTGGCATTGCGCGTTGACGAAACTGAAGATGCTGATGCATTCCGCGTTTCAGGCCGTGGTGAACTTCACCTGTCGGTTCTGATCGAAAACATGCGTCGCGAAGGTTTCGAGCTGGCGGTTTCCCGTCCTAAAGTAATCAACCGTAAAATCGATGGCCGCATGCAAGAGCCATTCGAGAACGTGACACTGGATATCGAAGAGCAACATCAAGGTTCTGTTATGCAGGCCATGGGTGAGCGCAAAGGCGATGTCAAAGACATGATCCCAGACGGTAAAGGTCGTATCCGTCTTGATTACCTGATCCCGGCACGTGGCCTGATCGGCTTCCGTACTGAATTCATGACCATGACTTCAGGTACCGGTCTGCTGTACTCCACATTCAGCCACTACGATGATGTTCGTCAGGGTGAAATCGGTCAGCGTCAGAACGGCGTGCTGATTTCTAACGGTCAGGGTAAAGCCGTTGCGTTCGCACTGTACAGCCTGCAAGACCGCGGTAAATTGTTCCTGGGCCACGGCGCAGAAGTGTATGAAGGCCAGATCATCGGTATTCACTCACGTTCTAACGACCTGACTGTGAACTGTCTGACCGGTAAGAAACTGACCAACATGCGTGCGTCTGGTACTGACGAAGCAACGACTCTGGTTCCTGCTATCAAAATGTCTCTGGAGCAAGCTCTGGAATTCATCGATGATGACGAACTGGTCGAAGTGACTCCTCTGTCTGTGCGTATCCGTAAACGTCACCTGACTGAGAACGATCGTAAACGTGCAATGCGTGGTCCTAAAGAAGCGTAATCTTCTTTAACGTAAAGCCGTTACACAGAAACAGGGTGCCTTTGGTACCCTGTTTTTTTTATGTTTTTTTTCTGCCCCTGCGCGTCATCCCGCAATTCTGTCACTGTTCAGCTGTACGTTTTACCGCTAAAGTTAACAGTCATCTTTGAAATCAGGAGCGTGCAATGCTGTACATTTTTGATATGGGAAACGTCATTATTGATATTGATTTCAAACGTGTTCTTGGCGTATGGAGCAATTTCAGCGGAACGCCGCTTGCGACGCTAACTGAGCGATTCTCAATGGGCGAAGTCTTCCAGAAGCACGAGCGGGGTGAAATCAGCGACGAAGAGTTTGCCGCCGAACTCTGCCATGAATTGGGTATCGCGCTGAGCTTCGAACAGTTCAGCCTTGGCTGGCAGTCGGTGTTTGTTGGCTTGCGCGCTGAAATGATTGAGATCTTCAAAACGCTGCGCCAGCAGGGGCATCGCGTGGTGGTCTTATCGAATACTAACCGCCTGCATCTGGATTTCTGGCCGCAAAATTACCCTGAAATCGAAGCCAACACCGACGCTATTTATCTCTCACAAAACATCGGTATGCGAAAACCTGAGCCGGGCATTTTCCAGCATGTTCTGGCACATGAAGGCATCAGTGCCGGTGACGCTGTGTTCTTTGATGATGTGATCGAGAATATCGAAGCGGCACGTGCCGTGGGGATTGAATCCGTGTGGGTGGAAGATAATCAGACAGTACCGAAGTACTTTTCCTGAAGGATGTTGTGATGCAGAAACGGGCACTGAGCCACTACCCGAAATCATGCTGGAAATTTACGCGCCTTCTTCTGCGGCGTTCAGATAAAGATGGCCTGACGCTTCTGGCGGGCCATTTAGCCTATGTCTCTTTGCTTTCTCTCGTGCCGCTGATCGCGGTGGTTTTTTCGCTGTTCGCCTTATTTCCGGTTTTTTCGGATATCAGCGCGCAGCTCAAAACCTTTATTTTCTCTAACTTCATGCCTGCGACCGGCAATACCATCCAGCGCTATCTCGAACAGTTTGTGGCGAACTCCAGCAAAATGACCGCCGTGGGCACCTGCGGCTTAATCGTTACCGCGCTGCTTTTGATAGCCTCGGTAGACAGCGTCCTGAACAAAATCTGGGACAGCAAAACTAAACGCCCGATCGTATTCTCCTTCGCCGTGTACTGGATGGTGCTGACGCTCGGGCCTATCCTGCTGGTCGCCAGCGTGGCCATCAGCTCCTATTTGCTATCGCTGAACTGGCTGAATATCAGCGGCGTACATTCGCTGATTGACCATGCTCTGCGCATTCTACCATTGCTGATTTCATGGATATCTTTCTGGCTGTTGTATCAGGTTGTGCCGACGGTCAGAGTACCGGCGAAAGATGCGCTGATTGGTGCGCTCTTCTCGGGGGCATTATTTGAATTAAGTAAGAAAATCTTTGCTTTATATATCCAGCTTTTCCCGTCCTATCAGCTGATTTATGGCGTACTGGCGGTGATCCCAATTTTATTTCTTTGGGTCTATGTCAGCTGGTGTATCGTGCTTTTGGGAGCAGAAATCACCGTGACGCTCGGCGAGTTTCGTTCCCTGAGAAAATTGCAGTCTGCTCAAGATGTGGCAGCAGAATAATCAGTCAGAAGGATGTTTATGATTGCGTTAATTCAGCGGGTGTTAAATGCCAGCGTTACCATTGATGGCGACGTCTGCGGTGAGATCGGGCCGGGATTGCTGGTGTTACTGGGTGTCGAACAGGGAGATGATGAGCAAAAAGCCAAACGCCTGTGTGAACGGGTGATCGGGTACCGGATATTCGGTGACGAAAATGACAAAATGAATCTAAACGTCCAGCAGGCGGGGGGAAGCCTGCTGGTCGTATCGCAGTTTACGCTGGCGGCGGACACGCAAAAAGGCATGCGCCCCGGCTTTTCACGCGGCGCAGAGCCGCAGGAAGCCGACCGTCTGTATCAGTATTTCTGCGGGCAGTGCCGTGAAAAAGGTATCGCTACCGAAACCGGCCGCTTTGCTGCGGATATGAAAGTGGCGCTGGTGAACGACGGGCCGGTGACCTTCTGGCTACAAGTCTGATCGAAAAGGCATAAACGCCGGAGAGAACACAATTATGTATCACCTGAGAGTACCGACGACCGAAAAAGAACTGGCCGATTATTACCGATTTCGCTGGGAAATGCTGCGCAAGCCATTGCGTCAGCCCGAAGGGTCAGAGCGCGATGCTTACGATTCCATTGCGCATCATCAGATGGTGGTGGATGAACAGGGCTGCCCGGTCGCTGTGGGCCGTTTATATATCAATGCCGACAATGAGGCCTCTATCCGCTTCCTGGCGGTTGACCCGAACGTGCAGGATAAAGGGCTGGGAACGTTGGTGGCGATGACTCTGGAGTCTGTGGCGCGTCAGGAAGGCGTTAAGCGCGTGGTGTGTAGTGCCCGTGAAGACGCCGTAGAGTTTTTTGCCAAACTGGGTTTCATCAATCAGGGAGAAATTACCACGCCGCAAACCACGCCGGTGCGACACTTCCTGATGATCAAACCGGTTGAAACGTTGGATGACATTCTCCATCGCCCCGACTGGTGTGGTCAGCTGCAACAGGCCTGGTACGATCATATTCCTCTCAGTGAAAAAATGGGCGTGCGCATCAGCCAGTACACTGGCCAGCGGTTTGTTACCACGATGCCGGAGAACGGCAATCAGAATCCGCACCACACGCTGTTTGCGGGTAGTTTATTTTCACTCGCGACGCTGACCGGCTGGGGGCTGATTTGGCTGCTGCTTCGTGAACGTCATCTTGGCGGGACTATTGTTCTGGCCGATGCGCATATCCGCTACAGTTCGCCTGTGACCGGCAGGCCGCGTGCGGTGGCCGATCTCGGTTCAGTTAGTGGCGATCTGGACCGCCTGGCGCGCGGGCGTAAAGCACGCGTGCAGCTTGAAGTGAATTTGTACGGCGATGAGGCCGAAGGCGCAGTATTTGAAGGTACTTATCTTGTTCTGCCGGCAGCTCCCGGTGCGCCGCTGGAACCTGCAATTAACTAATTTTCAGCCTAAATATAAGCGCATAAAAAAGCACCGCGATGGCGGTGCTTTTTCTTTTCAGAAAACAGTGCTGGCAGTTACGGTGTTACTGCGCCGGAAACCAGTCCGTTCAGCATTCTCTGGTTGATAATCTGACCGTTGGCGCCGTTCACCTGAAGTGTGCCGTTGAGCGTAGGCTTGTAATCCACGTTAGCCGGCATCTGCCCTTGCAGATTGAGCTGCATGTTGGCGTTACCGTCAAGCTGCAGATGCGGCCATCCCCAGTTTTCCAGTTGATTAGCTGGCACGGCGCGCCCGGTCATTTTCACCGAGAACTGGCGCTGTGGTTGCTGATCCACCGTCCCGGTGGCTTCCAGCAATCCCTCTTTAGTGAACGCGCTCAGCTCAGAAATATTCACCTGACGGTCACTGGCCTCCAGCGTAATGGAAGGGCGGCGCACGTCGTTCCGGTTGAACGTCGCTTCGCTGGCGTTCAGATTCAGCTTACCATTCCAGATCCCCCACTGGTGATTACGCGCCAGCAGCAGATTGTTACCCAGCCCATCCAACGCCGTTAGCTGGAAGGGGAAATGTGGATCGATATCAATGATCAGGTTTCTGTTGGCAATAAACCGGCCAATCGAGATTTCAGCCAGGGAATCCGGCAGTGGCTGTACCCAAAGTTGTCTCCAGTTTTGCGGCAGCGTGTATTCCAGCCCGGCGACAGAAAGCTCATCAAGTTGCAGGCGTTTATTGGCGCGGAGCCAGTTGCCGGTGGTACGCAACAAACTGCGCTCCCAGCGTGCCGTAGCCTGCTTGATAGAAATGCCTTGCGCAGTCAGATCGAGATTGATGATCGGATCCTGAATATGCAAATTGCCGTTAATCATATCAGTCGCGTTTAGCGAGATTTCGCCGTCATTGCTTTGCCAGTCGCCTTTTTCCAGCGTCACATCCTGTACGGAAAGATCAACATCGCTGAATGCCCAGTCGGTTCCCTGCAAACGGGCGTCGATCAGATCAAGCCGTTCGATGGTGACTTTTGGCAGCGTCTGGAAATCATCGAAAAACTCAGAAAGCGATTTGGATGTTTGCAGGCGCACATTGCTCAGGCGCAGGTTTTCGATATTCCAGCTGCCATCCGCTGCCTGAGTGGCTTTGCCGGTGAGCTGACCGCGCGCTAAATCACCCCCAAAATTGCCCAGCGTGAGAATTTTATTATTCAGGTTACCCTGAATCAGGACGTTTTCGGCGGGAAGCCCGTTGACGGTAAGGTTCGCCGCACTGAGCTGAAAATCCGCTTTATCGCCCAACAGCTGGAGGGGGTTGGGTTGCCATGGGGAAATCCCGGCATTGATCTGCTGACCCTGAATCTCCAGTCCGGCGGCGTTTCCGGTCAGCGCCATTTTGCTCAGTTGCAGCGTATTGGCCTGAAAAGGCAGGTTCATGGCGGAGGGGCTGACGTTCAGGCGTCCGTTAATCAGCACGACGCGATCGAAAAAGCGCGGTTCAGTAATCTGACGCCAGCTTAAATCGAGATCGACTTCACCGGCGCTGAGCGTTTCAGGCTGATTTTTCTGCCCGAAGATGACATTAGTGAGCGTCACCCGCCCCGGCGTTGACCAGTCGTGGTCCAATTTTTCGACGGCGAGCCGGTAATCACTGTTATCTGTGACCCAGGTACTGAGTTTACCCGCCGCCCAGCGGGTCTGTAATAGGACGTACACCAGCACAATCGCCAGTACCAGAAGCAGGACGAACGTCAGCAAAATTTTACCGATAAATCTCATCGTCTGGGGCCTGTAGCGTGAATTAGGGATATAGGTTCTCTGTTTATGCCGCAAACAGCGAAATTTCTCAACAGCTTAGCAGACTGCAGACAATAAAAAGCGGCAGGGGTTCCGAACCACCTGCCGCCGTTGCATGCGTATTACAGTCGGTTATGACTTTTCGTGAGGAAAAACCAAATTCAGAACAATCGCAGTAATCCCGCCTGCAGCAATCCCGGAGGAGAGCAGGGTTTTGATCCAATCTGGCGCGAATTGCAGGATCAATGGCTGCTGGGATACTCCCATGCCGACTGCCAGAGACAGCGCCATGATCATAATCGCGCGGCGGTTCAGACGTTCACGGGAAACAATACGTACACCGGAAGCCGCGATGGTACCAAACATCACGATGGTCGCGCCGCCAAGAACCGGTTCAGGGATGTGCTGAACGAATCCGGCAACCGCAGGGAAAAGTCCCAGGACAATCAGCATCAGCGCCACGACAAACCCTACATAACGGCTGGCAACGCCGGTCAGTTGGATTACGCCGTTATTTTGGCCGAAGCAGGAATTCGGGAAGGTATTGAACACCGCAGAGAGCATGGAGTTCAGGCCGTTGGCCAGCACGCCGCCCTTGATGCGCTTCATGTAAAGCGGGCCGCTGACCGGTTGCTCGGAAACGTCGGATGTCGCGGTGATATCACCAATAGTTTCCAGCGAGGTGACCATAAAGATAAGCATCAGCGGGATCAGAAGATTCCAGTCAATTCCCAGACCGTAGTAAAGCGGCGTCGGGAAGGTGATCCCGCTGGTTTGTGACGAGGGTGCCACGGTCGGCAACATCCCCATCATCCATGCGGCCAGATAGCCCACTGCCATCGCAATAACCAGCGAGGCCACACGCAGGTAAGGGTTACGCTGACGATTGAGTAAAATAATCACCACCAGAACCACAGCGGCCAGCATCAGGTTTTTCGGTGCGCCAAAGGTGTGGTCGCTCATCGCGGCATATCCGCCACCGATGGATGTCAGACCGACCTGAATCAGCGAGAGGCCGATAATCATCACTACAATCCCGGAAACCAGCGGGGTGATCACGCGCCGGGCGAGGTGCAGGAAGCGTGAGAGAATGATTTCAGTACAAGACGCCAGCATCAGCGTCCCGAACAATGCGGCCATCATGGTCGGGACATCGGCACCGCCATTTTTCAGCGCCAGACCGCCCATAATCAGCGGCGAAACAAAGTTAAAGCTGGTGCCCTGAATCGAGAGAAGTCCCGAGCCCACCGGACCCCAGGTTTTAATTTGTAAAATGGAAGCCAGACCAGAGGCAAAAAGCGACATGCTGATGATGTGCTGGGTGTCCTGCGCGGGGAGCCCCAATGCCTGACAAATCAGTAATGCCGGGGTGATCACGGCTACAAACATCGCCAGCAAATGCTGGCAGGCGGCAAATAACGTCTGAGGAATTGGGGGGCGGTCTTCGAGCCGGTAAATCAGTTCACTTTTAGTCTGGCGGGAAAGGTCGGATTGCTGTGTTTCTTGTTCTGCTGTTTGCGTACTCATGTTGTGGCATTCCAATAAGCGGCAAAGCGGGCATTTTTATTGAAATCGACAATAAAAGCAATCGTTTGCTAACACGGATTTGTCGTCATTAATTTGAGTTAATGGGTTTGTTAAGCCCTGTTTTTCTTGCGTGATTTAGCGTTATTGACTTCTAATTCATCCTCTGGGGAAAAATAATGAATTGAGAAATCTATAACTCAATAATTTTATTGGATTTATTACAAAATGGAGTTCGTGAATGATTCAGCTCGATACCTACGGCACGCTGGTGGCTGCCACGCTGGTTCTCCTTTTAGGGCGCAAATGCGTTCAGTCGATTAACTTTCTTAAAAAATACACCATTCCTGAACCTGTCGCGGGCGGTTTGTTAGTTGCCGTTGTGCTGCTGATCGCCAACCGGATATTTGGCTGGGAAATTGGTTTTGATATTTCGTTAAAAGAACCTCTGATGCTGGCATTCTTTGCCACCATCGGTCTTAACGCGAATCTGGCCAGTCTGCGTTCCGGCGGAAAAAGCCTGATGCTGCTGGTGTTTGTCGTCGTCGGATTGCTGTTGCTGCAAAACGTTATTGGCATAGGCATGGCAAAAATGTTGGGAATGGATCCCCTGATGGGGCTGCTGGCCGGTTCCGTAACGCTGTCCGGCGGCCACGGTACTGGCGCAGCTTGGAGTAAGGTGTTCATAGAACGCTATGGCTTTGAGAATGCCACCGAAGTAGCGATGGCCTGTGCGACATTCGGGCTGGTGCTCGGCGGCATTATTGGCGGGCCAGTGGCGCGTTATCTGGTGAGTCACTCTTCAACGCCTAACGGCTCGCTTGATGATTCAGCCGATCCGAGCGCATTCGAAAAACCTGCGATTGGCCGCATGATCACTCCGCTGGTGCTCGTGGAGACTATTGCGCTGATCGCCATCTGTCTGAGTGCAGGCACCCGTATTTCCGAACTACTGCATGGCTCCGCTTTCGAAATTCCGACCTTTGTCTGTGTCCTGTTTGTTGGCGTGATCCTGAGTAATCTTCTCGCATGGTTGGGTTTCTACCGCGTATTTGATCGTGCGGTCTCGGTGCTGGGCAACGTCAGCCTGTCGCTGTTTCTGGCGATGGCGCTGATGAGCCTCAAACTCTGGGAAATGGCGTCGCTGGCGTTGCCGATGATGGCCATCCTGCTCGTGCAGACTATCGCGATGGCGCTTTACGCGATTTTCGTCACCTATCGCGTGATGGGCAAAAATTACGATGCAGCGGTGCTGGCAGCAGGCCACTGCGGATTTGGTCTGGGCGCAACGCCAACAGCGATTGCTAATATGCAGGCGATCACTAACCAGTTCGGTCCTTCACATCTGGCATTTTTAGTTGTTCCTATGGTCGGCGCGTTTTTCCTTGATATCGCCAATGCCATCGTCATTAAATTGTTCCTGATGCTGCCGGTCTTCCCGGCAATTGCTTAACTGCTTGAACTAAATAAGGGCACAAAAACCCATGTTTTTGTGCCCGATTCATCACTCCAAATTTGCTTAATTTGCTGCGTCAGCTTGCTCAGTAAAGACTTTTTCGGCTTCCGCTGCTTTCTCCTGAGTCAGTAACTGCTTCTCGTAGACTTTGAAGAATGGGTAGTAAATCATCATAGACAGCGCCATCAGCATGATGACCAAAATCGACACTTTGAAATCCCAGCCCATCGCCCAGGCTGCGCCAATCGGCGCCGGGGATGTCCACGGAACCAGTGAGATCATGTGCGGGAGAAGATCCGTGGAAACGGCCAGATAAGCGATCACGGCATTGACCATCGGGGCCAGCAGGAACGGGATGAAAAATACCGGGTTCATAACGATTGGGGTACCGAAAATCACCGGCTCGTTGATGTTGAAACAACTCGGCACCAGACTGAGTTTCCCCATGGTCCGCAGATGCGCTGACTTGCTGCGACAAAACAGCAACACCAGACCGATTGTCGCGCCAGAACCGCCAATGACGATAAGGAAATTCCAGAACGCCTCAGTCATGATGTGCGTCATCGGCAATCCGGCGGCCAGCGCGGTCTGATTCAGCCCGAGATTGGTCAGCCAGAATGCCTGTAACATCCCTGAGACAATCGCCGAACCGTGGATCCCGGCGAACCATAGGAGATGACAAATCAGCACCGCCACCAGAACGGCCGGAAGCGAGTCGGCGGCAGAAATCAGCGGCTCAAACAACGCCATAATGGCCTGCGGCAGCAGCATATCGAAGCCCGCCTGCACCAGTAAGCTGATCGGAAACAGCGTAATCACCAGGGCAATAATCGGGATCAGCAGATCAAATGAATGTTTAATGTTTGAAGGTACCTGCTCAGGAAGCCGTATGCCGATATTGTATTTCTTTAGCAGCCGCGTCAGTTCGGTGACATAAATCGCGACCAATATAGCGGTGAAAATACCTACACCGCCCAGCGCCTCCGTTGACATCTTTTTATCAACCTGTGGCGCAGCGACTAACAGGAACGACATCAACGACAGCATCGCGGTCATAAAGGGGTCAAGTTTGTAGCTTCTCGCCAGATTGTAGGCAATGGACGCCGCGATGTAGATCGACATGATGCCCATCGTCATATTGAACGGTGTCAGTATCTGAAGCTCATATTTCGCTGATAACGCCAACCAGCTGCGGGCAAATCCCCAGGAGGATTCCGGCGAAAAAGGAGGATGCACGAAAACTAACAGAAACGAGCCAACAATCATAAACGGCATTGCTGAAATAAAGCCGTCGCGCACCGCCATAACATGACGTTGAGAGGATAAGCGGGCCGCGAACGGGCTGATTTTTTGTTCAATAAACTGAAACAGAGACTGGCTGATGCTCATAATGATATTGGCCTTATGGTGAAGGAATCACACAGGGTTGCCTTAATTATCATCAGTGTAGATGTGGGATGTGAAACCGGTTACAGACTTTATGTGAGTCTGTGAAGGTCATCAAATAACCAGGGAAGAAAGTGGTTAAGGATGATTTTCTAACAAAACTCTGAGGAATAGTTGCTAAGGAAGCATCATTTTTAATGATGTTTTGGCAGAAAAAGGCGGGATCAGGCGTTGGTATAACGCACTCTTTCCGGCAGCCAGCGTTCAATCAGCGCTTTGGCATGATCGGGGAACTGTTGCTGAAGATAGCGCGCGATGCGCTGCACATCTGGGATCATTGCCTGATCGCGCAGCAAATCGGCCACTTTGAATTCGGCGCTGCCGGTCTGACGGGTACCCAGCAATTCACCCGGACCACGAATTTCTAAATCCTGCTGAGCAATCACAAAACCGTCATTACTGTCGCGCAGTACCTGCAAACGCTTCTGAGCCGTCTTGCTGAGCGGCGTTTTGTATAACAGTACGCAGTGGGAAGCTACCGCACCACGGCCAACGCGGCCGCGTAGTTGATGCAGTTGCGCCAAACCCAGACGTTCCGGGTTTTCGATGATCATCAGGCTGGCATTCGGCACGTCGACTCCCACTTCAATCACAGTCGTTGCCACCAGCAGCTGTACTTCGCCTTTTTTGAACGCCTGCATGACGGCTTGTTTTTCCTGAGCCTTCATACGGCCATGAACCAACCCGATATTCAGTGCAGGTAGAGCTTCTTTCAGACCTTCCCATGTGGCTTCTGCCGCCTGCGCTTCCAGCATTTCTGATTCTTCGATCAGCGTACAGACCCAATAGGCCTGACGATTTTCCAGCTCACAGGCGCTTTTAACGCGGCTGATTATGTCGCTGCGTCGTGTATCCGCAATGGCAACGGTAGTCACCGGCGTGCGTCCCGGCGGTAACTCGTCAATCACCGAGGTATCCAGATCGGCGTAAGCCGTCATCGCCAGCGTTCTTGGGATGGGCGTAGCGGTCATGATTAACTGATGCGGATGGAAGCCTTGCTGTAACCCTTTTTCCCACAATGCCAGCCGCTGATGAACACCAAAGCGGTGTTGTTCATCAATGATCACCAGAGATAACGAGGAGAAAAGCACCTGTTCCTGGAAGATGGCGTGAGTGCCAACCACCATGGATACCTGGCCGCTGGCAATCGCTTCCTGCTGTGCCTGCCGGGCTTTGCCTTTTTGCTTACCGGCCAGCCAGCCAACCTGAATTCCCAGCGGTTCGAACCACTGGCGAAAGTTATTGGCGTGCTGTTCGGCGAGTAATTCCGTCGGTGCCATCAGGCCTACCTGCTGCCCCTGCGCGATGGCGCAAAGTGCGGCGAGGGCAGCGACCAGCGTTTTACCTGAGCCGACATCGCCCTGGACCAGACGCATCATCGGATAACTTTTTGCCAGATCCTGCTCAATTTCGGCCACAACGCGATCTTGTGCACCGGTAGGGCTGAACGGAAGAGAAGCGAGGAACTGTTTTTTCAGGCGATCGTCGTGATGTAACGGCAACGCTTTATAACTTTGCGTACCTGCGCGCACGGCCAGCATGCTGAGATTATGCGCCAGTAACTCTTCCATTATCAGACGGCGCTGTGCCGGATGATGACCTTTCTCGAGGTCGGCCAACTGAATGTCTGGTGGTGGACGATGGAGAAGATGCAGCGCCTCGGGCAACGAAATCAACGAGCGACTTAGCTCTTCCGGCAATAGCTCGACGACAGGAACGGTATCAAGCAGCTCAAGCGCCTGATCGGTCAGTTTGCGCAGCGTCGCCTGACGAATGCCTTCAGTGGTTGGATAAACCGGTGTCAGCGATTCCTGCAAAACGACTTCGCTGTTTTCGCCCTGAATGCGGTATTCGGGATGAATAATTTCTGCGCCAATCGTGCCGCGTTTGATTTCGCCATATGCGGTCACGCGTCGGCCTGCGGCCAGACTGTTTTTCATCGCGGCATTGAAATTGAAGAAGCGCAGTGTGACCAGCCCGGTGCCGTCACTGATCTGGCAGGTCAGCATTCTGCGACGACCAAAGCTGATGTCACTGCGCAGCACTTCACCTTCAATGGTGGCAAACAGTCCGGGTTGTAAATCGTTTATGGCGTACAGACGGGTGCGGTCTTCATATCGCAGGGGAAGGTGAAGCAGTAAATCCTGAATAGTTTCAAGGCCGAGCTTAGCGAGTTTGTCTGCCTGACTGGCTCCGACGCCAGAAAGTGACGTGAGTGGGATAGCGTCGAGCAGGCGGCCTTTCATCTTTTTTTGACCGTCATTTGCATCGCCGTCCACCATTCGTCATCAGCAATAATCTGACCGGTTTCATCAATGAACGGGCGAGGTAACTTCTTTCTTTTCGCCACGTTAGACAGAACCGGATAGCCACCTTCAAACAGCAAACGCTGTTGTTCTTTCTCGCTCAACACGGTGCTTTCGCGACGATACATTCCGGCATTTTCGCGCTGGCGTTGGGCTTCATAAAGAATCAGGGCCGAGGCCACTGAAACATTTAACGACTGCACCATGCCAATCATCGGAATGATGATGTCGCTGTCTGCCAGTGCGAGTGCTTCAGGCGTAATGCCGGTTTTCTCCTGACCCAGTAAAATACATGTCGGAAGGGTGTAATCAATCGCGCGAAAGTCGACGGCTTTTTCAGAGAGGTTTGTGGCTAAGATTTGCATGCCCTGCGCCTTCATTTTGGCGACGGCATCTTGAATAGTTTTGTGTGTTTTGACCTGAACCCAACTGTTGCTGCCTGCGGCAGAAGAGACCAGCGTTTTCATTCTTGTCGTCGGCCAGACTGCATGAATTTCATGCACGCCAACAGCATCGGCGGTGCGAATGACAGCAGAAACGTTATGTGGTTTATGCACCTGTTCCATACAGACTGTGAGGTCTGGCTGGCGGGCCGTCAGCATTTCACGAATACGTGCATAACGTTCTGGGGTCATAACAATCAGTTTCGGTTGCGGGTTACTTTGATAACGTCCGGCATGATACGAATTTTACGCATAATATTCGCCAGATGAACGCGATCGCGGGTCGTCAGGCGGATAAAGGCGCTGTAGACACGGCCGTCTTTTTCTTCCGTGCTCAGACTCTGGATATTCGACTGCGCAGCGTTGATCGCTGCGGTCAGGTTGGCCAGAGCACCCTGATGATTGAACATATCGACTTTAATTTCAGCGATAAATTCCTGATCGGTTTCCTGATGGTCATCCCAGTCAACCGCCATGAATTTCTCAGGTTCTTTCTGATAGCCGCGGATATTGCGGCAGGATTCATGGTGGATAACCAGACCTTTGCCAGGACTGATGTGGGCAATGATCGGGTCACCTGGAATTGGGCGACAGCATTTGGCGAAGGTAATCAGTACGCCATCCGCGCCTTTAATCGGCAGATTGCGTGTGCCTGAGCTCGCCATAGAAGACTGGTCACCCATCAGATTTTTAGCAACAACAACACTCATCGCGTTACCGAGGCCTATTTCAGCCAGTAAATCATCCATCGCCGTGAGCTTCATACGATCCAGCTCATTTTTGATGTTCTCTGGTGGAATGTCTGACAGTTTCTTACCAGCTCCCAATGCATGATTCAGCAGGCGACGGCCCAGAGAAACGGAGTCATCACGTTTGAGGTTCTTGAGCATCTGGCGAATTTTGGCGCGTGCGCGCGAACTCACCACAAAGTTTAACCATGCGGCATTCGGGCGGGCACCCGGAGCAGTAATGATTTCGATAGTCTGGCCGCTGGTCAGCGGCTGTGAAAGCGGATACGGCTGGCGGTCAACGCGTGCACCTACGCAGGCATGACCGATATCGGTATGCACAGCATAAGCGAAGTCGACCGGTGTCGCACCCGCAGGCAGTTCTACGATTCTGCCTTCCGGCGTAAAGACGTAGATCTCATCCGGGAACAGATCTGATTTCACGCTCTCGATAAATTCAAATGAGTTACCCGCACTTTGTTGCAGTTCGAGCAAACTCTGTAACCAACGCTGGGCGCGGATTTGCGCCGTCGTGCTGGTTTCACTGTTCTCTTTATAAGCCCAGTGAGCGGCAACCCCCATCTCTGCCATCTGATCCATATCTTCAGTACGGATCTGTACTTCAACCGGTACGCCGTGAGGCCCGATCAGAGAAGTATGGAGAGATTGATAGCCGTTGGCCTTGGGGATCGCGATGTAATCTTTTACCCGACCCGGACGCGGTTTGTACAGGCTGTGCGCCTGTCCTAATACGCGATAACAGGTATCAAGTTCTTTTACGATCACCCGGAACGCGTAAATATCCATAATCGAATGGAAACGCTGTTCTTTGAGGTGCATTTTGCAATAGATAGAGTACAGGTGCTTTTCGCGACCGCTGACGCGACACTGAATACCGGCTTCAGTTAAACGACCTTCTATCTCGGAGAGGATTTTCTGAATCATCTCTTTACGGTTACCACGCGCGGCTTTCACCACTTCTTTAATGACGCGATAACGGTTCGGATAAAGGGCTTCGAAGCCCAGCTCTTCGAGCTCGGTTTTTAGATGATGAATACCCAAACGGTGAGCCAGCGGGCTGTAAATTTCCAGCGTTTCGCGGGCAATGCGGCGACGTTTGTCCGGGCGCAAGGAGCCCAGTGTGCGCATGTTGTGGGTACGGTCAGCGAGTTTGATCAAAATGACACGGATGTCTTGCACCATCGCCATGACCATTTTGCGAAAGTTTTCCGCCTGGGCTTCTTTCTTATCGCGGAATTTCAGCTTGTCTAACTTTGAAACGCCTTCAACCAGTTCAGCAACGCTTTTGCCAAACAGTTGTTCCATATCCTGGTAGGTTGCAGGCGTGTCTTCGATAACGTCGTGTAATAACGCCGCCATCAGAGTCTCATGATCGAGCCTCATTTCAGCCAAAATACATGCCACGGCGACCGGGTGAGTAATATAAGGCTCACCGCTGGAACGTGTCTGCCCCTCATGCGCGTCCCGCGCAACAAGGTAAGCCTGCACGAGGCGCTTAATTTGCTCCTCCGGCAGGTATTTTTGAATCAGTTGATTCAGGCTTTCAAAGATATACAAGTGAGATCCGTTTCGTTAATTAACGACGACCTTCAGCGATGGCAGTAACTGCCTGAATCTCTGCGGCTTCCTGCTCTTGCTGTTCCTGACGATCGCGAACATCAAGGATTTTGTTCGTGATCAGGCCTTCTTCGATTTCGCGCAGAGCGATAACGGTGACCTTGTCATTTTCTTCAGCGACCAGTGGATCTTTACCACCAGATTGCAGCTGGCGTGCGCGACGAGCAGCCACCAACACCAGGTCAAAACGGTTACCAATTTTTTCTACAGCGTCTTGAACAGTTACGCGTGCCATATATGTGCTACTCCACAGGGTGACGAAAGACTGGGCATAATACTGAAAGTGACTTCAGTCTGCCAATAGTTTGGTGATTAATCCGTCATGACGGAGTTTTTGACGGCTCAGACGAAGACGTTCGGCGCGAATAATGGTTTTTAAATCCGACAGAGCCAGATCAAAATCGTCATTCACGATTAAATAATCGTATTCAGCATAGTGCGTCATTTCTGCCACAGCTTGTGCCATACGTTTTGCGATCACTTCTTCGCTGTCCTGACCACGGCCACGCAGGCGACGGTCTAGTTCATCTTTCGACGGCGGCAGCACGAAAATACTGCGCGCCTGCGGCATTTTATTGCGGATTTGCTGCGCGCCCTGCCAGTCAATATCCAGAAAAACATCCACGCCAGACGCTAAAACCTGCTCAATGGTGACACGTGAAGTTCCGTAGTAATTACCGAAGACTTCGGCATGCTCTAAAAAATCATCTTTTTCGATCATCTCAAGAAATTCTTCTTTTGAGACAAAGAAATAGTGCTCGCCATGTTTCTCGCCCGGACGTTCTGAACGGGTAGTGTGAGAAATAGAAACCTGCGTGTCGTAGAGCGGTTGCGTTTTAAGTAAAGCCTGAATCAGACTTGATTTACCTGCTCCACTGGGAGCGGAGATGATATACAGCGTGCCTTGAACCATGATGATGACGTTTCAACTGAATGGGTTGATAGGAAGTATGCGAAGAGTGATCTCTCGCACAGTATACACGCTCGCCGCATCCGGTGCAGCGTCCAGTCGTATTTCATCGCAACTTCGCGACAGAAAATAGCCCTTTATTATGGATTTCCGGGCCGTGTTCCAACATTTCTTGCCGTTGCTGCAACAAATGAAATAACCGGGAAGGCATCGCGCAATCATGAAAATTGGCTCTGGCAGGATAAAAGTCACCGGCGTTTACTTGCACCCACAAGGAGGTGCCTATGCGCCATTTCATTATCAGTCTGATGTTTCTATCGTTTTATTGTGCCGCTGGTAACGTCTCGCCAGAGATATGTCCCGTATGGTCATCAGCGCGCCTGACTCAGGAAACCCGCCAGCTCACAACGCAGTTGGCACAGTGGGATAAGGATTATCACCAGTCCGGCAGCAGCCCGATTGAAGATGCGGTTTACGATAATTTGCGCCAGAAACAACAATTGTGGCTGGCATGTGCCGGTCAACCCGTCCCGGTCATGGCTGTTCCGGGTGGTGAGGAGGCGGTTTATGCTCATCCTGTTGCCCATACCGGGCTGAGTAAGCTACGTGACAAACAAGGCGTTGCGAACTGGATGCGCGGGCGCAAAAATCTTTGGGTCCAACCTAAAATCGACGGCGTTGCCGTCTCACTGGTCTATCGGCATGGACAACTTGCCGCATTACTCAGCCGCGGTGATGGTCAGAAAGGCCAAAACTGGACGACCAAAGCGGCTTTTATACCTTCAATACCTCTTAAGATCGCAGACATCAGCCCCGAACTGGTATTGCAGGGTGAGTTGTATCTGAAGATGACCGGTCATCAGCAAAGTGTTGAGGGTGGTGTAAGTGCGAGATCCAAAGTGGCTGGCGCAATGATGCGTACTTCCGCCACTGAACTGCTGAATCAAATGGGTGTATTCATCTGGTCATGGCCAGACGGTCCCGCTGTGATGTCCGATCATCTTCAGCGACTGAGTCAGCTCGGGTTCCCCGTTGTTTCAGAATTTACTCTTCCGGTGAGTTCGGCGGATGACGTCGCGAAATGGCGCGATGCCTGGTTTATTCAGCCATTGCCTTTTGCGACTGACGGTGTGGTAATCCGCCAGGAGGAAGAGCCCGCCGGGAAATACTGGCAGAACAAACCTGCTACCTGGGCTGTGGCATGGAAATATCCACCCGCGCGACAACTCACGGAAGTTTCAGGAATTACGACGACGACGGGGCGCAGCGGAAAGGTAACGGTCATTCTGAATCTGAAAGCCTTAAAGCTCGATGATAAATGGGTGAGCAAAGTGAATGTGGGTTCCGTCTCCCGTTTTAAACAATGGAATGTGCTTGTCGGGGATCAGGTGGCTATTACGCTGGCCGGTCAGGGGATCCCCAGG
Organism: Rahnella sp. 1L-D-7-B-C2; assembly: GCF_057290995.1. Taxonomy (NCBI): domain Bacteria; kingdom Pseudomonadati; phylum Pseudomonadota; class Gammaproteobacteria; order Enterobacterales; family Yersiniaceae; genus Rahnella; species Rahnella sp. 1L-D-7-B-C2. The sequence continues at coordinate 3,834 of NZ_JBXAVQ010000029.1, read as the reverse complement.
CTGGATGAAGTGGTATGGCGGGTAAGTGAGCGGCCACTCATGGAATTACCAGACTCTCAGTCATACGGTCCACTTTCTTGTTTTACGCCGGAAACAGGCTGCAGAGCGCAGTTTCTCTCACGGTTAATCTGGCTCAGCGGCGCTGAAGGACTTGATATGACGGGCTTTGGTGAAGCGACATGGCAAAAGCTGGTGGATGGAATTCCGCTTAACTCTTTAACTGACTGGCTCACGTTGAATGAAAAAGAAATGTCGGCAGTTCCGGGGATAGGTATTAAACAGGCGCAGAAACTGATGGCGCAAATTCAGCTGGCTCGGGATAAAAGCTTTCGACGCTGGTTGTCTGCGTTAGGTTTCCCGTCGTTTGCCCTGACATTTGCACAGCAGCAGCAAACATGGCGTCAGATCCAACAGCTGACATCGCAAGACTGGGAGATGACGGCAGGTGTGGGTAAAAAACGCACCTCTCAGGTATTGGACTTTATCCATCATCAAAAAGTTGCCGCTATGAGCGAGGCGCTAAAACAGGAAAAAATACCCGCCTTTCAGTGACCGGTAAGCGTGATAAATATTTAGTGATCTGAGTGCGGATAATTAAAGACCGGCAACCCAAGGCGGAATCGCAGGGCGATCAGCCGGGCAATGAAGCCAACCAGCAGGGTAATGATGATCACCAGATTATGTGGCAGGGAGAAATATTGCAGGCCGATGTATACCCAGGCCGAGGCGAAGGAAATACCCGCGTAAATTTCCTTCTGAAATACCAGCGGGATCTGATTACACATCATATCCCGCAGTACGCCACCAAATACGCCAGTGATCACCGCACTGACGGAAGCAATAATAGCGCCATGCCCCATATCGAGCGCGACCTGTGTCCCGATAATTGAGAACACGACCAGACCCAATGCATCAAGCACCAAAAAGAGCCTGCGCAGATGTTGCATTAGCGGGGCAAGCCATGTGGTCATAATCGCGGCTACGGCAACAATGACAATATATTCTGGGTGTTTGACCCATCCGAGCGGGTAATGACCCAGCAACATGTCACGCACCGACCCCCCGCCAATTGCCGTGGCAGAGGCGATAATGATGACGCCAAAGGAGTCCATCTTGCGCCGTCCGGCAGCCAGAGCACCGGTCATGGCTTCTGCGGTAATCCCAATAATATAAAGAACAGTGAGTAACATGTGCGCGCGCCGGACGTGTCAGAAAGAATAAGAAAACAGTAGCCGCGTAGAGTAATGGGGTTTTCAACGTCCCTCGACTGATTTTTTCTTTTGCATTGCCTTTAAGATTACTAAAACTAATCTGAAGTGTCTCCAGATCTGGCGTTGCAAAAGGTATTGAATGAACAATGATTTATTTTAGATTAGAAAAATCGCAAGTGCTCAGCTATTTGCTGTTCCTCACAAGGTCAAGACAACGTGTTCCGCGCTGCGTCTTGCTAAATATCACCTGCTTATTGGTGACGAATATGTATAATCGTTACTCATTCACACATGCCTAATTGCTTTACCTACCCGGAGGAGTTTATGAAACCCGTGAATCCGGTTGCGTTAACTCAGCGTGGACCAGCCGAACATGAACGGCGTGAGCAGATCATCAATGCTGCATTCGAGCATTTTCGTCTTTACGGTTATGCAAAAACCTCTGTGGCCGATTTGGCAAAATCCATTGGTGTTTCAAGTGCTTATATTTATAAGTTTTTTGAATCAAAACAGGCTATTGGTGAAGCGATTTGTTCACAACGTGTGGGGCAGATTGATCAGGCCTTATTGCTGATTGCGCAAAGTGATCAAAGTGCCACTCTGCGCCTGCGATCTATTTTTAAAACGCTGCTTACGCGTAGTCTTGATCTCTTCTTTCAGGACAGAAAGCTGCACGACCTCGCGGCGACAGCCTCTGCCCAGCAGTGGAAATCTACGTTAAATCATCGGGCTATGATGTACAGCATCATCGAGAAAATTGTCACTGACGGCCGTGAGTCCGGTGAGTTTGAGCGTAAAACCCCGCTTGACGAGGTGTGTATGGCGATCACCACCGTGACGACACCATTCTCACATCCGCTATTGCTGGAGCAAAAAACCCCAGAGCAACTTGAAGAACGTGTAACCGCAATCACCAGTCTGGTTCTACGCAGCCTGGCGAAATAGCGGCAACAAAATTTTCGGGTTACGGGTTTACAAAACCGTAATTCGTCACATACTGTCAGCCTTTACAAAAACCTGTTTCTGCCGGACTTCTGAAAGTCCCAGCAAAAACGTATGCATTAACGGACAGAGAGGAACATTTTATGACTCATCGTCGAGTGGTTATTACCGGCATGGGGGCTGTGAGTCCTCTGGGCTGTGATATCGAAACTATCTGGAAGCGCTTGCTGGCCGGTCAGTCTGGTATCCGTGTATTGCCGGAAGAGATTGTAGAAACGCTGACCGTCAAAATTGGTGGTCAGGTGCAAACCAAAGAACAAGATCCCGAGTCTGGTTTCGATCCGGATCAGTTCGTGGTGCCGAAAGACCAGAAAAAAATGGACCGTTTCATTCTGTTCGCGATGGCAGCAGCGGATATGGCTATTACTAATGCGGGCTGGAAAGCGGAAACGGCGGAACAGCAGGAACGTACAGCGACCGTGATCGGTTCTGGTATTGGTGGTTTCCCGGCCATCGCCCATGCGGTGCGTACTAATGACAGCCGTGGTGCCAAACGTTTGTCGCCGTTCACCATTCCTTCATTCCTGGTGAATCTGGCTGCGGGTCAGGTCTCTATTAAGCATCAGTTCAAAGGCCCGATTGGCGCACCGGTTACCGCTTGTGCGGCAGGTGTTCAGGCAATCGGCGATGCCGTGCGCTTGATTCGTAACGATGAAGCCGACGTTGCCCTCTGTGGCGGCGCCGAAGCAGCGATCGATACTGTTAGCCTTGGCGGTTTTGCGGCTGCCAAGGCGATGTCCGCAGGTCACACCGATCATCCTGAGAAAGCATCCCGTCCATTCGATAGCGGCCGTGATGGTTTCATCATGGGCGAAGGCGCAGGTATGCTGGTCATCGAAGAGCTGGAACATGCGAAAGCGCGTGGCGCCAACATTCTGGCTGAGATCGTGGGTTACGGTACCAGCGGCGATGCTTATCACATGACATCGGGTGCGGAAGACGGTAATGGCGCGGGTCGTGCGATGAAAATCGCATTGCGTCAGGCCGGCATTCAGCCTTCAGACGTGCAGCATTTGAACGCGCACGCGACCTCTACTCCGGTAGGCGATCTCGGCGAAATCAACGCGATCAAAACCCTGTTCGGTACCGATGGCAAACTGGCCGTGACTTCTACCAAATCCGCGACCGGCCATCTGCTGGGTGCGGCTGGTGGTCTGGAAACCATCTTCACCATTCTGGCCATCCGTGATCAAATTGTTCCACCGACGCTAAATCTGGAAAACAAAGATGAAGCCGCAGCGGGCCTGAACATCATCGGTAATACTGCCCAAAAGCACGGCATTACCTATGCTTTATCGAACGGTTTCGGTTTCGGCGGCGTGAATGCGTGCGTATTACTGAAACGCTGGGAAGCGTAATTCGTTCCTCAGAAAAAGCATAAAAAAACGCCTCCGGTCATACTGACGGGAGGCGTTTTTTATTGTTAGGGTCAATCAGGTGTTTTACTCAATTGAATCTGTTTGTAGAGTAGATGGCTTTAAGCCTTGTGTTGCATGGGTTTGTTGTAATGCGTTTTTGGTTTAGGTTGTAGTGGTCAAGCAAAACTGGCCACGGCTTTAGAGTTTTTCCAGAACAATCGCTCTGATTCATTTGGCGTCAAACCACCATTATATTGATGAGG
>NZ_JBXAVQ010000028.1:0-39158 GCF_057290995.1 Rahnella sp. 1L-D-7-B-C2 | reverse complement strand
CGTGAAGACATCGAACGTGGTCAGGTTCTGGCTAAACCAGGTTCAATCAAACCACACACTACCTTTGACTCAGAAGTTTATATCCTGAGCAAAGATGAAGGCGGCCGTCATACTCCGTTCTTCAAAGGCTACCGTCCACAGTTCTACTTCCGTACAACTGACGTGACCGGTACCATCGAACTGCCAGAAGGCGTTGAGATGGTAATGCCTGGTGACAACATCAACATGGTTGTTACCCTGATCCATCCAATCGCGATGGACCAAGGTCTGCGTTTCGCAATCCGTGAAGGTGGCCGTACCGTAGGTGCTGGCGTTGTTGCTAAAGTTATCGCTTAATCGCTGATAATTAAGAGCAAAAAAAGGGTGCCTTGGCACCCTTTTTTATTGCCTGAATTTCACGCAAAAAAACATGTCTTCGCATTTGCAATAATAACCATTCTCATTTAAAGTTAGGGTAAGTTATATGCGAAGTGTGGTTTATATGTACGTGTGTTTGTGCAATTCAGTCAGTGATAAAACAATCAGACAGGCAGTAAGGCGTTACCAGCCCCAAACGTTTCAACAGCTCAGAAATTTTGTCCCGGTCGGGACCCAATGTGGCAAATGTGTTCGCGCGGCACGTCAGATAATGGAAGACGAATTACAGCAGATTCCAGAGTTCAAAAACATCGCGTAAAAATACTTCGATAAAAAATGTGCCTTTTTTTTGACTTACTCTGTACCGGATCTACGCTTTAGATACCGGAACGGAGGAGTTACCTATGAAAGGCGATAAAAAAGTCATTGCACACCTCAATAAACTTCTTGGAAATGAACTGGTTGCTATCAATCAGTACTTTTTGCATGCCCGTATGTTCAAAAACTGGGGTTTGATGCGCCTCAATGGTATCGAGTATCACGAGTCGATCGACGAAATGAAGCATGCTGATATTTACATTGAGCGCATTTTATTCCTCGAAGGTCTTCCAAACCTGCAAGATCTCGGCAAACTCAACATTGGTGAAGATGTCGAAGAGATGCTGAAGTCAGATTTGCTTCTCGAACTGGAAGGTGCGAAAGATCTGCGTGAAGCAATCGCGTACGCGGACTCCGTTCATGATTACGTCAGCCGAGATATCATGATCACAATTCTGGCTGACGAGGAGCATCACATTGACTGGCTGGAAACAGAGATTGAACTGATAGGACGTATCGGACTGCAAAACTATATTCAGTCGCAGCTGAAAGAAGAATCGCAGTAGTCATTCTGTTTAGAAAAACATCAGCCAGAATGTTGGACTTTGCTGGCTGATGTAACTGATCATTCCCGCGATGGCGAGGCAAGGCCCAAAGGGGATCGTCGTTATCGTTCTTCCCGCCAAACGCCCCGTCAGTGCAATACAGACTCCCATAACAGAGGATGTAATACAGATCACCGGTAAGCTTTGCCATCCCATCCAGGCACCCAATGCCGCGAGTAGTTTAAAGTCACCATACCCCATTCCTTCGCGCCCCGTGACGAATTTGAACCCCCAGTAAAGACACCATAAAACCAGATAGCCCGCTACTGCTCCGAACACGGCGTCTTCCAGCTGCACCCCGTTTATCAAAGTGTGAGACAGCAATCCTATCCACAGAAGCGGCAGGGTCAGACTATCGGGTAACAAGTAACTTTTGAGATCGATGAGTGTGAGCGTCAGCAGGAAACTGCACAACGTAAACGCAAAAAGAAGAGAAAGTGGCGTGACGAAGAAAAAGGTGAGGATGAAAAAAAGTAAACCACACATTGCCTCAACCAGCGGGTAGCTCATGGGTATACGGATGCTGCAATAGTGGCATCGGCCTTTCAGGATGAGCCAACTCAACAAAGGAATGTTTTGCCACGCCTTTAGTGTGTGCTTACATGAAGGGCAGTGCGATGCCGGATAGCAGAGGTTAATTTTTTCGGAGACTTTCTCATCGAGGCTGAATATTAATAGTGAGCGATAAACCACGACATTGATAAAGCTGCCGATCAAAAGCCCTAGAATCAGAGCCGCAGAATGGATGAATTCAGCTGGTATGGCGGCGATCGTCCGTGTTGATGTCCAATAGTCCATGTGATTCTCTGAAATATGCTGCCTTAACGCAGCGTGAGTTGCGGTACCGTCAGCAGGTTAGCCGTAACTCTACTTTGAGACATGGCGATACTGACGACTTTGATATTGTGCGTTTTTTCTAAATATTCGATCCATCTCAGGAAAGACTCATATTCAACGCTCTCTATTTTCACTGACACGCCTTTTTCATCCTGCCCTACCTGAGTGAAAACCACTCCGAACTTAGCCGACGTCGTGACGAGCGTTGGCGCGAGTTTTTCTTTCGAAAAGGTTTTACCCTGATGACGATGGCCGCTTTCGGAGATATCGGCGACATATTTCAGGAAGCTAATATGCTGGCTGATGCGGGCACGACTGGCATCAATTTGTGCATTGATCGGGGCAATGATGGCATACCATATCGTTGCAATGATCAACAGTATGCCGCCGCTCATTAATAAGTACTGTTCGCGGGAATTCTTCGCTAAAAACCATGCTTTCATTTTTTTTCCCTGTTTCTCAAGGTGACAGTGACACCCTGTGCTGTCGAAGTTAAACCAAAAGGTTGAAAATGAAACTGATCGGCGCTGAGCTCTATAAAGTTATCCAGTGACCGGGCATCCGGCGCGATTACCTGGAGAGTAAGTTCTGGTTCCTCCGTTTTAAAATCCAGACTATTGATTTCAATGCCTGGGATCTGGCTTTGCATCTTCGTCAGTTTTGCCAGCGTTGGCAGAAATTGAGCTGGTGACTTTTTAATGTCCTGTTCGAAGTAAAAGCGCAGATTTTTTTCGTGTTTTTGAGTGGGGAACCATTCGGTATAAACCGCTCTGGTTTGTTCTTCCAACTGACTTTCATAGTGGCGGGCTTGCCAAAATAGGAACAGCTGTGAACCGAAAGCAAAAAATAACGTGACCGCTACCGAAGACAATGCAATGACGGGTAAAACTTTGGTCCACGCAGAATGTGGTTTTTTAACTGCAAACTTTCCCTGCATAAGATTCAGAGAAGGTGATGGCTCTGCGCGGTTAAGCAAAATCATCGGGTGCTCGTGATTTGCCCTACGAATGATATCTCTTTTGCACTCCGTCGGACTATAGGATGTGACGGCCTCAGGTGCGGCGATGGTCAGGTAAGTTTCAAGCCAGCTGTCTTCAACGATGCAGGCCGAAAAGGGTGACTGGCGGATGAGCCATTGATCCTCCAGCCTGACCATCGACCATCCTGATTCATTAACCGGCAGTAGCGTGGCATCAGCATAAACTTCTGTCACCACCAATCCTGCGTCACTGAAATGTGATAGCCAGTTCTTCAGGTAGTTTTCATCAATACCGGCGACGTGCAGCAGCTTGTCTTCCTGAGCCAGTACCACCCAATGAAGATTTTCCACATCTCCGGCCACGCTTTCCTCTGTCATATAGGAAAGCAGCGTGTCCAAATTTTTGACGCGGCGTTCAGGCAGCGTCACGGTGCGGAAAATCACCTGACTGGCAGGCAGCAGCAGGCCAATACTTTGGCTGCCGGCTTCTTCTGACAGTTGAGCCAATTGCAGAGTATTTTCCAGCCTGAACGTGTGCTCAGGCCGTGAAGAAGTATTCCTGAACCACCAGGCCGGCTCATCCGCGTGGATGCCTGTACGGACATAAATTCTGGTGGCAAAGGTCTGTTCACTTAACATTATTCAAGTATCCGATAGCGTCGCTGATAAATCTTAATAGAGCTGTCATCTTTGTTAAAAAACAAGGAACTACTCATCGTATTCTTTTGGTCCCCGGTGCTGCCCTGGCTGTAAAGCGTGAAGAAACGGCTTCTGACAGTGAGTAGCGGTTTGATAGCGGCAAAGTCAGGTGCAATAGTGAAGCGTTGTTTTTTAACTTCTTGCAGGAAAAGGTCCACTGAATTCCAGCCATTTAACGGGCGGGCAGTGAGTATTTTCTTAGCGTCATCTGTTGTAATTTCTCCCAGAAACATAGCCGAAAGCAGTGGAGCCTGCGCCTCAGCCAGGGTATTGACGTTAATCTGCTGGGTTTCTTCCGGTAGCACGCATAACTGATTGCGAATCTGAGCCACAATTTTGCGGGGGAAATCGGGTAACAGGGCGAGTTCATTTAATGAGTAAATCTCATGCTTAACAGCACTTCCCGAAGTCGCTTGTTTTTTATACTCTTTGCTTTCAGCACCCGCGGAACGTACCTGATCGTCTATATCCAGATAGTCACTCAGTGAGTCGACAAATCTTTCTGTTTCTGCGCGATTGCTCCCCGCGTCGATCAGCAGCTGACGGAGAACACGAGTGTTGTAGGGTTCTTCTTTGGTCACGCTATCTGGCTGATTCTGCTGCAGACTGTTGATATTGAAACAGGCCTGCCCGTCGACGATGACATAAGTCACCGCAGGTCCATCTTCATTATCGGTCTCGCCAGTCTGTGCCCAGGATTGATTGAGGTTATTGTTTTGCGGCGTATCCTTGAGGTCTCGTCGTAATTTTTGAATGGCGATTTGTTCGGCGTCATGGGCCAGCCATTGTAATTGCTGCTGATTCAGCAGAAACATTTGCGTCTGCCATGTACTTTGAAACTGCAGGGTCATTTTTGCCGCCAGCGCTGCCATAATCGCCAGGATTAACAGAACCATCAGCAAGGCTGCACCACGTTGTCTATTCATTTGCCGCTTGCTTCTGAGTATCAGTGGCGGCCGGTATCGCGGGCATAGCTGAGCCTTGAATATTCGTTTGTGGATCTGCGGCCGGGGTGGCAGGCAACGTATCGGGCAGCCTGAACACGCGTCGGATTTTTCCTGTCCCTTCGACTTCAATCGTCACTTCGACTCCTGCGGGTAAAGTATCGATTCCTTTCCACTCAGTTTTCCAGTCGCCCTCATAAAACCTGAGTCCGAATGAGGTAACACCTTCCCGCAGCATTATTACGTCAGTTGCTTTTTCAATGCCTGAGGGCAATGTGCGGGAGCTGCGCGTTAAGGAAGCGTCGGAGAATTGCCAGGTCACTTCTTGCAAGTCACTGGCTGACATCACCTGCAGGGAGTTCATGCTGTCCAGTGTGGTGAATTTGAGCAATCCTGGCGTACTGTACAAAATTGGCTCAACGGCGTTCTCACGACGTAAAATAATCTGAGTAAGGTCTCTCTCCATCTGGGCAAAGGTTCGCTGAATTTGCAAAAGCTTTATGGTGCGCTCTTCCACGACGCTGCTGGTTTTAACCGATGCCGATAAAATTTGGTATGCGAGCAGGCTAAGCATCGCAAAGATCATCATGGCAATCATCACTTCGATGAGTGTGAAGCCGCGTTGTTTATTTCTGAGTGAGGGCATTATCTTCCTTCGGCTCCGAAGCAAAGCGGGCATGTAGAGACAATGAAGGGTTAGGCGTTTCTTTCTCCACACGAACATCGATCCGCTGTAGGCTAATGTCGTTGTTTTCATCCCTCATTGAATTCAATTCAAGAAACCAGATTTCATCTGCCATTTCCGTTTTATTGATTATTTGGGTTTCGGCAGTGACGTTACCCTTCAGACTCAACTCAGTCAGTGTGTTATCGGCGACCCAGCTGGCGAATAAACTTTGCTGAAAATGTGTCACGGCATTCATTTGCGACGTGATACTGTTTAGTAAGGCCATTGCGCTGACAGAGAAAATCGCCATTGCGATCATCACTTCTAAGATTGTCATCCCATCCTGCTTTTGCTTTTTTTGCATCAGTCTTCCCCGGTGATCACTTTGAGTATCAGAGGAAGCTGACCGGCAGAAGAAAGTGTGCAGCAAAGTCCATCACCCGATGAGGCAGAGAATTGCATATTGAAAACCGTGACGCGGCCATCGGGCATAAAAACGATCTGCGGTATGGTACTCAGGGACTTATTCAGGTCTTGAGGCGACAGAGAAATCGCCTCTTCGTCTTCAAACTCTCCCTGGCTTTCGAGGCGTGCGCTGGGAAGAGCAATCCATTTTGGCTCTTCGTTGTTGGGAATTAACGGCTGCGATGTTGCGAGAATAACAAACTGATATTCATTCGGAGTCATTGACAGCCCGGTCGGCACACCCGTCATGGTTGCATATTGGGCTGCGTACTCCATTAACGACATCATCTTTTCGGCCTGTCGGATTTGCGCGTTGTTAGCTGGCAGGATCAATATGACTACCATCGCGGTACTGGCCATAATTGCCAGTACCAACATGATTTCCATTAGGGTGAATCCGGCTGCCTTGTGGATAGACAAGATTATTTCTTCTCGACCCAGTTGGTGATGTCGTCTGCCGTGTTCGCTTCGCCATCCGGGCCTGCAGAAAAGACATCAATATTTCCGTGATCTCCGGGACTCACCAACAGATATTCATTTCCCCATGGGTCGGCGGGCAGGCGTTTGATATAGCCATCGGCATTATAATTTGTCGGCCGAGGGTCGTTTATAGGTTCGGCAATCAGAGACTGCAGGCCTTGCTCTGTGGTTGGATAGCGGTGGTTATCCAGTTTGTACATGTCCAGCGCATTTTCAAGAGCGACAATATCGCTGACTGCTTTTTGCTTATCCGCTTTTTCCTTGTTTCCCATGAGATTAGGTACAACAAGGGCCGCCAGGATCCCCAAAATGACGATGACAACCATCAGTTCCATCAGGGTAAAACCGCGCTGTTTTTGGCTAACGGTATCTGTATTGATTGCTTGATTCTGCATGAGAAGTTCCTTAACTGACCAAATTATTGAGTTGAAGAATGGGCTGTAAAATAGACATGACGATAAAGAGAACAATGCTTGCCATAGAGACAATCAGCAGGGGTTCAAAAATGGCCAACGCCATTGAAAGTCGGTGTTGCATCAACTTGTCTTGATTATCGGCTGCGCGGGCCATCAGTTCGCCTAATCGCCCGCTTTGCTCACCTGAGGCAATCATGTAAAGCATCATTGGGGGAAACATATGCGTTTGTTCCAGCGCATTAAAAAGAGAGCTACCCTGACGAACATTTTCGGCAGCCTGCAGAAAAAGCCGGTGAATGTGCACGTTGCTGATGCCGGCTGTTGAGATCTTCATAGCATCCAGTAAAGGAACGCCGCTGGATTGCAAAATACTCAGAGTACGTGCATAGCGAGCGCTGTTGACTGCCCGGATTAATGGACCCGCTACCATGATTTGAAGCAATAAGGTGTGGAACCGTGCCAGTTGCTTTGGACTGCGCAGAGCCAGTTTTAGTGATATCACTATGCCAGCGGCCCCCAGTGAAATAGGTAACCAGAAGGTCTGGAGGAAGCCACTGACGGCAATCAAAATGCGCGTAGTCAATGGCAAAGCATGTCGGAGATGGACAAACTGCTCGATAATTTGTGGAACCACTGCAACCAGGAGGATGACAATGACCAGGATGGCGACCAACGTCAGCATAAGGGGATAAATCATTGCCTGAGTGAGCTTGCTTTTTATTTGCTGGCGGATTTCATTGTAGTCGGCCATTTTCTCCAGCACGGCACCGAGCTGCCCCGTCCTTTCTCCGGCAGTCACCAGCGTTTTGAACATTGGATCAAAAATACGGGGATAGTCAGAGAACGCATCGGCCAGCGTGTGGCCTTCAACGACTTTATTACGCACAGTGGTCAGGACCTTTGCAAAGGCGGCATGTTCAGTTTGTCGTGCAATCACATTCAGCGCCGCTTCGATGGGAAGAGCTGCATTGATTAATGTCGCTAACTGACGAGAAAACAGAGACACGGCGTGCGAAGGAACCTTAATTCGCTTACCGCTTTTTTTTATCATCTTGGAAGAAATGGAAAGACCGACGGGCCGGATCCCCAGCAGAGTAATACCTTGTTCGCGAAGAATTTGACGCGCGTGGCGTAAGGAATCAGCCTCGAGGGTAGCGCGCAGATCTTTTCCTGTCGCAGTGATGCCATGATAAGAAAACTGACTCATTGACCACCTGCGAATGTTTCATGCTCAGTGGTTACTCTGATGATTTCCTCAAGAGTCGTTTCGCCACTAATTGTTTTAAGAAGCCCATTTTCGCGAAGACTACGGCTGCGTTGACGAAGAATTTTCTCTATTGCCATCTCATCTTCATTTTGATGAATGGCTTTACGCAACTGGTCATCAACGATCAGACATTCATGAATCGCTGTTCGGCCTTTGTAACCACTAAACCGGCATTGCGGGCATCCCTCTGCCCTGAAGAGCGATTGCGGTGGTTGCGGCAGGAAAGCGAAATGTGCCTGTTGCACTGCATCTATTTCCACCGGCTGTGCGCAATGTTGGCATAGTCGCCGTACCAGTCTCTGGGCAACCACGCCAAGCAGGGAAGATGCCAGAAGAAAGGGCTCGAGACCCATGTCGCGTAAACGGGTAATCGCGCCGATAGCGCTGTTCGTATGCAGCGTCGACATGACAAGGTGACCTGTGAGTGAAGCCTGAACAGCTATCTGCGCAGTTTCACCATCACGAATTTCTCCGACCATTACCACGTCTGGGTCCTGACGCAGGATCGCCCGCAAACCCAGAGCAAATGTCATGCTAACCCGCGGATTAACCTGAGTCTGCCCCACGCCTTCGAGCTCATATTCGATAGGGTCTTCCACCGTCAGGATGTTACGTTCCTGAGTATTCAGCGCCGCCATGACGGCATAAAGTGTTGTGCTCTTTCCTGACCCTGTTGGACCAGTGACAAGAATGATGCCATGGGGCTTTTGAATCAGAGATGTAAGCGTCTTCTGATCCGTCTGGCTGAGGCCAAGCTGCGCGATGCTCAGTGAGATATTGTTTTTATCGAGCAGGCGCATCACGACTCTTTCACCGTATTGGGCCGGAATGGTGGATACACGTATATCAATCGACCGATGGCCCAGACGTAAGGAAATACGCCCATCCTGCGGTAATCGTTTCTCAGCGATATCCAGTTTGGCCATTACTTTAATACGAGAAATTAAAAAGGGCGCCAGCTTGCGAACCGGTTGCAATATTTGCCGCAGTACACCATCCACGCGAAACCTTATGCTCAGCGTGCGTTCGAATGTTTCGATATGAATGTCTGAAGCCCCTTCTTTGACGGCTTCAGACAAAATGGCATTTATCAGTCGAATAATCGGGGAATTTTCATCACTGGCGAGCAGATCTTCATTGTCTGGTACTTCTTCAGACAGTGAGAGTAAATCGACATTGTCATCCATATCGTCCATGATTTTTTGCGAGGCTCCGCGGTTTTGCTGATAAGCCTCAGACAGCTTTTCCTCAAACGCCTGAGTACTCAACAATCTGATGCTGTCCCACAGTCCGGCCACACGGCGTACTTCAATGAGCGTTTCAGGTTGCACATCCTCCCGGCAGAAAAGGACCCCATCTTCCAATGCAACGCCTTTCTGCCGTGCGTAGGAGTAGGGCAGCCCTTTTAAGAGAGCTGCTTCATTTTGTAAACCGTCGCATTCATATTCTTCAGTACTCATTTTCACTGTTCACTGAATGGATTACGTGGAGTATTGTTCGTATTGAAGGATGATTTTTCAGCCGGTACGGCAGGTTTTATCACCGGATAATCCGGAAGCATCGGGCGATGGGTTGGCGTGATAAGATCATTATTATCTTCTTCTTTGCGCTGGTTTTGGGTCTTCTGGAAACTCGAGTATTTTTGCGCCGAAACAGATTTGTATATTTCATCATCCCGGATAATTGTTGGTCTGATAAAGACCATCAGATTTCGTTTCGCCGTTTCTGTTGAGGTGTAACGGAAAAGATTACCGATCCAGGGAATATCGCCCAGCAGGGGAACTTTGGATTTAGTTTCTTTAGAGCTGTCGTCAAGCAGACCACCGAGTACCACGGTTTCACCGGTTTTTACCAATACGGCATTCTGAATGGTGCGGGTATTAAACGTTGGGCCAAGAGTGGAGTCGGTTGAGGTATCCACACTGGAGACTTCCTGCTCTATTTCCATGAGTACAGCATCACCCTCATTAATCTGCGGAGTGACTTTGAGCTTGGTTCCCACCGTTTTGTAAACTACGCTACTGTATATATTATCGCCCGAAGTCGTCTGTGAACCGGAGAGCGAGGGAACCTCCTGACCAACGTTGAAAGAGGCTTCTTTGTTATCAAGGGTCACAATACTTGGGGTTGCGAGAATATCGTTTTTATTACTGGTTGAAAGCGCCGTCAGTAGAACATTCCAATCTCCACTAAAGAAGCCTGCAGCCATTCCGTTGAAACTTTGCATCGTCGAGGCCAGTGCGCTGTCACTACTGATAACACCGTCTTTCTTGTACTTGCGTACGCCTGCCGCAACAGTCGATAAAGGAGCTCCAGTACCGGTGAACTGTGTTCCACCGACGTTGTTATTGCTCCACTGAATCCCGAGGTTGAGGCCATTTCCGTCTTGCACCTCGACAATAATTGCCTCCACCAGAACCTGCGCACGTCTGATATCCAGTTTTGCAATGACCTGTTCAAGTGATTGCATAACATCCTTTTGAGCGGTGATCACAATGGAGTTGGTTTGCTCATCAGCCGTAATGCTCATATTTTTATCGGAGGACCCTGCCGACTGTGCCGTTTTACCGTCTTTCATCTTCTCGGTGATGCCAGTAAGTACAGGGACTATTTTCTCAGCTTTGGCATAATTCAGATAAAATACGCGGGTATTACCTTGTGTTGACTGATCGCGATCGAGTTCTTTCACAAGCTTGATGGTGTCCCGTCGGACATATTCCGGGCCACTGATGACCAGAGTATTGGTGCGCTCATCGGCAACGATTTTTGCTTGTAACAGAGAGGTAGATTGCCCCTTCGTCTCTTCTCGTACCAGATTGTTGACCAGTTCTGCCATTTCTGATGCGGAGCCATATTTTAATTTAATCGTTTGTCGTTGCTGGCTTCCCATTTGATCAACCCGATCCACCACTTCTATCAAACGATTCACAACTGAAGCGCGTCCGGTGAGCAGTAACACATTTGAGGGCTCATAATGTACGACATTGCCAACACCGGTAGTGTCATTCATCTGGCGTAACAAAGGAGCTAGTTCTCGGACCGGAACATTTTTGAGTGAAACAATTCGGGTAATAATTTCATCACCACGGCCCGGCTTTAAACTGTCAGCGACGGGTACGCCCGCCGTTTTTGCATTCGCAGAGCGCACAACTTTGAGTAATCCGTTATCCATCGGCACAACGGAGTAACCATAAACATCAAGAACACTTAAGAAAAATTGGTAGTACTGATCTTCATTAAGAATATCGTAACTTCTTACGGATATACTCCCCTGGACTGAAGGGTCGACTAATATGGTTTTATTCAAGTTCTTACTCACGATATCGATAAATTCATTGATATCAGTATTCTTGAAACTGGCTGTAAAATCCGCAGCTTGAGTGAGTAACGGCGTAAGCAATAAAGTAAATAACGAGTTTTTAATTAGGTTCTGAATGATTCTAGTCATGGTTGTTCACGTCGAGAGACGTCTCAAGTGTTGCGAGATTAATGTAAATGTTCTGAGCCTGGCCAGCCCGTATAACAGTAAATTGAACATCTCGTAGGCTTTGTAGGGTTGCCATGAGAACTTCTGATGATTTAGGATTCTCAAGAGGTTGGCCATTTATTTTCACGACTAATTCATTATTAATCAGCCCCATACTTTTATAAATTTTTGTCTGGGTCTTCGGATTAACGCGATAGCCAATAAACGTCGACTTCTCGTAAACAGGTGTGACAGCGAGATAGTCACTGAGTCTTTTTACCTGAATAACAGAAGGTGCAGTCGGTGCAGGCTTTGACGAGGTTGATTCTCTTCTTATCTCCATAACGAACGTCTGTATTGCATCATTATGGCGGATTTGCACTGATTCTGGAGTGATGACACTGACATACGCATCTTCGATATCCGTCAACTTCTCACCTTCACGGTAGCTGTGTTGTTCGTTGGGACCTTGAATTATTGCTAAGGAAAGCCTGTTATTACTGCTGTAAACTACCCCCTTGAGACTCAGATCCAATGGCTCTACCTGGTTGTTATTCTGGGGTGAGCTTGTGGACTCCTGAGCAACGACATTCCATTTGAATAACGTTGCCGGGATTACAGAGGTTACTGGTATTGGTTTTGTTAAAAATTGATGCTGGGAATAATAATTATTTGAAATATTCAGGAAATATATAATATAAGCTGTAGATGCAAGGCATAGTGCGATTATTGCAATCACTATAAAAATGTATTTACTGTGTAGCATGGTAGAGGAGTTATTGATTTTTATTCTCAGCTTTAAATGTAGTCATTTTCAGGTATTATTACCCCTGGGTGTAATAAAATGAGTATACTACCCGTCAATGCGGTAAGTTACAAATACACTTTATTTTTAGTATTGATAAATAATATATTTGCTAGTTTTACTATTTTTTATATGAATGAATACAAGGGGTGACCCTTCTTCTATTCGAAGGTTAAGGTAATGTTTCTAGAGTATTTTGGTTTTTCTTTCTCACCTTTCAGTACCAGGACGTTTTTCAATAGCGAGCGGTATTCAGCGATACTTGATTATTTAATAGATAAAATTAATCAAGGCCAACCTATCCTTGTCCATGGAAATGAAGGGACGGGGAAAACCTCATTAGTTCAGACTTTGTTGTTAAAAAGCAGCAGGATGGGAGCCTATTATATAGTATCCCCTGATACCCAGTGTAAAGACCTCGAGAGTTTCGTTGCGAAACTTATGACATTAAAAAAAACGCGTTCGCTTTCCACCAGCTTGTTACTCAACAAAATTTCAGAAGCATTTAAGGCATCCACAAATTTTGAGGAAGGTCTTTTACTCGTATTCGATCATGCCGAAAACCTCAATGATGAATGCCTGACTTTTCTTGATGGATTATCACGCTATCTCTGCGATGAGCGTTTTTCAATCATATTGATCGGAAGTGGGTCCAGATTAAGCCTGCATTCTTTTAAGCAATTTTCCAAACATAATAAGAGATTAGAATATCAGCACGATGGTTTTAATGTTCAGGAATGCCATGCTTTTATAAGCAGCAGAATCAGTGAAGCAGGTGGGGGACGAGAGCTTGTTGATCGCGCCGGGGCCAGGATGATCCATAAAGCTTCAGGAGGTCGGCCAGGAACCATCGCACAAATCACCGAAAATGCTCTGCGTTGTGCATTTATAGACCGATCACCTGTCGTGAAGCCACGGCATCTCAGTCAGGCTCTCACCTACATGGGGCTCCCCTCCCGTTCGAGAAGCTGCTTTATTAGTCTTATGCTTATTTATGCCTTATTAGGAAGTGTGATTGGCTGGACCTACTACCAGTATGCGGCGCCATTTTTAACCTCTCACTTATTCGTAGCACCATCGTTAAAAGAAGTACCCGCGCCAGCGTTGCGTATAGAGGATATGGCCAATGATAAACGTGATGGCATAAAACAACTCTTCCATATCTGGGGATACGATGTACCTCTGGCTGATGCATTCTGCGACCAAGCCGACAGGGCGCAACTGGTTTGCAGGGAAGGGAAAGGAACCCTGGATGAGTTGGTGGCAGGCGGACAACCCTGGCTGGCATCCATGAATATCGGAAATAAAAAGATTTATGCAGGTGTGGTTAGAATTACTGATAGACATATTGACCTGCTGATAAAGGATAAAACGTGGACGGTGGAGCGTAACTGGTTCAATGCAGTCTGGTCGGGTGATTTTATACAGTTTCAGTTAACGACACCTGACGGTAAAAAAACGATAAATCAAAACAGTTCTCTTGAAGACACCGTTTGGCTTGATGCAGTGCTCAGCAACATTTTGCACTTACCTCCCGGCCTGAATGGGGAATGGGACACAGAATTGAAAGATAAGATCAAACTTTTCCAAAAGCGTGAAGGCCTTAATGTTGACAGCCAGGTTGGACCCGGGACTCTGCAGCGTATTGCTAAAAGCCTGAACAAAGCACCTGAGCTCATTGTCGATGATGGCACAGAGGGGAAACGCTAAATGCAGAACATTTATATCGCGGCTTATCAAAGCAAACTCAAAAATTGCAAGGTCGTTCTGGCTTTATCTGCAAAACATAAAAAAGCATACCTTTTATTCTCCCTGGTCTTTGTTCTCTGTGTTTCCCTGGGCATTGCTGCGGGAAGTGCATTACATATCGTATGGCAGCACATAAATAAAGAGGAGAAGGAGGCGATCACGCAGCCACAAGTGTTGCCGTACGTGTTTTCAAATGTGCATTATATTTTTGAATCAAAAATTCTGCCTGAGCGAGTTATCAAAAAAGAGCGTAACGTCAAAAGTGACGAGGCCACTCTTGCAGAGCCCTGGGAGGATGAGGATGACGGAACGGTCAATCCTGCAGAGGAAGAGGGTATTGATGCGAGCGATGATACGAAAAGTCCCTCTGCAACCACCGTATCAGAAGCTTTAAGTGTTGAGCAACTACTCAAAAAAGCGCTCAGTGAGCAGAAAAAGGCCGAACAATAGGGGAGTTGTAAAATAACTCCCTGCCTTCTTAACAGGCAAAGTGCAGGATTTTTTGCTGTATAGATGAAGAGGTAAGCATCAGCGTAAAATTACAGCGATTTAGCACCAATTTGGTTGCTTAATCTTCCTGAGTACGTATAATGCGCGGGCTTACCTATTATTGGTAAGCCTGATTCAATCTGAATCAGCTGGCCAATGAGTTTACTCGCTGGTCAACAATACTCCCGATATGGGGGTTATGTGAAGAACGATTACACTCTCCCATCAATCGAAATGGGTATGAGGAGTAATCATTTACGTTTAAAATAATTGGAGCTCTGGTCTCATGCAGAACCAAAGAATCCGTATCCGCCTGAAAGCGTTTGATCATCGTTTGATCGATCAATCAACTGCGGAAATCGTTGAGACCGCGAAGCGCACTGGTGCGCAAGTTCGTGGTCCAATCCCGCTGCCGACCCGCAAAGAGCGTTTTACTATCCTGATTTCTCCGCACGTCAATAAAGATGCGCGCGATCAGTATGAAATTCGCACTCATAAGCGTCTGGTTGACATCGTTGAGCCAACCGAGAAAACCGTTGATGCTCTGATGCGTCTGGATCTGGCTGCTGGTGTAGACGTGCAGATCAGCCTGGGTTAATCAGGGTCATTGACGATTGAGAGGTTGAAACAATGATTGGTTTAGTCGGTAAGAAAGTGGGCATGACTCGTATCTTCACAGAAGATGGCGTTTCAATCCCAGTAACCGTTATCGAAATTGAAGCAAACCGCGTTACTCAGGTCAAAGACCTGGACAACGATGGTTACCGTGCTGTGCAGGTTACTACTGGTAGCAAAAAAGCTAACCGTGTAACCAAACCAGAAGCGGGTCACTTCGCTAAAGCTGGCGTAGAAGCTGGCCGCGGTCTGTGGGAATTCCGCCTTGCAGAAGGTGAAGAATTTACTGCAGGTCAGAACATTAGCGTTGAAATTTTCGCAGACGTTAAGAAAGTCGATGTTACCGGTACTTCTAAAGGTAAAGGTTTTGCTGGCACAGTTAAGCGCTGGAACTTCCGTACCCAAGATGCTACCCATGGTAACTCCTTGGCACACCGTGGACATGGTTCAATCGGTCAGAACCAGACTCCAGGTAAAGTGTTCAAAGGTAAGAAAATGGCAGGCCAACTGGGTAACGAACGTGTAACCGTTCAGAGCCTGGATGTAGTACGTGTTGATGCTGAGCGCAACCTGCTACTGGTCAAGGGTGCTGTTCCGGGTGCTACCGGTGGCAACCTGATCGTTAAACCTGCTGTTAAGGCTTAACGTCGAGGAGATAGGAATGGAATTAGTAGTGAAAGACGCGCAAAGCGCGCTGACTGTTTCCGAAACTACCTTCGGGCGTGATTTCAATGAAGCGCTTGTACACCAGGTCGTTGTTGCTTATGCAGCAGGTGCCCGTCAAGGTACTCGCGCTCAGAAGACCCGTGCTGAAGTAACTGGTTCCGGTAAAAAACCTTGGCGTCAGAAAGGTACTGGCCGTGCGCGTGCAGGTTCTGTAAAGAGCCCAATCTGGCGTTCCGGTGGTGTAACCTTCGCTGCAAAGCCACAGGACCACAGTCAAAAAGTAAATAAAAAGATGTACCGCGGCGCGCTGAAAAGCATTCTGTCCGAACTGGTACGTCAAGATCGTCTGATCGTTGTCGAAACGTTCTCTGTAGAAGCGCCTAAAACTAAGCTGCTGGCACAGAAACTGAAAGACATGGCTCTGGAAGACGTGCTGATTGTAACTGGCGAAGTCGACGAGAATCTGTTCCTGGCCGCACGTAACCTGTACAAGGTTGACGTTCGCGATGTAGCAGGTATCGATCCAGTAAGCCTGATCGCCTTCGACAAAGTGGTTATGACTGCTGACGCTGTGAAGCAAGTTGAGGAGATGCTGGCATGATTCGTGAAGAACGTCTGCTGAAAGTGCTGCGCGCGCCGCACGTTTCTGAAAAAGCTTCTACCGCGATGGAAAAGAACAATACCATCGTACTCAAAGTTGCCAAAGACGCGACTAAAGCAGAAATCAAAGCTGCGGTTTCGAAACTGTTTGAAGTCGAAGTCGAAGACGTAAACACCTTGCTGGTTAAAGGCAAAGTGAAACGTCAGGGTCAGCGTGTTGGTCGTCGTAGCGACTGGAAAAAAGCTTACGTCACCCTGAAAGAAGGCCAGAATCTGGACTTCATCAGCGGCGCTGAGTAAGTCGGAGGAGTAAGAAACAATGGCAATTGTTAAATGTAAACCTACATCTCCGGGTCGTCGCCACGTTGTTAAAGTGGTTAACCCTGAGCTGCATAAGGGTAAACCTTTTGCCCCGCTGCTTGAAAAATTGAGCAAAAGCGGTGGCCGTAACAACAATGGCCGTATCACCACCCGTCATATCGGTGGTGGCCACAAACAGCATTACCGTCTTGTTGACTTCAAACGCAACAAAGATGGCATCGCTGCAGTGGTTGAGCGTCTGGAGTACGATCCGAACCGTTCCGCGAACATCGCGCTGGTTCTGTACAAAGACGGTGAACGCCGTTACATCCTGGCGCCGAAAGGCCTGAAAGTAGGTGATCAGATCCAATCTGGTGTTGATGCTGCAATCAAGACAGGTAACACCCTGCCTATGCGCAACATCCCAGTAGGTTCAACGGTTCACAACGTAGAAATGAAACCAGGTAAAGGCGGCCAGATGGCTCGCTCAGCTGGTGCCTACGTTCAGATCGTTGCTCGTGACGGTTCCTACGTGACTCTGCGTCTGCGCTCTGGCGAAATGCGTAAAGTTCAGATTGATTGCCGTGCCACCTTAGGTGAAGTCGGTAACTCTGAACACATGCTTCGCGTTCTGGGTAAAGCAGGTGCAAGTCGTTGGCGTGGTATTCGTCCTACCGTTCGCGGTACTGCGATGAACCCAGTCGATCACCCACACGGTGGTGGTGAAGGTCGTAACTTTGGTAAGCACCCGGTAACCCCGTGGGGCGTTCAAACCAAAGGTAAGAAGACCCGTAGCAACAAGCGTACTGATAAATTCATTGTACGTCGCCGTAGTAAAAAATAATTAGAGGATAAGCCATGCCACGTTCTCTCAAGAAAGGTCCTTTTATTGACCTGCACTTGCTGAAGAAGGTAGAGAAAGCGGTGGAAAGCGGTGACAAGAAGCCTTTGCGCACTTGGTCCCGTCGTTCAACGATCTTTCCTAACATGATCGGTTTGACCATCGCTGTCCATAATGGTCGTCAGCACGTACCAGTGTTCGTTTCCGATGAAATGGTCGGTCACAAACTGGGTGAATTCGCGCCGACTCGTACTTATCGCGGCCATGCGGCTGATAAAAAAGCTAAAAAGCGCTAAGGTAGGAGGAAGAGATGGAAACTATAGCTAAACATCGCCACGCTCGTTCTTCTGCTCAGAAGGTTCGCCTTGTTGCAGACCTGATCCGCGGTAAGAAAGTGTCGCAAGCTCTGGAAACTTTGGCCTACACCAACAAGAAAGCTGCTGGTCTGGTTAAGAAGGTGCTGGAGTCTGCCATTGCTAACGCAGAACACAACGATGGCGCTGACATCGATGATCTGAAAGTCACGAAGATTTTCGTAGACGAAGGCCCAAGCATGAAGCGCATTATGCCGCGTGCTAAAGGTCGTGCAGATCGCATCCTGAAGCGCACCAGCCACATTACTGTGGTTGTGTCCGATCGCTGAGACTCTGGAGACTAGCAATGGGTCAGAAAGTACATCCTAATGGTATTCGCCTAGGTATTGTCAAACCTTGGAATTCTACTTGGTATGCAAATACCAAAGATTTCGCTGACAACCTGGACAGCGACTTTAAAGTTCGCCAGTTCCTGACTAAGGAATTAGCGAAAGCTTCCGTTTCTCGCATCGTTATCGAGCGTCCAGCGAAGAGCATCCGTGTGACTATTCACACCGCTCGTCCTGGCATCGTAATCGGCAAGAAAGGTGAAGATGTCGAAAAACTGCGTAAGGTCGTAGCGGATATCGCTGGCGTTCCTGCGCAGATTAACATCGCCGAGATCCGTAAGCCGGAACTGGACGCTAAATTGGTTGCTGACAGCATCACTTCACAGCTGGAACGTCGCGTTATGTTCCGTCGTGCTATGAAGCGTGCTGTACAGAACGCAATGCGTCTTGGCGCTAAAGGTATCAAAGTTGAAGTAAGCGGCCGCCTTGGCGGTGCTGAAATCGCGCGTACCGAATGGTACCGTGAAGGTCGTGTTCCGTTGCATACACTGCGTGCGGATATCGATTACAACACATCTGAAGCGCACACCACTTACGGTGTAATCGGCGTTAAGGTATGGATCTTCAAAGGTGAGATCCTGGGTGGTATGGCTGCAGTTGAACAACCGGAACCGGCTGCTCAACCTAAAAAGCAGCAGCGTAAAGGCCGCAAGTAAGGAGAGTCGCTGATGTTACAACCAAAGCGTACAAAATTCCGTAAGGTGCACAAGGGCCGCAACCGTGGTCTTGCGCAAGGTACGGATGTGAGCTTCGGCACTTACGGTCTGAAAGCTGTTGGCCGTGGTCGTCTGACTGCTCGTCAAATTGAAGCAGCACGTCGTGCGATGACCCGTGCAGTTAAGCGTCAAGGTAAGATCTGGATCCGAGTATTCCCGGACAAACCGATCACCGAGAAACCGCTCGAAGTTCGTATGGGTAAAGGTAAAGGCAACGTAGAGTATTGGGTTGCTTTGATTCAGCCTGGTAAAGTCCTGTATGAAATGGACGGTGTGCCTGAAGAGCTGGCTCGTGAAGCCTTCCAGCTGGCAGCAGCCAAACTGCCTATCAAAACCACCTTTGTAACTAAGACGGTGATGTAATGAAAGCACAAGAGCTGCGCGAAAAAAGCGTGGAAGAGCTGAACACTGAGTTGCTGAACCTTTTGCGTGAGCAGTTTAACCTGCGCATGCAAACGGCAAGCGGCCAGTTGCAGCAAACACACCTGTTGAAACAAGTGCGTCGTGATGTTGCACGTGTGAAAACTTTACTGACTGAAAAGGCGGGTGCGTAATGACTGATAAGATCCGTACTCTGCAGGGTCGTGTAATCAGTGACAAAATGGAGAAATCCATCGTTGTTGCGATTGAGCGTGTGGTGAAGCACCCGATTTACGGGAAATTCATCAAGCGTACGACCAAATTGCACGTACATGACGAGAACAATGAATGTGGTATCGGCGACGTTGTTGAAATCAGCGAATGCCGTCCACTGTCTAAGACTAAGTCTTGGACCTTGGTTCGCGTTGTAGAGAAAGCGATTCTGTAATACAGTAGCGCTTCTCAAAAATAGATAAACGGCTCATGCACGTGAGCCGTTTATTTTTTCTACCCATAATCGGGAACCGGTGTTATAATGCCGCGCCCTCATATTGTGGGGATTTCTTAATGACCTATCCTGGGTCCTAAGTTGTAGTTGACATTAGCGGAGCACTAACATGATCCAAGAACAGACTATGCTGACCGTGGCCGACAACTCCGGTGCACGTCGCGTAATGTGTATCAAGGTTCTAGGTGGCTCGCACCGTCGCTACGCAGGCGTCGGCGACATCATCAAAATTACCATCAAGGAAGCAATTCCTCGCGGTAAGGTGAAGAAAGGCGATGTGCTGAAGGCGGTAGTGGTGCGCACCAAGAAGGGTGTTCGTCGCCCGGACGGTTCTGTCATTCGCTTCGATGGTAATGCTTGCGTTATTTTAAACAATAACAGCGAACAGCCAATCGGCACGCGTATTTTTGGGCCGGTAACTCGTGAACTGCGTAATGAGAAGTTCATGAAAATTATCTCTCTGGCACCAGAAGTACTCTAAGGAGCGAAACCATGGCAGCGAAAATCCGTCGTGATGACGAAGTTATCCTGCTTACCGGTAAAGATAAAGGTAAGCGCGGTAAAGTAAAAAATGTCCTGACTTC
This sequence comes from Rahnella sp. 1L-D-7-B-C2, assembly GCF_057290995.1. Lineage (NCBI taxonomy): Bacteria > Pseudomonadati > Pseudomonadota > Gammaproteobacteria > Enterobacterales > Yersiniaceae > Rahnella > Rahnella sp. 1L-D-7-B-C2. Next base: position 18,722 of record NZ_JBXAVQ010000028.1, on the reverse strand, counting down.
TGGTAAGGTCATTGTTGAAGGTATTAACCTGGTTAAGAAACATCAGAAGCCTGTACCGGCCCTGAACCAACCAGGTGGCATCGTTGAAAAAGAAGCTGCAATTCCGGTTTCTAACGTTGCACTCTTCAACACGGCTACTGGCAAGGCGGACCGTGTAGGCTTTAGATTCGAAGACGGCAAAAAAGTACGTTTCTTCAAATCTAACAGCGTAACTATCAAGTAATTTGGAGTAGTACGATGGCGAAACTGCATGATTACTACAAAGACGATGTCGTAAAAAAACTCATGGCTGAGTTTGGTTACAATTCTGTCATGCAAGTCCCTCGGGTCGAGAAGATCACCCTGAACATGGGTGTTGGTGAAGCGATCGCTGACAAGAAACTGCTGGATAATGCAGCAGCTGACCTGGCAGCAATCTCCGGTCAAAAACCGTTGATCACTAAAGCACGCAAATCAGTTGCAGGCTTCAAAATCCGTCAGGGCTATCCGATCGGCTGTAAAGTAACCCTCCGCGGCGAACGCATGTGGGAGTTCTTTGAGCGTCTGGTCTCCATTGCTGTACCACGTATTCGTGACTTCCGCGGCTTGTCTGCTAAGTCTTTCGATGGTCGTGGTAACTACAGCATGGGCGTGCGTGAACAGATCATCTTCCCGGAAATCGATTATGATAAAGTCGATCGCGTTCGTGGTTTAGATATTACTATCACCACTACTGCGAAATCCGATGATGAAGGCCGTGCATTGCTGACAGCCTTTAACTTCCCGTTCCGCAAGTAAGGCAGGGTTACTAATGGCTAAGCAATCCATGAAAGCACGCGAAGTCGTTCGCGTAAAACTGGCTGATAAATACCGCGCTAAACGCGAGGAATTGAAAGCTATTATCTCTGGTGTGAACTCATCCGACGAAGATCGTTGGGATGCGGTTCTTAAGCTGCAGTCTCTGCCGCGTGATTCCAGCCCGTCTCGTCAGCGTAACCGCTGCCGTCAAACTGGTCGTCCGCATGCTTTCCTGCGGAAGTTCGGGTTGAGCCGTATTAAGGTCCGTGAAGCCGCTATGCGCGGTGAAATTCCGGGTCTTAAAAAGGCTAGCTGGTAATTGTCACCAATTGAATCACGGGAGTAAAGACAGATGAGCATGCAAGATCCGATCGCGGATATGCTGACCCGTATCCGTAACGGTCAAGCCGCGAACAAAGTTGCGGTCACCATGCCTTCCTCCAAGCTGAAAGTGGCTATTGCCAACGTGCTGAAGGAAGAAGGCTATATTGAAGAATTTAAAATCGAAGGCGACGCCAAACCTGAACTGGAATTAGTACTTAAGTACTTCCAGGGTAAGGCAGTGGTAGAAAGCATTCAACGTATCAGCCGTCCTGGTCTGCGCATCTATAAGAAAAAAGATGAGCTGCCAAAAGTTATGGCCGGTATGGGTATCGCTGTTATTTCTACCTCTAAAGGTGTTATGACTGATCGTTCAGCTCGCCAGGCTGGTCTTGGTGGCGAGATTATCTGCTACGTAGCTTAATCGGGAGGAAAGCATGTCTCGTGTTGCAAAAGCACCCGTCGTCATTCCTGCCGGCGTAGAGGTAAAACTCAACGGTCAGGTTATTTCGATTAAGGGTAAAAACGGCGAGCTGTCACGTACTATCCATGACGCCGTTGTTGTTAAACAGGAAGAAAATACACTGACTTTCGGTCCAAACGAAGGTTTTGTAGACGGATGGGCCCAAGCGGGTACCACTCGTGCACTGTTGAACTCAATGGTTATAGGTGTTACCGACGGCTTCACTAAAAAGCTTCAATTGGTAGGTGTTGGTTATCGTGCTGCTGTTAAAGGCAACGTGGTGAATTTAGCCTTAGGCTTCTCTCACCCGGTCGATCACCAATTGCCGGAAGGCGTTACTGCAGAATGTCCGACCCAGACTGAAATCGTGCTGAAAGGCGCTGATAAACAAGTCATTGGTCAGGTTGCTGCAGATTTACGTGCCTACCGTCGTCCTGAGCCTTATAAAGGCAAGGGTGTCCGTTACGCCGACGAAGTCGTGCGTACCAAAGAGGCTAAGAAGAAGTAAGGTAACACTATGGATAAGAAATCTGCTCGTATCCGTCGTGCGACCCGCGCACGCCGCAAGCTCAAGGAATTGGGTGCGACTCGCCTGGTGGTACATCGTACCCCGCGTCATATTTACGCACAGGTTATCGCACCAAACGGTTCTGAAGTATTAGTTGCTGCATCTACTGTAGAAAAAACTATTACTGAGCAACTGAAGTATACCGGCAACAAAGATGCTGCCACTGCTGTAGGTAAAGCTATCGCAGAACGCGCATTGGAAAAAGGGATCACGAAAGTATCCTTTGACCGTTCCGGTTTCCAATATCATGGTCGAGTCCAGGCACTGGCAGATGCTGCCCGTGAAGCTGGCCTTCAGTTCTAAGGAAGAGGTTTAAGATGGCTCACATCGAAAAACAAGCTGGCGAACTGCAGGAAAAGCTGATCGCGGTAAACCGCGTATCTAAAACCGTAAAAGGTGGCCGTATCTTCAGCTTTACCGCACTGACAGTAGTTGGTGATGGTAACGGTCGCGTTGGTTTTGGCTACGGCAAAGCACGCGAAGTTCCGGCAGCGATCCAGAAAGCGATGGAAAAAGCCCGTCGCAACATGATGAATGTCGCGCTGAACAGCGGCACCCTGCAGCATCCTGTTAAAGGTGCTCATACGGGTTCCCGTGTGTTCATGCAGCCGGCTTCCGAAGGTACCGGTATTATCGCCGGTGGTGCAATGCGCGCCGTCCTGGAAGTTGCAGGGGTTCATAACGTATTGGCTAAAGCTTATGGTTCTACAAACCCGATCAACGTGGTTCGTGCAACTATTGATGCTCTGGCAAATATGAAATCCCCACAAATGGTCGCTGCCAAGCGTGGTAAATCCGTTGAAGAAATTCTGGGGTAATTAACCATGGCAAAGACTATTAAAGTTACACAAACTCGCAGTTCCATTGGCCGTCTGCCGAAGCATAAAGCTACTCTGCTGGGCCTGGGTCTGCGTCGTATTGGTCACACCGTTGAGCGCGAGGATACTCCTGCTGTACGCGGTATGATCAACCTGGTTTCCTACATGGTTAAGGTTGAGGAGTAAGAGATGCGTTTAAATACTCTGTCTCCGGCTGATGGTGCCAAACAAGCGCCTAAGCGTGTAGGTCGTGGTATTGGTTCTGGCCTGGGTAAAACCGCTGGTCGTGGTCACAAAGGTCAGAACTCACGTTCTGGCGGTGGCGTACGTCGTGGTTTTGAAGGTGGTCAGATGCCTTTATATCGTCGTTTGCCGAAATTCGGCTTCACCTCCCGCAAAGCTATGATCACGGCAGAAGTACGTCTGTCTGAACTGGCTCTGGTGGAAGGCGACGTGATCGACCTGAACGCGCTGAAAGCCGCTAACGTAGTTGGTATCCAGATCGAATTCGCGAAAGTCATCCTTTCAGGCGAAGTCGGTCGTGCGGTAACTCTGCGTGGTTTGCGTGTCACCAAAGGCGCTCGTGTTGCTATCGAAGCTGCTGGCGGTAAAATTGAGGAATAAGTAGCAGATGGCTAAGCAACCGGGGTTAGATTTCCAAAGTGCCAAGGGTGGACTAGGCGAACTGAAGCGCAGACTTTTGTTTGTTATCGGTGCGCTGATTGTTTTCCGTATCGGCTCTTTTATTCCGATCCCTGGTATTGATGCCACTGTACTTGCCAAATTGCTCGAACAGCAAAGAGGCACCATCATTGAAATGTTTAACATGTTCTCTGGTGGCGCCCTTAGCCGTGCTTCAATCTTTGCTCTGGGGATCATGCCGTACATTTCGGCATCGATCATTATCCAGCTGTTAACGGTGGTTCATCCAGCGTTAGCAGAAATAAAGAAAGAAGGGGAGGCTGGCCGTCGTAAGATAAGCCAGTACACCCGTTACGGTACGCTGGTGTTGGCAGTGTTCCAGTCGATTGGTATTGCTACCGGTCTTCCGAACATGCCTGGTATGCAGGGCCTGGTGTTAAATCCAGGTTTTGCATTCTACTTTACTGCAGTTGTGAGCTTGGTTACCGGGACAATGTTCCTGATGTGGCTGGGTGAGCAGATTACTGAACGAGGTATCGGTAACGGTATTTCGATCATCATCTTTGCAGGTATCGTAGCGGGTCTCCCGCCAGCAGTTGCCCATACTATTGAACAAGCTCGGCAAGGCGACCTGCACTTCCTCCTGTTGCTGTTGGTTGCAGTTTTAGTGTTTGCAGTGACTTTCTTTGTGGTGTTTGTTGAACGTGGTCAACGTCGTATCGTCGTTAATTACGCTAAACGCCAACAAGGTCGTCGTGTCTATGCAGCACAGAGCACGCACTTACCGTTGAAAGTGAATATGGCTGGTGTTATTCCTGCTATCTTCGCTTCCAGCATCATTCTGTTCCCTGCCACGATTGCATCATGGTTTGGGGGCGGGACTGGTTGGAACTGGCTGACTACGATTTCGCTGTATTTGCAGCCTGGACAACCGCTTTATGTGTTACTCTATGCGACTGCAATCATCTTCTTCTGTTTCTTTTATACTGCGTTGGTGTTCAACCCGCGTGAGACAGCAGATAACCTGAAGAAGTCCGGTGCATTTGTACCAGGAATTCGTCCGGGAGAGCAAACGGCGAAGTACATCGATAAAGTAATGACTCGTTTAACCTTAATCGGTGCGATGTATATTACTTTCATCTGCCTTATCCCGGAGTTCATGCGTGACGCGATGAAAGTTCCATTCTACTTTGGTGGTACTTCTCTACTCATCGTAGTCGTCGTCATTATGGACTTTATGGCTCAAGTGCAAACTCTGATGATGTCAAGTCAGTATGAGTCTGCATTGAAGAAAGCAAACCTGAAAGGCTATAACCGCTAATCTGGTGCGTTTGAGAAGTTACGGAGAGTAAAAATGAAAGTTCGTGCTTCCGTCAAGAAATTATGTCGTAACTGCAAAATTGTTAAGCGTAACGGTATCGTTCGCGTAATCTGCAGCGCAGAACCGAAGCATAAACAGCGTCAAGGCTGATTATCTCGCATATTTTTCTTGCAAAGTTGGGTTGAGCTGGCTAGATTAGCCAGCCAATCTTTTGTATGTAAGCAGCAATACTATTTGAGTATCCTGAAAACGGGCTTTTCAGAATGGTGTTGCCGTATATAAATAGTAGGAGTGCATAGTGGCCCGTATAGCAGGCATTAACATTCCTGATCAGAAACATACCGTGATCGCATTAACTTCGATCTACGGCATCGGCAAAACCCGCTCACAGTCTATCTGTGCTGCATCCGGTATTGCTGAAAATGTTAAGATCAGTGAGCTGTCTGAAGAGCAAATCGAAAAACTGCGTGACGAAGTTGCCAAGTTCATTGTTGAAGGTGATCTGCGTCGTGAAGTCACCCTGAGCATCAAGCGTCTTATGGACCTTGGGACTTATCGTGGTTTGCGTCATCGTCGTGGTCTTCCAGTACGCGGTCAGCGTACCAAGACTAACGCACGTACCCGTAAGGGTCCGCGTAAACCGATCAAGAAATAATCGGGGTGATTGAATAAATGGCAAAGGCACCTGTTCGTACACGTAAACGTGTAAGAAAACAAGTCTCTGACGGCGTGGCTCATATCCATGCTTCTTTCAACAACACCATTGTTACCATTACCGATCGTCAGGGTAATGCTTTGGGTTGGGCAACAGCTGGTGGTTCCGGTTTCCGTGGTTCTCGTAAATCCACTCCGTTCGCAGCTCAGGTTGCAGCAGAGCGCTGCGCAGATGCAGTGAAAGAATACGGTATCAAGAATCTGGAAGTTATGGTTAAAGGACCTGGTCCTGGTCGTGAGTCTACTATCCGCGCGTTAAACGCGGCTGGTTTCCGCATCACTAATATTACTGATGTGACTCCTATCCCTCATAACGGTTGTCGTCCGCCGAAAAAGCGTCGCGTATAACGCTGCTTTTAGGTTTGTTGGAGAGAGAAAATGGCAAGATATTTGGGTCCTAAGCTCAAGCTTAGCCGTCGTGAGGGCACAGATTTATTCCTTAAATCTGGCGTTCGCGCGATCGATACCAAGTGTAAAATTGAACAAGCTCCTGGTCAGCATGGTGCGCGTAAACCGCGTCTGTCTGATTACGGTGTACAGTTACGTGAAAAGCAAAAAGTTCGCCGTATCTTCGGTGTTCTTGAGCGTCAGTTCCGTAACTATTATAAAGAAGCAGCACGCCTGAAAGGCAACACCGGTGAAAACCTGTTGCAACTCCTGGAAGGTCGTTTGGACAACGTTGTTTATCGTATGGGCTTCGGCGCTACTCGTGCGGAATCGCGCCAGTTAGTTAGCCACAAAGCTATCATGGTAAACGGTCGCGTTGTTAACATCGCTTCTTATCAGGTATCTCCGAATGACGTTGTCAGCATCCGAGAGAAAGCTAAAAAGCAATCTCGCGTGAAGGCCGCTTTGGAGTTGGCTGAACAGCGTGAAAAGCCGACTTGGCTTGAAGTTGATGCTGCTAAGATGGAAGGTGTGTTCAAGCGTATGCCTGAACGTACTGATCTGTCTTCCGACATTAACGAACACCTGATCGTCGAGCTTTACTCTAAGTAAAGCTTAGTACCAAAGAGAGGACACAATGCAGGGTTCTGTGACAGAGTTTCTAAAACCGCGCCTGGTAGATATCGAGCAAGTCAGTTCGACGCACGCCAAGGTGACCCTTGAGCCTTTAGAACGTGGCTTTGGCCATACTTTAGGCAACGCACTGCGCCGTATTCTGCTTTCATCCATGCCGGGTTGCGCGGTGACCGAGGTTGAGATTGATGGTGTACTGCATGAGTACAGCACCAAAGAAGGCGTACAGGAAGATATCCTGGAAATCCTGCTCAACCTGAAAGGGCTGGCGGTGAGAGTTCAAGGGAAAGATGAAGTTATTCTTACCCTGAATAAGTCTGGCATTGGCCCTGTGACTGCAGCCGACATTACCCATGATGGTGATGTCGAAATCGTCAAGCCGCAACATGTCATTTGCCACCTGACCGATGAAAACGCTGCTATTAGCATGCGTATCAAAGTTCAACGTGGTCGAGGTTATGTACCGGCGTCTGCCCGAATTCATTCGGAAGAAGATGAGCGCCCAATTGGTCGTCTGTTAGTAGATGCATGCTACAGCCCTGTAGAGCGAATTGCCTACAATGTTGAAGCAGCGCGTGTAGAACAGCGTACCGATTTGGACAAGCTGGTTATCGAAATGGAAACCAACGGTACGATCGATCCTGAAGAGGCGATCCGTCGTGCGGCAACCATTCTTGCTGAACAACTTGAAGCTTTCGTTGATTTACGTGATGTACGTCAACCGGAAGTCAAAGAAGAGAAGCCGGAATTCGATCCAATCCTGCTGCGCCCTGTTGACGATCTGGAATTGACTGTCCGCTCTGCTAACTGCCTTAAGGCAGAAGCAATCCACTACATCGGTGATCTGGTACAGCGTACCGAGGTTGAGTTACTTAAAACACCTAACCTGGGTAAAAAATCTCTTACTGAGATCAAAGACGTACTTGCGTCCCGTGGTTTGTCACTAGGCATGCGCCTGGAAAACTGGCCACCAGCAAGTATTGCTGACGAGTAACCGGATCACAGGTTAAGGTTTTACTGAGAAGGATAAGGTCATGCGCCATCGTAAGAGTGGTCGTCAACTGAACCGTAACAGCAGCCACCGACAGGCTATGTTCCGTAACATGGCCGGCTCTTTGGTTCGTCATGAGATCATCAAGACGACCCTGCCGAAAGCGAAAGAGCTGCGTCGCGTTGTTGAGCCGCTGATTACTCTTGCCAAGACCGACAACGTTGCAAATCGTCGTCTGGCATTCGCCCGTACTCGTGATAACGAGATCGTGGCAAAACTGTTTAATGAACTGGGCCCGCGTTTCGCGAGCCGTGCCGGTGGTTACACTCGTATTCTTAAGTGTGGTTTCCGTGCAGGCGACAATGCGCCGATGGCATACATCGAGCTCGTTGATCGTGCAGAGTCAAAAGCAGAAGTAGCAACTGCTGAATAATCTGTAGATGCATGAAAAAACCGGGCTTGCCCGGTTTTTTTACATCCAAAATTCCGTCTCCCCTAAGTCACCGCATCCCTAAATTCATGCTACTCACAATTAATCTGGCATTCGCGCTATGCTAACGGAATCAACCTAGTTGCTATTGCAGGGGCCAGAGCCATGTTTCTTATTGATCAATGGGTTGAAAAACACATTAAAGACGCCAGTGAGAACGGTGAGTTTGATAACCTTGCTGGCCAGGGCAAACCATTGGTTTTAGATGACGACAGTGCTGTACCTGAAGAGCTACGAACTGCATATCGTATTCTCAAAAATTCCGGGTATTTACCTCCTGAATTGCAAGACCGAAAGGAGGCTATCGAGTTAAATCATATGTTGAGAAGCCTGATGCCTGATAATCCTGAGTTTTGTGCTATTGATAAGAGGCTCAACGTCCTTAAGCTGCGGCTCCAGCAGGCAGGCATTAATACGGATTTTCTTGAAGGTCGCTACAGAGATGAACTAAATAAAAAGTTTAAAGGTGTATAACTATGCTTAAAATCGGTGAATTAGCCAGGCTCGCTAATGTTTCTAGCGATACCATTCGCTACTATGAAAAACAGGGCATGATGAGTTCAACAGTGCGCAATGGCTCTGGGTATCGTCAATACGATGACAGTGACCTTCAAAGACTGCGTTTCATTCGTTATGCAAAATCGACAGGATTTACACTTGAAGCAATAAAGGAGCTGCTTTCAATCCGTATCGATCCAGCGCACCACACCTGTCAGGACTCGAAGTCCATTGTTGAAGAGCGACTCGCCGAGGTGGAGCTTAAACTTAAGGAACTGATGCAGATGCGTGAATCGTTACAGAGGTTGAGCAAAGCCTGCTGCGGCTCAGCTCATTCCAGCGTCAGTTGCTCAATTTTAGAAGCACTAGAATATGGGGCTGGGAAGGTGGCATAAAAACCGCTTTCGAAGAAGGGATCAAGGCAGTATGATTGGCTGGCATTTTATGCAGTCGTTTTTACACAGAGGAATCTATGAGTAACTATAAGCACCAAAGAGGCACAATTCAGGATAATGCACTGCAAGCACTTTTACATGACCCACTATTTAAGCAACGCGTTGAAAAGAATCAGAAAGGGAAAGGCAGTTACCGCCGTAAAGAAAAGAATGGGAAAGGGAGCTATCTGGAGGGCAGTGTTGAGTGTTCGTTCGAATATTCAACACTGCCCTTCTTAAAGCAAGGTCATCCTGTACACTGAGTTTGTTAGAATTTCGGTGTCTGTTGTTCTTTCAATAAGTCGCGGATTTCAGCTAACAGTGTTTCTTCAGCAGTAGGTTTTGGTGGTGCTGCCGGCACATCTTCTTTCTTGCGGCGCATTTTATTCATAAATGTAATCGCGCAGAAGATCGCTAATGCGACGATGATGAAGTCAAAAATATTCTGAATGAAAACACCGTAATGCATTACTACAGCAGGTACGGTTCCCTGAGCTTCTCTTAGTACCAATGCAAATTGTTTAAAATCTACCCCACCGATGAGTAAACCCAGCGGGGGCATAATAATATCAGCAACCAGCGATGATACGATTTTCCCAAAAGCAGCACCAATGATCACACCAACGGCCAGGTCAACCACGTTGCCTCGCATGGCAAACTCACGAAACTCTTTCATAAAACTCATAAAACTCTCCTTGGCAAATTCAACAATTGTGTCAAACAAAGTAAAGACCATTTGCAGCGTCTTCGCTACAAAACTTGACCTCTAATCTCTCATTCATGCAAAAAATCATACCCAGTGATGTCTTATAAGAAGAATGGGCTCGGCTGGAACAGCCGTTCCACATCTCTTACAAACTTCTTATCGGTTATGAACATGACGACGTGGTCGCCCTGTTGGATCCTGCTGTTTCCGTTAGCAATAATGACTTCGTTACCACGAACAATTGCGCCTATAGTTGTACCTGGCGGCAACTTAATTTGTTCGACCGTACGTCCAACAACTTTGGATGTCGTTTCGTCGCCGTGAGCGATAGCCTCGATAGCTTCGGCCACGCCACGACGCAAAGATGACACACTGACAATGTCAGCTTTTCGAACATGGCCGAGCAATGCTGAGATGGTGGCCTGCTGCGGAGAAATCGCAATATCGATTACGCTCCCCTGAACAAGGTCGACGTAGGCACTTCGTTGGATTAACACCATCGCTTTCTTAGCACCCATACGTTTTGCCAACATCGCGGACATTATATTGGCCTCATCGTCGTTGGTGATGGCAATGAAGACATCGACCTGTTCGATGTGCTCCTCAGCCAACAGTTCTTGGTCAGAAGCATCACCGTAAAACACAATCGTGTCCTGTAAGAGTTCCGCCAATTCGGCCGCACGTTGCTGATCGCGTTCAATCAATTTAACGCTGTAATTTTTCTCCAGCCTTTGTGCCAGACCCGCGCCGACGTTACCACCTCCTACGATCATGATACGTTTGTAGGGTTTCTCAAGTCGCTGAAGCTCACTCATTACGGCGCGAATATGTTGAGATGCTGCGACGAAGAATACTTCATCACCGGCTTCAATAATCGTTGAACCCTGAGGGCGGATAGGACGTTCCTGGCGGAAGATTGCTGCCACACGAGTTTCAATGTGAGGCATGTGTTCGCGCATTGATGAGAGCGCATTCCCAACTAGCGGGCCACCGTAGTAGGCTTTCACTGCCGCAATACTGACTTTGCCCTCTGCAAAGTTAACCACCTGAAGCGCACCTGGGTATTCAATCAGCTTGTAGATGTAGTCTGTGACTAGTTGCTCAGGTGAAATCAGATGGTCGATAGGGACGGCTTCAGGATGGAAAAGCTTCTCTGATTCGCGGATATATTCTGTCGAGCGAATACGGGCAATACGGTTAGGGGTGTTAAACAGCGAATAAGCTATCTGACAGGCCACCATATTGGTTTCATCTGAATTGGTGACTGCAACCAGCATATCGGCATCTTCCGCGCCGGCTTCACGCAAAACGCGAGGATGGGAACCGTGGCCCTGAACGACACGTAGATCAAATTTATCCTGAAGCTGACGCAAACGAACTGTATTGGTATCTACAACGGTTATATCGTTGTTTTCACCTACCAGGTTTTCGGCGAGTGTTCCGCCAACCTGCCCGGCGCCGAGAATGATTATTTTCATATGACTCTCTGCTTTGCCTTAAAATATCAGCCTGAGAAGTAAACGCTAGTGGAGGCGTTTAACTTTTTATCAGTTTAGCGTAATAGAAACCGTCACCATCTTCAGCGTGTGGAAGATTTTGTCGGCCCGGCTTTTCCGCTGTACCTGTTTCGACCAGCGTCGCATCAGGATGCATCTCTAAAAATGCAGCAATTTGTTCGCTGTTTTCGTCAGGCAGAATGGAGCAGGTGGCATACACCATCACACCCTGGCTTTTCAGGCGTGGCCAGACGGCCTCTAGGATTTCTTTCTGCAGCTTAGCCAGTTCAGCAATATCACTATCACGGCGTAGCCATTTAATATCAGGATGTCGACGAATAACACCGGTTGCAGAGCACGGCGCATCGAGCAAGATGCGATCGAAGATGCGGTCACCCGCCCAACTCTGCGGCTCGCGGCCATCACCCTGTTTGACTTCCGCATTCAGCTTCAGACGCTGAAGATTCTCATGAACGCGTATCAGGCGTTGTTCATCAACATCTACCGCCAGAACATGTGCTTTCGGGGCCGCTTCCAAAATATGCGTGGTTTTTCCGCCCGGCGCGCAACATAAGTCAAGGATCATCTCGCCATCTTGAGGATCCAGCAGATCAACGCTGCCTTGTGCCGATGCATCCTGAACCGTTACCCAGCCTTGTGCGAAACCCGGCAGCAGATTCACCTGACAGGGTGTCACGAGACGCAGCGCGTCCCGATATTCCGCATGAGGGACTGCTTCAATCTGCGCTTCGTTCAGTAAATTTAAATACTCTTCACGTGAATGATGAATGCGGTTGACGCGCAACCACATCGGAGGCCTTTGGTTATTGGCATCAACGATATTCTCCCATTCTGTGGGATAGGCTTTTTTGAGACGTTTTAGTAACCAGCTCGGGTGAAGATGGCGGCTGTCGTTATTGGACATTCGCGGAAGTAGTTCTTCCTGCTGCCGCTGGAACTGACGCAGAACCCCGTTGATCAGGCCCTTGAGTTGCGGCCGTTTAAGAGCAACGGCACCCTCAACTGTCTCCGCCAAGATGGCATGGGCGGGAATGCGTGTATGTATTAGCTGATATAAGCCAACCATGAGCAAATAATGCAGGGTTCGCTGTTTGCCGGTGAGTGGTTTCGCCATCAGTTGCTGCAAACACCATTCTAGTTGAGGCAATACCCGGAGCGTGCCGAAACAGAGTTCCTGTAGTAAGCCGCGGTCTTTATCGGAGATGTTTTTCTGCAAACCGGGTAGAACAGTAGAAAGTGACAAACCTTTGTCTAACACCTGGCTAATAGCTTGAGCTGCAATACTTCGGAGATTATAGGCTGTTTTCATAGTCAAAGAAGCTGACCAGTGTCAGCATTATTATGGAGATAAGCCCGACATTAAGCCGGGCATAGTCACAATGGTCAGGCTATACGGGTGCCTGCGGTAAACCATTCACGACGAGAGTTCAGCAAATCCTGAGCGGACATTGCCTTTTTACCTGAAGGTTGTAGTTGGGTGATATTCAGAACACCTTTAGCGGTCGCAATCTGAATCCCCTTTTTATCTGCGGCAACAATTGTTCCCGGCAGCGCACTACTTTCATCAGGTAAACATTCTGCTTGCCAGACTTTTACCGGCTGATCGTCAATCATGAAGAAACTGACGGGCCATGGATTAAATGCGCGAATGCAACGTTCAAGCTGCTCAGCGGACAACGACCAGTCCAATCGTGCTTCCTCTTTGCTAAGTTTCTCAGCATAGGTGACGAGCTCTTCATGCTGAACTTCTGGTCGGGCAGTGCCGTTTGCCAGTTGCTTCAGAGTTTCCAGCATGCCTGACGGGCCGAGCTCTGCCAGCTTGTTATAAAGTGACGCACTGGTATCTTCAGGCAGGATATCGCACTCAACTTTGTGCAGCATATCACCAGTGTCCAGGCCAACGTCCATTTGCATAATAGTGATGCCGGTTTTAGCATCGCCTGCCCAGAGTGAACGCTGAATAGGAGCAGCTCCACGCCAGCGCGGCAGGAGTGAGCCATGGACATTGATACAGCCCAGTTTAGGCATTTCAAGCACGGCTTTGGGTAGAATTAGCCCGTATGCGACAACCACCATGATGTCTGCTTCTAATTCAGAAACCAGCAGCTGATTTTCTTCCGGGCGCAGAGACTTAGGCTGAAAGACGGGTATGTTGTTGGCTTCTGCAAGCACTTTTACCGGGCTTGCCGTCAGTTTATTTCCGCGTCCGGCAGGGCGATCGGGTTGTGTGAAAACACCAACAACCTGATGTTCAGATGTTAAAAGCGCGTCAAGATGACGCGCTGCAAAATCGGGGGTACCTGCAAATATAATCCGCAAAGCAGTGTCCTGTAATCGACGAATATTAGTCAGCCCGGGCGTTCAGCTTGGCCATCTTTTCCATTTTCTGACGGATGCGCTGACGTTTCAGTGGAGACAAGTAATCCACAAACAATACGCCTACAAGATGATCCATTTCATGCTGAATACAAATGGCCAGCAGATCATCTGCTTCAAGCTCAAAGCTTTTGCCATCGCGATCCAGTGCACGAATTTTCACTTTCTCAGCACGCGGAACAAGCGCACGTTGATCAGGGATCGACAGGCAACCTTCTTCAATCCCGGTTTCGCCGCTTTTTTCCAGCAATTCAGGATTGATGAGAACCAGACGTTCGTCGCGGTTTTCGGAAACGTCGATCACGATTATCCGCTGATGGATATTGACCTGAGTCGCAGCCAGGCCAATGCCTTCCTCTGCATACATCGTTTCAAACATATCATCCACGATTTGCTGGATTTTGGCGTCAACTTCTTTGACCGGTTTTGCAGTAATGCGAAGCCGCTCGTCTGGGAAATGTAATATCTGTAATACGGACATATTTTTCTGGATCTTTATTCAAATGATTGAAGATATATAGACTCTATTCTAGACATTTTCAGCTCCGATTGACAGCATCCTGTGCCAATAGAATCAGTCGCCGGTAGGCATTGCGCGGAGCGGAGTTATGACATTACAGGAAGTATGGATTCGTTTGTCGATGGTAAAACGTCTCGATGCACATAGCGCAGAGGGAATCATTCGGGCTCTCTACAGCCAAGGGGATTATTCAGAGTCTGAGCTATTTTGCTGTGGGCTCTTGCCGGAGCAGATTACGGATTTTCTAAAGCTCAATCCGCAATGGATCTCAACGTCTTTGAAATGGCTGGAACGTGATAACTGTCATCTCGTGACGTATAACAGTCCTCTCTATCCTCCTCTGCTCTCACAGATATCGTCACCACCGTTGGTTCTGTTTGTCGAGGGGCCGCCTGATTTATTGTCTTCACCTCAGTTAGCTATGGTCGGGAGCCGCCATTACACCCACTACGGCGAGCAATATGCGCAGGTTTTTGCGGGCGGATTGGTCAGTAGCGGTTTCACTGTCACCAGTGGCCTCGCCATGGGTATTGATGGAATCAGTCATAAAGCGACGCTCGACGCAGAGGGAAAAACCATTGCCGTACTGGGAAGTGGATTAATGAACCGCTACCCATCGCTTCACTCGGCGCTTGCAGATCGTATTCTTGAGCAGGGAGGCATGTTAGTTTCCGAGCATTTAGTAACAATGCCTCCCGTTGCCGCCAACTTCCCACGTCGTAATCGGATTATCAGTGGCCTGAGTGTCGGCGTTCTTGTGGTTGAAGCAACTTTGCGAAGCGGATCGCTGATCACTGCTCGTTATGCGCTGGAGCAGGGAAGAGAAGTTTTTGCTTTACCCGGGCCGCTGGGAAGTCAGACGTCTGAGGGAACGCACTGGCTTATCCGGCAGGGGGGGGGCGTATCTGGTCACAAAACCCAACGATATCGCCGAACATATAGGCAGCGGGCTGACATGGTTTCCGGCCATCGCGACATCACCAGCCTGCAAAACTCCAGCGAATGAGAAAATTTATCCTTCTGAGGCGATTTTTTGTGCGCAAGATGACGAAGTTGAATTGCCATTTGCTGATGTGTTGGCTAACGTAGAATATGAGGTGACATCTGTTGACGTCGTCGCCGAACGTGCCGGCCAACCTGTGCCAGAAGTGGTGGGTAAACTACTCGAGCTGGAGTTAGCAGGATGGATCGCAGCTGTACCCGGCGGCTATGTCCGAATTAAGAGGGCAGGCCATGTTCGACGTACTAATGTACTTATTTGAAACTTACATTCACAACGAAGCGGAGATGAATGTTGACGAGGATAGGTTAACGGATGACTTGACCGAGGCTGGTTTCCACCGGGCTGATATTCACAATGCGCTGAATTGGCTTGAAAAACTTGCGGATATGCAAGAGGGTGGTACCCCATCTTACATGCTGGATTCCGATCCTTCAGCATTACGAGTCTACACCGATGAGGAAACGAACCGGTTAGATTGCACATGTCGTGGTTTTTTATTGTTCCTGGAACAGATTAAAGTTTTGAATTTCGATACCAGGGAGATGGTTATCGATCGTGTTATGGCTCTGGACACTGAAGAATTCGATCTCGAAGATCTTAAGTGGGTGGTGCTGATGGTTCTCTTTAATATTCCCGGATATGAAAGTGCATATCAGCAAATGGAAGAGCTGTTATTTGAAGTTAATGAAGGTTATCTGCATTAAGAGATAACGGGTAAAACATAGCGTATGACAAAAGCAGCATTTTTTGCTGAGAAGCAGAATGAATCCTGTCCGGAATGCGGGGCCGGTTTGGTGATCCGTAGCGGTCGCCACGGCCCTTTTCTCAGTTGTTCTTCTTACCCAGCATGTCAGTACATCCGCCCGCTAAAAGCTCAGGCTGACGGACATATCGTTAAAGTGTTGGACGGCCAGCTCTGCCCCAAATGTCAGTCGACACTTGTGTTGCGTCAGGGACGTTATGGGATGTTTATAGGCTGTAGCCAGTATCCGGAATGTGATCATAGTGAAGTGATCGACAAACCCGAAGAAACGAGTCTGAGTTGTCCGCAGTGTGGCAAAGGCCATCTGTTACAACGGAAGTCGCGTTTTGGTAAAGTCTTCCATGCGTGTGATCGCTATCCTGATTGCCAGTTTGCGATTAATAATAAACCCGTTGCAGGCGAATGTGCACAATGCCATTACCCGTTGTTAATGGAAAAGAAAACCGCGCAAGGTATTAAGTTATTTTGTGCCAGCAAATTATGCGGTAAAGCCGTAGAAACGTAAGATAATCCAAAAATGAATAAAGAAGCTAACGACTCATTTAGCACAGTGCTTGCCGCATTGCAGAAGCAGCAAGTGATTGCATATCCAACAGAGGCGGTATTTGGGCTTGGATGCGATCCGGACAGTGAAAGTGCAGTAGAAGCACTACTAGCGCTGAAAAAACGCCCTAAAGATAAAGGGCTGATTCTTATTGCGGAGAATTATGAGCAACTCCTTTCTTATATAGATGACTCGTCCCTGACCGAGCAACAACGTCAGATGATACATTCATCCTGGCCGGGACCGGTAACCTGGGTGATGCCAGCGAAGGCATCTACGCCAGACTGGCTGACTGGTCGTTTCTCTTCACTTGCCGTGCGCGTTACTGATCATCCTTTAGTGAAAGAGCTCTGCCTGAAATTTGGCAAGCCACTGGTATCAACCAGCGCCAACCTCAACGGACAGCCTCCGTGTCGTGTTGCAGAAGAAGTGAGCCAACAATTTGGAAAGGATTTCCCCGTCCTGGCAGGTCAAGTCGGCGGAAGGGAAAATCCATCAGAAATTCGGGATGCCCTCACCGGCAACCTTATTCGTCAAGGCTAAGGAACAAAGGTCATGCCAACTTTTGCGGTATTTGGGAATCCCATCAGTCATAGCAAATCCCCACGGATTCACGCACTCTTCGCCAGCCAAACAGGATTAGAGCATACCTATGGGACGATACTGGCGCCGCACGAAGAATTCGAAGAAACGCTGAGATCCTTTTTTCACGGCGGAGCTCGGGGTGCAAATATTACCGTGCCTTTCAAAGAACGTGCTTTTGCCGAGTCCGATGAACTCACCGATCGCGCGGCACTTTCTGGCGCGGTGAATACTTTGAAGAAGCTTGAAGACGGTCGCCTGCTTGGTGATAACACAGACGGCATCGGGATGTTGAGCGATCTCGAACGTCTGAATCTTATCAGAAGTAGCGATCGGGTTTTGTTGGTGGGTGCCGGCGGTGCAGCCCGGGGGGTTATCCTTCCTTTACTGTCTTACGGTTGTTCTGTCGTCGTCACTAACCGCACCTTTGAGCGGGCGCAGCACTTAAGCCATATCTTTGAAAGCAGAGGCGTGATCCAGGCCATCGCTCTGAATGATCTGGCAACCGAATCTTTCGATTTGATTATTAACGCCACGGCCTCAGGTATTAAAGGCGAGATCCCGGCGATCCCCACAGAGGTTCTAACGCCGCAGGCTCGTATTTACGACATGTACTATCAGGCTGGCCCGACACCCTTTATAGATTGGGCTCAAAAGAACGGCGTAACCGAGTATGCGGATGGATTAGGGATGCTGGTCGGTCAGGCCGCCCATTCATTCCAGCTATGGCATGGCGTAATGCCTGACATCGAACCCGTGCTGGCGCAATTGCAGAAAGATTTACTGGGCTGATAATGGAACCTGAAGAGGGTTTCAGGTTCCCTGACGTGTTCCTATTACTCTTCTGAAAGATACACATCTTTCCAGGTCACATAGTTATTTGAAGAGTAAGTTAATCCAGCCAGCTCTTCAGACGTCAGCTCCCGAACCTGTTTTACAGGACTTCCTAAATAGAGATAGCCACTTTCCAGACGTTTTCCTGGAGGCACCAGACTTCCTGCCCCAATCATAACGTCATCTTCAATGATCGCCCCGTCCAGCAATATAGATCCCATTCCCACCAGAACACGACTTCCGATCGTACAACCATGCAGCATAGCTTTGTGTCCGACTGTCACATCCTCACCAATAATAAGAGGATGGCCTTCAGGATTGTGGCGCGACTGATGGGTGACGTGTAGCACGCTGCCATCCTGAACATTGGTTCGACAGCCGATAACGACATGATTCACATCACCACGAATAACAACCAATGGCCAGATACTGACGTCGTCCGCGAGAGCGACATCCCCAATGACAACGCTGGAAGAGTCAACCATGACCTTTTCTCCCAGAGTTGGCGCTAATCCCTGATATGCACGTAAAGCCTGAGACATATGTAAGTACCTCATAGTTGAGTTTTAACACTGGCAATATAGTTCGGGTGGGATGAAATACCAATTCGTCGGCATCAAGATTGGTGTTAAAACCCGCGGATCGGGTGAGATCTCTGCGAAGGGGTGGAAAAATACGCAGTCGATCCTTTTATTCGAAATTAATGCTTGTGCAAAAAATTCGGATCCCTATAATGCCGCTCCATCGACAGGGAACAACGTGAACAACATCACGAAGTAACCGGGTCGGGAAAGATTAAAAACAGCGGCATCCGGCGAAA
>NZ_JBXAVQ010000027.1:0-40354 GCF_057290995.1 Rahnella sp. 1L-D-7-B-C2 | reverse complement strand
CCTCATCAATATAATGGTGGTTTGACGCCAAATGAATCAGAGCGATTGTTCTGGAAAAACTCTAAAGCCGTGGCCAGTTTTGCTTGACCACTACAGTTCAAGACTCTATTGAATCGACTCGTATGCAAATGTCTAAAGAGGAAGCCATTGCATTGTGGCCAAAAGTTCAAGAGTTTGTAAAAGATAACAATCGAAATCCAGACCTTAATTCTCGTAATGGGCGTGAGCGTGAGTTGGCTCAGTGTATTATTTATCTGCGTCGTCTTGCACAAGAGCAGGCAGCAAATACTCAAAAAGAGGCTATGTAAATGGAAGATTGGTTAAACGAGATTCTAGCTTCTGATACGCAAGGCCTATTGAAAACTAAACCTAAATCATCGGCACCAACAGCCGATGACCACTTAATTGCTAAGTTTAAGAATATTAATGAATTTTTTGATAAGCATGGGAGAGAGCCGCAAGCTAATCGTAGCAATCCGATTGAGTTAATGCGCAGCAAAAGCCTGGAATCTATCCGCAGTAACGAACTACATTGTCGAGCGTTGGAACAATACGATATTCATGGTTTTTTGCCGCGATTTGAAGAACCTAAGCTGTCTTCTATTGAAGCTATACTTGCCGATGACATGTTAGGGATATTGGATTTGCCAGATGACAGCATCTTCAATTTAAAACACGTTAAGAAGACCTTGGGAATGCCCCATCATGTTGCCAAGCGTAAGAAGTGCGCCAACTTTGATGAATATGATCCTCTGTTTCGGCAATGTCATGCTGACCTTAAAGCTGGTGAAATGGAGGCTGTTCAATTCACAGGTGAGCAGCAAATTAAAAAGGGTATGTTCTTCATTCTTCACGGGATAACTTGCTATGTCTCTGATATAGAAGAGAGGCAGAAGAAGAATGGCAAGGTAAACGCTCGATTGCATCTTGTTTTTGAGAACGGTACAGAATCAGACATGCTGCTGCGCTCACTAGCTACTGAGTTGTATAAAGATGAAACAGGTCGTCGTATCTTAGCTAAAAGTGATAAAGGGTTGGATGAATTGCTGAACATCACTCGTGACGATAAAAAGTCAGGCTACATTTATATTCTCAAATCTCTAAGTAATGAACCAGAGATCAGTAGCGTGAATAATTTATACAAGATTGGTTATTCCACCACTCCCGTAATGCAGCGTATTGCTAATGCGGAGAAGGAACCAACTTATTTAATGGCATCAGTTCAGTTAGTGTCTGAGTTTGAGTGCTACAACATGAGAACACATAAGTTTGAAGGGCTGCTACACACATTCTTTGGACATTCCTGTTTGGATGTAAAATTGGCTGATCATAAAGGAATTGTTCATACCCCGAGAGAGTGGTTTATTGCTCCCCTAGAATGCATCAGGCAGGCAATACAAATGCTTATTACAGGTGACATTGTCAACTATCGATATGATGCAATAACGCAAGAAATAGTAGAGATAGCTACACCTTGAGTAAGTCGGATGGTGTAATAGCCCTGTCTAAATCGGATTCTTCACCAGTAAGACATAGGCATAGTGATCCTACCCACGTAATGTGGACACAGCCCTAAGCGAGATTCTGGTTTTCAAACTGTTCCGGACTGAGGCCGCCACACGCACTATTGTAAGTATCCCTGTAATCCGCGTAAGCGTCCAGCGAGAACCGTATTGACGGGGATGTGTTATTCAGTTGGCAGTTCTACGCGCCAGGGGAGCAGCTCACTCACCTGATTGACCGGCCAGTCAGCTATGACGTCAAGCACATGGCGAAGGTAGCTTTCTGGATCCACGCCGTTCAGTTTGCACGTCCCGATCAGACTGTACAGCAGTGCTCCCCGCTCACCACCATGGTCAGAGCCGAAGAACAGGTAGTTTTTACGACCCAGACTGACCATCCGCAGAGCATTCTCCGCGATGTTGTTATCCGCTTCAGCCCAGCCGTCGTCTGCGTAGTACGTCAACGCTTGCCACTGGTTCAGTGCATAGGTGAACGCCTTTGCCAGTTCTGAGTGTCGGTGTAAGCATACCTGTTTTAGTTCCACACACTTTTTGAGAGTTCCGGTTTTTCAGCCATCAGCCGGTATTCTTCCGGCGTCAGGTTATTCAGGGATTCATGAGGCCGCTCGCTGTTGTATTCCGTCAGCCAGCGCTCTGTGATTTCCCGTGCTTCATTCAGCGTTCTGAACAGATAAAAATCCAGGATTTCTGTCCGGTACGTCCGGTTAAAGCGTTCGATAAACGCATTTTGCGTCGGTTTGCCTGGCTTGATAAATTCCAGCATCACGCCATGGGCCTCAGCCCATTGGGCCAGAGCCAGTGATATCAGCTCCGGTCCGTTATCCATCCGCATCTTCAGCGGATATCCACGGTTTGCCACTATCCTGTCCAGCACCCGCACAACCCGCTGCGCCGGGATATTCAGGTCAATTTCTATGGCCAGAGCCTCACGGTTAAAATCATCCACGACGTTGAAAGTCCGAAAACGTCGGCCACATGTCAGCGCGTCGTGCATAAAATCAATCGACCAGCTCTGGTTGAGTGCTTCCGGCGTTGCCAGCGGAGCCGGATTGCGCACCGGAAGACGTTGTTTCCCCTTGCGGCGAAAATTGAGTTTCAGCAGGCAGTAAATCCGGTGAACACGCTTATGATTCCAGGCGTTACCCTGTCTGCGAAGTACCTGAAAAAGCTTCTTAAATCCGTATCGCGGATAGCGTTCTGCCAGTTCAGTCAGCGCCAGGATCACCGGTTCATCACGCCGGGTATCGGGCTGATAAAAATACACCGTCCTGCTCAGCGATACTGTCCTGCATGCCTGGCGGATGCTCATGGAAAATTGTGCAGTCAGATAGCTGATAAGCTCCCGCTTTATCGCTGGTTTTAGAGCTTTTTTTCGATAACGTCCTTCAGCGCCCGGCATTCCAGACTCATATCGGCAAACATCTGCTTCAGACGACGATTCTCGTCCTCAAGATCTTTGATTTTTTTGATATCAGCGGCTTCCATCCCGCCATATTTCGCCTTCCAGTTGTAGTAGCTGGCTTCGGAAATAGCGGCTTCGCGGCACACATCTTTGACGGTGCGCCCGGCTTCGACAGACTTCAGAACGGCGATGATCTGGTGCTCGGTGAATCGGATCTTACGCATAGCGATCTCCACTGGTGACATAATCAGTATGTCGGAAGATCTCTAAAAGTGAATGGGCCGGTTAAGCGGGATACTTACAACTGCACTGCGGTTCGTTACCCTTATAGTTCAAATTTGTAAAGTTTTTCTCATCTCGACATAGAAAACATAACTAAAATCATTACAAAATAAACTTAAAACATGGTAAATATATGAATTTAATATATTTTATTTATATTTTGCATAATGAGGTGAATAGAACCGTTCTGATGTTCGCCTTCGGGCATCCATGTCAGAAACCGAAAAAGCCCCGAAAGGGGCTTTTTTGTTGTCAGGATTTAATTTTTTCTGAATATCAAACCTTCCCCACCACGCCAAACACCAGTCTTCCCTGATGGAATGTCGCTTTCACCTCTGAAACACGCGCAACGGCTTCTGCCGAGCAACTGGCGTCGACCAGGATCATTTCGGCATTGTCGTTAACGGCGGGCCACTGGCGTTTTCCTGCATCGTCGAGCGGCAGGACGTTGCCGGTGGCGATGGCAAGTGAACGCGTGAGGCCGAATTCGTCGGAGTTACCGTAGAGCTGGGCGTAGAGGCTGGCTTTTTCCAGCATGCTGCCAGTGCCGAACGGCGACCAGTGGTCGATCACGCTGTCGGTACCGGTCATAACGAAGACGCCGTTCTGGCTCAGCTGTGGCAGCGGCATGTTCAGTTTGCCAAGCGGGATGGTGGAGGCGACGGTGAACTGTTGTTCGGAAAGCCCCGCGATCACTTCTTCAAGTTCTTTGCCCTGCATCATCGCCAGCGCGAAACCGTGGCTGAGCGTCACTTTTCCTTTTAACGGTGGATTTTTCTCCACGGTCTGAATCATGTATTTCACCGCCGCTATCCCGGCTGGCGTGGTTTCATGCAGATGAATATCCACACCTTTACGGGTATCCAGCGCAATCTGGAACATCGCGTCCAGCGATTTTTCCATCGCGCCGTCAACGTTAGTCGGATCCAGTCCGCCGACGAATTGCACGCCCATCTGCATCGCTTCGCGCATCAGGCCATCGACTTGCGAATGCAGTAAACCGTGCTGAGGAAACGCCACGATCTCACAAGTGAAATCCTGCTGATGTTTTTCCAGCGCGATTTTCAAATGTTCGAGGCTTTTCAGGCCGCTGACCGGATCGATGTTGCAGTGGCTGCGCGCCACGGTGGTGCCTTTGGAATGCAGCAGGCCGATGATCGCCTCGGCGTGCCCGACCGATGTCGGCAACAGTTTAGGGATCAGCACCTGTTCGCGGGCAATCATATCCATGATGGTTTTGCCTTTGCGCGGGCGCGGTGCTTCCCACTTGCCGCCGTAAAAGGTCTTATCGAGGTGAATATGCATATCGCGGGTGGCAGGCAGGAGAAGCAATCCTTTGGCGTCAAAAGCCGGTAACGTGCTGGCCGGTGCGCCATTTGCGGGCTGAATGGCGACGATCTTGCCGTTATCGATCTCCAGATTATAGAGCTCTGTGCGGGTGCCGATGACCATATCGCCTTCGCGTTCAAACCCTTCTTCCATCCGGACATTACGCAGCAGGTAGTGTGGCGCGGATATTGCGTTTATCTGGCCTGTGTCTTCACACTTTTCCGATTTTATGCCTGCGCTGACGGTGGAGGCTGAAGCCATTCCGGTGGCCAGTAACGCGCTGGTGGCAGTGATTTTGGCGCTGTGAGAGAGAAAGTTTCTGCGGCTTTGTTGCTGAGGATTTTGCACGTCGAATTCCTTAATCATGATGCTCAGAGGATGCTGCTTTCCCTTCACCCTAAAAGATCCGGCCGGTTCCGGCTGCGATATTTGCCACTGCCAGCCAGTGGAAAACGCAATGACTAGCTGAGCTGGCAAAATGCCCGCAATTTTCCGGCCAGTGCTCTCTGTGCGGGCGTGGCGTCCGGGCGATAAAACAGCGCCAGTTCGACGTTATCAATCTGCGGCAATCCGCTCTCTGTGCCCAAAGTTCGATGCTCCGGCAGGCGGCAGCTGGCGGGCAGCAGCGTGACCCCCAATCCTGCTGCGCTTGCGGCGACCAGCGCGGCCAGGCTGGCACTGCTGTAGCTTATCCGCCAGCTGCGCCCGATGGCATCCAGCGCCTGACAAAGTTCATCGCGATACAGTGCGTTGAGTGGAAACAGCACCAGCGGCACCGGGTCACGCTCAAATGCAGGAAACTCGGCGCTGTCGAGCCACAGCATCGGCTCGGGGCGCGACGCGTTAGCTTTCTCACCGGTGAGCTGTTTTACCAGAATGATATCCAGCATGTCCTGTTGCCACGCGCGGCGCAGCTCGTGGCTCAGACCGCTGGTGACGTCGAGACGGATATGCGGATGCTCGCGGCAAAACTGCGCCAGCAGCGGGGTAGTTGCGGCAGCTAAATCTTCGGGAACGCCAAGACGTACTACGCCGTCACGCCACTGATCGCTCAGAGCGTCATGCGCTTCGCCGTTGAGCGCGATGATGCGACGCGCGTAGCCGAGCAGCCGTTCGCCCTCTTCGGTGAGCTGGACCTGATGCGACGTGCGCTCCAGCAAAGGTTTTCCAAGCGCGTCTTCCAGCCGGCGGATCTGCTGGCTGACCGTTGACTGCGATAAATACACACGATCGGCAGCACGGGTAAAACTGCCGGTCTCGCACACGGCGACAAAACTGAGTAACTGCTGCGGGCTGAACATCGGATAGCGATTCATTTCATCACTACTTCTGGTTGCGGTATTTGAAATCTGAATACTTCGAAGAGTATCAACCTTCGCACTCACGCACCAGACTGGCTCCTGATCGGCGGTTAATCAAAAACGACGCCTCGTTTTAGTGCAATCCCCTTATGTTTCGCGGCGGAGGATTTCACTTAAGATTGTATACAAGGCATTCGTGGCAAATTGCCGTTGTGGTACAGAAATTGCTTTTTCCTTGTAAGACTTCAAGGAGAAAAACATGAAAGCGATCGTGATTGGTGGCGGTATTGGCGGTACGTGTGCGGCGATTGCGCTGAAACGTTTTGGTATTGAGACCGCGGTATACGAGGCGGTGAAAGAGATCAAACCGGTGGGCGCGGCGATTTCCATCTGGCCAAACGGCGTGAAATGCCTGAATTATCTCGGCATGAAGGACGCGTTGCGGGCGCTGGGCGGGCAGATGCGCTTCATGGCGTACAAAGAATATCAGCAAGGCCAGACCATGACGCGATTCAGTATGGATCCGCTGATTCAGAGCGTCGGCGAACAGCCGTATCCGGTGGCGCGCGCCGAGTTGCAGTCGATGTTGCTCGATACTTATGGTCTCGACAAGGTGCAGTTCGGCAAGCGCGTGACGCACGTCGAAGAGTCCGCTGACAGCGTCACCGCCTGGTTTGACGACGGCTCATCCGCCACCGGCGATCTGCTGATAGCCGCCGACGGCACCCATTCTGTTATCCGTCAGCACGTGCTGGGTTACGCCACTGAGCGCCGTTACGCCGGTTACGTTAACTGGAACGGGCTGGTGGAAATCGACGAAAGCATCGCGCCTGCCGATCAGTGGACGACCTTCGTCGGCGAGGGCAAGCGCGTTTCCCTGATGCCGGTGAGTGGTAACCGTTTCTACTTCTTCTTCGATGTGCCGCTGCCCAAAGGTTTACCGGAAGACCGCGCTACGGTGAGTGACGATTTACAGCGCTATTTCGCCGGATGGGCCACACCGGTACAGAAACTCATCGGCATGATTAATCCGCAAACCACCAATCGCGTGGAAATCCACGATATCGACCCGTTTATGCAACTGGTGAAAGGGCGTATTGCGCTACTCGGCGATTCCGGTCACAGCACTACGCCGGATATCGGGCAGGGCGGCTGCGCAGCGATGGAGGATGCCGTCGTGCTGGCCAATATGCTGCAAACCAATTCGTTGGGAATCGAAGATGCGCTGCTGCGTTATCAGGAGAAACGCGCCTGCCGCGTCAAGGATTTAGTGCTGAAAGCGCGCAAACGCTGCGACGTCACCCACGGCAAAGAAATGGCGGTGACCGAGCAATGGTACGAAGACCTGAAACAGGAAACCGGCGAGCGTATTCTCTCCGGCATGTGTGAAACCATTTTGGGCGGGCCGCTGGAATAAACTCTCCAGGTTTGTGATCTGAAGGGGAATGTTGCGCGCATTCCCCTTAGCTCCACCATAAAGTTCTCTGCGTTTTTGCCGAAAATAGCATCAGTAGGATCATGATATCCACTGGCGCTCTGCGCAAAAACATAGGGACTTATCGGCATGACAATCAATGCTCTGGCAGGAAATCAGTCGGTTACGCCACTGGTAACCGCAATAAAAACAACGGCGACGGTGTCTTCCGCTGCGGCGCAACAGCAGGCTGCTACCACGCAGTCCACCGCTGTTACCCTCGGTCAGGCGACAACCAGTACGCCGGTTTACACCATCACCCGGCCGGCTTTGGCCTGGGAAAGCGCATCAAGCGATCTTCTTTCGTCCAAACTCGCAGGTAACTTCAGTGCCTCCGGGAATGCGGCGCGTTTTGCCGGTCTTGGCTCGGCGCTGATGGAACGCTTTGCACACAACGGCGGAAATTATTCGCAGTCGGTGATCAGACAGACAGCTTCTTCGCAGGCGGATTCCGCCACCTCGCTGGCGACCGTTTCCAGACAATCGCAACTGCACACCAAAGCCGACAATCAGATCAGCCTGAGTATCAAAACTGCCAGCGGCGCGCTGGTGGATATCACGCTCGGCAGTGATGCTGACGGTCTTGGCGTTCAGGTTAACGTCAGCAAAGGCACGCTGAGTGATGCCGACCGGCAGGCGCTGGCGAAGATGGCGGACGGTTTTCAAAAAGCAATTGATGGACTGACGGCGCAGCCGCCGAAGCTGGATCTGAGCGGCCTGACCCAATTTGATACTTCGGTACTGGCTTCAGTCGATCTGCATGCCAGTCTGGGTACCGACAATACGCAGACGCTGGATTTCCACGCCGACGCCAGTACCCGCTCGGTGAAATCCACCGGGATCGACGGCACGGTGGATATCAGCGTGGACATGAGTAAGCGCGCACTTCTTGGCACGGAAAGCCAGCAGACGCAGGCGC
The DNA here is from genome assembly GCF_057290995.1 of Rahnella sp. 1L-D-7-B-C2. Taxonomy (NCBI): domain Bacteria; kingdom Pseudomonadati; phylum Pseudomonadota; class Gammaproteobacteria; order Enterobacterales; family Yersiniaceae; genus Rahnella; species Rahnella sp. 1L-D-7-B-C2. Next base: position 32,124 of record NZ_JBXAVQ010000027.1, on the reverse strand, counting down.
TGAATCAGTATCTGAAGCAGTTCGACAGTGCGGGAGTGCGCGGCAACGCCAATGATTCGCTGATGACGATGTTCAAAGATGCCTTCACGGCGCTGAACAGTCATTACGGTGAGACGTCGACGACGCATAAAAGCAGTGGTAAAGAGCCGGTGTATTTTTCACTGACGAAGACCGATAAAAACATGGTCTCGGGGCTGGCGGATTTCACGGCTTCGATTTCGCAGACACCGGGGGATAAAACCAATCCGATGCGGCCGGATGAAGTGGACACGTTCTCCTATCAGGTTTCGCAATCGAGCAGCATTACCGGCACCAGCTCGCAGGATCGCAACATCTCTCAGAAGCAGCAGTCACATCTGGTCGCCAGCTATCACAAATCGCTGACGGCGGGTTTACAGCTCAACCTGACGACTGACCGGAACTCGCAAAATTACCTGTATTATCAGATTGATGATAAAGCCGAAAGCACCACCAACATCCAGTATCAGAAGGGTGCACTGGTGAGTGCGTCGGTGGATCAGAGCGCCAGCACGTCCACGCATATCCAAAAATATGTGAAGGGATGGCTGGAGTCTGACACCACCACGCCGGTGGAAACGTCGAAAACCACCGATCTGCTCGGTAAGCTGCAATCAGCCTGGGAAAATGATAAATCGCGGATGTCGTTCCAGGATTATCTGACTCAGCATTCGTTGCCGGACCTGAGCAGTCTGGTGTTGCTGGAGTCAGATCCTAATCAGCTGCAAAAAAGTTCAGCGACGTTCTGATAGCCTTGCAAACAGCCTCGCAGGAGGCTGTTAACCTTCCTCACACCATCTCAAACTTCGTGCCTTTGAGCACAATGTCGGTAAATTGCAGATGATGCATAAACTCCCGCAAAATCAGCAAAGTGGCGGCGAAATCGTTGCCGTCGGGTAATCCTTCAAAATGTGCAGGGCGGCCGTTAATCACTAACGCCAGCCGGTCAAACGTGCGTTCGACGGCGTCGACGGACAGCGTCATCACTTCATTTTCCGCCACACCGGCAATCCGGGCGAGCGCGCGGATATCGTTGTCGCTACTGAACAGGCGCGCGCCGGGCGGAATATCGTGACGGATGCGGCTGATCTCATCTTCGACCACCATAATGGCCATTTCCATTTCATCCGGCGTTGGCGGTGAGTGACGAAAATAACCGAAGGAGGTCAGCTGCGAGCCGAGCGTCAGCGGCAGCGTTTTTTCCTCGCCGCCGGTATTTCTGATTGTAATCAGCGTTTCTTCGCTGCCGATATGCAGCAGTACAACAGGTGTTGTCATCAGCGATCCTCCAAAACGTGTTTTTCTAACTTACTCCGAATTCACGCGGGCGGTCTATCCCGCCAACGGCGTATTGTGCTTCGCAAACTCTTTCACCATCCAGTCGATAAATACCCTTACGCGGGGCGAAAGCTGGCGGTTGCGCGGATAAAGCAGGGAAACCGGCATTGAACCCACCGGGAAATTTGCCAAAATTTGCACCAGTTTTCCCTGCGCCAGATCCTCCGCCAGGCCGTACTGCGGCACCTGAATGATCCCCATCCCGCGCCGTGCGGCTTCTTTCATGCTTTCGGCGCCGCTGACCGACAGGCTGGTCGGCAGTATCACTTCGCGCGGTTTTCCCTGATTTTGAAATACCAGCGGCAACAGGCCACCGGTCGCGCTCGAGCGGAAGCCAATCATCCGGTGAGCGTGGAGATCATCCGGCGTTTGCGGTGTGCCGAAGCGTTGCAGATAATCTGGGCTGGCGCAGGTGATTTCTGCCAGCGTCCCCAACGGGCGTGCCACCATATCGCTGTCTTTCAGCTCACCGGCGCGGATCACGCAGTCGATGCCTTCGCGCACTAAATCCACCAGCCGGTCACCTTCGCTCAGATAAAACTCGATATCAGGATACTGCGCCAGAAAATCCGGCAGGCCGGGCAATAAGAAATGTCGTGCCAGCGTCCCGTGCGCATCCACCCGCAACAGCCCTTTGGGTTGCGCTCCCGCAAAGGCCATTTCAGCATCTTCCACGTCGGCCAGAATGCGCAGGCAGCGCTGATAATAGGCTTCACCATCCAGCGTCGGGCTGACGTGGCGCGTCGTGCGTTGCAGCAGGTGGACATTCAGCCGCGCCTCCAGCTGCTTTATCGCATCCGTAACCGTTGAGCGTTTGAGGCTCAAATTCTCTGCGGCCTGCGTAAAACTGCGCAGTTCCACCACACGGGTAAACAGCCGCATGCTCTCGAGTTTATCCATGTTGATTGTTCGCCTTTTCCGGATAGTGATATCGAATATCGGGTAATTATCCGGCAGCGTCAATCCGCTATGCTTTGTTCACTGACCGACAATTAGCCTTAAGGAAACATCCCATGACGTCTTCAACTCAACATAAAGTGGCGCTGGTGACCGGCGCATCACGCGGAATTGGCGCGGCGATTGCTGAGCGTCTGGCGCAGGACGGCTTCACCGTGATCGTGAACTATGCACGCGGCGCGGCAGAGGCCGATGCGGTGGTAAGTAAGATCGAAAAAGCGGGCGGAAAAGCGATCAGCGCACAGGCCGATGTCAGCGATGCAGCTGCGGTTCGCCGGATGTTCGCCAGCGCAGAACAGGCGTTCGGCGGCGTGGACGTGCTGGTGAATAATGCCGGGATCATGATGCTTTCCGCCATTGCCGACACCGACGACGACGCGTTCGACCGACTGATCGATATCAATCTCAAAGGCACCTTCAACACCCTGCGTGAGGCGGCGAAAAATCTGCACGACGGCGGCCGCATCATCAATTTTTCCTCAAGCGTGGTGGGGTTGTATCAGCCGACGTATGGCGTCTACGCCGCGACGAAAGCCGCAGTGGAAGCGCTGAGCCGTGTCCTGACTAAAGAAATGCGCGGCCGCAATATCACCGTGAACACGGTAGCACCAGGTCCGACGGCAACGGATTTATTCCTCAACGGAAAATCCGGGCAACTGATTGAAAACATCACCAAAATCGCGCCGCTCGAACGCCTCGGCCAGCCGCAGGACATCGCCTCCGTCGTCGCCTTCCTCGCCGGCCCCGACGGTGCGTGGATTAACGGGCAAACGCTCAAGGCGAACGGGGGGATCGTTTGAGGGGATAACGGTAAATCACGCGTACTGCGCTTCGCCATTGCCGAAGGACCAGTTCTCTTTCGGCACTTCCACCAGACTGATAAAGACATCTTCCAGCCGCAGACCGACTCTTTCATGCAGGCCATAAGCCACGGCGTGATAGAACGCCTTCTTCATTTCCACCGTCCGGCCGGTATTAAGCGTGATCTGAATGACGATGCAGTTAGGGCTGCGCTGGATATCCAGATAATCCGGGGAAATCATCATTTCTTCCGGAGAGTGTTCGGCGATGACGATAAAGCGATCGTTTTCCGGCACGTTCATCTGGGTCCGCAGCGCCTCGTAAACGGTATCTCCCACGGTTTTACGGTAGGTTTCGGGTTTTCCTTCGACCATATCAATACGAACAAATGGCATCTTTTTATCCTCATTTTAATTTGCAGGGCGCGTATCTCGCTGGATACGGCCTTTCAGGTATGCATTAGGATGAGGGGCGTGTCGAGATTAATTTTGTTCGAATGAGTTATTCTGTTAATGATTTTTCTTCCTTTCGCGAATTTATCTCTAAACGCATAAAAATTAAGCATCAACTTAAGTCAAATAATTAGGTTTTCATTAAAATTGATAAACGATTAAGAATGATAATTATCATGCCTTTATCGATTGTTTTTTGGTATTTTATGTTTCCTTTTTCTGAAAACGCCTGTTTTCAGAATCCATCGTAAAAATTTATATAAGCCAAGGTATATGCCTGCGCTTCTTTAAATGTTTCAAAGGAATGATGATGCTTTCAAAAATGCTGGAATCTTTGCTGAGTACAATGAGCTCAACAATGATAACTGATTGTTTTATTTGGGCTGTTATCGCAGTGTTTTTTGGCGCTTTGTATGCCAGACGAAAAGGAAAATCACCCCATTTTCTGGAATATGCACCTACTTTAATGACTGCGCTTGGGATCCTCGGGACCTTCGTGGGGGTTGTCATCGGGCTTTTGCATTTCGATACGACAAATATAGAAAACAGCATTCCTGTTTTACTTGGTGGCCTAAAAACTGCATTCATTACAAGTATTGTCGGGATGCTGGGTGCATTAGCATTTAATATTGCAGATACAATGCTCCCCTCAAATAAGCCCAATGGCGTGGGTCCGGCAACGCCGGAGACCGTGACGCCTGACCATATACATCAGGTTCTCCAGTCTCAGCACAAACATTTAAAGACCACATTACGGAAGTTCGCATAGAAGGGCATACCAGCAGTGACTGGACAGGAACCTCCAACCCGGATGTTGCCTATTTTAATAATATGGAACTGTCACAGGGCAGAACCCGGACGGTTCTCGAATACGTCTATGAGATGGATGATATAGCCAACCAGCGCCCCTGGATTAAATCGCATTTCTCTGCCGTAGGTTATTCCTCTTCGCACCCTGTTATGACGGCAAAGGGGCGGGAGGATCCACAACGCTCAAGGCGAGTGACGTTCAAAGTGCTGACCAACGCTGAACTTCAAATTCGACGGATCATTCAGGAGTAATTCGATGAAACTCAATATTGATTTCTCCGAGCTTATTCGTTTGGGAAAACGTATGTCACCCAATGGTGTGGAGTTTGTTCTTGCAGAGTCCAATAATGATTTTTTACCTATTTATATTCCTGAATTAAAACCTAAGCCTGTAAAAATCACTGAGTTAGATCCGGGAACTGGGCTGATCTTTCTTAAGGGTCTTCAGGTATTACTTTACATCCGTGATCACAGTAATATATATGATGCTACAATTAAAAATTCAAGCAATGGAAATAAGTACCATATTGCATGGTGTAAGGTTTTACAGACGATGAGGCAAGAAGGTCGTTTTGGACGCTATCATATGAACTACAGACTTAATGGTCTGTTTGAAATTGATGATGGGCATGGAAGGCATCAGGATGTAAAATTAAATGTTTGTAAAAGCTGCCTTGAATATCTTAATTATCGTGGCAGTGCTGATCGTGAGAAAAGGAAGCATGTATTTAAAGATTTTATACTAAATGAATTTCTTGCAAATTATAGTACCTGTTTTCAGTATATGCCTGAAGGTGTTTTCACTTCAAAAAACAGCGGTTATACGGAAGATTGGAAAAGTATATCCAAGAAAATAAGAAAAAGAAAAAAATTTGTATGTAGTGATTGTGGTGTAGATATGAATAACCATACATCGCTTTGTGATGTTCATCATAAAGATGGTGTGAAAAATAATAATAGTGATAATAACTTAGAAGTTTTATGCAGAGACTGCCATCGAAAGAGGCCGTTTCATGGATGGATGTTTCTTGAAGCGGCTGATATGAAGAAAATACAAACGAGTCGTTTACAACAAAAGCTTCTCGCTCTCAAAAAATGGAGTGATGTTTATTCCCTGACAGATACTTCACTTCATGGGGATCTGCAAATGTTAGAAGCTCAAAGATATTCTTTGCCGGAACTTTGCCTTCAGATAAATGATGATAAAAATAATGCCGTAATTCTGGACGCCGCATGGGCCGATGAGAAAATAGCTATTAATCTTGAACAAATAAATGTGCCTGGCTGGAGGATATTTACTGTGGGAGAGGTTGTCACCTATATCAACGGGGCATAAAGGTTGTCAGCATCGGACAACCTTTATAACGATTAAATCGTTAAGTGCCTTAAACCACCACCGCCTTTCTGCGAAACACTTCCAGCCAGCTCGGGCGGCAGAACATCACCAGATTACCGAGCAGGATCAATGCCAGTCCGACGACGGCGTTAGTGTGCCACTGATAGCCTTCGTAGAAGGTGGAAACTGTCAGGGCGACCAGCGGGAAGAGCAGGGTGCTATAGGCGGCCTGACTGGCGCCGATGCGGCCGACCAGCGTGAAATAAATGCCGAAGGCGAGTACCGAACCGAATACCGAAAGATAGACCAGCGAGCCAAGATATTGCGGGGTCAGATCAATGGCGAATGATGCGCCCTGAAAGAGACTGAGTACGCCCATTACCCCGGTGCCGTAGAACATCGCGTAAGTGTTGGTCGAGAGCACGTCCAGACCGCGGCGCTGATGGCGGGCGCTGATCATATTACCCAGTGAGAAACCGTAAGTGCCAAGCAGGCTGAGGCCGATGCCTTTCAGCAGTTCCGGTGCGATGTGGGCGGCGCTCAGGTCATGCCAGAACAGCGTGACGATCCCCGCCAGCCCAAGAAGAGATGCCGGGATCACCGCGGGTGCCAGCTTTTGACGGAAAAACAGCATACCGTTGAAGGCGTTAAACAGCACCGCCATGGAAAAAATCACCGATTCCAGCCCGCTGGTGATGTAAGCCGCCGCATGATAGAAGCAGTAAAAGTTGAAGGCGAAGACGCAGCAGCCCTGCACCATGCAGAACAGGTGGTCTTTGAGGGCCAGACGACGCAGGCGACGGGCGGCCAGCAACGCCACCAGCATGATCACCGCCGCCAGCAGGAAGCGGTAAAAAATCGATACCGTCACAGGCACATCGCCCTGTTGCAGGTAAATCGCAAACCAGGTCGTGCCCCAGATAATAATCACCGAAATATAAAGCAGTGCGTTCATAGACTTCTCTCATCAAAAATAATGGCCTGAGAGAAGTGTGCGGAAAGGCAGCGGCGTTGGCTTGCAACGGCTTGCGGCGAGTTGCAAATTCTTGCGCATTTTTTTGTGCGCCAAAGCAGCAAAATCTGGCTCTGATGCTCCCAATACCCGTAAACTGAGCGTCTTCTTTCCTCCACCGGTGCATGCCATGACTAAGGTTTATCAGGCTTTCGACACGCTGCGTAAGCACAAAGCGATTCTGCACGACAGTGTGGAGCTGGGTTCCGGCATTCAGCTGGCGGCCTGGTCGAATAAAAATGACACCGTGACGCAGGAAAGCCCGGATCATCATACGCTGAGCCTGTACGTCGCCGACGGTTACGAGTGCTATCACAAAACCCGTGGCGGCTGGCGCAATGGCGGCGGGCCGGACCGGTTTTGCATCATGCCGAAAAACAGCATGTCGAGCTGGGATGTGCGTGATGATTTATCTTTCGTGCATCTGTATTGCTCCGACGAGCATCTGCGGCATCTGGTGGAGCAAACCTGGGATCGCAGCCCGGCGGCGATTCAGATGGAAGAGCGCACATTCGAGGAAGATCCGCAGATTACTTTGTTGTATCGCCACTTTTTACTCAGCAGTCAGTGGCAGGAAAACAGCAATCAGTTAATGCTCAGCAGTGCGGCAAATCTGCTGATGGCGCATCTGGTGAAGAATTACACCCATCTGCAATGGGCACTGCCAACGGTGCGCGGCGGGCTGGCACCGCATATTCTTAATCGCGTGAAAGACTATATTCATGCGCATCTTGCCGAACCCCTGATGCTGCCTGAACTGGCGATGCTCGCGGAACTCAGCGAATTCCATTTCGCTCGGATGTTCAAACAAAGTATGGGTATGGCGCCACATCAGTACGTGATGAACGCCCGACTGATCCGCGCGGAACAGCTGCTGAAAACCACTGGTATGGAGATTACGCGCATCGCGCTGGAATGCGGGTTCAGCTCCACCAGCCACTTCAGCAATCGCTTCAAATCCGTGCGCGGCATGACGCCGACCGCGCTGCGCAGCGGCATTATCGTCTGAAATTCATTCCCTTCTGTTTTGTTCTCTTCCCGTCCGCTCAGTTCCGGTGCTAATTTAACGGCTGTCCAAATTATCAGAGAAAATCTCAGGGAAAACCATGCACATCCAAGCCCCCGTTATTGAAACCGAACGCCTGATTTTACGCGCTCATCGCGTTGAAGATTTTGAAGTGATTGCCGCGCAGTGGGCCGATCCCGCCGTGGTGAAATTCATTGGCGGAACACCGTCGAGCCGCGAAGCCAGCTGGAGTCGCTTGCTGCGTTATCCCGGCCACTGGCAGATGCTCGGTTTTGGCTACTGGATTGTGTACGAAAAGCATAACGGTGCAGAAGGAGCGTTTGCCGGTGAGATTGGGCTGGCGGATTACCAGCGCGAAATCACACCTTCGCTCGACGGCATGGCGGAAATGGGCTGGGTCATTGCGCCGGCGTTTCACGGCAAAGGTTATGCTTTCGAAGCCGCACAGGCGGTGTTGAAATGGGCCGATATAAATCTCGATCGTCGGCTATGCTGCATTATTGACCCGGAGCATCACGCGTCAATCCGACTGGCGGAGAAGTGCGGATTTAGCGCAGAAACCGACACCACTTATCACGGCTCGGCGACGAGGATTTTTCTGCGCCGCACGTAACCTTGTCAGTTAACCGGCTGTTTGGCCGTAATGGCATGGTATGAGTTGTTTCTGTTGATCTTAAACCGGTGAGATAAAAAATATGACGCAGTACTGTCCGGCGCTGCGTCATTATATTTTTCTATTTTTCAACCAAACGCATCGGATTATTTAAAATCGACTCTCATGAGCTCCGGGATGGTCTGGCCATGCGTCGAGTAAACGCATTTATCAATATAACTTTTAAACGCTGCAGGTTTAGGGATCCCCATGTCCATCAGGCGGGAATTATCAAACTTCACGTTTAATTGGGCAAAGCCGCCGTAAAGTTTAATAGCGCGTAAAATTATCTTGTCATTACAAGGGCCAAGCACATCCTTAAATTGTTTACGGATGCCGGTGAATTCCTGATAACTGATCTGTTCATATTCGCTAATAATGCGCGAGGTATTATTGGCTTTCGCCACAGAGGTATCTATTTCGTGGAAGGGCGTACACATCTCTGCACCGGAGGAAATATGGTAGAAGCTGTGGCTGAGTTCATCGGCCAGACATAATTTCACCAGCACCATGGCGCAGTAATCTACCGGAATAACATCAACTTCATCATCGAGATTACAGGTGAATTTTTTCAGCTTAATCGCCATCATGAACACCCAGAAAATACTGCTCGAAGGCTGGCAGCCATACTGAGTGTGACCGACGATAATCGACGGACGCGCGACCACAAACGGCAGCGTCGGGCATTCTGAACGCACCAGATTCTCGATAGCGCGCTTGGAAATGGTGTACTGCACCAGATCTTCGTTGTGCTCGTTATCCGGCATTCCTTCGTAGAACACGCTGTCTTTGTCCGGCATCGAGGCCATCGCCGTGCCGACGTGGACAAAACGCTGCAAGCCTTTCACCTGCGCCATGCGTTTGGCGAAGACCAGCGAGCCTTCGACATTCACCCGCCACATCGCCGGATTATTGCCGAACGAGGCAATCGCGGCGCAGTTGATCACGTGGGTAACGTTATCTAAACGTGGATCGTGAATAAAACTTTCAGGTTCGGCAAGGTCGCCGGTCAAAATAGACTTTTCGGTTAGCGCGGAAAGTAATTCATCACTTAATTCAAATTTTTTTAAATTATCGATGATTCTGGCGAGTCCCGTCGCATTATCGTCTGCCCTGACTAATAATAATATCTGGTTTTTTGCCGCTAGTTTCTGGCGTAAGAGATATTCAATAACTGCGCCGCCGACAAAACCGGTGGCTCCGGTAATTAAAATGCTGTTCATCATTAAGGCCTGCAACGGGAAAGTGATGCGACAGTACCACCGGCATGATAAACGGAACGTATACCGTTTTTTGCACTTATTAAACGGCAGCTCAACAGCACGAAAAGCTTAAAAAATTTGGAAAGTTCATTTTTATCTGAAATTAAATAACTGGTATTTATTACTTACACCGGGAAACATTTTTATAAATCGGTTGTGGAATAATAAATCATCTTTTAAGTCAAATTACGCCCTAATCTGTCGTGGGAGGATAGCCGAAGCGCGGGCGACATTTTTTGCAGGTAAAAGCGAGAAGATACGTGCAGAAAGTATCCACCATGCTGTCACTACGTTAAACTAGTGATGTTTAGGGGGTCTGTCTTTGGACCGGTCTATAGCGATAACGAGGATGACGCGAACGGCGTGTCTGGTGTGTAATGCAGGGAATATTGCGCAGGTCATTCCCTCACGCGCTGAAATAAGGTACAAGGCTGCATGAAAATCCCAAATAGAATCCAACCTCTGGTGGATGACGGCCTGATAGACGATGTGGTCCGTCGACTGAAAAGTGGCAAAGAAGCCGACGTTTACACTGTTTTATGCGGTGAAGAGATCCGTTGCGCCAAGGTTTATAAGGAAGCGACTCAGCGTAGCTTCAAACAGGCTGTCCAGTATCAGGAAGGCCGAAAAGTCCGTAACAGCCGCAACGCGCGTGCGATGCAAAAAGGCTCAAAGTTTGGCCGTAAGCAGCAGGAAGAATCCTGGCAGACAGCGGAAGTGGATGCACTGTTTCGTCTGGCCAATGCCGGTGTGCGCGTGCCGCAGCCTTATATCTGCCTCGACGGCGTGTTGCTGATGGAACTCATCACCGACGGCGATGGCGTAGTTGCGCCGCGTCTGAGCGATGTGATCCTGACTGAAGAAGAAGCCGTCGCGGATTTCGAGACGATGATCCGCAACATTGTGCGGATGCTGTGCGCCGGTATCGTTCACGGCGATTTATCAGAATTTAACGTGTTGATGGATGCCGAAGGACCGGTGATTATCGACCTGCCTCAGGCAGTGGATGCGGCGGCCAATAACCATGCTGAATCCATGTTTGAGCGCGATGTGAATAACATGACCGAATATTACAGCCGCTTTGCACCGCAGCTGGCGGCCACGCGTTATGCGAAAGAGATCTGGGCATTGTATGAAGATGGCAAACTGACGCCGGAAACCATTCTGACCGGTGAGTTTGCAGAAGATACGCATAAAGCCGATGTAGATTCACTGCTCGATGAAATCATTGCCGCCGAAGATGAGTTTTACGATCGTCAGCGGGCAATGAAGGAAAGAGATTTCGACTGAGTTTTTCAGTCAGGCATCACCGCATGCTTCCCGCAAAAACCGGCGTTCTGCAAAATATGCTGGCCGGTTTCTGACAGGATGAAGTCCGCCAGCGGTTGCGCTTTTTCGGTACAGGTGGCGAGTGCATAGCTGGCGCGCACGTTGTAATCCGCAGGAATATTAAAGACTTCCAGCTCGTCGTTTTCCCGCAGCAGGGTGGCGTAACTGGTGTAGCCGATAAACACGTCGGCCTGCCCGGTACAAATCAACCATTCTGCCGCCAGTTTCCCCTCCGGCACTTTCGCCGAGTTCTCACCGCCCACCAGTCGCAACGCTTTATTGCGCAGCACCGCACCGGCATCCGGGTGGCGGCGTTCGATCTGCTCGAACATTTTCCAGGTGTAATCTCCGGACGGATCGCTCAGCGGCGTCGATGTCGCGAGGCGAAAGCGCGGATCCAGCAGTACGCTCAGCCAGTTCAGCTTCTCCAGATCCGGCCCTTTGCGCGCCGTCACGCACAGACTGTTGCCGCAGAACGTTTCCACGCTCAACGCCTTACCGTGCTGTTGCAACGCCAGCGGATGCGTGGTGTTGGCCGAGGCGAACAAATCCGGTTTCTCGCCTTTTTCGATTCGCTCACGCAGCAGCCCGGCGGGGCCAAATTCCGTCACCACTTTGGTGCCGGTTTGTGCCAGAAACGCCTCACACAGAGGTGCCCATGCCCGTCGCAGGCTGCCTGCGGCGAGCACTTTGATCGCTTTGGTCATCAGATCTCCTTGTCACATTGCTTGAAAATAAGCGCGATGCCGGAGAAGACGATTATTTCCCGGCGTGCGGGGCTTCTGCGGCGGGTTTGAAATCCGTCCGGTAGAAGCGCTGATAATAGGCATTCGCCTGCTTTTGCATGTCGATGTCGGTGAATTTTTGCGGATAGAGTTTTTTCGCCATCCACAATTCACCGATCGCCATCGCTTCAGGCATCGGATAGCCCCAGGCTTTGGCGTATTCCGGCATCAGGTACACACGATGGTTTTTCACCGCGTCAATGCTTTGCCAGTTTGGATCGCTGATTATCTGCCCGACCACTTGCGGATATCGGTCCTGTACGAAGATCACCTGCGGATCCCAGGCGATCACCTGTTCCAGAGATACCCGCTTGTAACCTTTCACCGTCGCGGCGGCCACGTTCATCGCTCCCGCACGGGCCATCATCAGCCCGGTATATTTTCCGGAACCGTAAGTGGTCAGGTCCGGATTGGCCATGTACGTGCGAATGCGCTGGTCAGCCGGAATGGCTTTCAGCCGTTCGCCGGTTAACTGGCGCTGTGAAAAAGTATAGTCGATCAATGCCTGCGCCTGTTTCTGGCGGTTCACCACCTCACCAATCAACTGAATGCCTTTCTTCAGCCCTTCGGTATAGGCTTTGTCCTCATCCGGCAGCGCCGGGTTCATTTTGTGTTCTTCGCCCTTCGGATCATCTCGCAGTGAAACCGCCACCACGGCGATGCCGGTCTGGCTAATCTGGTCGATCATTTCCTGCGGCGCATAGTTGGTAACGAACACTACCTGCGGATGCAAAGCCACCACGCTTTCCAGATTTACGTTGGTCAGATCGCCCACCACCGGCGTTTTTACCAGAGACGGTGCAAGACGCACGTAGCCGCTGCCGAGCTGCTGCTGCCAGTTATTCAGCACGCCGACGATATCTTTCGTGGCATCCAGTTGCACCAGCAGATTAAGGGTCTGATGTTGCAGCACGACCACGCGATCGACCCGATCGGGGATCGTGACCTGACGACCCAGCTGGTCGGTTATCTGGCGGGAAGCGAGAGCGGAATGCGAAGCAAGGCTCAGAACGAGTCCGAGTAAAACAGTGGAAGAAAAAGCGCGCACGGATAAATCCTCTGGTTTCGTTATGCAGAGAATTATATAACGTTAATGGCGTGATGAATATGACCGGCGATAATGCCGCTTTTGGAAACGGCACTGGCGCAAAAAAGAAAGTTACTTACGGCCTTCAGTGAGCATTTTCACCGCCAGCCCGCCGAGCACTGCGCCCATCAGCCAGCGCTGAATGACCATCCACAGAGGCCGTCCGGCCAGAAATGCCGCAATATAGCCCGCCGAAACCGCAATCAGCGCGTTAAACGTAAAGCTGACCATAATTTGCGATCCGCCCAGCACCAGTGACTGCATCAGCACATGCCCCTGTGACGGCACAATAAATTGCGGCAGCAAAGACAAATACAACACGGCGGCTTTGGGGTTAAGCAGATTGGTCACCAGCCCCATGGTGAACAGCTTTTTGTTGCTGTCTCGCGGTAAATCTTTCACCTGAAACGGTGAACGCCCGCCGGGCTTCACCGCATTCCACGCCATATACAGCAGGTATGCCGCGCCACAAATCCGCAGCGCGTCATAGGCAAACGGCACCGCCATCAGCAATGCGGTGATGCCCAGCGCTGAAAACACCATGTAAAACAAAAAACCGACCACTACACCGCCGAGCGAAATAAGACCCGCTTTCGGGCCCTGACACAGCGAACGCGATATCAGGTAAATCATGTTAGGGCCGGGCGTGAGCACCAGTCCGACACAAATCAGTAAAAAGGACAGCAAATGGGCGGCATCGGGCATGGCATTCTCCGGGGAAATCAGAAACGTTGTGCATAAAGATATAGAGGTTTTTAGGCTGTTTTGGCAAGCCTTCAGACAATGATCAGCGCGCCGGTTGTCATACTGCCTTCATCCAGCCCTGAGAAAATCAGGTACATTCTAAGAGAGCGATTTTCCCCTCAGACTGAAATCAGGATTGATAATGACGAATACCAAAATGTCCGTGCGTCTGGCGAAAGCCAGCCATATTGCGGCTCAGGCCGCTGAACTGGCACTGGGATTTTTTAACCGTCGCGACAGCATCGAAGTCAGCAGTAAACGCACGCAGGATTTCGTGTCGGAGGCCGATGTGGCGGTAGAGCAGTTTATCCGTGCGCAGCTGGCTGAGCATTTCCCGCAGGATGCCGTCATCGGTGAGGAAATGGGCGGCGTGCTGACGGATGCGGCCTGCTGGGTGATCGACCCGATTGACGGCACGTCGAATTTCCTGCGCGGTTCGCCGCTGTGGGGCGTATCGCTCGGGCTGGTTGAGAACAAACAGCCAGTGATCGGTGTGGTGGCGTTACCGGTGCTGAACGAGTTGTTTGCCGCAGAATCCGCTAAAGGTATCTTCCACAACGGCAAACCTTTCCGCCGTGATGACCGTTTTAGCGACGTGCAGATTGTCTCGCTGGGCGACAGCTCTGACGACAAGCTGGATGAAGCTTCGGCGTTTTATCGCGGGCTGCGCACCGCAGAGTGGTCGGTGCATTGCTATCGCTGCACCACCATCGGCATGGTATTCGCCGCCAAAGGAATTATCGACGGCCACCTGCAACGCCGCACCACGCTGTGGGATATCGCCGGTGGCGCGGTACTGTGTCAGGAAGCCGGGCTGCAAACCGTTGTCCGCTTTACCGGCCCGGCCGGAAACGAAAATTATCGCCATATGTCGATCGCTGCCGGAACGCCTTCCCTGATGGCGACGGCAGAAACGTTATGGCCGGATTTCGAGCCGCGCTAGGGCTTTATTTCCTCTGCACGCTGCTCCCGGCTATTTCCGGGGGCAAAGCGGAAAAGTGTTGTTATCCTCATACTTTCCTCCCGTTAAGTAACATTCTGAATTCGTCCGGTAACCTGCTGATTACAGGATAAATAATCGCATTTAACAAAATGAAATATTGTTTCATTTCACCATAAAGTTCCTCTCCGCAGTGCCGTTATCTCTGACTCCTGTCACTCACTTTGTCGTGTCCTGATGAACAAATTGACCCAACTTTCCGTGCTTGCCCGCCTGCTGGGCGCGTTTGCGCTCGTGCTTTCCCTGATGCTGGTTCTGGCGGCGACCTCCGCCTGGCAGCTGAAGAACATTAATCAGCAGATTGAAGACTATCGGGCATACCGCTTGCCGGGCGTTCAGTACCCGCTGGTGATGCGCGGCACGCTGGCCGAGCTGCGCCTGCAACAGGTGCAATATATTGCTTCCCCGCAGGGAGCGTCGCGCGACGGCCATCGGATAGAAATCATGCAGGCGGTGGAGAACTTTAAAGCCGCTGAAAATGCGTACCGCAACCTGAACAGCGGCGGCAGTCAGTCGGCGCTGTTTAAGCAAATCATCGCTAACTTTGAGCAGTTTTCGCTGGCGAACGATCAGGTCATTGAAGCGATGGAGCGCAATGATATTGCGCAGGCTACGCAAATCAGCGGTGACAACTCGCGTAAATACCGCACGCAGTTGATGGCCGATCTGGCCACTCTGGTCAAAGACGAAGTGAGCAACAGCGAGCAGGCGGCTGCCTCCGCACGCAGCCATTATCACGCCGCCAGCGTGCTGTTTCTGGTGCTGGTGATTGTGGCGTTGCTGCTGTCTCTCGGTATGGCGCTGTTGCTGGCGCGAAATCTTAACCGGCAACTGGGCGGCGAACCGGCGTATGCGGCATCAATCATGCAGGAGATTGCGGCGGGGAATCTGGCGACGGACATTATCCTGCGCCCCGGCGATAAGCACAGTTTGCTGGCGTCGCTGAGCAGCATGAATCAGCAGCTCAATCAGACTATCCATCAGATTATGAGCGGCAGCGAGTCGATAAATCACGCTGCCAGCGAGATTGCGCAGGGCAACATCGATTTATCGCAGCGCACCGAAGAGCAGGCGGCGTCGCTGGTGCAGACCAGCGCCAACATGCAGAACCTCACGACGACAGTCAGCCAGAATGCAGAGAATGCGCGTGAAGCCAGCCAGCTGGCGCACGCGACGTCTGAGACGGCATCACAGGGCGGGTCGATCGTCAGCGGGATGCAGGCGCATATGCGCGACGTCTCCGGCAGCTCGAATGAAATCATCAATATCATCAGCGTGATTGAAGGGATTGCCTTCCAGACCAATCTTCTGGCGCTGAATGCGGCGGTTGAAGCGGCGCGGGCGGGCACGCAGGGTAAAGGGTTTGCGGTCGTCGCCAGCGAAGTGCGCGTGCTGGCGCAAAAAAGCGGACAGGCAGCGAAGGAGATTAAAAACCTGATTCACGGCACGGTGACAAAAATCGCCGAAGGGTCGCAGCAGGCCGATCGTGCCAGCCATGCAATGAACGAAATTGTGAATTCAGTGAATAAAGTGGCGGGGATCGTCAGTGAGATTTCTACCGCCAGCACCGAGCAACATACTGGCATTCATGAAGTCGGGATTGCGGTGGATCAGATGGACAGGGTGACGCAGCAGAACGCCGCGCTGGTGGAACAGGCCGCTGCGGCGGCGCAATCGCTGACGGAACAAAGTCTCGAGTTGCGCAATGCCGTGCGGTTTTTCCGCACGGCGGTCGAATAAGTCAGAGGCGCTTCAGGGTTGCTGCGTAATAGAAAGCTGTGGATCCCACGCCGAATCCGGGTGCCGGGCGATTTGCTCAGGCGTCATCGGACGTCCGAGCAGGTAGCCCTGAAGCGTGTCACAGCCCAGCTGAGTGAGGAAATCCTGCTGCTGGGCGGTTTCCACACCTTCGGCCACCACTTTCAGATTCAGCGTCTGGCCGAGGGCGATAATCGCCGAAACAATGCTGGCGTCTTCGCTTCCGGCAATCAGATCGTTGATAAAGGCACCATCGATTTTCAGCTCGCTGGCCGGTAAACGTTTCAGGTACAACAGGCTGGAATAACCGGTGCCGAAATCATCAATCGACGCCTTCACGCCAAACTGAGTCAGACGTTCGAGGATCGCCACGCTGACGTCCGGGTTGCGCATCGCGGTGGTTTCGGTGACTTCCAGCGTCAGCATCGCCGGTGGAATGTGGTGACGCTCCACGGTATCGATCACCATCTCCACCAGATTTGCCTGCTCAAATTGCAGTGCGGAAAGATTAACCGCTACCGTCCAGGTAGTGTGCCCGTCGAGGTGCCATTCACGCAGCTGGCGGCAGGCTTCATTCAAAACCCATTCGCCGATGGGAATAATCAGACCGGTTTTTTCTGCCAGCGGCAGGAACACGTCCGGGCTGAGGGTTTTACCTTCGCGCTCCCAGCGCAACAGGGCTTCGAAACCGCTGACCGGCCCGTAAGGTGCGATAAATTTTGGCTGATAATGCAGGCGCAGCTCGTGGTGTTCGATAGCCAGACGCAGATCGTTCAGCATCTGTAGCTGGTTCTGTGCATTGGCATTCATTGACGGCTGGAAGAAGCTGTGGCCGTTACGCCCCGAGTTTTTGGTGTGATACATCGCCGCATCGGCATTGAGCATCAGCTCGCGTTCGTTCTCGCCGTCGCCCGGGTAAACCGCGATACCAATACTGGCGGAGACCAGCAGCTCATAGCGGGAAACGTAGAACGGGCGAGCAATCAGATGCACCAGTTTATCCGCCAGCTGTGAGGCGTCGGTCGGCTCGGTGATTTCGGTCAGCAGGACAAATTCGTCGCCGCCCAGACGTGCGAGCGTATCCGATGCACGAACATGCGAAAGCAGACGCTCGGTCACCGAGATCAGCAACTGATCGCCAATGTGATGGCCAAAGGCGTCGTTCACCGCTTTAAAACCATCAAGATCGATAAACAGCACTGCGAACTCGGATTCCTCACGTACCGCTTTCTGCACCGCCTGGCCGAGGCGGTCTTCGAGCAATAAACGGTTTGGCAGTTTGGTCAGATTGTCGTGCAGCGCCAGCTGCGTCAGCTCGCGGTTGGCCTGCGCCAGTGAAGAGGCCAGCACCGAGGTACGCGCCTGCATACGGCCATCGAGCACCGAGATAATCAGTGTGATCGCCAGTATTGCCAGCGTCACTACAATTACCAGCAACGCCAGCCAGTTGTTATCCACGCCGCTGTACGCCGCCATGCTGTGGCTCATCGGCGGGAAACTGGCCGCGGCCATGCCGATATAGTGCATTCCGACAATCGCGGTGCCCATGATGACTGCCGCGCTGATGCGCAACAAACGCACATTCGGCGACTGCTGGCGTAAATGGAACGCCATCCACAGTGCCGCGCCCGAGGCCACCACGGCCACCAGCACAGAAACCATCACCCACGGTATGCTGTATACGATCGCGGGCATCATGCGCATCGCCGCCATGCCGGTGTAATGCATCGCGGCAATCCCGCCACCCATCAGCAATGAACCGGCCAGTAAGCGCATCATCGGCAGCTGTTGCAGGCACACCAGCCACAGCGCAAAGGCGGAAGAGATAATGGCGATGAGCATGGAAAATAAGGTGATGAGAGGGTCATAACCCATTGATACTGTTGAATTGAATGCCAGCATTCCGATAAAGTGCATCGACCAGACACCGATCCCCATGGCGATAGCGCCACCGGTTAACCAGAGACGGGAGGCCTTTCCCTGAGTGGTCGCGACCCGACCCGCCATATCCAGCGCGGTATAAGAGGCAAGCATTGCAACAATGAATGAGAACATCACCAGCACATTGTTGTAATTACTGGAAAACATGTAAGGCTCCACACAAGCAGGGGTCAAAAACGACGGGCTATTTTTATATTCGGCAATAATCGCAATAGAGTTATTAAACGCGAATGAAGTCACGAGAGAGTTTTTCGTGTAATTAAGATTAATCTGTAAGTGAATTTAATCAAATAAAAAAATAGAGCCACAAAATTACACTTGTGAAATGCGGGGTTTTTAAAAGCGTGATAAACAGAGAGCGAAACTGTTGTCTATAGTTAACAAATAATTAAACGTCACGGGATGGAACAGAATTATGATTAAAGTACATCATCTGGATAATTCACGTTCACAGCGAATTCTGTGGATGCTGGAAGAAGTGAGCGTTCCTTATGAAATTGAGCGTTATCAGCGGGATAAATCCACCATGCTGGCGCCCGCTTCACTCAAAAAAGTGCATCCTTTGGGAAAATCACCGGTGCTGGAAGACAACGGGCTGATCCTTGCCGAGTCGGGCGCAATCATTGAATACTTGCAGGAAGTTTATGATACAGAAGGGCTGCTCAAACCGACCGCCTTTGCCGAGCGCCAGCAATACCGTTACTGGATGCATTATGCTGAAGGTTCGCTAATGCCGCTGCTGGTCATGAAGCTGATATTTGGCCGATTAGGTAAGCCGCCGATGCCGTGGCTGATCCGTCCGATTGCCGGTGCTATCGGGCAGGGTGTGCAGAAAAATTACATCGACAAGCAGCTGGTGACTCACATGGATTACCTCGAGCAACACCTCGCCACCCATCCTTATTTCGCGGGTTATCAGTTCAGCGCGGCTGACATACAGATGAGTTTCCCGGTCGAAGCCATCAATGCGCGCGCCGGGTTGGGCAAATATCCTCATCTGAATGCGTGGTTATCCAATGTCACGGCGCGTCCGGCTTATCAAAAAGCCCTGGAAACTGGAGGGCCATTTACGATAATGCGTTAGGCATTTTTAAACATCGCTGAGTTTTAACACTGCTGTTATGTTTATTTCGGGCGTTCATCAGTAAAGTATTTTACTTAATGAACGCTTTTAAAAATAACCCTTAAAAACAATCATGCTACTTTTTGATTTTCATTTCTTGGATCGCTGTTCTGGTTTTCTTTCTTCTTTTTCAGCGTCAGTTTTCAATTCTGATACCGCCTTCCTTCCTTTTTCCATCCCCGCGATTTCTCCATTACCGTTGCTGCATGCGCAACCGATACCGTTCAGTAAATCGCCACAGGATTAAATTTGCAGCAAATCTGCATTTTTATTGACCGGACAAAGGTAAATTGTCGGCAAACGGAGTTGAAAAGAGGGTATAAGAGGCCGGATAATCGTTTGCGCCAAATTTTAGTCCCGCCATACGCGATGTGAGTTAAACGTTTGCCCTGAGGTGTTGAGGCCGGTTTTGTCGGTTTTCATCACGGCAGGTAGGGAAGCGAACGTGAAGAAACGGTTTCATAATGACCACGCAGGCTATTCAGTAAAGACATCCAGAGGATTTTCCATGTCGAGTCAACAACCTCAAACGGGCCGCGCGATTGCGCCAAAGGGCCCGCTTGATGCTTATTTCAAAATCAGTGCGCGTGGCAGTAACGTGCGTCAGGAAGTGATCGCCGGGTTAACGACGTTCCTGGCCATGGTGTATTCGGTGATTGTGGTGCCGTCTATGCTCGGCAAAGCGGGTTTCTCTCCGACCGCTGTGTTTGTCGCGACCTGTCTGGTCGCCGGTTTCGGTTCCCTGCTGATGGGGCTGTGGGCAAATCTGCCACTGGCGATTGGTTGCGCCATCTCGCTGACGGCGTTCACTGCGTTTAGTCTGGTGCTCGGCCAGCACATCAGTGTGCCGGTTGCGCTGGGCGCGGTCTTCCTGATGGGCGTGTTGTTCACGATTATCTCGGTCACCGGGATCCGTTCGTGGATATTGCGCAATTTGCCGATGGGCGTTGCGCATGGGACAGGCATCGGTATTGGTCTTTTCCTGCTGCTGATCGCTGCCAACGGTGTCGGTCTGGTAGTGAAAAATCCTTTAGACGGTTTGCCTGTCGCGCTGGGTGCCTTCACTTCTTTCCCTGTGGTCATGACGTTGCTAGGTCTGGCGGTGATTTTCGGCCTTGAAAAACTGCGCGTGCCGGGCGGCATTCTTCTGGTGATCATCGCGATTTCGATTATCGGTCTGATTTTCGATCCGGCAGTGAAATATCAGGGCTTGTTCGCGATGCCTTCTCTGGCGGGCGCGGATGGCAAATCAGTGATTTTCGATCTCGACATCATGGGCGCGATGAAAGCGGCAGTCTTGCCTAGCGTTCTGGCGCTGGTGATGACGGCGGTCTTCGACGCCACCGGCACCATCCGTGCTGTCGCCGGGCAGGCTAATCTGCTGGACGAAAAGGGTCAGATCATCAGCGGCGGTAAAGCCCTGACAGCCGACTCCGTCAGCAGCATTTTCGCTTCCCTGGTTGGCGCCTCTCCTGCTGCGGTCTATATCGAATCTGCCGCAGGTACGGCAGCGGGCGGTAAAACCGGCCTGACGGCCACCGTTGTCGGCGTGTTATTTCTGCTGATGTTGTTCCTGTCTCCGCTCTCTTATCTGGTGCCAGCTTACGCTACCGCGCCAGCGCTGATGTACGTCGGCCTGCTGATGCTGAGCAACGTTAACAAACTGGATTTCACTGATTTTGTCGATGCTATGGCGGGTTTGTTATGTGCGGTATTTATCGTACTGACCTGCAACATCGTTACGGGGATCATGCTGGGCTTCAGCGCGCTGGTGATTGGCCGTATCTTCTCGGGGGAATGGCGCAAGCTTAACGTCGGGACGGTGATCATCGCGGTGGCGTTGGTGGTGTTTTATGCGGGTGGATGGGCTATCTAAGTGCCTGTCCGGGCAGTTGGCGGGCTTAATTTTTTGGTCGAGAAGTTTTCGGTTTCTCAATAACGGTGATCGCTTAACTTACCGCACTTAAACCGAGCAGAGGGGAAAGTCTTTCCCCTCTGCACTCCCCTCGCTTTTTCAAACATGTGCCATGCTGACGGGCTATGTTTCAGCGACTTCTGTGATTGCCGCAAAATCTCGCCGCTGCGCGGTGCCCTCCGGTCGGGTTACAACCCGCGCAAAAAAAGCCGCGCGGTTTTCCACCTCTCCCTCCGGCGTGATTTTTGAAAGCGGCCAAAGCTTTCTAGGTCACAACCTCACCGGCTCAGAACATTTCAGAAACCCAAATACGCTGTGCAAATTTTCTGGTTTTGTTTTTTAAAATGTTGAGATGGCGCGATCGAAAAATCCTGCCGAACGGAGCGGCTTCGAGACCTAAGGCTCGAAGACCGAGCGAGGGAACTGCGCAGCGGCAGGGTTTTGCGCCACACGCGTTAATTACAGAACACGGCCATCGTTCCAGCGATAGCGCGTGTTTTAAAAAGACGTGGAGATTCCAAAGAGGGCCCGTCCTGGCCCTCTTTGGGCGGTTTCGTCGCGACGAGTTAAGAGATCACTGCTATTGAGAAACCGAAACTTACGCGATCCGCTTTTAAAGCCGCCCTTAAGGCCAGTGTGGGCGGCGAGCCCACGGTGTTGACCTTGAAGCCAGTCTGGGTACCTTGACTTGGGTTTAAAAGCGGCTTTAAGCACGCTCTGATTTAAAAGTACGCTTTTTTTGATCTACTATTCCCCCTGTACGTGTCAGACCCCGTCTGATTGAAATCATAAAAACAAGAGTCTAAGGAAAGCATGGAAATATTCTTTACCATTCTGATTTTGATTCTGGTGGTGTCGCTCTCCGGTGTCGTAACCAGAATGTTGCCGTTTCAGGTTCCTCTTCCATTAATGCAGATCGCCGTCGGTGCCTTACTGGCCTGGCCGAATTTTGGTCTGCACGTGGATTTCGACCCGGAACTGTTTTTAGTCCTCTTCATTCCGCCGTTACTGTTCGCGGATGGCTGGAAAACCCCGACCCGTGAATTCCTCCACCACGGGCGCGAAATACTTGGGCTGGCGCTGGTACTGGTGCTGCTCACCGTCGTCGGTATCGGCTATCTGATATATATGATGGTGCCGGATATTCCACTGGTTGCTGCGTTTGCGCTGGCCGCCGTGCTGTCACCGACCGATGCCGTGGCGTTGGGCGGGATTGTCGGCAAGGGCCGCATACCGAAATCGATCATGAGCGTGCTGGAAGGTGAAGCGCTGATGAATGACGCGTCCGGTCTGGTGTCGCTGAAATTCGCCATTGCCGTGGCAATGGGCACGATGATCTTCACCGTCGGTGGGGCGAGCGTCGAGTTCCTGAAAGTCGCCATCGGCGGCCTGATGGCCGGTGTCGCGGTGACGTGGTTGTACAGTAAATCGCTGCGCATCATGAGCCGCTGGAGCGGAGATGACCCGGCCACGCAAATCGTGTTCCTGCTGCTGCTGCCATTCGCGTCTTATCTGATTGCCGAACACATCGGTGTATCGGGCATTCTGGCCGCCGTCGCCGCCGGTATGACCATCAGCCAGTCCGGCATTATCCGTAACGCGCCACTGGCGATGCGTCTGCGTGCCAACAGCGTCTGGGCGATGCTTGAGTTTGTGTTCAACGGCATGGTGTTTATCATGCTGGGCCTGCAACTGCCGGGTATCCTGGAAAACTCGATCGATCAGGCAACGCATGATCCGTCTATCGTGACCTGGCACCTGTTCGCCGACGTCGGGATTATCTACTTCGCGCTGCTGATCCTGCGTTTCGTCTGGCTGTGGGTGATGAAGAACTTCAGCAACCGTTTCCTGAAAAAGAAACCGCTACTTTTCGGCAGCTATAGCACGCGTGAGCTGTGGGTAGCATCGTTTGCCGGCGTACGTGGGGCAATTACCCTTGCCGGTGTGCTTTCGATTCCACTGTTCCTGGCCGATGGTTCTGCCTTCCCGTCGCGCTATCAGTTGGTCTTTCTGGCGACCGGCGTCATTCTTTTCTCGTTGATTGCCGGTGTAATTGCGTTGCCATTCCTGCTCAAAGGCGTGGTTGTCGCCGATGGCTCTGCGTATCGCGAAGAAGAGCGCATGGCGAAATCCATCGCGGCGGAGGTGGCGATCGAAAGCCTGCACAAGATGGAAGAACGTCTGGCGGCCGATACCGAAGAGAACATCGATGAACAAACGCTGAAGGAAATCAGTTCGCGGGTGATCGGGACACTGCGGCGAAGGACGGCAAACCGTGATGATATGGAAACCGCACTGAAGCTCGAAAACCTCGAGCGTCGTTTCCGCCTGACCGCGCTGCGCGCTGAACGTGGCGAGCTGTATCACCTGCGCGCCACGCAAAAAATCAGCAACGAGACGCTGCAAAAACTGCTGCACGATCTCGATTTGCTGGAAGCTCTCCTCGTGGAAAAAGAAGTGTAACGTCCACCGGATGAGTGTAAAAAGCCCGCTTTAGCAAGCGGGCCATCACCTGTCGTTTTGACATTTTGTGGGCAATCTGCGTCATTAGCTTCACGGGTGTATCCAAAGGGTAAAGGAATAAGCAGCATCCTAAAACGCGACGATTAACGCATGCTGCTAATAAAAACATGTTAATAAAAACATGTTATTAATAACAGTATTGACACTGTTTCAAAAATCCGTAAATTAGCCTTCAACAGCGGCGATACGCTAGTTTGCTGTTGTAGTTGATAAGTTTTAGATATGTGTAAGGTGTTATTTGCGATAAAGGCCACGAAGTGTTTTTGTATGGGTGTCCGATATTAAGAAAAGTCTAAAAATCTTATATCGGCAATGCTTTAAGGCTCTGTAGTTGATAGATTAAATCGCAAAGTAGTGACGATAGCGCGACGATGTAAGGCCATGATACAAAAAGTAATTGTTTGCGATTTTGGTTTTGGGTTTTTTAGTTAAGTCATCGCAACGAAAGTAAGGCCATGCATCAAAAATATATGTCGCGAGGGGAAATGTACTTGTTTAAGGTGCCATTCTCGAGTTTATTATCGGATTGGTGTGGTTTAAATGGGAAATAGAGGGAGGTTTTAGTTAGTATTAACCCGATATTATCTTGGTAAACGTGTGCATTTAAAAGTAGTACCATAAGCAGTAATAATTCGTAAGTCCATTAATGTTAAATCTTAAGTTCGTAGTACCTTAAAAGCCCTGACTGCAATGGTCAGGGCTTTTATTGTTTCTGCATCAATACTGAATTTCCCCCTGTCCTCATCCTGGTTAGTGCTTCGACCGCTTGTCTGCTTAGTTATTCATCAAAAATTAATCCTTGCTTAAAAAATCAAACCAGGCCTATTATGATGCCATCGGTTTGGAACACAGACCTTATGAAAGCAGTTTTAGTAAAGCAGTCCTCATTTCAAGCGTTATCCTAGATACCCTTCTTCATGAGCCTCCTCCTAAGTGCCCAATAAGTAAATCTCTGCAAAACAGGCCATCTTTGCTGCATAAGCGGCTCAAAAAAATGAAAGGAAGTATCTATGTCTAACAAAATGACTGGTTTAGTAAAATGGTTTAACCCTGAAAAAGGCTTCGGCTTCATCACTCCTGAAGACGGCAGCAAAGACGTGTTCGTACACTTCTCCGCCATTCAGAGCAGCGATTTTAAAACCTTAGACGAAGGCCAAAAAGTAGAGTTCTCTATCGAGAACGGCGCTAAAGGCCCGTCAGCAGCTAATGTTATCGCGCTTTAATTGCCGATAATTACGCTAACACTTGCGACAGCGATGAAGGTCCTGAGCCTGAGCAGATAAGTGATAGTGATAAAAAAACCCGCCCTGAGCGGGTTTTTTCATTTATATCAGCCTTGCGCCGGTTTCCAGTAATCCCTACACAACATAATCCACGCCTGCGCGCTGTTGGAAAGGTAACTACCGTCGTGCCAGATAAGGCCAAGCTGCCACGGCATCAAAGGCACCAGCGGCAGCCACATCAGCTCATTTTTATCCAGTCGCTGGCAGATGGGTTCGGGCAGGATCGCCACACCCATGCCGGTTTGCACCATCGCAGCCAGGAAGTCCCATTGCCCGCTGCGGGCGGCGATTTTCGGAATGAAACCTTGCGCAGCAAAGGCGTCCATCAGCTGCCGGTAAAGCGCAAAATCTTCGTTGTAAATCAGAATACTTTCTTCCGCCAGCTCCCTGAGGGCGATGCTATTGCGTTTCTGCCAGTGCGGCGTGCGTGGCACCACTACGCATAGCGGATGGCTGAAGAGAAGAAGCGATGCGATAGAAGGTACGGCATCGGCGGGCAGGGCGGTGAGCGCCAGATCCAGTTCGCCGGAGATTACTGCCTGTTGCACAGTCAGCCCGCCAAATTCAGAGATGACCAGTTCGATGCCCGGATATTGTTGACGGAAACTGCCGATCAGCGGCGCGATCTGTGTGCCCACCATCGGCGGAATGCCCAGCCGCAGGTGGCCTGATTTCAGGGAATTAATGTCCTCGAGTTCGGCCTCCAGTTGCCGAAACTCTTCGAGGATATTCAGCCCGCGCTGATAGAGCGCCTGACCGCTGTCGGTCAGGCGTAAGCGTCGTCCATCGCGGACAATCAGTGTGCACTCCAGCTCTTCTTCCAGGTGCCGCAGCATTTTGCTGATAGTCGGTTGGGTGACGAACAGTTTTTCCGCCGCACGAGTGAAGCTTTGCTGGCGGACCACTTCGACGAAATAACGCAGCGTACGAACGTCCATCTTTGAGTATTCCGTTTTGGAATCATTTTTATGATTTTAATTCATTTCTTTACCGGTTTCCTGCCAGCGTATACTTCATTTCTTCTCTTATTTCGCCTTTCGAGGTCGTTCCCATGTTGTTGGCGTTGCGCACTAAAGCGCCGTCCCTGCTGATTCGCTGTCAAATCCCCGTTCAGGTGGTTTTATATGCGGTTTTATTTGTGATTGCCGACCGTCTTGTCACTGCGCTGCATCTGCCGTTACCCGCCAACATTGTTGGTATGCTGATGCTTCTGCTGTTGATTATGTTGCGCATATTGCCGCTGAACTGGGTCAAAGCCGGTTCGCGCTGGCTGTTGGCGGAAATGTTGCTGTTCTTCGTGCCCGCGGTGGTCGCGGTAGTGAATTACGCGCAGTTGCTGATGATCGAAGGCTGGAAGATTTTTCTGGTGATTGGCATCAGCACTGTGCTGACACTTGGCGCAACGGCGTTAGTTGTCGATCGGGTTTACCGGCTGGAACAGCGTCTGGCGGCGAGGAAGGCCTCTCGTGACTGATCTGCTCATCAGTATTTTGTGTTTTGTCATCACGCTTGGCCTGTACTACGCCAACAAAAAACTCTATCGCCAGCGCCGCACGTTGCTGCTGATGCCGCTGGTGTTCACGCCGATCGTGCTGGTGATATTGCTGGTGGTGACGCACACGACATATCAGGACTATATCGGCGAAACCCACTGGCTGCTGTGGTTGCTCGGGCCGTCAACTATCGCCTTCGCGGTGCCGGTATATGAAAACATGGCGGTGATCCGTCGTCATTGGATGTCGCTCAGCGCGGGCGTGCTGACCGCTATCGTCGTGGCGGTCAGCAGCTCAGTGTGGCTGGCGAGAATGCTGACGCTGCCTGAAGAAATTCAGCGCAGTCTGGCAGTACGTTCGATTACGACGCCGTTTGCGCTGGCTGCGGCAAAACAATTGGGCGGGCAGCCGGATCTGGTGGCGCTGTTTGTCGTGATCACCGGCGTATTCGGCATGGCCGTCGGCGATATATTGTTCCTGCGGCTGGCGGTGAAAAGCGGGCTGGCGAAAGGCGCCGGGTTTGGGGCTGCGTCGCATGGTGCGGGGACCGCGAGAGCCTATGAACTTGGGGCTGAAGAGGGCGTCGTGGCGAGTCTGGTGATGATGCTGGCGGGAGTCGTGACGGTAGTGATTGCACCGGCGATTGGGGTGCTGATGTGGTGATGATTAAGGCTCCCTCCCCCTGCGAAGGAAAGGGGGGTATTAAGGTCAAAACTAAAGTTGAAACGTGCTTAACTTCTTGTTTTGTCTTTAATACCCCTCCCGGATTCCCCTTCGCAGGTGAAGGAGCAAGATTAGTGAATCACCTGTGACAGAAATTCCCGCGTCCTCGCTGACTTAGGATTAGCAAAGAACTCCAGCGGTGGCGCTTCCTCGACGATCTCCCCGCGATCCATAAAGATCACCCGATCTGCCACCGTCCGCGCAAATCCCATCTCATGTGTCACGCACAGCATCGTCATGCCTTCTTCCGCCAGCCCGATCATGGTGTCTAAGACTTCTTTTACCATTTCCGGATCCAGCGCGGACGTCGGTTCGTCGAACAACATGATCTTCGGCTTCATGCACAGCGAACGGGCGATGGCCACGCGCTGCTGCTGGCCGCCGGAGAGCTGGCCGGGGAATTTATGGGCGTGTTCGGCGATACGCACGCGCTTGAGATAGTGCATTGCCAGTTCTTCCGCCTCTTTCTTCGGCATCTTACGCACCCAGCACGGCGCCAGCGTACAGTTTTGCAACACGGTCAGATGCGGGAACAGATTGAAGTGCTGGAACACCATGCCGACTTCCGTGCGTACGCGTTCGATATTACGCAGGTCATCGTTCAGCTCCGTGCCATCAACGATGATGCGGCCTTGCTGATGTTCTTCCAGATGGTTGATGCAACGAATGGTCGTTGATTTACCGGAACCGGACGGGCCACACAGCACAATGCGCTCGCGCGGTTTGACGCTCAGATTGATGTCTTTCAATACGTGGAACTGTCCGTACCACTTATTCACGTTTTCCAGCGTGATCATCATATTTTGGTTTTCAGTGACGTGATGGTCGCTCATGGTTTACCTCAGTGTGCGGAACGTCCGGTGTGAAAGCGTCTTTCCAAATGCTGGCTATAACGCGACATGCTAAAACAGAAAATCCAGTAAACGGCGGCGGCGAAGACATAGCCTTCGGTCGACATACCGAGCCATTCCGGGTCAACGGTGGCTTGCTGTACGCTGCTGAACAAGTCAAACAGGCCGATGATGATCACCAGGCTGGTGTCTTTAAACAGCGCGATAATGGTATTGACCAGACCCGGTATCACCATTTTCAACGCCTGCGGCAGAATGACTAATCCCTGCGTCCTCCAGTAGCCCAGTGCCAGCGATTCAGCAGCTTCGGTCTGGCCTTTCGGCAGCGCCTGTAAACCACCGCGCACCACTTCCGCGACATACGCCGACTGGAACAGCACCACACCCACCAGTGCGCGCACCAGTTTGTCGATGTTGGTTCCTTCGGTCATGAACAGCGGCAGCATCACCGAGGACATGAACAGCACGGTGATGAGCGGTACGCCTCGCCAGAACTCGATGAAAATCACTGACAGGATGCGGACAATCGGCAGACGCGAACGTCGCGCCAGCGCCAGCAAAATTCCCAGCGGTAACGCACCGGCGATACCGACGGCGGCAATGATAAGCGTCAGCGTCAGGCCACCCCACTGGCGGGTTTCCACGCGGCTCAGACCAAAGAATCCGCCGTAAAGCATGAACCAGGTGAAGATCGGGAAGAGGACGATCCACACTGCGATATAACGTCCGCGACGTGGCATCGCTTTAAAGAAGATCGGCGCAAGCGTCAGCAGCCCGACAATCAGCGTGAGGTTGATGCGCCAGCGCTGATCACCCGGATACAGGCCATACATAAACTGCCCGAAGCGCTGATGTACAAAGACCCAGCACGCACCGGCTTTGGTACAGTCTGCGCGCGTGGTGCCCACCCAGTTCGCCTGGAAGACAATCCAGTTGAGCATTGGAGGGATCACTAGCCACATCAGCCACACACAAAACACGGTCAGCAGGCTGTTGAACCAGCTCGAAAAGAGGTTTTTGCGCGCCCACAGCACGGCAGTCCCGAGCGGTGTGCCGGGCTTCACGGCTCTGACTCCCGGAGGAAGTGTTGTCATCGTCATGGGTTTCCCTTAACGCTCGACCAGCGCAATACGCCGGTTATAAATGTTCATCAGGAACGAGATCAGCAGGCTGATGATCAGGTAAACCGACATGGTAATAGCGATGGTTTCAATCGCCTGACCGGTCTGATTCAGCACCGTACCGGCAAACAGCGACACCATATCCGGATAACCGATAGCGGCTGCCAGTGAGGAGTTTTTGACAATATTGAGGTACTGGCTGGTCAGCGGGGGAATGATGACCCGCATCGCCTGCGGTAAAATGACCTGACGCAGCGTGACCGGATTCGGCAGGCCGAGCGAACGGGCGGCTTCATGCTGGCCGTGCGATACCGACTGAATACCGGAGCGGATCACTTCGGCGATAAACGTCGAGGTGTAGACCGACAGCGCCAGCGTTAATGCCGCCAGCTCCGGTATCAGCACCATGCCGCCACGGAAGTTAAATCCGCGCAGGGCGGGGACGTCCCAGTGAACGGCAGGCCCGAAGAACAGATGTGCAAGCGCCGGGAACGCCAGCAGCATCAGCACTGCCCAGGGCCAGATACGCCAGACGCGGCCAGTGTGGATCTGACGAAAATGGTTGTAACGTTTCAGTGCGAAAATCCCGAATACGGCCAGCAGCAGGGCGATGAAACCGGCCAGACTACCCGGCGATAACTCCGGCGACGGCAGGTATAAACCGCGGTTGCTGACGAAGGCCAGATCAAATGCATTGAGACTTTGACGCGGGCCAGGCAGGTTTCGCAGTACCGCGAAGTACCAGAAGAAGATTTGCAGCAGCGGGGGAATATTACGGAACGTCTCAATATAGACCGTCGAGACTTTGCGAATCAGCCAGTTATCGGAGAGGCGTCCTAACCCGATAATGAACCCGAGAATCGATGCGAACACGATGCACAGCGCAGAAACCAGCAGGGTATTAAGCAAGCCGATAACAAAGACACGGGCGTATGTGTCGCCTTCCTGGTAATCAATGAGATGCTGAACAATGCCGAAACCGGCACCTTTCTCAAGAAACGCAAATCCCGAGGTGATCCCTCGTGTAGTCAGATTGGTAATGGTGTTGTGGAGAAGGTAACCGAGACAGGCTACCAGCAACACCACCGCGAAAATTTGGTAAATCCAGGCGCGGACTGCCGGGTTGGTCAGCGAGAACGAAGCCTTTACGGTTGGGCGTTGCGACATTATTAACCTCGACCTGCAGGTAAAACCGTGGAAGTGATGCACCGGGGAACGACCGGTGCACCAACATCCTTAAACACTTTTCAACGTCAAGAACGAAAGATATTTAGCGTACCGGTGGTGCGTACTGGATCCCGCCTTTATTCCACAGGGCGTTCTGACCACGTTTGATTTTCAACTCACTGCCCTGACCGACATTGCGCTCAAAGCTTTCGCCGTAGTTGCCGACTTGTTTAACGATTTTTACTACCCAATCGTTAGGTACTTTCAGGTCAGCACCGTAGGTCCCGGTTTTACCCAGCAGGTTGCTCATGTCTGGCGTAGTCGGGTTAGCGGCCAGCTGATCCACGTTGGCAGAGGTCACACCCATTTCTTCGGCATTCAGCATGGCGTACAGAGACCAGCGCACAACGGCCAGCCAGTCTTCATCACCACGACGAACGACCGGGCCCAGAGGTTCTTTCGAAATCACTTCCGGCAGAACGATGAATTCATCCGGTTTGCCCAGTTTGATACGCAGTGCATACAGTTGAGACTGGTCAGAGGCGAGGGTGTCACAGCGGCCTGAATCCAGCGCTTTAGCACTTTCGTCAGAACGGTCGAAGGTCACCGGGGTGTAGGTCATTTTGTTGGCTTTGAAGTAGTCAGCCACGTTCAGCTCGGTATCCGTACCGGCCTGCAGGCAGACTGTCGCACCGTCGAGCTCTTTGGCGCTTTTCAAACCGGCTTTCTGATGCGTCAGGAAGCCGATGCCGTCGTAGTAGTTAACGCCAGCGAAGATCATGCCCATGCCCGCGTCGCGGGATGAGGTCCAGGTGGTGTTACGGGACAGGATGTCCACTTCACCAGACTGCAGCGCGGTGAAGCGCTCTTTGGCGGTCAGCGGGGTGTATTTCACTTTCTCAGCATCACCAAATACCGCAGCGGCGACTGCGCGGCAAAGATCCACGTCGATACCGGTGAATTTGCCTTTGGAATCAGCGTAGGAGAAGCCCGGCAGACCATCGCTGATACCGCATTGTACGAAACCTTTCTTTTTAACTGCATCCAGAGTAGTACCGGCATGCGCCTGACCAGCCAGTGTCACGAAGCTTGCTGCGGCAATCAGCGTTGAGAGCAATATTTTTTTCATAAAGCGTCCTGTGAGACAAAACTGAGAATTATTATTGTGTGAGTGCCGGGGCACCCTGTCTGTTTTGGGGCGTCGCCCTCTGCACCTGTCATTGCAAGGGGAGTGCCAACATCGAAAAACGGCCATCAATCTAGTCACAGTGAGGAATTAGTCAGTAACATTGACGGACGTTATGAAATGTATTGCCCTGTTTCAGTGCGCGGTCAATGTGACTGCCGTAAAAGGGTGCGGAGAATTTATTATTTGGAGTGCAGATCTCGTTGCTCCTTAATCATTCGTAAACAGAAGTATTTCGTATGATTGAGGCGCGGGAGGAAGGATTAAATCAGGGCAGGGCGTTGATCAGTGCTGCGCGTGACAGTTAAACAGGCAATAAAAAACCCACGCGCGGTGCAATGCCGTTCACTTAAGCGGAGCGGCATGAGGATTCACCGGATAGCGGGTTTTTGACATCTTAACCGCCCTCGGCCTTGACGGTCGGGGGCGT
>NZ_JBXAVQ010000026.1:0-49290 GCF_057290995.1 Rahnella sp. 1L-D-7-B-C2 | reverse complement strand
TCCGAAAGATGGGGGGCGAAAAGCACGTCCCTGCGCATGGACGGCTTTATCACTGATATTTCGTCAACGCATCCCTTCGATGTGATCCGCGCCGATGCGGTCATTTCCCGCCTGAGTGAAAAAGCCCATCAGGGCTGCGGCCTGCACGCCGAAATCTATGAATACAACCTGATCGTCAGCGCAATGGCGTACCTCAAGCGTCTGCCGGAAAAAGACCATCCGGCCTTTGTACAGGCGGCGGAAAAACAGGGCCTGACGCTGACGGACGCGGCACTGGTACGCAGTGCAAACGCCTACTGCGACCTGCGAAATGAATTGTTTGAAGAGGACTAGCCATTGTGACCGGGCGGCGAAACTTACCGTCCGGTGTTTCCTGCATCACGCCATCACTGACTTAGCATCATCACAAACATCGAGGATATCATTATGCGTTTAGCTTCCCGTTTTGGTTCCAAAAATCAGATCCGCCGCGACCGTCCGCTGACCAATGACGAGCTGGCCAGCGTCGTCCCAAGCGTTTTTTCTGAAGAAAAACACGATTCCCGCAGTGACCGTTATACCTATATTCCCACCATCGAGCTGCTCGACAGCCTGCGCAAAGAAGGCTTCCAGCCGTTCTTTGCCTGTCAGACCCGCGTCCGGGATGAGGCCAGAAAAGGCCATACCAAACACATGCTGCGCCTGCGCCGCGAGCGCCAAATCACCGGCAGCGAAGTGCCGGAAATTATCCTGCTCAATTCACACGACGGCAGCAGCAGTTATCAGATGCTGCCCGGTATTTTCAGATTTGTATGCGCGAACGGCATGGTGTGCGGTGAGGACTTTGGCGAAGTCAGAGTTCCGCACAAAGGCGATGTGACCGGGCAGGTTATCGAGGGGGCGTATGAGGTGCTCGGCATCTTTGACAAGGTCGAGGAGCACATGAATATCATGAAAGACATGCCCCTCAACCGGGATGAACAAGACCTGTTTGCCCAGGCGGCGCTCATGTATCGCTACGGGGAAGACGATAAAAAAATCCCCGTTACCCCGGCGAGTGTATTAATGCCGCGCCGCAGAGAAGACTGCCAAAATGATTTGTGGGTGACCTTTCAGCGGGTGCAGGAAAATATGATCCGGGGGGGATTAATCGGCCGCACCGAAAAAGGAAAGCGCACCACGACGCGTGCGATTAACGGTATTGACGGAGACGTGAAATTAAACCGGGCGCTGTGGATGATTGCCGAACAGTTTAAAAAAATGAAGGCGTAACACTCCGCATTTAAATTAGGGAGGGTGTTCGCTCTCCCTGTGCATAAGGTCAACAGTATGGAAAAGATTAACGGCATGACATGCAGCACGGCACATATAACGCCGGGCGATGGAGAAATTTTATCGCAATACGTCAACGAAAAATTCCCCTGGGTATTTGACACCGGCTATGGCTATCTTTTAATGCTGCGTGAATACCGGTATCCGGTATTGAAATTAAAAGACATGGGGATTTCAAAGCCCGTGAGGACGTTGGTTTTTTGTATGCGCAAACAACACCAAATCGGGATGATCTGTTTTGACCCGGACGCTGATACTCTTGACGGGTACGATGTTTTTGAATGGTAGCGCTTTATCCATCCGGCGCTATTGAAGAACGCCGGATATTTCCCATAATTCCCCGATTATTCCCAAGAGTTATTTCCCTTCCCGCGTCATAAAATCAAAAAACGTATACGCACGCCTCCTGGTTACATTATTGATTGTTTGCTTTAGTGTCTGTATTGGCTGATGCCGTTGACCTGGCCAGAAGCGGATTTTCGTCACGCTGGGCGATTTGTTTATTTTGAATCATTTGTGTGGCCAGCAGGATGCGATATATATTTTTAATAGCGGTTGCGTAGGCGCGTCGTTGCACGATGAGCTTCGGTGACGGACCGGTGTTATACATGCCGACGCTGTCCCAGTTTTTACCGTAAGCCCGGAAATTGTGTGCGAGTACCCAGGCACCGGTGTAAATACAGGTACAGGGTTCTTTCAGTAACCGTTCACGAGTAATATCAAATTTTCGCAGCGCCGCATAATGTGAACTGTTAACCTGCATGCCGCAAACATCTTCTGTTTTATTACGGTTACGGTCATTGATGGCGTCCATTCTCAGCCGCGACTCTTTTATTGAAATTGCGGTCAACAAAAGGGGATCAATACCGTAATCGCGTCCCGCTTTGTTAAAACACATTTCCGGGCTGGCCTGGGCAGAAAACACCGCCGCCAGCGTGAGCAGAGCATACCATTTCATTATTTTATATTCCCCAGGAATGCGCCGGATAAGCGCGGCGTGATTTCTGGCGAAAATACGCTTTCACCTTTCCCGATGCAAGATAATTAGTTACAGACGCGCACAGGGCGCTCTGCGAACGCCTTCTGATGTCACCACGGAATTAAATAAATCAACAGAATAGGGATATTTCACCAGGCCGCTTTTTCTTACAACTTACATCACACCCCACGCAAGATTTCATCTTGCAGTTTTGTTGTTGTAATTCATGATGTTAACTGTAATTTTTAATGAAATTTTACAAGTGTCACTGAAAGAGTGTGCTAATTAGCACACTTTGCAGTGCTGGATGGTGTGTTAGTGAAGTGCCGTATTGTGTGTGATTACAGTGCCTGATAGTGTGTCAATCCGGCACCCTAACCAGCACTGCATGGTGTGATAATAGTGTGTTTAGTTAAATATCAATAAATTAAATATCACCTAATGGTGTGTAGTGCCTAATCAACACACCATTATAATTGAGGTGGTGCCTAATTAACACACATCAAAATACCCGTCAGTGCTGGCGAATACGCCTAAAACGGCATGCGGTGCCTGATTCACACACATGAAATTCTTCCACGGTGCCGGATTAACACACCCAAGCCAAACCGGACAATGTTAATTTGCAGTGCCGTATTGACACACACTGAGTTTCGGCAGAATAATCGCCAGCAACAGAATAACACCTTTCGCTTTATCCTACCCATGCGATTGACTAATACATCGGGAAATAACGCGAACATTACCGGCAATAAATCCCTGCCGGACACACAGGAAAAAGAGATGGCCAGACGCAATATTTATTTCAAAGAAAAAACCGAAAGGGAAGTGCTGGAGCTGGTGCAGATTGAGTTGCAAAACGGCGCCACGCACGGCGAGGTGAACTTTTCCTCCGTGGTCAATGAACTGGTTAACATCGGGCTGATGGTGAAAAAACACCAGGGAGAAGGAAATAGCTTTGACCAGGAAGGGTTTAACCGGGACTTAATACGCAAAGTTTCCGGCAGCCGTGAAGGCATCAGCATTATGATGGCCATGATGTCAGAAATGTATTTGCAGCTGCGCGGTGAGAGCGGGAATGAAAAACTGGAGGAACTACTCGACAGAAATCTCTCCGGCATGAGCGCCGCCGAAGACAGGTCAGAGTCAAAACATTTTATCGCAGAAGAGTGAAGTTTATGCCGGGCTGGTTGCCCGGCATATCTTGTCAGGATAACTAAGATCCCGATTCGTTATTTTCCTTATTCGTTAACGGGTTCTCCGCTACCGCCACCTTCGACACAATGAATTCATCGAACAGCATCGCCAGCGAACGCAGTCGTTTTATTTCCTCATTTTCGGGCAACTGCTGCTCAGTGAAATAATTGAGTGACCCTAACAGGCGCTGAACGATTTCCTGATTCATACTGCGCTGATTAAACCGTGCGCTGATTTCCATGTCCTTTTTTAAATTCACCGGAAAACTGCTGCTGAAACGCCGCATTTTACCGGCCACAAACTGCCGATTTTCATCCACCACCGGCGCTTCCTGGGCATATTTTTCCCGCAGCATATCCAGGTGCGACTGAATAAACTCATCAAACAAACGGGCCAGGGCTAATAACCGCTCTCCCTCTTCCGTTTTAATAATGGGTTTTTTCGGGGTGAAATCCAGCGACTGAATCAGCCGGCCCACCACCTCATCGTTCATGCTTACCCCGCGAACGCGGGCGGCAATACGCAACTCCAGTAGCAGATTTTCAGGCGCCCAGAGTACGCGGTAACGCACTTCGCCCATTGTATATTTTCTCGGACGGCCGCGCCGTTCGTATATCTTCTCTTTTACTTTCATATTTTTGTGCCTGATTGAAATAACACAGGAAATGAGAGTGTGAGCCTACTACCGGTGAATGATAAGAAATATCTTAGAAACCGAAAAAACTGTGACTTGCGTCACAGTTTTTTTTTTTTTGACTCAATGTAAGATAGGGGAGCGTTACGTCTGTTTACGCACGCTGACATTTTTATTACTCAAATC
Source organism: Rahnella sp. 1L-D-7-B-C2 (assembly GCF_057290995.1). Classification (NCBI taxonomy): domain Bacteria; kingdom Pseudomonadati; phylum Pseudomonadota; class Gammaproteobacteria; order Enterobacterales; family Yersiniaceae; genus Rahnella; species Rahnella sp. 1L-D-7-B-C2. The sequence continues at coordinate 44,983 of NZ_JBXAVQ010000026.1, read as the reverse complement.
GAGGTTTTTTATAATGAAATCAGTGATGACCGATTCCGGTATGACGGAAGGGGTAGCGGTAGCTTTGCCTGAAGGGGGACATAATCTCCAGAGGGGGGTTATCGGCACTCTCCAGTTTAACTTTAATGTTTTTTATTCTCGTCGTGTTAAACCTATTATTCCGCAGTCTCCCGCCGCCCGGCGAACTCTTATTTTCTTTGCACTGGCCCTCGCGGTGGTTATTTCTCCCCACCTGGTTCACGCAACAGATTTAATGGCTACGCAAAAAGCGGATGCCAATGATACTTTTGGTCACGGCTCGACGGTGGAATGGGTGTTATATGTGGCTGAAATTATCGTGTCGGTGACCGGTTTTATTAAAACCCGTAACCCGATGGTATTTGCCGGCCTTATTATGCTCATCCTTATCACCCGCGCTTTCTTCGCCCTCATCAATTAATTCCTTCTATGGACCAGGACTCGTTGAAATATCGATTCCCGGAAACCCTCAATCAGCAAAAACGCGTTGCCGGACTGCCACCCGAGGAAGCCTTTGTGCTTTTTGCTTGTGGGGTGACGGGGTTCTTCTGCGACATTTTTATCGTGATGCTGTGCGTGGGTGCCGTCCTTTGGCTGCTTATCCGACACCTTAAAAAAGGTCAGGGCTCATGGTGGCTCTTAAACCTTCTTTACTGGTATCTGCCAACGGTGCTTTTCCGGGTGCAGTTCAGGCGGGTGCCTGATTCAGGCAACCGTCACTGGATGCAATAGCGAATGCGCCACTTTCGAGTGGCGCCTTTTCCCTGCCCGAAGGAAGAAACGATGAAGTATCAAGTGAAAGAAACGCGAAACCGGGTGACGTTGCTGGCTCTGGCGTCACTCGGTTCGCTCCTTGCTCTGAGCCTGGTGGGCACCTGCATCACCGGTGCCATGGCCTGGCATTTTGCGACCACGCAAAAAACCATCACCACCCCGATGTTATTTGACCGGTCATTCACCTCCGACGCGTCGCAGGGGGATGCCAACCTGAACAACATGCTGGTGCGCTCGTTTGTTAACTTACGCCTGAGCGTGACGCCTGACACCGTTGACAGTCAGCACGCCGCCCTGTTGCGCTGGGTGCCGCCCGAAGCCCGGTCTGAGCTGAAAAAAGCGCTGGCCGTCGAGGCGGATTACATCAAGAAAAACGGCATTTCCACGGTGTTTCGCATCGAGGATGAAGCGTTCGACCCCGCGACCGGTGACATCATCGTCAGCGGCACGCTCTCTGCCAGTACCTCTAACGGCAGCCTGAAGTTAGACATCCCCGATGTGCATAAAGCCTACCGGCTCAACGTGAAATATGTGGACGGCATTATCCGTCTGACCGCCTTCCCCGAAGTGCAGCCCTCTCAACCCGTGTCAAAACAGCATCAGGGATAACCGCATGAAAGCACGACTTCTTGCCGCGTTCGTCGCCGGCCTCTGCCTCGTACCGGCTGCGATGGCCGACGTCAGCGGCCCGGCGGGCACCGTATTTGAAAATGATGCGCACCTGAAAGCGCAGCTGAGCAATACCAGCCCGAACAAAATTGTCATTGAGGGTGAGCTTATCACCCGCGTCACCGGTCCCGACGGTGCCTTTACCCAGGAAAACACCGAAGACGGGGCACTGCTTATCACGCCGCTGACCGGTCAGAACTTCACGCTCTTTCTGGAAACGGCCAGCGGTATCGGCGCCTCTCTTGACGTGACGCCAAAACCGGGCAGCGGACATACGCTGCACCTTATCCCTGCGTCGGTGCCGATGAAGGCTAATCCGGATGCGAAAGCCTGGGAAGAAAGCCAGCCGTGGGAGAAAACGCTGGTGAGCGTGGCCCGCACGGTGGTGAACGGCGGCGTACCTGACAACTATATCGAAGCCAAAGCGGCGCGCGGACCCGCCTACAATCCGCTGCCGGGCGTCCTGTTGACACCTGAACGTCAGCTGGTTGGCTCGCACCTGCTGGTCATGCGCTATCGCATGAAGAACACCGGTTACATCACGCGATCGCTTTCAGAGAAACAGTTCTGGCAGAAGGGTGTCCGTGCCGTGATGTTGTCCACCCATAACCTTTATGCCGGCGGTGAAGGGTACGTGTGGGTTATCTTCTCCACGGCGACGGAGGGCGGGGTATGAGTAACATCAACACCACGACCCGCCGCAAACAGTGGGTCGTAACCGGCGTGTGTGTCGCGGTGGCTCTCGGCGTCGGGGGCGGGATATGGGCATACACCCACCATCAGGCAGAACTGAAGAACCCGACCAAACCCAAAGCTGTCGATATGACCGGCGGCGTGGTCACCAGCTCCTTTACCGACAACCTGGCGACTGCGGCGCTGGCTCAGCAGCAAAACAAAACGTCGGCGCTGGAAAGCAGCGTGAACCAGCTCAAAACCGACCAGCAGCAGCAAAATGAAGCCCTCAAGCAACAGCTTTCCAAAATCATGGACGCCATGAGTAAGCTGCAAAGTCAGCCGCAGGCGTCGCCTGTGGCCAGCGCACCGCCATCCGGGCCAGCCAACGGCCCCGGTGCAGGCACGACCGGCCCGGTTGCCACCGGCCCTGCTAGCCCCGCGCAGTGGAACGTCACCGACCCCAACCGTGGGCCGGGTGCCGGGCAGGGCTATCCGGGGCAAGGTCAGGGGCAGGGTGCCGGTTTTTACCCCGGCACCGGCTCGGGCCATCTGGGAGGCATGACCAGTAAAACCTTCAGCTATACCTCACTGCAGGCCAAAAAAACCAAACTGCCGTGGATACCGTCCGGCTCCTTCTCGGAAGCGGTAATGATTGAAGGGGCGGATGCCAACGCCAGCGTGACCGGTCAGCAAAACACCTCTCCCGTGGTCATCACCCTGATTGGTGATGTCTCCATGCCCAACGGTAAAACCTACAACATGGACCAGTGCCGCGTCACCGGCGAAATCTGGGGGGACATCTCCAGCGAACGCGGTGAGGTCAGAACCAAAAACATCAGCTGCATCCTGAAAAACGGCAAGCATATCGACATGCCGTTTGACGGACATGTGGCATATCAGGGCAAGCAGGGTATTCGCGGCAAGCCGGTGATGCGTAATGGTCAGATCATCGGCTACGCCGGTATGGCAGGGCTGCTCTCTGGCTTCGGGGAAGGCATCAAGTCAGCCGCCACGCCGTCAGTCGGACTGGGGGCTACGGCGTCAGTGGGTGCCGGCGACGTGTTTAAGCAGGGGATTGGGGGCGGTGCCAGCAAGGCGGCTGACACGCTCAGCCAGTACTGGATAAAACGGGCTGAGCAGTATCACCCGGTAATTGATATCGGCGCGGGTAACAGCGTGACCGTGGTCTTCCAGCAGGGCTTCCGGCTGGAAACCATTGAAGACATTGAAGCGGATAAAGACAAAAAAGGGGACGCACAGAACAACGTGCAGCAGGTGGCCGGTAATGCATCCACGCAGGTGAATAACGTCACCCGCGCTGCTGTCCTCAATCCTGATGACGTGTTGCGTCAGGCGAGCCAGCTGAAACTGGGCGATACCATTAACTGACAGGGGGACGGGATATGGAACACTGGTACGTTGCACAGACGCAGTATGCACAGGAAAAACGCGCACAACAGCATTTGGACAATCAGGGGGTGACATGTTTCCTGCCGCTTTATACGGCACAAGTCATCACCCCCATGTTACTCGGCAGCCCGCAGATTAAAACGGTGTCACCTCAGGCACTTTTCCCCGGTTACATCTTCGTGCGTTTTGATCCGGAGGTCATTCACACCACCACCATCAAAAGCACAAGAGGTGTGTCGTCATTAATCAGTTTTGGCGGCATGCCATCAGTGGTGCCCGATGAGGTGGTGGAGCGGCTGAAAACCCATGACTGCCTGTCACCTGCACCGACGATGCCGATGCACGGTGACCGGGTGGAGGTTCTCAGCGGGGTGTTTGAAGGGCTGGAAGCCGTTTGGGACGAACCCAACGGAGCCAGGCGAGCCATGCTGATGCTGACGCTGATGAATCAGGTTGTACGGGTGCCGGTCTGCGGGCGTCGGGCACCGGAAACGCTGCGTGTACGGGTATTGGGGCGGGGAGCAGCGGCATAAAAAGGGGGGTGTGTGGTGAAAAATCGGGAACAACGTATCCGGCTCGGCGCATTAAAAGTGCGTTACCGCCAGGCCTGGAAGCGCAAAGCGTCATCCTGCGAGTTGTCGGCACTGCTCAGTGACATTGAAAAACTTGAGCACGGCCAGTCTGATGCCGACGCCGGGAATGCGACGCAGCCAGCCAATGGGTTGGGAAATCTCAATCCGGATTTTTGAGGAGAACATGATGTTTCTGAGTGATTGTAAAAACAACCGTATTCCCTATGTCATCCTTTGTCTGATAACCCTCGGATTTTATGGCGTCTGGGCATACGAATTACACCATACAACACAGGCCGACTGGAGTGATTGGCGCTTTGCCCTCATTGCCGGCGCACTTTATCTGTTTCTGATTTATGGCAGCGCGATTGATTTTTCGGTCATCAATACGCTCTGCATGATGGCCGCGCTCTGGGGCGTGATGGCTGTCTTGTTTGTGATGTCTGCCTTTGTCGCCTGGAAATTACCTCATCTCGGCCCATCACAGATTAACGAAATTTTAATGACGCATTGCGCTATTTCACTGATGAGTGCCGTGGGGGGCCGAATGTTTCAACTCGTGCAGTATTAACCAGATGAAATAAGGGGATCGTGATGAAGCTGAGTAAAAACAACCTGTTGCAGCGCCGTGGCCAACGTAACCCAGACGACGTTTTGCGTCAGGCCAGAGTGCTGCATTTGGGCGACACCATCAACTGAGGAGCGCGTAATGAGAGCGGTTAAGGCGTTGTACCGGCCGTCATTTGTGATCTTCGTGCTGTTGTTGGTTACCCAACTGGGGTGCTGGGCAAAATTGATGCACATCGGGGTCATGCCTGCTGAATGGATCATGTGGCGGGTGATCGCCATGCTCACCTGTTTTTTGATCATTGTGGCGTGGGCACTGGCTTACGATGAGTCAAGGGAAGAGCTGTACCCTGAGATTGCCTTTTTTATCGCCCCCTGGGTGCTCTATCTCATCGGTTTTGTGCTATGCAGCATTGCACTCTGGCATCCCTATACAGATATGGTGACGGCCGGTTTTTTTTATGCCGCCGGTGCTATTTCTTATGGGCTCATTCTCATGGGGATGCTTGCTGTAAGGTGGGATGAATGACGTTTATTAGCAAAAACAACCTGTGGCCCTTTGCCATTCTTGTCCTGGCGTTTATCGCCTATTTTGGCGGCTGGGCCGCTATCAATCATTTCGCTCATATACGGGCAGAATGGAGCATATGGCGGTGCACGCTGCTTTTGGGGGGTATTTATCTTGTCAGTGTTTTTTTCGCCGCCAGACGAAAATCATTCAACGGAAAAATCATTCTGACTGCACTCGGGTTCCCCCTGGTGTTGGGCCTATTGGGTTTTACCTTTTGGATCATCGTGGCCTGGCGTCTCCCCGTATTAAACTCTGACGATATCAACGCCCTCTTTTTGATAGAAGCCTGCTGCGTGTTAACGGGGGGAGTGGTGGCAAAGTTATACGAGGTTTTTGGCGTATGACACATAACGAACTGAACGCGATTGCGGCGAAGTGGTGTAAGCGTCCGGCGAGCGGTAATGGCCCCGGCTGTCAGGTGGCATTAACGGAAGTAGGCGGACTGTACGGTGGTGAGCGAGCAGATGTCTTTGCGTACCGGTGGGGGTTTGACGGCGGTTCGGTGGTGGTGGAGTCCAAGGTCAGCCGCTCTGATTTTCTGGCTGACCGGGCAAAACCCCACCGCAGTGGCGAGATAACGGGCATGGGCACTTACCGGTATTACATTTGTCCGGAAGGGTTGATCGACCTTAATGATCTTCCCGACCGTTGGGGACTGCTGTGGGTGAACGCGCGCGGACACGTCAGGGTGAAGGCCGGTCATATTTGTGGCTGTCTCGCATGCGGGTATCTGGGTCACCAGTTGTCGCCGTTCTGGCAACATCCGGCAGACCTGCGTTTTGAACTGGATATGCTGGCTTATGCATTGGCGAAATTTGCTGATCCAGAGGGCGCTAAAAAGGTCGTCCGAAAAGCGGTCAGGGAAAAATCTCGCTTAGCCAGCGAGTGTGACCATTTGCGTCAAAGCCTCAAGAAAACGGAAACAGAAGCATATACGCTCCGCCGCCTGGTGCAACGATATGAAGAAACGTTCGGCCCTCTGCCCGCAATTCCCGCATATGTTCTATCCCGTTAACCTAAGAATCGCGCACCCGTAATTCAGAACACAGAAAGTCCCCCCACTGCACTGCCTACCATTCACTCATTTTTTCTTTCACAAAAGGCGGCATCGCCGCATCCGGAGTAAACACCATGTTCAAAGTCCTTCCTGCCGTGCTGCTGTGCGGCATGCTGACCGGCTGCGCCGGTATGAATTCCGATTTCGACTGTAACAAGACAGCCACTGATCAATGCCTGTCCATGTCAGACGCCAGTCACCTGGCCGCCAAAGGCAAAAGCCTGGACGACCTGACGGCGGAGGCGCAAACCGTCCCAAAGCCTGCCGCTGAGTCACTGGCTTCCACAACAAACATCAAACCCAACGTGTCTCCCGATCGCCCCATCAGCGTCGCCGGCCTGGCCCCCCGGCCGATAGCCGGCACGCCAGTATCCAATAACGACGCCATGCTGCGGGCGTCAACCATTCCGGTTGCAGGCAGTAACACCCGCTCTCTCTCGGCCATCCGCCCCATTACGCCGGCTGACTATGCCGGTCCGGGACAGGTGGACGCCCGTCGTATTCCCGATGCCACGCAGCGTCTGTGGATCGCCCCCTGGGTGGATGAGCAAGACAGCTTCCATCAGCCCGCAGTGGTCGAGTTCGTGAAGAACAAATCCCGCTGGGATGCAGATTTTCGCGTGATCAGTGAAGGGGAATGAGGCCAATGAAGCGGACCTTAACGCCCGAATTTATTGACGCGCAGCCCGTGCCTGCGTCATCCCCGCATCCTCTTTGTTATCCACAACGCATTGAAAAAATGGGGGCGTCATGAGCGATTCCTGGTTAGACCAGCTGGCTAACATTTTTGCCGGTAGTAAAGATGAAGGCGGGGCAAAGACGGCGGCTGACATGTTGCAGCAAAGCCTGAGCTATCCGTCCATCACCAGCCTGTTGCCCTACCGAATGTATGATGAAAAAACTGAACTGTTTATCAACAGTCGATCCATCGGTTTCATCATGGAAGTGGCCCCGCTGGCCGGGGCCAATCAACAAGTTGTGCAGGCTCTCGATGACCTGTTGCGCAAAAAAATGCCCCGCAAAACGCCAATTACTGTGCTGATGGTGGCCAGTAAGTGCGTGGGTGAGATGCTCGACAATGGTCTCAGCAAGGACATGTGGAAAGGCAGCATGTCAAAACCGCTTAACGCCATCACCAAAGCCTACTGGGAGCGGGCGGCTCTGAAGGGGCTCAGTAACGACCGAGAATACCCGCTTTATCTGCGTAACTACCGCGTATTTCTGGTGTATGCCCGCTCAGGGCGAGGCGGTATCCGGGCAATGGACTCCGTTGTGCAGCTGCGGGAGACGCTGCGCGTCTCTCTGATGGCCGCCCATATGGAAACCCGCCGCGTCGGTGCCCCGGAATTCCTGTCGGTCATGCGGGAGCAGCTTAACTACCGGCCTGGGCAGGTGACCCGCAGTCCTGATCACTGGAACACCGACCAGGAACTGCACCGCCAGTGCGTCGATCACAGTACCGAAATGGAAGTGCGTCCGGGCTATCTGCGGCTTACCACCGCGCGTCAGCCGGAGGACCGTATCCTCGGGGACAGCCGCGATACCGCCGTCGCCAGTACTCGTATTGTGAATATGCAGCTGACTAAAGCCCCGGCGAGGTTTGCGCTCTGGCAGGCGTCAGACAATCTGCAGAACATGCGTTTTCCCGATCTGGGTATTCCCTGTCCGTTCATCCTCAGCTGGACGGTATCCGTGGAAGATCAGGTAAAAAGCCAGAACGACGCGTTTCGTAAAGAGCAGGACCTGGGTAAGAAAGCCGGCACGTCCTACGCCAAGCTGTTCCCCGGCACCCAGCGGGCATATGAGGAATGGCGAGACCTGCGGCAGGGGCTGGCCAGTAACGAAATTGCCATGTGCAATTTCTCGCTGAACCTGACCCTGTTCACGCCGGATGACGCCAGCGAACAACAGTCGTGTGAGCTGGCGGCCATCAACGTCTTTCGCAAAAATGATCTGGAAATCTCCGCCCCGCGCTTTCAGCAGTTGCGAAACTGGATCAGCTCCTTCCCCTTCATGATGCAGGAGGGGCTGTGGGAAGACATGGTGGTGATGGGTTCGACGCTGCGTTGTAAAAGCTTTAACGCCGTCAACCTGATGCCGGTGGTGGCTGAGCGGCAAATGTCACCGATAGGCAGTCCGTTGCCGACCTACCGTAACCAGCTGGCATTTTTCGATATGTTCAGCGAAACCAGTGGCAGCACCAACTACAACATTGCGGTGACGGGGACCACCGGCGCGGGCAAGAGCTTCTTTATTCAGGAAATCCTGCGGCAGGTGCTGAACTCCCACGGCTTCGCCTGGGTTATCGACATGGGGGCGAGCTACAAAAACTTCTGTAAACAAGCCGGCGGGAAATACCTGGACGGTGCCACCCTGCGCTTTAATCCCTTTGCTAACGTGGTGGACATTAAAGAGTCGGCAGAAGGCATCACTGGCCTGCTGACCGTACTGGCCAGCCCTAACGAGCCGCTGGATAAGGTCAGCGAAACCATTCTGCTAAAAGGCGTGGTCGCGGCCTGGGAAGCGAAAGCCAACAAAGCCCGAATTGATGACGTGGTGGCGTACATGATTTCGCGAGAAGTCACGACCACTTACGACTCCCAGCCGACCATCCGTGACCGTATTAACGAGCTGGTTCTGCTGCTCGACCGCTGGTGTACCTGGGGGGCGAACGGAGAATACTTTAACTCCGACAATCCGACGCTCGATGGCGAAACACGCTTTGCCGTGCTGGAGCTGCTGAGCCTGGAAAACCAGCCACACCTGCTGTCTGCCATCCTGTATTCGCTCATTCTGGCCATACAGGAAAAAATGTACCACTCGCCGCGTGACCTGAAAAAAGTGGCCATTATCGACGAAGCCTGGCGTCTTTTCAGCGGCTCTAACCCGCATGCCGCACGCTTTATCGAAACCGGCTACCGGACGGTGCGTCGTCACCGTGGGGCCTTCATCACCATCACACAGGGGATTAAGGACTTCACCGGTACCAAAGACCAGGCCGCACCGCCGGCGGCGGCCGCAGCCTGGGATTGTAGCGGGACGAAGGTGACGCTGTTGCAGGATGCCAAAGCCTTTAAAACCTACCTCAATGCCAACCCTGACCAATTTACCGAGCTGGAAACGCAGGTCATTCGCGGCTTCCAGCCGGCGAAAGAAACGGGCTTCAGTTCGGTGATGATTTCGACCGGGGAAAACAGTTCCTTCCATCGCGTTTTCGTCGATCCGGTCACGCGGGCGATGTTCAGTACGCGCGGGCAGGATTTCCAATACATGAGCGAGGCGCAGGATGCGGGGGCCACCAGTGAAGAGGCGGCCTACCTGCTGGCCTGTGAACCTGACATGTATCAGGACGAGATCCGCGAGCTGGAAATTTGGGCAGGGTTGAGTGTGAAAGAAACCGAGGAAATCAACCGTGAATGAAACCGATATCGATGCGCAAAACGTCAGGCAGAGCATCAGCATAACACCGGCCAGTAAGGCCGGTTTTTTCCACAAGAAATTCGTGCGGGCTGGGGCGGTGGCACTGTTGCTGACACTGCTGCTGGTCACGGTGTGTGCCGGTATCAGCGCACTGGTCGCTCAACAATTTCAGCGACGGACGGTGGTCTTTGACATGAAGGGCACTATCGATCTGTTTATGCAGCAGTCGGCTAAAAAACAGTTGGATGAGAACAGCGCACGGGTGTTGACCACCCGGTTTGATCAGGCACTTAAAGCCAGCCTGAACGACTGGCAGCAGGCGCACGATGACTTGATCCTGGTGCCGCCGGCGGTGGTGATGCCCGTACTGGACATCACGCCTCAGATCCAGGCGGACATTGCCCACCGCATGCAGGAGGCACCATGACATCACGGTGGGTTATCTGCCTGCTGGCAGGCTTATTCAGCCTGTCAGCAGGGGCAAAGGATCTCGGCACTATTGGTCATTTGTTTCCGATAGCCGAGCCTGACTTGCTGGATTTTATCGGTCAGCGCCTGCAGGGCATGAAAGACAGCGGTGAGATGGACAGGATCCAGCGCGAAGCCGAAGCCCGGGTGAAAGCCCACGCCGTTCGTCCCGATCCGGTAGTGGGCCTGACCCCGGCGAAAGCCGACCGCACGCTGCACTATGACCCGACGTTTACCGTGCGTGAAACTATTCGTGATATGCGCGGTAACGTGATCGCCCGTGCCGGTGATCAGATCAATCCGCTGGATAAAGTGCCGTTTAGCGAAACCCTGTACTTCATTGACGGCGACAACCCCGCGCAGATGAAGTGGGTGAAACAGCAGCTGGCCGGGCAGGTTAATTTCAAAGTCATTCTGGTGAACGGCAATATCCGGGACAGCAGCAATGCGCTGGATGAACCGGTGTACTTCGACCAGTACGGCACCCTGACAACAAAATTTGGCTTCGAGCATACGCCGGTACGTATCAGCCGCGACGACAGGACGCTCAAGGTCGAGGAGGTGGCACTGAAATGAATCACTGCGTTAAAGACAATCACGACGCGGATAATATCAAACGCTTTGCCACCACCGTGCGGCTTGGCGACACCGATAAAAACGGCCTGCGGGCCATGACCGAAGAACACCCGCTTTACACCGAATCGGTGGTTATCCGCGCGGCTTTGCAGACGCTGCTGGCCCTGAGCGCCGAACTTCGCACCTCATTGATTCTGGCATCACTGAATGAGCACGATATTCGCACGGTACTCCAGCGTCACGGCCCACTGTCTAAAGAAAGGAGTGTGTGATGGAAACGCTGACATACATCATGACAAACCACCGGATCCTTTTGCTCCTTATGGGTTCCTCTTCCTTTCCCCCCTGTCTTTTGACCGACGGACGCGTCCGGGGCGAACATTGTGAACCTGATTAAATCGTGGCTGAAGCCCTTACTGACGTGCGTTATCGGTCGGCATGAAGGCGGGGCGGATAGCGGCGGGCAGGAAGAGGCGCTTTATCTGGCGATGGCCCTTGATTTGGAGCACCTGCTTAAAGACCACGGACTTTTCCTGAGTACCAACCCCCGATTCGAAATCACTGTGCCTGAAATCGTGCTCACACAGCTGGCTAACCTGCTGCTTGACACCTGGATTGGCACACTTCCTGCCCACATCAAACACGACGAGAAAATTGTCCAAATCCGGATGGAGATCGCTGCCGGTGAAAGTGCACAGAAGGTGCACCGGATGCTCAGGCGATTACGTCAGCGCGGATTATACGTGGCCTCTTTCTCACCTTATCAGGAGGTTGAATAAGCATGAGATTATTTGCATTTATCGAATTACTCACACCGACGTTTCATATCCAGCTGATTGACAGCTGTGAACGGCCGGGCGGGAAGGTTATGCCGGTTGTCAGGGAACCGGAGGACGAATGCGCAAGCTCATTCTCTGCCTTACCTTAATCTGGACGGCCTTCCTGTGCACGCCGGCACAGGCGGCCAGTACGAACGCCGGAGACGGTCGCTGGGTAAACCCTATCAGTGACGTCTGCTGGAAATGCCTGTTTCCCATGACGCTCGGCAGCATTCAGCTGGCTTCCGGTTCACACCCGGACACCCCCAATCCGGCATCGCCTATCCAGCTGTGCCCTTACGGCATTTTTTACCGACTGGGGCTGGCCATCGGCTTCTGGGAACCGGTAGCCCTCACAGACGTCACCCGTGAACCCGGCGTGATGGTCAATATGGGCGGGTTTAAAATTGACCTCGGGCGGACAGGAACTGGCACCGGCGGGCAGAGTGACAAGCCGTCACCCGGCGCGTTCTACCATGTGCACTGGTATAAATATCCGCTGATTTACTGGCTGAATATCATCACCAGCACCGGCTGCATGCAGACCGGCGACATGGATATTGCTTACCTTTCCGAGGTTGACCCGCTGTGGAATGACAGCACGCTGTCGATGATCATCAACCCGGAAGTGAGCCTGTTCTCTAACCTGCTGGCACAGGGGGCCTGCGCCGCCGACTCGATTGCCTCTACCGCCGGTGTACCGCTGGATCCGCTGTTCTGGTGTGCCGGTGCGCAGGGGTCGATGTACCCCTTCACGGGCTACACCAGCAACGAGTTTTCGCCGCTTGAGGCGTCCGTACTGGTCAGCGAACGGATGGCGTTCAAACTGCATCGGGAGGGACTCGTGATGGAGACGGTCGGGGCGGACGTGGCGGTGTGCTACGAGTATCCGTCCCCGATTATCCCGAAATCCCGCTGGCGATATCAGATGGTCAACATGTACCCCGAAGCCAGCGACTGCCACCCCTTTGGCACGACCACGCAGCTGTGGGGCTCGGTACATAACGCCCCGACATCCAAAAAGAACTTCGGCTACCTCCTGTGGCGAAAGCGTAACTGCGCTTATCTGTAAGGACCTTCTATGAACAGACCCCTGATGACGGTGCTGACGCTCAGCGCCGCGCTGCTCTGCGCGCAATCCGTGCAGGCAGCCGAGCAGCCCACCGTGTCCGCCGGTGATATGGCGTACATGAAACAAAAACAAACCGAGCTTGAGCAGTTCCAGGCGCAGCTGAAGGGCATGAACATTACCCTGCCACCGGCACAGCAAAATAAGGTGTCTCAGCTGCAAAACGAAATTGCCGCGTCCCAGGCTGACCAGAACAGCGCTGACCGGCCCACGCCGCAAGCGCTTTATTTTGTGAGCCTGGGCATTCCGGAAGAAGGGTTACTGCCCATGCTCGCCGATGCCCGCCGTTTTGGTATACCGGCGACGCTGCGTGGCCTGCTAGATAACGATTTTCGCAAAACGGCCTCGGTGATGTTTGATCTCTCCAAGAAGGACAAAGAGGCGGGGGTGCAAATTGATCCGACGCTGTATCAGCAATACGGCATCAAGGCTGTGCCCGCCCTGGTGGTCACCTGCCAGGGCAACTATGACGTGCTTTACGGCAGCCTGCCGGTTAAGCAGGCACTCGAAGAAGTCGTGCGCCGGGGAGACTGTGCGACCACGGCCACACAGCTGCTGAAAACGGCGGAGGGGAAATAATGAAGCGATTGCTTTTGTCACTGTTGCTGCTGTGTGCCCAGGGGGCACAGGCCGATGCCGTCAGCGATGCCTACAACGCCGGTTCCAGCTACGGAAAATCTAACAGCGGTCAGGGCACCTCGGGGATGAAAAACACCTCACCCTCGACCGTCATTCCAGGGTACACCGCCAATCCGTCGCAGAGCGGTTATTACGGGGGTGTGCAGGGTGGGGACGGCGGTATCAGTGACAAAGGACAGACCGAACTCGGCCAGAACAATGCCGGGCAGGCTGTTATCAGCTCCGGCACGACCAATCCGGCGGTGACCATTGACCCCAAGGCACCGTTCATTACCAACGGCAAGGATGCTGAGAGTACTGCCGGCACGGTCGTCAACGGCACCTATGACCAGTGTACGGACAAAGTCGTCAGTAAAAGCACCTTCCAGAATTACACCTGCGACAAAGATGTGGCGGTGACCCAAAGCTGTAACCGGGCCGTCACGATAGGCGGGACGTATGTGACGACGCAAACCAATCAGACAGCGGTAATAAATACCGGGGACTTCACCTACTCCCGCGACAATCTGACGGTTTATGCGACCTTCATCGCACCTTTTACCGGCGACCTTCAACTGGCTAATTTCAATATGTCGGGATATTTGGCCCGGACAGTGACATGGAGCGTGTTAGGGGACTCAATGGTTGTACCGGACAGGATTTCGGGGACAACGCAAAAGAATCTGTCTGTTTCTGGCTATCACATGAATCAGGGAGAGACAGTCACGCTTTCTTTAACGATTGGGTCAGTGAATCACCAGACGACTTTCCTTGACGGCATCATTAGTGGTTTTGGTAACGGATCTGCGTCCCTGACGCTCAGCATGACGGCTGTCACGACCGTACAAACGTATCAACCCCAGACCAACGTTCAACAGGCGTGTGATGACCAGAGCGTGGGTGGCCAGTTAATCAGCACGCAATGCACGGTGGGCGGTGGCGACAGAACAACCACCGTGAACGGACAGACCTACACCGTTCACAGCGACTGCTGGCAGTACACCGATACCTATCTGACGACGCCAGCCAGTAACGGTAACTGTGCCGCTTTAATGTCTGATGCCAGCTGTACCGTCGTCGGAAGTCACTGTACTGAACAAACGGCAGGGCAATGCTCGCACCAACAGGTCACGTATCAGTGCCAGAAGACCTACACCTCCACGGGCAAACTCTGTGGCGGCAATTACCTGTGCATGTCCGGGGACTGTGACGATACCAACGGCGCCGGAGACAGCGGTTTTGACACGGCGGTGGCCAAACTCGCGGGACTGGCATCAGCCGGTGATGATGTCGTCAACGACCAGATCAACATCAAAGCCTTTACCGGTCAGGCGATGTCCTGTCGCAAGGCAATGGCCGGTTTCTCCAACTGCTGTGTGGATTCCGGCTGGGGGAACAACGCCGGGCTGGCGAACTGTAATAGTGATGAAATGGCCATCGGCAAGGCCAAGGCGAAAAAGGTGGTGGTCAGCGTCGGTGAGGCGTGCAACCGCGCCGTGCTGGGCGTCTGTATTCAGAAAAAACAGGTGTATTGCGTGTTCGGGGGCAAGCTGGCCCGCATTATTCAGGAGCAGGGGCGTCGCGATCAGCTGGGTGTGAGTTTTGGCAGCGGTGATTCACCGAACTGCCGGGGGATCACCGTGCCTGAGCTGCAGGCCATCAACTTTGACCTGATTAACTTTGCCGATTTCTACAGCGACCTGATGACCAACCAGAAAATCCCGAACTCGTCGGTGATGGTTCAGCAGGTGAAAGACCGGATTGCGGCGCAGGTTAACGCGCAGGGCGGAGGGAAATGATGAAAACACTGTGGTTTGCCTGCCTGCTCAGTCTCGCGTTACCGGCGTGGGCGGACGGTACAGAGACACCGGCTGATGCGGTGGTGACACCGGCGGATCCGTTCACCGGCTGGCACTGGTACAACGAACCGAAGAAGCCGGCGGACACGCCGGCACCCAAACCGGCCCCGGCCCCGCAAGTGCCGGATTTTAGCAAGCTGTCACCGTCTGAGCAGGCGGCAGTGCTCAAACGGTACACGAAGGAGGCGCTGGACCGGGCCATTCTTAACCCGTCGAGCGAAAATACCGCCACCTTCCTGCGCTGGCAGAAGTTCTGGACGGACAGGGCATCGATGTTCAGCCAGTCGTTTGCGGTGGCTCAGCTGGATCATCCCGATCTGGATTACAACCTCGAACACCCGCACTACAACAGTACGGCACCGCTGCAGCAGGCCAGCGACCAGGCCAAACAGGCACAGGCCATCAGCGAACTGTCTGCCCAGTACGGGATGTTTTACTTCTATCGCGGCAGTGACCCGATTGATGCGCAGATGGCCGGGGTGGTGGCTGACTTTGCCCGCACGCGGCATATCTCGTTGATTCCGGTGAGCGTGGACGGCCAAATCTCCCCGCAGGTGCCGGACAGCCGCCAGGACGAAGGGCAAAGTGCCCGGATGGGCATCAGTCATTTCCCCGCCTTATTCCTGGTTAACCCGGCCTCCCGCGACTTTCGTCCGCTGGCTTATGGCTTTATGACACAGGATGACCTGGCCAGGCGTTTTCTGAACGTGGCCACGGGTTTCAAACCCAACTTCTAAAGGGAGGGTCATTATGCAAAGCATTATTCTTAATATTGAAAGCATCAGGGAAGGTGAAACGTTCACCGGCATTGAGTATGACGTTGTGACATTTTCAACGCGCCCCGGACTGGACTGTCATGCGCTGGAAAGTGCGATACAGGCGCACTTCAGGGACGACATGCTGAACTTTGACTATTGCCCACAGCAGGGGACGGGCGATTTCATCTTGCTCTGCACCTTCCTGAGTGTCGGTGAACGTATCGTGCCTTACGCGGCAGACCTCACCGACTAACCCCCCGTTTACCCCTTCTTCAGAACCAAGGATTTCTCATGCAACTTTCAGCGCTCAAAACGGGCGCCGCAGCCGGCTGGGCAGCGGTCAGGCTCGTGCTCGATATCATGGTCATCGGGCCGGTGTTTATTTTCTCTCTCTTTATCGTGGTTAATGCCTGGCCTTCGCCGGGGGCGTTTGTCATCCGGCAGGCCGAAGGGCTGGTGGAAGGAGCCGCGCCGGGAAACGTATGGGGATGTGCTGCTCTCCCGGCGGGCATGACAGTCAATGAACGGGCGCTACCACAACCGGTCACGCCGTCACCTTACCAATGTGTCCCCGAACAGGTGCGCCGTGAAACCTATATCACGGGGTTTAACCACAACCTGCTGACTCTCTACGGGCTTCTCACCACGCTTTACGCGTGTGTCTATTTGGCCGCACGCTGGCTGATGGTGGTACGTAAAGGCCGGATGTCCGTGGCGGCTTTTGGCATGGCGTTTCAGGGCGGGAAACAGGAGCAAAAACATGAATAATTTGCCCGTCGTGGCCGTGTTATTTCTGCTTGGCATCCTCGCTAACTGCCTGAGTGAGTTGCTGGCCTACTCGGCGACGCTGACGCGACAGGTGTTGGTTTTTTCAACCTTCACCTGCCTTATCCTGTCGCTGGTCGTGCTCATCGGGTCTGAAGTCCTCGCACACCGTAAGGCGCGCAGGAAGAACCGGGAGGCAAAACCGTGAAACTCACCTTTCTGTTGCCTTTCTTTTGCCTCATGGCTCCGCTGGCCGCGCACGCAACCGTGGCCGACCAGATAGCGGCGCTGGAAAAGTCCAAGACACAAACCAACTGGTCACCGGCGCTGCCTGACCTGGGATTACTGCAGACGCGCTCCCCCTCAAATCGTGCGCCGCACATGATGATGCTCACCGACGGGCGTGAGGTGAACCTGAACAACTACGCCATTGTGGTGTTTATGCAGCGGGGGTGTCCGTACAGCGCGAAATTCGACCCGAAGTTAAAGCAGTGGTCAGATGAGGTCGGCATCAAGGTTTATCCCTATACGCTTGACGGCTATGGCGATACGTCCTTTCCGGTGGCCCTTATTCCCCGTAAACGCGGCGCCAATGAGCCGCTGGCGGGGGAAATCATGACGTTTTTTGGCAACGGTCTGCCCATCGCCACGCCGACCACGTTTCTGGTTAACGTTGCCACGCCGCGCCCGGACAATACCATTGCGGCCTTTCCGCTTTATCAGGGCGATACCGACATGGGTACCCTGAGCCAGCGCGTCGCGCTGATGATTGAGGCGGATATCGACAATCTGCCCTCCAATACGCTGGGGCCGGTGCCTTCCAGTCAGGCCGTCACGGCACAGTAAACACAGCCCATCTTTCCGACAATTTTCCCGCAGTAAATTTTTCTGACGCCGTTAGCTGCGCGGGATGTTTCTGTGTTTAACCGTTTTAGTCGGAAATATTTTAAAGATTTAACGGAGTTAACCTCATGACACTCAGTAAGTTGACCGACGGGAGCCTCTCCTCATGAAGCTACGGAAAATAGTAATGTGCACGCTGGCTGCCCTGTGCTTCAGTGCGCCGGCGCTGGCCGATGTACAGGGCGACCTGAACGGTTTTTTCGGCAGTCTGGGCTATGACGGCAACGTCTCCAAAGCACAGGCCTGGCAGGGGCAGGCCGCAGGCTACATCACCGGTGGTTCGGTGTATCTGCGAAATCCGGTAAAACAGGTACAACTTATCTCGATGCAGGTGCCTTCCCTGAATTCCGGCTGCGGGGGCATTGATGCCTATCTGGGCGCCTTCTCATTTATCAGTGGTGAGGAAATTCAGCGCTTTGCCAAGCAAATTATGAGTAATGCGGCGGGCTACGCGTTCGACCTGGCGTTGCAGACGATGGTGCCTGAACTGAAACAGGCCAAAGACTTTCTGCAAAAAATCGCCTCCGACGTGAATTCCGCCAACATGAGTTCATGTCAGGCGGCGCAGGGGATCATCGGGGGCCTCTGGCCCGTGTCCCAGCTTTCCAACCAGAAAATCTGCCAGGACATTGCCGGTGACGACAATATTTTCTCCGACTGGGCCTCATCCCGGCAGGGGTGCACGGTAGGCGGGCAGGGTGACAGCGTCACGAGTCGGGCCAACGCCAATGAAAAAGACCAGGTGCTGAAGAACAAAAATCTCATCTGGGATGCGCTCGGGCGCAATCATCTTTTCGACGGGAACCGCCAGCTGAAAGAGCTGGTGATGAGTATCGTCGGATCCATCATTTTCAACAGCGCCGGGCAGGTGACTATCCTGACGCCGATGGTGGATAACCGGGATGTGATCACCGTACTGATGCGCGGCGGGACCGCCAAGATTTACGGCTGTGATGAACCCGACCTTTGCCTCGGGCCGACGGTGGCCAGCGTCACCATCAGCAGCAATAACGCGCTGGTCACGCTGGTCCAAAACATCATGCTGTCCATGAACCAGAAGTTGACGGATGACACTGGCTTATCCGACCAGGAAAAGGGTTTTCTCAACACCACCTCTGTCCCCGTCCTGAAATACCTGACCAACTCGCAAAGCATGGGGCAAAGCCCGACGTACCTCATTCAGGTGGCGGATTACATCGCGCAGGATTTAATGATCCAGTATCTGCAGGAGCTGGTGAAGCAGGCCAGTCAGTCTCTGGCCGGGAAAAACTTCCCGGAACAGGCGGCGGGGGAGCTGCGGCAGAACGTGGCCCAGGCACAGCAGCTGCTGGCCAACATGAAGCTGCAGTCGGCGGCCGATCAGAACGCGCTGGACGGTATTGACCGCAACATGCAGTACCTCCAGCAGCAGGTCTCGACCATTATTTCAACGTCATATCAGGGTAACTACCGTTGGGGGACCAGCAATGACTGAAATCTATACGATATTCGGTGGGGACATGTGGCGGCAGGTGTTAAACGGCGTCGTTACCATTCTGGGGGCCGATACGTTTGATACCTTGCTTCGCATTGTCAGCACATTTGGCGTGCTGGGGGTGATGGTGTCCTTTATTAAAACCCGTGATCCGCGCGTGTTTATGCACTGGCTGGCCGTATTCATGTTTATTACGGCCGTGTTACTGGTGCCAAAACGGTCAGTTCAAATCCTCGATATCACCGACCCGGCAGCTGTGTACGAGGTGGACAATGTGCCGCTGGGACTGGCCATGATTGCGGGGCTGACCACCGGTGCGGGATTTGGGGTGGCGCAGTTGTACGATTACACCTTATCGCGCCCGGACTCGCTGACCTATACCAAGAGCGGGATGCTGTTTGGTTCTCAAATCGTGGCGCAAACCTCCAATTTTCGGACGCAAAACACGCAGCTGGCACAGATGCTGACGGACTATGTCGAAAACTGCGTGATTGGTGACATTTTGCTTAACAACAAATACACCATCAACCAGCTGCTCAACAGCACCGACCCGCTGACGCTGATCACCAATAACCCGAGTCCTTTACGGGGGATCTATCAGACGGTGAGCGGGGTAAAGCAGTTTGTGACCTGCCAGCAGGCCGCCGGAACCATCAGAACACTGATGGGGAGTGATATTTCGGTGGGCGGCGTCAGCTGGCACGATATGGCGACCCGCGTGTTTGGCAGTAAAGTGAATGCGGATGCGTTGCTGAGCAATGCCATGAACGACAGCTACGGATTTTTCTATGCAGGCGGACTGAGTGCCTCACAGATTATGCGTAACAACGTGACCAATGCCGCCATCCGCGACGGCTGGAAAGGGTTTGCGGCCCGTTCCTCAGATACGGCAAACCTGGTGAATCTGGCCACCGAATCGACCCTGACCAAACAGCGTCTGAGCTGGGCGGCGGGCGGGGCAATTGCCTCACAAACGTTACCGATGTTCCAGTCCCTGATGATGCTGATTCTGATTGGCCTTTTCCCGCTGGTGATTGCGCTGGCCCTGGTCAACCACACCATCTTCGGGCTGAATACCCTCAAGCTGTACGCCGGCGGGTTCTTGTATTTCCAGATGTGGCCGGTGATGTTTGCGATTTTGAATTCCCTGGCCAACTTTTACCTCCAGTCAAAAACCGGTTCAACGGCGTTGGTGCTGGCGAATCAGGATCGCATTGCCCTGCAACATTCTGACGTGGCCAATATCGCAGGCTATCTCAGTATGTCGATACCGGTACTGTCCTTTTTCCTGACGAAAGGCGCAGCTTCGGTGGCGTCGCAGGTGGTGGGCGGCGTGATGAGTTCAGCGGCGTTCTCGGCGGGCGGTCAGGCATCCACGACCGCTGACGGCAACTGGTCGTTTAACAACATGTCGATGGATAACGTTAACGCCAACAAATTTGACACCAACCTGTCGCAACGTATGGGTCAGCAAAGCCACCAGATGGAAAATGGCGGGATGCGCACCCTGACGGCTGACGGTCATAACGTCTATGACACGTCTCAGGCCATCTCTAACCTGCCGGTTAACATGCGACTCAGTTCACTGGCGAGCAGCGGTTTCCAGGAGCAGTCGCGGCAGGCTCAGCAGGAGGCACAAACGTCGCTCGATGGGTATAACCACAGTGTCACCAGCGGCTTCCAGCAACTGAACCAGCTGACCAGGCAAAGCGGTAACAGCGCCTCGATGACGCAGGGCAGTGAAAACACCCAGGCCACCAACGCAACACGGGGGGCGAGCATGATGATGTCGGCAGCAGAGAACTATGCAAAAGCGAACAACATCAGCCAACAAGAAGCTTACAACCAACTGATGACAAAATCGCAAGATGCTTCTGCTAACGCTGGCGTAGGTGCGAAATTTGACACTGGTTCATCGGTGTGGGGAGGAGGGGTCAAACTTGCCACTGGACTGAGCGCCGATGCTCATGCAGGCATTGAGGTTAAAGGTACAACAGGCAGTCAACATGGAACTCAAGAGAGTAATTCGGCAGGAACTGATTTCAGACATGAGAAAAATAGTCAGACGGTTAAGGATTTCCGCCAGGGCATGGATATGGTGACGTCAGCTCGCGTTAGCGAATCTGGCAACCAGACGGACAACCAGTCTAACTCTCAGGTTGAACAATATGCCGCGACGCTGAATGATGCGAAAAGTCAGTATCATCAGTACACCGACAGTAGTACCAAAAGCCAGGAATTCAGCCGGATGGCGACACTGGCCCAGAACGAAAGTGCCAGCCTGGATGCAAACTACAACCAGGAATTTGTGGACTGGACGACGGCCAAGTTTGGCAATAATGCACAGAGTGTTCTGACCAACGTTAATTCCGCGCGTGAAGCAGCAACGGAGTTTATGAAAGAACGTCTGGAGCCGGAAATCATGCAGAACTACGGTGAGCGGACGGAACAGACAAACATGCAACCCCTGACACCATCAAACTCGTTAGAATACGGCGCGGTCACTGCGCAACATACCGCGTCCGGCGACCCAATCCCGATACCTTATGGAGCCAGTGCGGCAGAAGGAAACCCAGAAAACGCCAATGGGACGACATCTGCAGGTGTCATTGAAACGTCCCCGCAAAGGACTGCACCGTTTGTGAGTGCGCCGGATGGCCACAGTATTTCTCAAGGCCGGGGTACAGGATCGGCGTCTGTGAGTTCTGATGAAGTCAATTTGCACAACGGTGATCGCAATGTTCAAAATGGCCAGCAGTCAGCACCGGTGTCTAATATTCACCAATCAGCACAGGATGAAACTCACCGCATACAACGGAACCGGAATGCGGGTGCCGAATCTGTTCAGGCGGATGATGTAAACCTGCATAATCGAGAGAGAAATCTTAACGTGCAAGGTGGTCCGCCTTCAGCGTCAATGACTGAAAATTATAACTCGGCTGCGGAGAAAGTGAGGGCGCACGCGGAGGGGGCAGGTATCCCTAATAACGTGGCGGGGCAGGTTGCAGCACAAAGATCTGCGAATTCGGAAGTCATTAGCGGAAATGGCGAAAAAATAGATCAAAACAAAACACCTGTTCAGACAACCAGTGATATATTAAAAGGAGAGCATAATAAAGCCCAAGGTCAGTTTGCTGCCGGTATTGAAACCGAGAAGGGTAAGCAGAATCTTATACCTGATAAGGCGGATGACAAATCTATAAAAAATAAGTTAGACGAAATGAAAAGACGTTTCGGATAAGTAATGGGGGATGATGTGGAAACAATTACGCGTAATCAAATTAATCAAGACATGAACATGCTTATTGGAAGCCTTCAGGATGAGGATCGGCCCATTGTTTCTCCATTGGCTGCAATGAGGCTTTCTATAACTTGGCCATTGCTGTGTATAGCTGCCTATTCTGCATCAGTACTATGGCTTGCGTTAAATTATGTTCCAGAGTCAGATGCCTTCGGCAACCCATTGACATTTTTTAGCCATATGGGAACCGAGCTTGGTTTTTTTGCATTTTCATTTATCTTTGGCATTGCAATTAGTACTGGGCTATATGTTCCATCTTTAGTCTATTTGTCAATCCCAGCATCTGTGCGAAACCAATCGATAATTCTTTTGAATCTCAAGAGATTGGTAAAACGATTAGCAATTGCATCATTAATTATCAATATGGCCGTAGCAGTCGCTGCTTGCACTTACAATGAAATATTAATAGGTGCTGCTCCATTTGTACTTATTTTATCTTTTATTGTGATGCAGGTTGTTATCAGTGCTGAAGTTACGCGTTATGGCATTGGTGGAATGATGAAAAAACTCACTACGCTGGCTAAAAAGATTTAAGTTACATCCCCTACTGCCGATAACCCTCCTGTAATTCTAACGGAAGGGTTTCACCCTCCAGATTTATATCCAAATAGCCAATATTTCGGGGCGTGCCTGCCCCGCTTTTTTGACAAGGAAACAGTAAATGAAAAACCGCAATTCTCTTGTGGCGGCTGTGGTCGTCTCATGTCTGGTACTTTCCGGTTGTAGCGCGATGGGCACCGCCATCAAAAAACGTAACCTCGATGTGAAAACACAGATGAGTCAGACCGTGTGGCTGGAGCCATCCAGCGAAAAAACAGTCTATATCCAGATCCGAAACACCTCTGACAAAGACATGAGCGACCTGCAAACGCTATTAGCACAGGATTTGCGTGCTAAAGGCTATAACGTCACGTCGTCACCGGACTCTGCATATTACTGGATCCAGGCCAACGTCCTGAAAGCCGAGAAAATGGACCTGCGTCAGGCGCAGGGTCTGCTTTCCACGGGGTATGAAGGTGCTGCCGCAGGTGCCGCACTGGGCGCTGGGATCACCGCATATAACAGCACATCCGGTGGGGCAATTCTGGGGGTAGGATTGGCCGCAGGCCTTGCCGGTATGGCGGCAGACGCGATGGTGGAAGACACCAACTACACAATGGTGACCGATCTGCAGATCTCCGAACGCAGCAAAGCGACCGTGACAACAGATAACATCGCCGCATTACGCCAGGGTAACTCGGGTGTGAAGGTGCAGACCAGCAGTGAAGAAGGCAACCGCATGAAATACCAGACGCGCGTTGTCTCTAACGCCAACAAGGTGAACCTCAAGTTCGAAGAGGCAAAACCGGTTCTGGAAGCCCAGCTAGCGAAATCCGTCGCCGGGATCATGAACTGACCTGAACGTTTTATCTTTGTTGTTTATTGTCCTGATGGCACACGCCCGTGTGCCATGTTCACCCACTCGCATGACGTCATAATTCAGCGCTCTGCCTGTTAACTCCCCAGTGACCGTGCCTGCTTATCCACCTGTGATATTCCGCTTCCTCGTCCAGACGCAAATCCCCGCGTCCTGACTGTGGCGAGCGTTGCCGTTAAACGCCCAACTGAAGGAATTGCTCATGCTATACAAAAGTGCCCGTGGCCTGATGGCCTGGTTTACCCTGTTTTTCATCTGGAGCGCGTTTGTTCTCTGGTATCACGGCGTCGCCCTGCTGCAGTTCATCATGCACGACAGTAATTTGTACGCCTTCTCGCTGGCCTTACGCCAGACCCGCAGCGATATGCTACCTGATGCTTTGCCGGTCGTACTGCTGATAATGTTGGTGTTGGCGGTGGGTGCATTTTTGTCGTCTGTCACGGTTGCCATGATAAACGCGGTGGCTTTCCTGTTCAGAACGGCCGGTGCACTGATCCAGGCGCAGTTCAGCCATCACAATCCGTCGTCGTTTCATTAAGTCCTTTACAACTTTTTAGCCCAATTTCATTCCCCGCTTCTTTTACTGACCAACCTGAACTGCCCGTCCGGGCGGCTTAAGCCTGCGCGTTTGCCGGAGCTGAACCATGAGTTTTACACCGAAGTACCTCACGCAGGGGGGCCAGATGACGGCCTACCGCCTGCGCATGTTTGCCCAGGTCAACCAGTGGATATTGAACTGGCTGTTACTGTTGTTTTTGTTATCCACCGGCGGCGTATTTTGGGCGGTCACCTCCGCCGATGTGCTGAATAACGGTTTCTGGTACTGGACCGGCAGGCTGTTATCCAGCTTTGTGCCGTTGATGAATCCGAAAAGCCCGGCGACCTGGGATATCAGCTGGCACTGCAATAGCGGCATACAGTTGTGCACCACCAAACTGACGCTGGGACAGCTGCTGGCTGACCCCTGGATGCAGTCGATGGGCGGCCAGCTGGTGAATAACTTAAAGCTGAGCGCCGCCGGCTGCGGCACGGTGTGTTTGCTGTTGTTCAGCGTGATTGCCTGGTATGTGGGCCGCATTGGCAAGAAGGAGAGTGAAGATACCTATATATCCGGCATGACGCTGACGGATGACCTGGTCAGCGTGAACCGGCAGCTGAAAAAGGCCGGACAGAAGTCCGACCTGCAGATTGGCGGCCTGCATATGGTCAGGCATGCCGAGGTGATGAATTATCTGATCCACGGCACCATCGGCGTCGGTAAATCCACCCTTATCCGCTGGTTGCTCGACTTTATACGTAAACGGGGGGACCGGGCGATTGTCTACGACTCCGGCGGCACCTTTATTGAAACGCACTATGACGAACGTATCGACAAAATCCTCAACGCGCACGACAAGCGCTGTGCGAACTGGGTGCTGTGGCGGGAAGCGCGGGAGGTCGTGGACTACGAGAACCTGACGGCCTCGCTTATTCCGGTGGAGGGGGAGTCCGACCCGTTCTGGGTGTCCTCTTCACGCACCATTTTCAGCGATACGGCGATGCAGTTTGCCTCACATAGCGATCGCAGCATTGAGAAATTCCTGACAGCCCTGTTGTCTATTGACCTGAAAACCCTGCGCGAATTTCTCAAAAATACGCCTTCCGCCAACCTGGTAGAGGAAAAAATTGAGAAGACGGCCATCTCGATCCGCTCGGTGGTGACCAACTATGCCAAAGCCCTGCGTTACCTGCAGGGGCTTGACCAGGAGGGGAAACCCGAGTTCAGCATCCGGGAGTGGATGACCGACGCACAATACGACAGTAGCTGGTTGTTTATTTCCACCACGGCCCGTCATCGCAAGTCGGTTCGCCCGCTGATGTCCATGTGGCTGTCGATGGCGACGATTTATCTGCAAAGCATGGGGGAAGATCCCGACCGCCGCGTGTGGTTTGTCATCGATGAAAAAACCGGTCTGCAAAAAATCCCAGAGTTTTCCGAGACGCTGGCTGAAGGGCGCAAATTTGGCGGTTGTTTTGTTATTGGCATCCAGAACATGCCACAGCTTATCAACGTGTACGGACGTGAGGTAGCCAAGTCTATTTTCGACCTGCTCAACACCCGTTTTTATGGCCGTTCGCCGAGCGCCGAGGTGGCGAAAATCGTTGAGGAAGAACTGGGGCATCAGCGCCGTCGTGAGGCGCGGGAGCAGAACAGCTACGGTCTTGACCAAATCCGTGACGGTATCTCCATCAGCCGTGACAAGGTCAACGAGCCGGTGGTCGATTATGACCAGATCATGTCGATGCCAAACCTGCGTTTCTATGCCCGCCTGCCGGGGGAATACCCGGTCGTGAAACTGGATCTGAAGTACCGTCCGCAGAAGAAGTATCACAAGGCGCTGATTGAGCGCGATTTCAAGGATGTGCTCAGTCCCCAGCTGGAACAGGTCATCAGCAAGAACGAACAGGCGACACGCAGGGCGGGCATTGTCTTCCCGACCGGCGACGAAATTCTGGAAGGGCAGAAAGCCGCAGCGGAACCGAAAAATGCCGGTCAGTCATCCAGCCCGGCGGTGACACCACAAGCCGACCAGCAGAAACCTGTCCAGAGCGGAAAGCAGGCCGATATCCCGCTCGTGTCCGCCGTCAGTCAGAGCACTCCCCCGGTTGCCAGGGGCGTGGAAAAATCAAAACAACACGACTCTGAAAAGCCCGAAACCGCCCCTGACGGTGTGGGTTCAGAAGCACCCGAACCCTCTGATGCGCCGATACTGCCAGCGAATGTTCGCCCTTTCACCCCGCGTATGCGACAGGATCCTCCGCCGGCGGAAACGGTGAAAAAGGGCGTGGCACCCGAGATAGAGGCCAACACACAGACTAAACCTGTGCCTGTCGTACCGCAACCCGCCATAACGACTCACACCATACCCCCTCAACCACACACCTCTGCCGCGCTGAAAAACCCACCAGTGTTGTCTGTTGCTGCCAACAACATGAAACCGTTGGCCGGCCTCAGCGCGCTTGAGTTGCTCGCGCTTAAACGCCGTAAGCCCGTTTCGTCTTCAGAAGGCCCGGACAGTCAGGCCGCGGCAGAGGCACAGGGTGAAGCACCGGATCTGCAGATGGACGTGGAAGTGGATGAAAAAGGCGAGCTTGTTTTGCGCACGTTGGGCGCCCGGAAGGAGTCTCCGGAAAGCCTGGATGAGGCCCAGGCGACGGAGTATGGCGCGGCAAACCGCGCGATGGCCGAGGAGGAACAGAACATTCTGCGACACCACGATGATTATGACGCGTACCAGCATATGGATGAACACCACGAACCCGGAGGTTTTGAACGATGATGACCGTTGCCTCCGTTGCGTCTGCTGCAGACGCGGCGGGCTATTACAGCAGCAAAGATAACTACTATTTTCTCGATGATCTGCAAAGCCAGTGGCTGGGGGAAGGCGCCCGTGAGCTGGGTCTGGAAGGGAACGTTGATCTTGAGGCGTTCACCAATATCCTGCACGGGCGGTTACCGAATGGCGTGGAGCTGGGAAAGGAGGTGTCAGGTAATCATGTGCACCGGCCCGGACACGACTTCACCTTTTCTGCGCCGAAAAGTGTCTCAATGCTTATCCTGGCCGGCGGCGATAAGCGCCTGCTGCAGGCCCATATTGAGTCGGTCAAAGAAACACTGGCCATCATGGAGCAGACGATTTCCGCCCGTGACACGAAGGAGGGCATCACCTCGATCGTCCCCACCGGCAAGATGGTGGCGGCGCTCTTTACCCACGATACGTCACGCAATCTCGATCCGGCCATTCATACCCATGCGGTAGTTGCCAACGTGACCGAGCTGGACGGGAAGTGGAAGGCGCTGGCCACCGATGCCATTTACGGTGCCGGGTTTATTGAGACAATGTACCGCCATCAGGTCAGCTTCGGCAAAATCTACCGCAACAGCCTGAAGGCGAAAACCGAGGCGATGGGGTATGAGACAGAACTCACCGGCGGCAAGCATGAACTTTGGGAAATCAAAGGGTTTCCGGAGGCGGTGCTGGAGGAGTTTTCGTCCCGCCACCGTGAAATCGCCGCCCAGGTCGGGGATGAAGCGTCGCTGAAAAGCCGCGATGTCGCGGCGTTAGACACCCGGCAGAAAAAGGTCGATATCAGCCGTTACGGACTCGATGAAGTCGATGCGCAGGGCACACGCCCGCCCGCTGCTCCGTCACTGACGCCGGCTGACACTGCCAGCGTGCCATCATCGTCCCCTGCGCGCGTGGATTTACCGTCAGAACCGTCACACGAGGTGGGGAAATCGGGTATAGCCTCTGCCCGCACGCCTGATGAGATGGCCAGTCCGGCTGAAGCCGTCACCGAGCCATCACTGTCCCGTGAACGCGTGGATTTCCCGTCAGAACCTGCAATTGAGGTGGGCGGAGAGGGGAACGCCCCTGTCCGCACGACCGCTGAGGCGGTCAGACTGCCCGAACCCGGACAGGTAACGCCGGAAAAAAGTACGGGGGCAAAGGACGCACCGGCGGAACCACCCATCGTCAAACCAGAGACGCAGGCCGGGCGCAACCGGCTGCAGGCCCGGTGGGATCAGCAGATGGCAGACCTGAATTTTGATATCCGTGAGGTGATAGACGCGGCACAGGTTCGCGCCGTGGAGCCTGAACAGGCGGAAGAACGTCCGATGCCGCCGAGCGTCATGCAGGCGGTGCGTACTGCGATTTCGGTGCTCAGTGACACCCGCACCCGCTTTACCTACGGTGACCTGCTGATGACAGCGCATGAGGCGGGGGAAGGGCAACAGTCGATCCCTAATCTGCGCAAGGCGATCGACCGGGCCATCAGTGAAAACCTGCTGGCCCCGCTGGACGGGGACAAAGGGGTATTTACCTCGCATATTCATCTGCTGGATGAACTGTCTGTGCAGGCCCTGGCGGCCGATATCGTGAAGGAAGGGAAAGTGGTCAGCTTCCGGCAGACCGACATCGATACGCCTGAGCGGCTCAAAGCGGTGGAATTTGCGCCGGTGGCCATCCTGAACGCACCGGCGTCAATCGGCCGTCTGCGCGAGGTGACGGAAGAACTGGTGACAATGTCACGTGAGCATGGCCGCGAGGTGAAAATACTGGCCAGTTCTGCCGAACGGGGCCTGAGCTTTGGCAAATCTCCGCTGCTCAAAGACGACATCCTTTATCGCAGTCGCATTTTGGATAAGGGGTTCAGTCTCTCACCGCACAGCACACTCATCGTGGAAAGTGCGGAGCGCCTCGGACTCAAGGAGATGCTGGTCCTGAGCGGCGAAGCGAAGGAGAAAGACGCCCAGCTTATTTTCCTGGACAGCGCCGGGCGGCAGTCCAACGCCAACGCCCTGTCGGTGCTGTCATCCGCCGGCGTGCCCCGTCACGGTCTGACCGAACCGGTGGCGGGGCTGGAAGCACGGGTGATCAGTATCGGCGATAAGCGTGACCGTTACCGGGCACTGGCTGAACGCTATGCTGACCTGAGTTCACCGGACACCCCCGTCACCGCCGTGGTCACCGGCGCCCGCGAGCAGCAGCACCTGACCAGCATTATCCGTGACGCCCTGCAAAACGCCGGCAAGCTTGAACGGGACGGCGTGACCGTCGAAGCCCGCACGCCGGTCTATGCCAGCGTGAAAGAACGCCTGCTCCCGGCCACGTACCGGGCGGGGATGGTGCTGGAAGACCGGTCAGACAAAAATGAGACCCGCCACTACACCCTTGACCGGGTGCATGAGGAGACGCGCATGTTGTCACTTATCGACAGCGACGGCGTTCTGAGCCGCGTAAAACTGAGCGACCTGACCGGCGACTGGCGGCTGTTTACCCGTGAACAGCTGCACGTTGCTCAGGGGGAGCAGCTGTTTGCCCTGGCCGCAGACAAAGCCAATGGGCTGAAAGCCCGCGACCGGCTGACGGTCACTGCCGTCAGTGAGGGAAAATTAACGGTGCAGCGCGATGGCCAGAAAAAACCGCTGCAGGTCGCGACCGACCGGCCGCTGTATCTGACGCACGGCTACATCAGCGCACCGGGGAGCCGGGACAATGAGCACGGTATCGTGCTGGCCAGCCTCAATGCTCGTGACCTGTCCGGCAACATCATGAACGCCCTGGCCCAGTCGGGCCATGAGGCGGAAATCTTTACCGGTGAAGCACAAAACAAGGCGGAAGAGAAACTCGGCCGGATGCGCACCACCCGTTCACCGCTGGCGTTAGTCCGCCAGGCCAGTGGCAAGGAAGACGCCGGGGAAGCGCTGGCCGCGTTAAACGCGGGATTACTCACGGATGCGCAAAAGGCCGTGTCGCGGGCGGTTTCCCAGATGAAGGACGTCGCCTTCTCAGAGGTGAAACTGCTGGAGCAGGCGGGCACGTTCTTCAATAATCTGGGGGCGTTACGGGGTGAAGTGGCCCGGCAGGTTAAAGAGGGAGACCTCATCCCGGTGAAAGTCGCCGGCGGTGGGGGATTTGTGGGGCGGGCGACCTGGGAGATGGAAAAGGCCATCATCCGGGAAATTGATACGGGTAAAAACACCCAGACGCCGCTGATGGCCACGATGGACCCGGTCTTGCTTAATGGGCTGACCGCCGGGCAGAAGGCCGCCACGACGCTTATCCTGCAAAGTCCCGATCGCTTTACTGCCGTACAGGGCTATGCCGGCGTGGGGAAAACCACCCAGTTCCGGGCGGTGAAAGCCGCGATTGACACCCTGCCGGAAAGTGAACGGCCGCTCGTGATTGGGCTTGCCCCGACGCACCGCGCGGTGAAGGAAATGCGTGACGTTGGCATCGAGGCGCAGACCCTTAAATCCTTCGTGGTGGACTGGCAACAGCGCACGGCGGCGGGCGAAGACGTGCGTTATGCCAGGACACTTTTTCTGATTGATGAGTCCTCGATGTTGGGGAATCAGGACACCGCTGCCGCCTATCAGGCGATATCACGCGGAGAGGGCCGGGCCGTTGCGGTGGGCGATACCGGTCAGCTGCAGTCACCGGAAAGCGGGGCACCGTTCACGCTGATGCAGGAGCGCAGTACCCTCGACGTGGCCGTGATGAACGAAATCGTTCGCCAGCGTAATCATGACCTGAAGTCTGCCGTTTACAGCGTCATTGAGAACAAAGCCGGTGCTGCCCTCGAGAAAATGGAGAGAGTGTCACCGAAGACGGTGCCCCGGCTGAGATCCTGGGAGGCCCCTGGCTACTCGGTGGTCGAAACCGAATCACCGTGGACACGTATTACCGTGGACTACATGAGCCGTACACCGGATGCCCGTGAGCGCACCATGATTGTGGTGCAGCTGCATGAGGACCGGCAGATGATCAATAAATACATTCATCAGGCCATGTTAAAAGAAGGGGCGTTGGGGGAGAAGGCGGTGACCGTCCCGATACTGGATCGCATTACCGGCGGTCGTCACGATTTCAACCGCATTAATGACTGGAAGGCGGGGCAGGTGGTGCTGGCCAACGAGCGATATCTGAGCGTGACCGGCATCGATTTGGGAACGGAGCGCGTCTTTTTGCGCGATGAAAATGACCGCATGCACTATTACTCCCCGAAAGAGCTAAACGCCACCGAAATTGAGGTGTTTGAACGGCGTGAGATTGAGCTGCGGGAAGGTGACAGCGTGCGCATGAGCAAAACGCAGAAGCAGGCAGGCCATGATGCCCATGAACAGTACCGGGTAGAAACGCTGCGTGACAACGGCGAGGTGGTGCTTAAAAACGCCGGCGGCGAAAAGGTCATTACGCCGGGCATGACGCTGGCAGACCAGCACATCGATTATGCCTGGGCGGTGACCGGCTACGGCGCACAGGGGGCCAGTACGGACTATGTGATTGCGCTGGAGGGGACGGAGGGTGCGCGTAAGCGAATGAGCGGCATGCGGGCCTTTTACATTAACGCCTCCCGTGCGCGCGATCATGTGCAGATTTATACCGATGGCCTTCGTGACTGGATGGATACGCTGCGGCAAAAAGATAACGGCCCGACGACTGCGCATGATGCCCTGAAGCCGGAATCAGAGCGGGCGCAGGCCCGGAGCATCTGGGCGATGGGGCAGCCGGTGGGCAAAACGGCCATCGGGCGAACCTACCTGCGGGAACAGGGCTTAAAAGATAACCCCGTGACGGCGCGGATTATTCCGCCGACCAGGAAATATCCGATGCCGCATCTGGCGTTACCGGTTTATGACAGCAACGGCAAAACGGCGGGTCTGACGATGTTTCCCCTTCAGTCAGACACCGGCCAGATACAGACCGGGCCGGTACGCCAGCTGACGACCGAGGGCGCCCAGGCGGCGGTGGTGCAAAAAAGCCGTAACGGTGACACGATTGTGGTCAGCGATATGACGCAGGCGCTGGCGGCGGCGCGAGGCAACCCGGCGGCAGGCGTATTGCTGCTCACCGGCCGGCAGATGCCGTCCGCGCAGCTGCTGAAAGTGGCGGGCGGGGTGACTGACCGGACTGTCAGGCCGGATGCCACGTTGCTCAGGCTGGTCCAGTCTGAGCTGCAGGAGATCCTGCGGTATCTGCCGGCAGAAGAAAGGCCGGCGGATGAGTCTGCCCTGCTTCGCCAGGCACTCCGGGCTATTGAAGAGACGCGGCATCCCCTGTCTGAAATTCAGCTTCCAGAGACTAAAGGGCAGGATGTGCCAGCGTTGTCAGCACAATTGGTAGAGCGTGTAGTTCAGAACATGCGGCAGGAAATACCGGTGCTACCGGGTGAGAAGCTGCCGGACTACGCCGCGCTTATCCGTCAGGCTTCTGGCCTGCTTGCCCAAAACGAAGCCCTGCAGGACAACAACGGCGCCATTCGGGCTGTGCTGGCCACCCTTGCCGGGGCGGGTCAGTTTGACAGTGCAGCATTGCCGGCTGAAAACGCGCAGGCAAGCCTGGTGTCTGCAGAAGCACTCCGCTACGTGCAGGCCGAGCAGGATAAAGCGCACGGCTCCGCTAAAAACCCGCAAAATGACCTGTCAGAGCGGGCGCTGGCCAGCGCGGCGCGTGAACTGGAAAAGCAGGGGCAACTGACGCTGCCGCCCGAAAGTCGGGGCCGGGAGCCGGAGCGGGAAGAAATTACCCACGAAGCCGTCCGAAATATTCAGAAAGAACGTTAATCCACACCGCGACACATCCTGGCAGCGGCACAATCTTTTATTCACCGGTGACCCCGGGATCCTTCTTTGAGAGACATCATCATGACAAACCGTTTTAACGCGGCGGCGCTTTCGCTCGCCCTGAGTTTTACTTTCGGCTCAATCCACGCCGGCGCCGCAGAGCCGGAAGAGTTCACACCGGCACAGCAGTCACGCATCGGCGAGATTGCCGCCGACTACCTGGTGGCCCATCCGCAGGTGCTTATCGAGGTGAGCAAAAAGCTGCAGGCACAGCAGGCAGCCATCAAGGCACAGCTGATGGCACAGTCGGTGCTGAAGGGGCACCGGCTGCTGATGCAGCTTGATGGCGTGCCGGTGAAAGGCCCGCAAAATTCGAAAGTGATTGTGACCGAGTTTTTTGATTACGAATGTATCGCCTGCAACATGATGGCCCCGGTAATGGAGCAGGTCATGGTCAGCAACCCGGATGTGAGGTTTGCTTTTCGTGACTGGACGATTTTTGCCGGGCATTACCCCGAGTCTACGCAGGCGTCACGCCGTGGTCTGGCCATCTGGAAACAGAAGGGGGCTGATGCCTATATGGCCTACCACAACGGGATTTACGGCACCGGCCATAACGAAGGGAAACTGACGTCAGACGATATTGAAAAAGTGGCCACGGCAGCGGGCGCAGGAGAAGAAGACGTCGCGAACCGCACAGCGGCAGATGCCCTGATCGCGGGTAACAGTGCGCTGGCAGAGCTATTGGGATTAACCGGGACGCCGGGGATCATCGTGATGCCGGCAGAGAACGCGACCGCTGACAACACGACTGTCATTCCGGGCGTCGTGTCCGCTCAGGTGATGCAGCAGGCCATCGATAATGCGATGAAATAAAGCGAGGTCGTGCAGGCCACCGGATATGAGGTGGCTTTGCGCGGTGTCAGGAGAAAAACGATGAAGTGTGAAAAAGCACTGTCGATCCACTTTTTTGACCTGCATGGCTTTATGTTCAGCGATGATGATATCGAGCATCAGCGGGTGTGTTTCAGAACGCATCCGGGATTGCACCATGAGGCACTGAAGGTGGCCATTACCTGTCTGACCAAGTGCGTGCCGGAAAACCTGACCTGGGACGCGTCCTGTGGCGAAGGTTCCTTTTGCCTGCTGACCGCCAGTGTGTCATCAGGGATTTATGCATTGCCCTACCAGGAGGAAACAGACTGATGAAGAACAACAGATTGCGGGTGGCCTTACTGACCATGTTATTGAATGTGGGCGTTTGCACCGCCAGCGCGGCCCCGTCGGTACAGGTGGGATTCTCACCGGAAGGCAGCGCGCAGCAGCTGGTACTGCAAACGGTGAATGATGCCCGGCAAAGCATTCGCCTGATGGGGTACTCGTTTACCTCGCCCGACATTGCCGGGGCCCTGGTCGAAGCAAAGAAACGGGGCGTCGACGTCCAGGTGGTACTGGATGAGGGCGGCAATCGCGGGAAAGCCAGTGTGGCCGCGATGAATTTATTGGTGAATGCGGGGATCCCGGTGCGCACCGTCAGTCAGTTTAAAATCATGCATGACAAGGTGATTATCGTTGATGGCCAGACGGTCGAAACCGGATCATATAACTATACCCTGTCTGCCGCGCGGTCGAATTCAGAGAACGCTCTGGTACTGCACGATGTGCCTGACCTGGCACAAACCTATCTAACTCACTGGCAGTCTCGCTGGGCGTTAGGGAAAGACTGGCACTCTGCTTATTAACGATTAACGAAACTCAGCTCGTCACTTCAACAATATGAGCAGCGCGCCAACGTTGCTCATGCCTGACATAAAGTTAAAAAGCTCTAGTATTCTCTACATATTCTCTTATAAAACATGGGGAGGTGGAGATGCCACAAGCTGACAATGCAAAAACTTCCCCATTGGATTAAAACGCGCATATCGAAAAGGTAAACCAATGTCTGCCAGCCAAAGACAGCTGGGCGCTATTGTACGTAAGCGTGAAACGCATAAAGAAAGGAGCTCTCTGATTGAAATCTGCGAGTGAAGAAGGGCTTACACAGGCGCAGTTTATTGAAGGTTTACCCGAGCGTGAATTGCTTGAACGTGGTGTTTTAGATGTAAAGATTTCACATTTTTGATGGTTGGCACATTGAGTACGAGATTACTGATCGAGTAGAGAATTTCTGGCTGGCCACGCCATAAGGTGGCAGGGAATGGGTGCTGATTGAGATACTTACAGGCCCATATAAGCAAAAACCCCGAAAATCTTCCTAGGTTTGGCGACTCAGGAGAAGATAATCGGGGCTCACTAAAACTGTATAGAGTTTGTTACTCTATATAGGGAGTATAGATTTATGCCTTTTAAAGGTCAACTCCTCCGGCGCAACATAAGCGTTGGGAGCCGTGTCTGAACAACTGTTTCCGTTTTCACCGGTAGCAAACAGTGTTTCTGCCAGTGTCTATCGTCCTTCGCGCCGGGGTGAGGCTAACCGTCTGCGCAAAGGCCAGTCGAAGACGCACCGCAACAACCAGCCGGCCTACACGGGCAAAACGCCGCGCGGCATGGCTGCAAAAGTGGTGGCCTGCTTCCGTCAGCATGACTGGCGGCGAAATGCCGATTTGATCGCGCTTCGCCGTACTGGTTACACGCCGTACTCCCGTGCGTCTGACCCTTCCTTTACCCCTAAACCCATGCGGATTACCCCACGCTCTGAGAGCCGTGAGGCGCTGACCTCTCTCTCTTTAGTTCTGGCCGCAAATTGTGACTACAGCCCGGACAGCGATTACCTTTTCGAAATGATGCTGCCGGTGGAAGAGATTGCCCGCCGCATGAATGCGCTGCACGTTTATGAGAACGGTCGCAAGGCCTATGACGTGTTGTTGCATGCCCTGCGGGTGATGGAACAGCTGGACTACGTGGTAATACACCGCGACCGCGACGCCGACTCTGGCCAGAACAAGCCCATGCGAATTTTTCTCACCGACAAATGCTTTACTTCACGCGGCATCGCCGTTGAAAGCATCCGGGAGTGGTTGCATAAATATCGCCAGTGGGCGGTAGCCAGCGGACTGGCGGAGTCAATGCAGCAGAAATATCAGCGTCACCTGCTCAAAATGGCGCGTCTGGGCATCAGTATTGACCGCCACCATTCCCTCAAAAACCGGCTGAGACAGATAAAACGCTGGGTTGTCAGCCCGGAGCTGCGCGATGAAAAAGCGCGCACTGAGGCGGATATTGGCGCCGTTCTTGACGAACAGGCGCGTAAAGTGCGGCAGCTGCGTCCGGCCAAAGAGACAAGCCGTTACCAGAATGCCTGGCGTCGCTATACAGCCGCCGGCCAACTGACGATGGTCGCGCAAATGTCACTGGAAAGCGCTCTCAAAGTCGAGTTCCCGACGCTGCTGGCCACCAATGCCGAGAAGTTCTATCAGATGTTACTTGAACGCGCCGGCGTTCCTCTGTCTTAACCACATTCCTCTCTAAACCTTTCCCCTTCCTGCGATTCTCGCGGGCCTTATGCTGGCATTTTTTCCGTTCGCGGATGCCTGGCAGGCTTCCCCACGTCTGTTGTCCGCCAAAATGTGCACCGGCGACGGTCGGGGCATGCTCACGATACGGCGCTGGCCAGCGTCTGATTAAGAAATAATCGTTTAAATTCGAAGAGATAATTCTCCCGGTCGAGGCATCCCATTAACTTCGAAAACCCCTCTTCAGACAGGATTAATTTCGAACGTTACTTCTGAACAAAACAAGCTTTCTAAAGAAAGAGTACTCCTGAGCCAGCCTACGGCATGGCATCTGGAGTAGCTCCCTTCGCTCTGCTCAGGGCAACCACACCTGAACACCCCCATCATTTGCCAGGGCAAAAGAAGAAGTAGCACCCCGGACAAGCCGGGGCATAACACCTGTTATATTAGTTACAACATTCACCAGACCTCACCCACATCAACCCCCAGCACCGAGCGCAAACGCAACCCCTCCGCCCACCTGAAAAGCCGCCCCGCCCCCGGCCAAAGGCCGGGAACAGAGTGGCTTTAAAAGTGAATGTTGTAACTATTAAAGCTGTGTCGCTTTGAGAAGTGTGGCTTTAGCTCTGAATTACACGCTCGTAAGCGCCAAAGGCGCTAACGCGGAGATACGCCCTGGCTTCGCCAGGACCACTCCGACCGCGTACATTAACGTATCGTTGCTGTGAGCGGGAATGGTCTGGCAGGGCGAGGGGTTGGCATCGGTAATATCTATCAAACCTGGGCGGCTGCGCCGCGTTTCCGGCGACATGGAGCCCTTGACGTCACAGGAAACATCGTTTGTCGCCTTCATGCCGCTTAGCGGCATAAATCAAATGCAAGGAAGCGGTTATCCGTGTACAACCATATACGTGAATTAAATCCCGCCACCGACGCCTTTGAATTTTTCAATGAATGCTCCGATTTTCTGAAATACTGTCTGTTTCTTGGTTTTGTACTGCGGATTTAGCGGGCTGAGTTTTGGGAGCGTCGCGTTAAGCTCAGTTCCGTTTTCCGTCGCATACTCGCGCTTCAGCGAGGTACGGATGTAACGCCTGGCGGCCTCTTCATTAAGGTTCTCCTCTTTTATTAGCGCATCCGCTTCACGTTGCTGTTCCCGCTGAGCGAAG
Source organism: Rahnella sp. 1L-D-7-B-C2 (assembly GCF_057290995.1). NCBI lineage: Bacteria > Pseudomonadati > Pseudomonadota > Gammaproteobacteria > Enterobacterales > Yersiniaceae > Rahnella > Rahnella sp. 1L-D-7-B-C2. The sequence continues at coordinate 7,431 of NZ_JBXAVQ010000026.1, read as the reverse complement.
GTAAAGAACGCATCAATGATACCGGCCTTATCCGGCATGTCATCGAGGTTGGTCTGCTGGATAAAATCAACGACCAACTCCTCCTTGGCGCGGTTACCCAGGCTGGAGCGGATAAGCCGCCGCACCTCTTCAGTCAGGGCCGCTTTGCCCTTGTTCTGCTTGTTATGCTCGAATACCAGGCCAAGGATGTAGTCCAGATTAATTTCCTGTGACTTCAGCAAATCAATCTCAAACACCACGTCCTCCCAGTCGGTCGTGGACTTGTCCTTGTCCCCGGCGGCTTTCTCGCGGCGCTGCCAGTCGCGGATATCGTTGTACACCGAGCGATAGTCCTGCACTTTGCGCTCTGCCGGCAGGCGAATGGTCTGAAGTTCAGCGAGTTTTTCATCATCCAGATAATGCGCGGCCTTGAAGGCCTCTACCGCTGCAGCGTCATTGGTATCGACCTGCTGCAGGGCTTTTAGGCTGGCAAACTCATCGTAGTTTTGCAGGATGTTTTCGGCGCGCAGGTATTCGCCAAACAGTTTCACAAAAGCTTTTTTCTCTTTCTCGCTGTCAATGTCAGTCGGGTCTGGGAACTGTTGCTCCAGCGCGGTAACGATATCCATAAAGCCGCGCCTGGCCTCGCCGGTTACCACATCCTTAAAGCCGTCCATATATTCGGTATAGCTTTTTTCAAGAACGACGTTCTTGGTATTCTTATCACCGAACAGCGTGATGGCATCAATGGTTGCGCGTTCAAGATTGCGGAACGTGACGATATTACCAAAGGTCTTGGTGGCGTCATAAATACGGTTAGTGCGCGAGAAGGCCTGCATCAGTCCGTGATAGCGCAGGTTTTTATCGACAAACAGGGTATTCAGCGTCGGGGCGTCAAAGCCGGTTAAGAACATGCCCACCACGATAAGGAGATCAATGTCCTGATTTTTCACGCGCTGCGCCAAATCACGGTAGTAGTTCTGAAAACCGTTGCTGTCGGTGCTGAAGTTCGTTTTGAAGTGGCCGTTGTAGTCGTCTATTGCCGCATCCAGAAACTCCTTCGCGCTGCTGTTCATGGCGCTGACATCAAAGCTCTCATCGGTAATGTCGCCGACAGCACTCTGTTCCTCATTGGCCGCAAAAGAGAAGATGGTGGCCACTCTCAGCGGCTTAGGCATGTCGCTGTCCGGGGAGGCGTCGCGCTGTAGCTGTTTAAAGGCGTCATAATAGGCTTTAGCGGCATCCACGCTGCTGACCGCAAACATGGCGTTAAAGCCTTTTGCGCCGGGAAAGGTGCGGTGCGTTTTTTGACGAAAGTGGGTCAGGATATACCGGGTGATTTCCTCAAGACGGCGCGGGTGTAAAAAGGCCTGCTGGCTTTCAGCCGCACTGAGTTTCTTTTCGTCGGTTTCGGTTTCCAGTGCCTTGAACTGCGGCCGGACATCGTTGTAGTCCACCTTGAACTTCAGGACCTTTTCATCCCGAATGGCGTCGGTGATCACGTAAGAATGCAACTCGCGACCGAACACACTGGCCGTGGTTTCTGCCCCCAGTGCGTTTTGTGGGAAAATGGGCGTGCCGGTGAAACCAAACTGATAAAAGCGTTTGAATTTTTTGTTCAGGTTTTTCTGCGCTTCGCCGAACTGGCTGCGGTGGCACTCGTCAAAGATAAACACCACCTGCTGGCGGTACACAGGCAGGTTGGCTTCCCCTTTCATCAGGTTGTTAAGCTTCTGAATAGTGGTGACGATGATTTTATTGTCGTTTTTCTCCAGGTTGCGCTTCAGACCGGCGGTGTTATCCGAGCCGTTGACGCTGTCCGGTGAGAAGCGCTGGTACTCCTTCATGGTCTGGTAATCGAGGTCTTTACGGTCAACCACGAAGAACACCTTGTCGATAAAGTCCAGCTCGGTGGCAAGCCGCGCGGCCTTGAAGCTGGTCAGGGTTTTGCCTGAACCCGTGGTGTGCCAGATGAACCCGCCCGCCTCCGGCGTTGACCAGCCTTTTGCGGCAAAAGCGCTGTTGATTTTCCATAAAATGCGCTCCGTCGCCGCAATCTGATAGGGCCGCATGACCAGGAGCGTCTGGCTGCTGTCAAACACGCTGTAGTCAAACAGGATATTAAGCAGGGCATGTTTCTGGAAAAAGGTCGCGGTAAAGTCTTTGAGGTCTTTTATCAGCGTATTGTCGGACTTCGCCCAGTTCATGGTGAAGTCGAAGCTGTTTTTATCCCGCTTGGTGGTATTGGCAAAGTAGCGGGTGTCGGTGCCGTTGGAAATGACAAACAGCTGCAGGTATTTGAACAGGGATGTGTCGCTGTTAAAGCTCTCTTTGCTGTAGCGGTGTATCTGATTAAAGGCTTCGCGAATGGCCACGCCGCGTTTTTTAAGTTCAACCTGGACCAGCGGCAGGCCATTGACCAGTATCGTGACGTCATAGCGGTTAGCGTGCGTGCCGGCCTGCTCGAACTGCTGGGTGACCTGCACCTTGTTGCGCACCAGATTCTTTTTATCAATCAGGTAAACGTTTTCCAGCTGGCCGTTATCAAAAGTGAAGTCACAAATGTAGTCGATATGGATTTTACGGGTCTTGTCGAGGCTGCTGTCACTCGGGCTGTCCAGGTACTGCTCACAGAAGCGTCGCCACTCCCCGTCGTTAAACGTCACACCGTTCAGGGCCTGAATCTGCGTCCGCGCGTTGGCCAGCATCGCCTGCTGCGAGGGCAGCGAGACAAACTCATATCCCTGATTGCGCAGGTCCTGAATCAGCTCGCGCTCCAGGTCCGACTCGCTCTGGTAGCTGTCAGCGGCTTCCCAGGCTTTGGTATATTTATCGAGGACAATGAAATTATTAGTCTCGGCGACGGCGTGTGTCTCTTGGGTCATAGCGCATCCTGTGTGCCAGTGGGGGAAAAACCGGCAGAAAAGCATACAACGCTACCGGCGCGGAAAAGTGGTTGTCGATAATCCCGGTCAGAAACAGCACGCTGACCGGACGGTTGCTGCATGCCTGTCGGTGTCAGTTAGCGACGTCAGCAGGCTTGGGGAAGTTGAACAACAAATCGCGATAGTATTCGTACTGCTTTTGGCGCAGGGCGATTTCACCGGGCAGGCCTTCAGTGATTGAGCTGGTCAGTGCATCGAATTTGTCCAGAATTTCAACAATGCGAGCTTGTTCTTCCAGTGATTTATCAGGATCGGTTGCATAAGGTATAGGAAGTTTGAATTTCTTTATAATGGTTGAGTTTAGATCGCCCCTGGCACCTTGTCCCAGCGACTTAATGTTTTCATAATTGAAGCTTACCCAATGGAAGACATAACGATATAATGCCTTTGAGTCATCAATTTCTAAACAACCGCAGTGTTGGTTAGTTGTTAAAGGAATTTTATTTATAGCAGACCGTCCCGCCGTTGCGCCTGAAATAGCAATAATGACGCAATTTTCTGGAATCCATTTTGCCGCAGAGTTTTTTAACGCAACTCGACTTATTTTTATTTCAGTACTGTCGATATCGCTAAATTTAACCTCTTGCGTCCTTAACCAAGGGATATCTCCATTTTCGTAATACTCAGCTTTGCCTGCTGTAGGTGTTCCACCTGAGTACCATTTTTTGGTTACATCCCCCAGTGTCTTCCACTCAACCTCGCCCTCTTCAAAACTCAGCAACTGGTCGCGATAGTAGTTGTACTGTCTTTTACGTGCGGTAAGCTCAGCGGTAAGCTCAGCGGTAAGGGCGGTAAAGGTATCCAGGATCCGGACGATTTCAGACTGGATAGCGAGCGACTTTCGCGGGGTGGAGGGGCAAGGTACCGGGAGTCTAATATCTTTTAACATTGGTTTTGTTAGCTGCGCAATTCCCGTTTTAGGCGTTTTGTAATCACCCTCAATCATTTTCATAAAGTAATAAGCATACTTCAAATTTAATTCTTTTTTAGGTGTTAAAACAATAAGGCGTACTATCGGGAAAAAAGGCGTATCTCTATAACTTGTCCAGCCTATAGTTCCTCTGGCTGATATGGTTAAACTAGGTGAATTGATTTTCCCTTTATTTGTCCAACCATATAAAGAATTATTACCAATACCATTGGACAGTATGGGAATATTATATTCTTCAGTTTGAATGTTTGATAATGCATCTTTTGGTACATCACCCCCTGCAAAAATGTCGAAAATTGAATCTAATGAAACCCACTCAATCTCACCACCATTCAGCAGTTTTTCCAGATAACTTAACTCGCTCATGCCTGCGCCTCATTGCCTTCAATTTCGGCCACAATGGCATCGATTTCTTTGCGTAATTGGTCGATTTTGCTGACCGTGGCTTTCAGTTCGGCATTCAGCTCGATGATATCAACAATTTCACGCGTATCTTTGGCTTCGACATAGCTACTGACGGACAGGTTGTAGTTATTGGCGGCAACGGCCTCAACTGGCACGGATTTCGCCAGATGGTCGGTATCAGCCTTGCTGTCGAACACCTGCATAATCTGCCCAATATGCGCATCAGTCAGGATGTTGTTGTTGGTCTCTTTTTTGAACAGCCCGCTGGCATCAATAAACTGCACATCGGTGTCGGTTTTATGTTTTGACAGCACCAGAATATTCACCGCGATGGTGGTGCCAAAGAACAGGTTAGGCGCTAGGGAGATCACGGTTTCAACGTAGTTATTATCGACCAGATACTGACGAATTTTTTGCTCAGCACCACCCCGGTAAAAAATGCCAGGGAAGCAGACAATGGCCGCGCGGCCTTTGGCTGACAGGTAGTTCAGGGCATGCAGCACAAACGCAAAGTCGGCTTTCGATTTCGGGGCCAGCACGCCGGCCGGTGCAAAGCGCTCATCGTTAATCAGCGTCGGGTTATCGCTGCCAATCCATTTCACCGAGTACGGCGGATTTGAGACGATGGCATCAAAGGGCTTATCGTCCTTGAAGTGTGGATCAGTCAGGGTGTTACCCAGCATAATATTAAACTTATCGTAGTTAATGTTATGCAGGAACATATTCATACGGGCCAGGTTAAAGGTCGTATGATTAATCTCCTGACCAAAAAAGCCTTCTTCGATGATATGGTTATCGAAATGCTTCTTCGCCTGTAGCAGCAGTGAACCCGAGCCTGCCGCTGGGTCGTAGATTTTATTAACCTGGTTTTGCCCATGCATTGCCAGTTGCGCAATCAGCTTAGAGACGTGCTGTGGGGTAAAGAACTCGCCACCTGATTTGCCGGCATTCGCCGCATAGTTGGAAATCAGAAACTCATAGGCATCGCCAAACAGGTCAATCTGGTGAGCATCGAAATCGCCCAATTTCAAGCCTTCCACACCTTTCAGGACGGAAGCCAGGCGGCTGTTCTTGTCTTTAACGGTGTTTCCCAGGCGATTACTGGTGGTATCAAAGTCAGCAAACAGACCTTTGATATCGACCTCAGACGGATAGCCGTATGCCGAGCTTTCAATCGCCACAAAGATACTGTTTAGATCGGCATTGAGTCGGTCGTTGGTGTTGGCTTTCGCGGCGACATTGCAGAACAGATGGCTCGGGTAAATGAAATAGCCCTTGGTTTTGATGGCATCGTCTTTAATGTCATCCGTAATGACGCTGTCATCAAGTGATGAATAGATAATGCTTTCGTCACCGGCTTCAATGTAGCTGGAGAAGTTTTCGCTGATAAAGCGATAGAAGAGCGCGCCAAGGACGTACTGTTTGAAATCCCACCCATCGACCGAACCTCGTACATCGTTGGCGATTGCCCATATTTGGCGGTGTAACTCTGCGCGCTGCTGAAGACTTGTCATTATTTATCCTGTTATTGGGCGCTTAGCTTCTGTTATTTAGGCGATTTTATCTTAAGTACACCGCCGCTGCTCTTAAAATGACAAAGGAACGAGTATCCAAACTACCCCCAACAAGGGCTAGATGGTCCATGCTTCGTCAGGAAGGTTGTAGCCAGTTATGATTGATATGATTTAAAAACAAATATTTACTATATCTCAGGTGATTAAGGGGCACAGCCTAGAACCAACTATTAGTGGAATGAATCCGTGTTATCCAATGGTAGTCTTTCGGCCAGAGAGAGAGTCAACCTGGTATGGCTGTGTGGCAGAATAAGGAAGAACCGCCGCAACGCCGCCGTTTCATTACAATCAGGTTCTTCGGCGCAGCCCCCATCATGGCGGTGCTACCGTTTGAGGGGACGTAACGTGGCGATTATTCTGAGATCCATTCTCGGTTTTCCTTTTTCATAACGCCATTCATTCTTCATCTTATTGATGACTTTGCGCTCAACTTCTTGAGTAGCTGTCGATTCAAGGATTTGCATATTCTGTACCCGTCCATCTTGGGGGCCGTTTGGGAAACGGACAATATTGTACGGTAAGCCTGTTTTTTGAACAGGCCAAATCATCGAAGTAGGGTGAACTCCCGCGCTATACGCCGTTTTCCGCGGTTTTTGGCTAATCGGATAACCTAAATGCGATACTGATTAGGCGATAATTTAAAAGCGATAGCCACTGGCTCTAAATCAATCCGTTACGGGTATTAGTGGTTAAATACCGCGCTGAACGTACAATAATTTCCGATCTCCAAACTGATCCCTTCTACAACTTGCATACAGGGCACTCGAACCCATGAAACGACTATTAGCCGCCTCATTGGCGCTGGCATTAGCAGGATGCGCTACTCCCGCACCCAAAGCCCCGCAGCCAGACAAAGCCGCGATAGAGGCAGCGGAGATTGCCAGATACAGCGATCAGCAACTTTGCCAGGCATCTGACGCGATACAGCCGAGCCTGAACGTTAACCCATCCAGCCATCCTGAATACAACGACAATCTTAGCCGCTCAAAAGCCCTAGAGGCAGCTGCCCGCTCGCGTAATCTGAGCTGCTATAAGCTGAAGGCTGCCAATAGTAAGGCAATCAAACCGATGACCGCTCGCCAGAAGCAGGCCCGTGCAACTGCTGTGTGCGAAGGCTACGCCCAGCGTACCCAGTTCGCTAATCCGTCTGTTGCGTACTCTATGTGCCTCAAAGGCGCGCAATCCACGCCAGAAAAATGCACCCGCGACAATACGCACTTCAGCAGTGAAGCCACTAAGCTCACGGGCGCAAGCCGTGCTGAATACACTGAAATCGGCAATGCCTTCCGCATTGGATGCAATCTGAACTAAGGGATCTCTCATGAAACTACGCCACACACTCATTATGTCCGCGGCGTTTCTTATGGCCTACCAGGCTAATGCTGGCACCCCATCAACCATAGATCCCGCAGCAAAAGAAATAGCGTCAATGATGTGCCGGTGGGTGCTGGACGGGGGTAAGTTGACCGACCCAGCGCAGCGGCTGACAATCTACGAGAACGGAATCTATGGTCACTCCCGTTTTTGCAACACCGATTTTGACGATAAATTGGCTTGCTTGAATCTATCCGGCGTCTGAATGGGATTTTATTCCCGC
>NZ_JBXAVQ010000025.1:0-49825 GCF_057290995.1 Rahnella sp. 1L-D-7-B-C2 | reverse complement strand
ATGAGTGAAAGAACCGGTGGAGCGGTAGTTCAGTTGGTTAGAATACCTGCCTGTCACGCAGGGGGTCGCGGGTTCGAGCCCCGTCCGTTCCGCCACTAATTGCACAGACCCTGAATCGAAAGATTCAGGGTTTTTTGCATTTGTTTTTCGTGATTTAAGATGTGCATTACCTCTTTGTTTCAATTCTCACGCATTATTTTGAGTAATATCTGTTCAAAACTGACCTGATTGCAGACTACTACTAATCTGATTGCGAAATAATTAAGCCAAATTGAATGCTTAATGATTATTTTCTATTTCAGAATAATTATTATTCGCTATTATTTATGATTGGTCTGGTTAATTATTAAAGGTAGTTCGCGCTATATATCGTCATGATCCAGTTTTTTAAAATCTAATATTCAGTCATAATATATACAACGTTAAAACACGTTAAAGAAATTTTCGATCCGCTATGACTGGCCGATAGATTGCAGATGCAACGCTCAATCAAATATCATAAAGTCGTAGCTCGGCAAATTCATAAAGATAACTCATCATGAAATTTTCACTGGATATACTTGACTGGCGGGCTCTCGCTCCGGGAATCGACAGTTGCGAAAACTGGATCCAGTGGGCTAATCAGCCTGATATCAATATGTTTTCCGGGGAATTTCCGAAAACGTCCCACATCCCGATGATGTCTGCGCGGCGTATGAGTATCGGTAGCCGACTGGCTGTGAATACAGGGCTCTCATTACTCGCCTCGCATAATATTGATGCTGCCATTTTTACCAGCCGTCACGGTGAGCTCGAACGTACAGGACGAATCCTGCATGTTTTGGCCGATGAACAATCGACTTCTCCAACAGAGTTCTCGATGTCGGTACATAATACAGCTGCCGGCTGGCTGACGATTATTAGTAAGGATCCGCTGCCAGTCACCTCACTGGCGGCAGGTGACGACAGTTTTCAGCAGGGTTTACTCGAAGCACAATCGATGCTTGCTGGCGGTGCTCGCCGGGTAATGCTGATTGACTTTGAAGGTGAAATACCGCCGATGTATGACAAATCGGTGAATTCTGAGTTTTTACCTTATGCTGTAGGAATAATATTAACCGCGGGTGATACATTGCAATGTAGCAACGTACTCTCTCCGGGTGATATTCATGTGGTTACCCTTCCTCAGAGCTTGCAATTCCTGCGGGGTTACCTTACATCGTCTCCTAACTTTAATGTCAATGCGGATAAACGTCGCCGCTGGCAATGGGTGCGTACTTTGTGAGAAACGTCTCTGTATTGCCCTGCGAAGTTTCTTCCCTTGCGAACAGGATGTGGCGATGGGCCGCGACAGGCTTCTTTTTCGCGCTTTTCGGAATTGGCGGGCTGTTGCTTTCAATCATATGGTTTAACCTGTTGCGGCTGATCGTCCGTCAGCCGGAGAGGTTGCACCGTATGACATTGAACAGTATTCGTAACAGTTTCCGTTTTTTCCTTGGCGGATTACGAATGTTTGGGGTGATGGATTATCGGTTTATCGGCGATGATAAGTTTGAGCAGGATGCCGGTTGTCTGGTCGTTGCAAACCACCCAAGCCTTCTCGACTATGTGATCCTTGCGTCGCGTATGCCACGCTGTGACTGCATTGTGAAGCAGGCTTTATTGCAGAACCCTTTTCTGCGCGGCGTTATTAAAGCGGCGGGGTATCTGGTGAATGCAGGTTCGGATGCTTTGTTACTGGCGTGCGAGGCACGTTTGCAGGCGGGGGGAACGTTATTAATATTCCCCGAGGGAACGCGCTCTTTGCCCGGCCAGCCGATGACTCTGCAACGTGGGGCCGCGAACATAGCGTTACGAGCGGGGAGCGATGTGCGGATTGTGCATATCTCCTGCCATCCGCCGATGCTGACTAAGCATGGGAAGTGGTATGAAATACCGCCCGTTAAACCTCAATTTGTCATTACGATTGCCGATAAAGTGAAAGCTATGGATTTTTTGGATGACCATGACCTTTCACCGGCCTTAGCCGCCAGACGCCTGACAGAGCATTTACGCACAGAGCTGATGGGCTGTAATATTCAAGATAACGAGAAATAAGCCATGGATTCATTAAGTCACGAGATAAAAGAACTGATCATTACAACCCTCAATCTGGAGGGAATGACGCCGGATGAGATAGAGACAGAGGCGCCGCTTTTCGGTGATGGTTTGGGACTCGATTCTATTGATGCTCTTGAATTAGGTTTGGCTTTTAAAAAGCAATACGGCGTGACCCTTTCGGCAGAAAGCCAGGAAATGCGGCAGCATTTTTATTCTGTAGAAAGCCTCGCCCGGTTTATATCAGTGCAGCGTGGTTAAAGAGAGTCCTATGCAGAAGCAAGAAATTTATCAGCAAATTAGCGAGTTATTAATCAAGCTGTTTGAAGTGGACGAAAGTGATATCAAACCAGATGCTAAATTATATGAAGATCTGGAATTAGACAGCATTGATGCTGTGGATTTGGTTGTTCATTTGCAAAAAACCACCGGCAGAAAGATTAAGCCAGAAATGTTTAAGTCAGTGCGCACCGTTCAGGACGTCGTGGATGCCATTGATGAATTACTTAACACGCCCGCTGAGTAACTGGCGTGTCTAAGGTCCGGGACTCTGTCGCCTCGATTATCCGATGGGTAACCATCCTGGCGATAGTTGCCTATCCGATAGCCGTTTGGTGCGGATTGAAAACCTGGGGGATGGGGATTCTTGCCCCGCTGCTTGGCAGCGTTTTTATTCTACGTTTGCTGACTTTTCGCGGAAAGCTCAGCCAGCTGACTTTTTTTGGTAAAGCGATCGCAATAGCGGGCATTGCTCTGGTGGCTATCAGCGTTTTGTTACGCGAAACCTCCCTGTTGTTGTATTACCCGGTCGCGGTAAATTTATTGCTGTTCATTTTATTTTCTAGTTCATTACGGGCAAGGCAATCAATTGTGGAACGTCTTGCCCGGCTCAGTGAACCGGATTTACCGCCCGCAGGGGTGAGGTATACCCGACGCGTCACGCAAGTCTGGTGCATCTTCTTTGTGTTCAATGGTTCTCTGGCTTTATATAGCTGCCTTAATGGCGATGTGGATCTTTGGGCGCTTTATAACGGCGGGATCAGTTATCTGCTAATTGGCTTATTAATGGGTATTGAATGGACAGTCAGAAAGCGTCTGCAGCGGTTATGACCCTTCCAATGAGCCAATGGCTAAGTGCGCAAAGAGCTGATGATCATCTGGTCGCATGGAGCGAAAGCCGGGAATGGCGTCAGAACGAATTCCGTCGTGATGTCTTGTCGCTGATCACGAAACTACACGCCTTACCGTCGTTGCGCTGGGCAGTGTGTCTGGAAGATAACTATGCATTTGCCGTTACGCTGTTGGCGCTTCTCTACAGTCGTAAAACGCCGGTGTTGCCCGGCCATTTTCGCCAGGCCGTGCTGGCTGAACAGCGGGATGAATTCGATGCGCTGATCACCGATCTTCCGCTTGAGCTGGATTGCCCTACGCTCACCTATCCCGGTGAGACAGCAACTTTTCTTTCTCCTTTGCCCGAATGGCCATGCAACGCATCGCTGATTTTATTTACGTCGGGATCGACCGGTAAACCGCAAAAAATTATAAAACCGGTGGCCAGTCTGGAACGCGAAAGTCAGTGGCTCGCCGCACTCTGGGGCGAAGATCTCGACGGCGCGTATTTTGCCGCCACCGTTGCCCCGCACCACATGTATGGTCTGACATTCGCTTTTATGTTGCCACTGTCTCTGGGGGTTCCGTTCTGTGCGAGAAGTATTGAGTACCACGAGCAATTGCAGACTCTTGCGCTCGCCCGTTCAATAGTGCTTACCAGCAGCCCGGCATTTCTCACGCGGCTGGATCCCTCACTGGCAACCGCAAAGTTGCGGAAAATTTTTTCGGCAGGTGGACCGCTGACGCGAGACGCCGCGGTATTAGCTAAATCCACCTGCGATTGTGTTCCCGTAGAAATCTATGGCACCACCGAGACGGGGGTCATTGCGCACCGTCTGCCGGATGCTCCCTGGACGCTATTCGACGATATACATTTTAGCCACCGCGCTGACGGCTCTCTGACCCTGGTGTCTCCGCTGATCCCGCAAGCAGGCGGCATAATTCTCAGCGATGAGGTCGAAATCCTGCCAGATCAGAGACAATTCAATCTGCTTGGCCGTAAAGATCGGGTAGTGAAGATCGCTGAACAACGGATTTCGTTAAATGAGATTGAACAGCGGCTGTGTGGACTGGTTTTTGTGTCCGAAGCTTGCACATTGACGCTCGAAAAGCAGGGCCGGGTCTGCGTTGCTGCCGTGCTGGTTCTGAGCGCAGCCGGTGAAGAGCAGCGGCGCGAATTCGGGCACAACCCCTTTATCGGCCAACTGCGCCAGACGCTGCGCACATGGCTTTCACCTGTTTCAATCCCACGTTACTGGCGCATTGTTCCAGCTATCCCTGTTAACCAACAAGGCAAACGCGCTGCGGCTGAATTACAGGAAATGTTTTTATGATGATGCCTGAAGTACTGAGCCAGCAAAAAATCAGCGACACCAGCCTGAGCCTTGAACTGCAGCTCTCCGCCGATTTATTCTGGTTCCGTGGCCATTTTCCGTCTTCGCCGATTTTGCCGGGCGTCACGCAGGTCAACTGGGTGATGGATTACGCCAGCGCGCTTCTCGGGCTGGATAAGGTATTTTACGGTATGGAGGTAGTGAAATTTCAGCGTCCATTACTGCCCGGTGAAATCGTTAATGTGCAAATCGACTGGTTGAAAGAAAAACATCGTCTGGTTTTCCGTTACAGCCTCGGCGATGCGGTCGCCAGCAGCGGGAAAATTATCCTATGTCCATGAATCAGCAAGATGAGTTTTCTCCCTGCCTGATTATTCCCTGTTACAACCACGGTGTCATGATGGCGGATGTGCTGGAACGTCTCCGGCCTTTCGATTTGCCTTGTCTGGTGGTGGATGACGGCAGTGATACGGCGACCGCCGATGAACTGCAACGTCTGTGCGCGATGACACCCGGGATGAGCATGACGCGGTTGCCGTCGAATCAGGGCAAGGGCGGGGCGGTGATGGCAGCACTACAGCTGGCGGCGGAGAAAGGTTTTACGCATGCCATTCAGGTCGATGCGGACGGTCAGCATCAGCTGTCAGACGTGCCCGCGATGTTGGCGGAAGCCCGTCACCATCCTGAATGTCTGATCTCCGGCCTGCCGGTATATGATGACAGCGTGCCGAAATCGCGGCTGTACGGTCGTTACATCACCCATTTCTGGGTGTGGGTGGAAACCCTGTCTTTCTCGCTCAGAGACAGCATGTGCGGGTTTCGTGTTTACCCTCTGAGGCCATGTCTGGCGCTGATGGCGAAACACCGTCTGGGGCTGCGGATGGATTTTGATACGGAAATTATGGTTCGCCTTTACTGGCAGGGAACACGCAGCCGCTTCCTGCCGACACGGGTAACTTATCCCGTCGATGGCGTCTCGCATTTCGATGCGGTGAAAGACAACATTAAGATCTCCTGGATGCACACCCGGTTGTTTTTTGGCATGTTGCCACGCATTCCGTTTTTACTGCGCCAGCGGCAAAGTTCGCAGATCAACGAACATTGGTCTGCGACGCCGGAACGTCAGGGATTGTGGGGCATCCGCCTGATGCTTAAAGTTTATCGCCTGCTTGGCTACCGCGCTTTCCGCGTATTGCTTTACCCGGTGATCGGCTACTTCTGGCTGACCGGCCGCACTCAGCGCACGGCTTCGGCCCGCTATCTCGACCGCATACGTGAAACAGCTGCACAGCGCGATATCCCGCTGCCTTATCCGCTCAGCACTTTCCGGCATTTCATGCGATTCGGTGACTCGATGCTGAGTAAACTGGCGAGCTGGCAGGGCGATAATACCCTGACCGATGCGGTGCTGGTGCATCCTGAAATATGCGAGGCGCATATTGCCTCCGGTCGCGGCACACTGATCCTGGCCTCTCATCTGGGCGATATCGAATCCTGCCGCGCCATAGGCGCACTTAATCATCAGATAATCGTTAATGCGCTGGTTTTCACCGATAATGCCGAACGTTTTAATCAAGTGATGAAAGAAATCAACCCGCAGGCGGTGGTGAATCTGATTCAGGTGAGCAGGATGGGGCCGGATACCGCCATCCTTTTGCAGGAAAAGCTTGATGCCGGAGAATGGGTGGCGATCGTCGGCGACCGTACCTCTGCCAGTTCGCATCAGCGCGGTGAACATGCCCGTGTCATCTGGAGTGATTTTCTTGGTAAGCCCGCCGCCTTTGCGCAAGGGCCGTTTATTCTGGTCGCCGCGCTGCGTGCGCCGGTCATGCTGATGTTTGGCATCATGCAGCAGCAGCGTCTGCACATTTATTGTGAGTCTTTTGCCGATCCGCTGATCCTGCCGCGCGACCAGCGTCTGCCCGCCTTACAGGAGGCCGTCGATCGCTACGCCGCTCGTCTGGAGCATTACAGCCTGCTTGCGCCTCATGACTGGTTCAATTTTTATGATTTCTGGCAGCATCCCGCGGATGACGCCTCAGAGAGGAAACCTGACTGATATGACGTCCAAACTTGATCCCCGTTTTAACCAGCCGCGTTTTTCCACCCGCGTTGAAATCACCGTGCCGTTTCATGACGCCGACGCCATGGGCGTGGTCTGGCACGGTAATTATTTCCGTTATCTGGAAATTGCCCGCGAGCAGCTGCTTAAACAGTTCGATTATGGCTATCGCCAGATGCAGGCGTCAGGCTACGTCTGGCCAATTGTCGACACGCGCCTGAAATACATCGCGCCGGTGTTATTTGAACAACGCATAGAAGTCCGCGCGCAGCTGGAGGAGATCGAAAACCGTTTGCGGATCAGTTATCAGATCTTTGATATCGAAACGGGCAAACGCACGACAACCGGCTACACCCTGCAGGTGGCGGTGGATGCGCAAACTAAAGAGATGTGTTTCGTCTCGCCGCAGGTTTTGTTCGATAAAACGGGAGTCAGCCTGTGAAATCGCTTTTGCTCATTCTGCTAACGATTTTCAGCATCACGGCTCAGGCGGTCACGCTGGAGGATTTACAACAGCGTTTCAGCCAGGTGCCGGTTTTGCGCGCCGAATTTGCCCAGCAGCGGACGATCAGCGGGATGGCGCAACCGCTGAAGTCCAGCGGAAACCTGGTCATCGCCCAGCAGCAAGGGTTGTGGTGGCAGCAGGATAAACCTTTCAGCCTGACCTTATTATTGACCGAGAGTCGCATGGTGCAAATCATGGCCGGTCAGGATCCGCAGGTCATCACGGCGGACACCAATCCGCAGATGTTCCAGTTCAATTCGCTGCTCAGTGCCCTTTTTCATGCAGACCGTCGCGTGCTGGAGCAAAATTTCACGATCGGGTTTACTGACCTTGGAAAGGGCGCATGGACGCTGATTCTCACTCCGAAAGTCTCGCCGCTGAACCGTCTGTTCCGCAGCATCCAGCTACATGGCGAAAATTTCCTGAACGAGATTGATATCAACGATATGCAGGGCGACGCGACGCACATCCGCTTCTTCAATCAGAAAACTACGCCAGCCACGCTGACCGATGAAGAGAAACGCCATTTTGCGTCCTGATCTTCATCGCCGCGCGGCACAAGGCTGGCTGCTGATTATTGCGCTGCTGGTGGCGGCGTTATTCTGGCTATTGCCACGCAGCCAGATCAACAGCAGCGTGCTGGCGCTTTTACCTCAGCAGCAGGGAGAAAATATTCCCCAGGCCATATCTGATGGCTTTACTCAGCGTCTCGATCGCCAGCTGATGTGGCTGGTCAGCCCGCCACCGAACGCGGGCGTCGCCCCCCTCAACGACTGGCTGAAGCAACTGCGGGCACTGCCTGAACTGAGTCAGGTGGAAGGGCCGATGGACGCGCAGCACCAGCAGGAATGGGGCAAATTCTTCTATCAGCACCGCAACGCGTTGCTCGACGATGCCACCCGCCAGCGCTTAATGACGGGCGCGCAAGCGCAAAGCCAGTGGATCCTCGGTCAGGTATATTCCGCGTTTGCCGGTGTCAGCGGGAAAGAGCTGACCAACGATCCGTTATTGCTGGTTCGCGCCTCGCAAATGGCACAGCAGCAAAACAGCGGCGGCATGACGCTCGATCAAGGCTGGCTGATGGCCCGCGACAAACAGGGACGCAGCTGGTATTTGCTGCATGGCGAACTGAAAGCCTCGTCGTATGACATCACTACCGGCAAGAAAACCGTCGCCAGCCTGAATGCGGTGAAGCAAGCTTTTGAAGCCCGCTGGCCGGGTGCGCAAGTGCTGGCGCGCGGCACGATTTTTTACAGCAACTACGCCAGCCAGCAGGCTGAACACGATCTTTCCACCCTCGGTATAACGTCGGTTGTCGGTGTCTTCCTGCTGATCTTACTGATGTTCCGCTCAATTCTGCCGATGCTGCTCAGCCTGCTTTCCATCGCGACTGGCGCGCTCGCAGGCACGGTCTTTACGCTGGGGGTGTTTGGCGAAATCCACGTGATGACGCTGGTGCTCAGTACCAGCATCGTAGGAATTTCTGCCGACTACACGCTGTACTTCCTCACTGAGCGGCGCGTCCACGGTGAAAACACTACGCCGCTGGAAAGTCTGAAAAAGCTGTTTCCGGCGTTATCGATGGCGCTGTTGACCACGGTGGCCGCTTATCTGATGCTGCTGATTGCGCCATTCCCCGGCCTGCAACAGCTGGCGGTATTCGCCGCTGCCGGGCTAAGCGCCGCCTGCATTACCGTGATGTGCTGGTATCCCTATTTATCGAAACGTCTGCCAGTCGGCCCGACGCCAGGGCTGGCGCTGATCTTCCGCTGGCTTCTTGCGTGGCGTAGCCGCAACGCGGTGCGTATCGGTCTGCCGGTGGCCATTCTCGCGCTGGCGGCAGGCGGCATTGCACAACTCAAAATCAATGATGATATTGCCGATTTGCAATCCCTGCCCGCCGCGTTACAGCAGCAGGAACAGCAGATTGCCGCGCTGACCGGCCAGACTAACGATCAGAAATGGCTGGTAGTGTACGGCGATAACGCGGAGCAAACGCTGCAACGTCTCGAAGCTTTAAGGCCGAAACTGGCGAAGGCCAAAGCCGATGGCGTGATCGACGGCTACCGGATGATCGGACTGCCGTCGCAGGCGCAACAGAAGCGCGATTTAACACTGCTCACGCAGCGCGCGCCACAGGTTGTGACCGAGTTACAACAGGCGGGCGTCCGTGTACCGACGCCCGATCTCAGCCCGCAAACCGTGGATTCCCAGGCGTGGATTAACAGCGTCGTCAGTCAGGGCTGGCGCCTCTTATGGCTTACCCTGCCGGACGGCCGCAGCGCCACATTAATCCCGGTGAATGGTGTACAAGACAGCGCCGCGATGGGCGCCCTGGCAGCGTCGGAACCGGGTACTGGTTGGATCGACCGCAAAACCGAATTCAGCAGCCTCTTTTCCCAGTACCGCGTATATCTGACCTGGCTACTCGGTCTGGCAGTGGCGGTGATTGCCGCGATTTATCTCTGGCGCTTTCGCCTGCCGCACGGGTTGATTTGTCTGGTGCCAACCGTCCTTTCGCTGGCCATGGGTATCGCGGCGCTGGGCTACAGCGGCCACAGTCTTAATTTATTTTCGTTGCTGGCGCTGATTCTGGTGCTGGGGATTGGCATCAACTACACGCTGTTCTTCACCAATCCGCGCGGGACGCCGACCACATCGATGTTTGCGATTTTTATGGCTGTCGTGACCACATTGCTGACCTTCGGGATGCTGGTCTTCAGCGCCACGCAGGCGATCAGCAGTTTCGGCATAGTGCTGAGTTTTGGCATTCTGACCGCCTTTCTGCTCTCCCCGCTGACCCTGCCGGTTAAAAAAAGAGGACGTAAAAAATGACCCGATTCACTTTCCCGGCACTGGTTTTTCTGATGCTTACCCTTAGCGGCTGCGCGACTCCACCTCCTGCACAAACGCTGCCACAAGCCTGGCTGAAACCCGGCGTACAGGTGAAATTGCCGTCGCCGCAGCTGGCAACACCGGTGAGTCAACAGCAGTTGCTGACCGCCACCGTGAAGGGCAAACAACAGTCGTTGCTGGTTCTGCTTAACGCCGATGGAAAATCATTGCAGCTGGCGGGTCTCTCACCGCTTGGGATCCGCCTGTTCAAATTGGTCTACGATCAACAGGGGATCCACACCGAACAGGCGATAAAGATCGACGGTTTGCCTCCGGCAAATCAGGTTCTGGCCGATATTATGTTCAGCTACTGGCCGGCAGAAAGCTGGCAGCCGCTGTTGCCGTCAGGCTGGCAACTGAAAGATGACCCGCTGCGCCGCACGTTATTAGATAACCACGGCAATACGATCACCCGCATCGACTACCTGCCGAAGGGCAATACGCGTCAGCCGGTGTCGATCGCCCAGCAGGCTTTTCACTACCAGATAACCATCCAGAATGTCGGTGACTAACATGATTTACTTTTCGGCCGTGGGCATGGTGAATGCGCTGGGCAATGACGTTGCGCAGATTGCACAAAGTCTTACGACGGGCAGTGCGCCGGGTATGACTTTGCAGGAAGGCTGGCTGACGGAAAACCGTCCCGTCTGGCTCGGCGCGGTCACCGCCGATTTGCCTGCGATCCCGACCGGTCTCCTGTCGCACCGCAGCCGCAACAATCAGCTTTTACTGGCCGCGCTGGCGCAGATAGAAACACAGATCCACGCGGCGATCGCCCAATACGGCAAAGATCGCGTTGCGGTGATCATGGGGACCAGTACGTCTGGAATTGCCGAGGGCGAAGAGGCCGTGCTCTATTTACACCAGCACGGTGAATTCCCACTGGGTTACGATTATTCCCAACAGGAACTTGGCGATCCTTCGCAGTTTATGGCTGAATTTTTGGATCTGAGCGGGCCGGCTTACACACTTTCCACTGCGTGCTCGTCCAGCGCGCGGGCGATCATCAGCGGAAAGCGGCTGATCGAATCCGGGCTGGTGGATGCGGCTATCGTCGGGGGGGCAGACAGCCTGTGCCGGATGCCGTTAAACGGCTTTAACAGTCTCGAATCTTTGTCGCACGGGCAATGTACGCCGTTCGGGCAAAACCGCGACGGCATTAATATTGGCGAAGCCGCTGCGCTTATCCTGCTGACCGGGAAACCGGATGACGTGGCGCTGCTGGGTGTGGGTGAATCCTCCGATGCGTGGCACATGTCTGCGCCGCACCCGGAAGGGCTGGGGGCTGAACGCGCTATCAACATGGCGCTGAACATGGCCGGGTTGATAGCGGATGATGTGGGTTATATCAACGCGCACGGCACCGCGACGCCGCTTAACGATCAGGTTGAGGCCGCCGTTATCCATCGTTTGTTCGGTGGTCGTACGCCGTGCAGTTCGACTAAACACCTTACCGGCCACACGCTGGGAGCGGCGGGCGCGACTGAGGCGGCGCTGAGCTGGCTTATCATTACGCAGAATCTAAGTCTGCCGCATCAGGATTTCGCGCTGACGCCGCGTGACGCCAGCCTGCCGGACATCTGGCTGGCAGAAGCCGGAGAGCCACTCGTCAAACCGGTTATCCTGTCCAACTCCTTCGCCTTTGGTGGGAACAATGCCAGCATTCTGATCGGAAGGCCGTCATGAGCACTCAACATGCTGCGCAATTCTTACCTCATGCCGCGCCGATGGTGCTGCTGGAAACCGTGATTGAAGTCACCACTGAAACCGCGCGGTGCAGCGTGAACGTTTCGAAAGACAGCGTGCTCGCGCCGTTTCTCAATGCGCAGGGCGCGCTGCCTGCCTGGTACGCTCTTGAACTGATTGCACAGACGATTGGCGTATGGAGCGGCTGGCATGGTGCGCACTCCGGCGAATCGCCGCAGTTAGGCATGCTGCTCGGCGGGCGGGGTCTGAAATGCACTGTGTCCGAATTTGCGGCAGGCAGTGAATTAGTGATCGACGTATCCATGGTATTACGTGATGAAAAAATCGCGAGCTTTGAAGGTGTTATCAGTATTAAGGGCGAACAAGACAACCTCCAGGTTGCCAAAGGACGGCTGAATACGTATCAGCCAGACAAGGATGAAATAATAAAATTAACTCAGGGGATGCAGGAATGACGCGTTCAGTATTAGTCACCGGCGCCAGTAAAGGGATCGGCAAAGCCATTGCCATTCAGCTGGCGAAAGACGGTTTTTTGGTAGCGATTCACTACCACAGCGATAAAACAGGTGCAGAAAGTACCTTGCAGCAGATCACTGAGTCCGGCGGTAACGGGCGCATTGTGCAGTTTGATATCAGTCAGCGCGCGCAGTGTCGTGAAGTGATTGAGGCGGATATTGAGGCTCACGGCGCGTATTACGGCGTGGTCAATAATGCGGGCATCACCCGTGATGCGGCATTTCCGGCGCTGACTGACGAAGACTGGGACGGCGTGATCCACACTAATCTCGACAGCTTCTACAACGTTTTACATCCCTGCGTAATGCCGATGATCGGTCTGCGCCAGGGCGGTCGTATTATCGCGCTTTCCTCGGTTTCTGGTATCACCGGCAACCGCGGGCAGGTCAATTACAGCGCGGCCAAAGCCGGCATTATCGGTGCCTGCAAAGCGCTGTCGCTGGAGCTGGCGAAACGCAAAATAACCGTCAACTGCATTGCACCTGGGCTGATTGATACCGGTATGCTCGACATGGAAAAACCGGCGCTCGACGCCGCCATGGGGATGATCCCGCTTAAACGTATGGGCAGCGCCGATGAAGTTGCGGGGCTGGCCAGCTATCTGATGTCGGACATCGCCGGTTACGTTACCCGTCAGGTGATATCCATCAACGGAGGCATGGTATGACGCATCGCGTGGTGGTCACCGGGATGAAAGGGATTACGGCGTTTGGCAACCACTGGGCCGACGTCAGTGCACGTCTGCTACAGGGGCGCAACGCTGTTCGCCACATGGACGAATGGCTGGTTTATCAGGGGCTGAATACGCATCTCGGCGCGCCGGTCGATGATTTTGTGGTGCCTGCGCACTACACGCGAAAACGCATCCGCTCGATGGGGCGCGTTTCGCTGCTTTCCACCCGTGCGGTCGAACTGGCGCTGGAACAGGCCGGTTTACTCGATGACCCGATCCTGACCGACGGCGAAACCGGCATTGCGTTTGGATCGTCTACCGGCAGCACCGGCCCGGTCAGCGAATTCGCGACCATGCTGACGGAAAAGCACACCAATAACATCACCGGCACAACCTACGTGCAGATGATGCCGCACACCACGGCGGTTAACGCCGGTTTGTTCTTTGGCCTGAAAGGGCGGGTGATCCCGACCTCCAGCGCCTGCACTTCGGGGAGCCAGGCCATCGGCTACGCCTATGAAGCCATCAAACACGGTTATCAGACCGTGATGGTAGCAGGAGGCGCAGAAGAGCTGTGTCCCTCAGAAGCGGCTGTATTTGATACCTTATTCGCCACCAGCCAGCAGAACGATCATCCTGAACGTTCACCCCGTCCGTTTGATGCACAGCGTGATGGGCTGGTGATTGGTGAAGGCGCAGGCGCGCTGATCCTCGAATCTCTTGAACACGCACAGGCGCGCGGTGCGACGATTTATGCAGAAATCGTCGGGTTTGCCACTAACTGCGACGCGGCACATATTACGCAGCCACAGCAATCGACGATGCAAATTTGCATCGAAAAATCGCTGAAAAATGCCGGTATTCCGGCGGCTGAGATCGGTTACATCAGTGCACACGGCACGGCAACCGATCGCGGTGATATCGCCGAAAGTCAGGCGACAGCAGCGGTCTTTGGCGACAGAACGCCAATCTCATCGCTGAAAAGTTATTTCGGCCATACGCTCGGTGCCTGTGGCGCGCTGGAAGCCTGGATGTCGCTGGAAATGATGCGTGAAGACCGGTTTGTGCCGACAATCAACCTGACGCAGCCGGATCCGCTGTGCGGCGAACTCGATTACATCATGAGCGAATCGCGGCATATTCAGACTGAGTTTATTCAGTCGAATAACTTTGCCTTCGGCGGTATTAACACGTCGCTGGTCTTCCGCCGCTGGCCGTAACGGATGACTGCCGCGCGTCTGGTTACCGCCTCGCTGGATGACCGCTTTTCGCTGTCACGGTTGCCTGATGATCTTATTGTTCAAAGTGATAGCATGAACGCCGCCCGCCGCCAGCAATGGCTTGCGGGCAGAGCGTTGCTGGCCGAAGCGATGTTTACTTTCACCGGTTGTGAAATGCTACCTGAGATGCAGATTTCGCCGCAGGGCAAACCTTCTTTTTTCGAACCTTCTCTTCCTTATTTCTCCCTCAGCCACAGTAAAAATTGCCTGCAACTGGTGCTCTGCACCGCAGGGGAAACTGGTTGTGATGTCGAGCAAATGCGCCCGCGTCCGCGCTATCTGGATATTGCACGGACCGCGTTCAGTAACACTGAATTTCAATGGCTTCTCGGGCAGGCGAATCCGCAGACGGCATTCTGGCAGTTGTGGTGCCTGCGTGAGGCGTGGCTGAAACAGCAGGGTGGCAGCGTCTGGCAGATGGACCGGATCCAGCTCGACCCCGCCGCCGGGCTCTTTACCTCGCAGCCGGATTCCGACAGCCGCTTATGGTGCGGGGCAGATGAGGCGGTGATGACCGCAGTTGCCGTCCCAGGAGGAGCGGGGGCACCGGAGGAATACCGGTTTGACGCGGGATCAGGATTGCTAAATTTGCAGACTCAGCGCGTCTGGGCGCAATTTGTGATGGCGCTTTGAGCGCTCAGTGGAGCGAGAGTATGGAAGCTCGCTGCGCGCGTTCAAAAATCCCCCGAAAGATAAGGCAATCACTGTTATCGAGAAACCGAAACGTTCCTAATCAAGTTGGATTACTTATCAGCTTTAGCGAGCTTTTCGCTTAGAAAATCAATAAAACACCGGATACGGGTACTTACCGCCTGGTCACTGTAATACACCGCATGCAGCGGCATCGCGATCCGCATAACCTCCGGCACCAGCATTTTCACCAGATCCCCACGCTTAACATCATCGTCGGTCATAAAATCCGATAAACAAGCGATACCGTTACCCTCCAGACACAGCCTGCGCAGTGTCTCGCCGCTGCCGGAGCTGATAAACGGCGTAATGGTCAACTGCTGGCCGTCGGCGCACAGCAGCGGCCATTTGTTCAGCGCAATCACTTCGTTAAAGCCCAGACAGCGGTGCTTTAGCAACTCATCAACTCTCTGTGGCGTTCCCCACTTTTTAATGTAAGCGGGAGAGGCGAGTACGCTGCGGTAGCTCAGCATCAGTTTGCGTGCCCGCAGGCTCGAATCCTCGAGTTCGCCGACGCGGATCGCCACATCCACTTTGTGGTCGATCAGATTGATGTTGCTCTCTGAAGAAAACAGCGCCAGCGACATCTTCGGGAAACGTTCAATAAATTCAGCCACCAGCGGCGTGATGACGTGCAGGATAACCGGCGTCGCGGCATCGACGCGTAATAGTCCCTGCGGATCGTCGCGGTTCTCCAGCAAATCATCTTCCGCGGCGGCCATATCATGCAGGATTTTTTGTACGCGGACGAAATACCGCTCGCCTTCGTGGGTCAGGCTGATCTGGCGCGTGGTGCGGTTGAGCAGCGTGATGCCGAGCTTTTGCTCAAGACGTTTCAGCGTCCGGCTAACCACCGAGTTATCCTGACCCAGCTGTTCTGCCGCACGACTGAAACTGCCGCTTTCCACCACGGTGACGAAAGTAATTAACTCCTCAGAACTGGCTCGCATTGTTGTTACTCCAGCATAAATAATTTCATACTTTGGCTATTTATATCATTTAATCACAGGCTCATAATTGCTGCCATCGAATCGAAATTCATTGTGGCCTTCGGCAATATCTGAGGAGGCAAACTGGCAACCGCCACGGTGCAGTAAAAGCCCTGACGATGATCTTCGCCTTCGCTAACGTGCCGGGATTACAGGTTTATATGGTGCAAAAAGCCGAAGAGATCGCACCAAACGCCGTGGATTGGCGTGGTCTATGCTAGCCTGTAGATATGGACAAGTTGTATACCAGTGTAAACAGATTTGGCCTGAGCTTTTGCGGGCGTATACTGAACGTTCGCTGAGAGAACGTCTCTCATATAGCATCAATAAAATGGGTGAACAGGCGATTAGCGTGCGAAAAAAAACATATGCAATGAGGTATGTCGCAGGTCAGCCCGCTGAGCAAATCTTTCCGGGAGCCCTCGCACACTTGGGGCCGGATTTGCCGCCGGGCGCGGCGCTGCCCAACTCGAATATTTTGCACGTCATGGTGTGGAATATCTTCAAACAACAACGTGCTGACTGGCTGTCAGTACTGCGGGATTTCGGCAAAGATGCCCAACTGGTGTTACTTCAGGAGGCACAAACTACGCCGGAACTGATCCGCTACGCCACGTCCAATTATCTGGCTGCCGATCAGGTACCCGCGTTCATGCTGCCTCAGCACCCCTCTGGCGTGATGACGCTGTCCGCTGCACATCCAGTCTACTGCTGTCCGCTGCGTGAGCGTGAGCCGCTTCTGAGGCTCGCTAAATCGGCACTCGTCACAGTGTACCCGCTGTTAGACGGTCGTTTACTGATGGTTGTGAACATTCACGCGGTGAATTTCAGTCTGGGTATCGACGTTTACAGCAAGCAGCTCGAGCCGATTGGCGAACAGATCGCAAACCATAGAGGGCCGGTGATCATGGCGGGAGATTTCAACGCCTGGAGCAAGCAGCGTATTAACGCGCTGTTCGGCTTTGCGGGTAATATTCATCTGGAGGAAGTGCGTTTCCCTGCCGATTACCGTAAACGCGCCTTCGGCAGGCCGCTGGATTTCATCTTCTATCGCGACTTAAGCGTCACCAACGCCTCGGTAATGGAAACCCGCGCCTCAGACCATAATCCGCTGCGGGTGGAGTTTCTGGCCGGTACTCCGTAAGTTAAGTAACAGCATCCTGCAAAAAAAGCATAAAAAAAAGCACCCGGAATGTTCAGGGTGCTTTTTTATGGTCGGAACCTGTCAGGTCTCCGGGCTCATTTTGTTGCTAACAAACAGCGTTAGCTTTTTGCCCGGCTGGAGGTTGTCCGCTGTCGCGTTCCAGCGCATCACATCTTTGATGTTGACGCCGTGACGCCTGGCAATGCTCGACAACGAATCGCCCTTACGTACCTGATACGTGATGCTGCCACCGTTCGCACTGGTATTACTGACGCTGTTATCCGCCACCTGCAGTGTTTGCCCAACTTTTAACGCGCCTGCTGAGCGCAAATTGTTCCAACGCTGTAGATCACGGGTCTTCACATTCAGCCGGGCTGCAATACTGGACAATCTGTCGCCAGGGCGAACTTTGTACTGTTTTGCACCTGACGGAGTGTTGCTGGCCAGTTGGGTTTTCTGCACTGCGGCGATATCGCCATCAGCCAGAGAATCCTTTAACTGGTCGGCATGCGCCTTCGGCAGAACAATGTAATGCGGGCCATTCGGCGCGGTTACATTTTTCTTGTAGCCAGTGTTAAACGACTTCAGCTTGGTCAGGGACATGCCTGCCATTTCCGCCGCTTGTGTCAATTGCATCTGCTGTCCGATTTCAACACGCGCCAGTGCGCGGTCTTCACTCGGTTTCGGCAAACGAATTCCATACTTCTTGTTATTTTTTAACAAATCGCTAAGCGCCAGCATCTTAGGGATGTAAATCGTCGTTTCACGAGGAAGCGACAGTGACCAAAAATCAGTCGGTAGTCCCTTTGCTTTATTCGCTTTAACCGCTTGCATTACGCGACCTTCACCACTGTTATACGCAGCAACGGTCAGTAACCAGTCACCGCCAAACATTTTGTTCAGGCGTTGTAACATATCAAGCGCAGCAGTTGTCGAAGCCACAACATCGCGGCGTCCGTCATACCACTGGTTTTGTTTCAAACCATAGTTCCGACCCGTCTGCGGCACAATCTGCCACAACCCGGCAGCGTTAGCTGACGAAGTTGCTTTGGGGTCAAAAGCGCTCTCCACTATGGGTAGCAGTACCAGTTCCATCGGCATATTACGTTTCTTAATCTGCTCGGTGATCCAGTACATGTACGGCTCTGCCCGTAATGTTACATCGTGGAGATAGCTCTTATGCTTTAAATATATAACTCTTTGCTCGCGGATCCGGGGGTTATCCGGAACCTTCATCTTCAGCTCGTCGCCAATGAAGTTCCACAAATTTTGCTGAGAGGCTGCGTCGTTTCCATTCAACCATCCCCCAGAGGCCGCTCGGCCATCACCTGTGAACTGTCTTGCTTCTTCACTTTGACTTGCTGAAGACAAACTCTGCGCATATTGCTCGGGTTCTTGCGCGCCCTGCCTGGACGCCTGGCAACCCGTGAGCAACATGGAGGCGATTATTAGGATCGCATATGCCTTCATGTGTGTGTCATAGTTGCTTAAAAGACGAGCGATAATACTTTGCTTACGCCAAAAACACAACCTTTGGGTTCAGAAGCTATCTTTCAGAGCCCTTAAATGGGCGAAAACATGCCAGGCAGGTTTTAACGGATCGTTAAGGTTTAATTTGTTTTGTAAATCAATATCATCGCAACGTAAAAATAGGTTAATTTTACGCTCCAGACCGAGGGTTGAAGGCAGGGAAGATTGTCCCTTTTCACGCATTTGTTGCACTTTGTGCTCATGAGAATAAATATCATCATCGGCCGGTAAAACGGACCGTGCAAACTTAAGGTTTGAGAGAGTATATTCATGAGCAGCACAGATTAAAGTTTCATCAGGCAGTGCAGCTAACCGTTGAAACGACTGGTACATTTGCTCGGGCGTCCCTTCGAACAAACGACCGCATCCGGCGGAAAACATCGTGTCTCCACAGAACAGATAAGGCGCGCTATAGTATGAAATGTGACCTGATGTGTGTCCTGGCGTAGCAAAGATCTGCCATTTGAGACCGCCGATTTCCACTTTTTCGCCATCTTTAAGACTAATCTGACGAAATTTGTTCTCCGTTTCGTGAGGTCCGTACACTTTCAGAGCAGGAAAATGGCTGCAAATCTCGTTTACGCCATCAACATGGTCATGATGATGATGGGTCAGCAGGATGGCCGTCGGGGTTAAATTGTTCGATTTTAGCGCGGCTAATACCGGCGCGGCTTCGCCCGGATCGACAATCAGACAATGCCCTTGCTGGTCATCGAGCAACCAAATGTAATTGTCCTGCAACGCAGGAATGCTGATAAGATTCATGGCAACCTCTCTTTGGCAACTGCTTGAAAGAAGATAATAAAATATGCGACCCGCCCGCGCCCGTAAGAACATTGTTGCTCCGGCTTCATGGGATGAAATCCCGTGCGGCGACTACTACCGTGCCGCGCTTGAGCAACAACTGCAACCCTGGTGGGGGAAACTCTACGGTTTTCACCTGCTAAAAATCGGCGCATTAAGTGCCGAACTCAACGCCGAAGCCTGTCCTATATCGCATCAGGTGAATTTTGCCTCGCAGGGCGAGGGGCTGCATGTCAGGGGCGATCCCTATTATTTACCCTTCGCCGCGAAATCCGTCGATGCCTGCCTGCTCAGCCATACGCTGGCCTATGCCGAAGACCCCCACCGCATTCTGCGTGAAGTCGACAGGGTACTTATCGATGACGGCTGGATAGTGCTGAGCAACTTTAATCCGCTAAGCCTGCTGGGGCTGGGCAAGCTGATGCCATTTTTTCGCAAACGTCAGCCCTACACCAGCCGCCTTTTTACCCAGATGCGTCTGCTCGACTGGCTTTCATTATTGAATTACGAAGTGATGGTTCACCGGCGTTTTCATGTGCTGCCGTGGAAAAAGAACGGTGGAAAGCTGCTGAGCATGCATTTGCCCGCCCTGGGCTGTATGACGCTGATCATCGCCCGTAAGCGCACCTTCCCACTGACGCCAACCGCCAAAAAGGTGCCTGCGCACAAGCAGAAAATCCCGCAGGCCGTCGGTGCGACCCGAAATTATCGGAAAGATCATCGGGACTAAGATTTATGCTCCTTCCCTTCTGGAGAAGGGAAGGATGAGAGGCGGGAAAAACGCAATTAACTTTCGGCTTGATAACCGACATCTTCCAGCGTCGGATTGCCCGCCGCTTCTTTTGCCAGTACGTCACAGCGTTCGTTTTCCGGGTGACCGGCATGGCCTTTTACCCACATCCAGTTCAGCTGATGCGTCTGAATGGCGGCGTCGAGACGCTTCCACAAATCGACGTTTTTTACCGGCTTCTTATCCGCTGTTTTCCAGCCGCGCTTTTTCCAGTTGTGGATCCAGGTAGTTATCCCCTGGCGCACATACTGGCTGTCGGTGCTCAGTGTCACTTCGCACGGCGTGGAAAGCGCTTCGAGTGCCACAATGGCCGCCATCATTTCCATGCGGTTATTAGTGGTCAGCCGGAACCCTGCGCTGAATTCTTTTTCGTGCTGCTTATAGCGTAAAATCGCACCGAAACCGCCGGGGCCGGGATTACCCAGGCAGGAGCCGTCGGTGAAAATTTCTACCTGTTTGGTCATCTCTGGTAGACTCTTCCATCAAATGTAAAAGCCAAGTCTGACATAAACGAGCGCTGCGAGCACTGCAATATGATTTCTTCTCCTACCAGACAGATTGTTCTCGATACCGAAACCACCGGTATGAACAAACTCGGCGTCCACTACGAAGGACACCGGATTATTGAAATCGGTGCCGTTGAGGTGGTGAACCGCCGCCTGACCGGCCGCAATTTCCACGTTTATCTCAAACCCGACCGCCTGATCGACCCGGAAGCCTTCGGCGTTCACGGCATCAGCGACGAATTCCTCGCCGATAAACCGACGTTTGCCGACGTCGCCGACGACTTTATCGAATACATTCGCGGCGGCGAACTTGTCATCCATAACGCGACGTTCGATATCGGCTTTATGGATTACGAATTCGACATGCTCGGACGTGGTCTGCCGAAAACTGAAACGTTCTGTAAGATTACCGACAGTCTGGCGATGGCGCGTAAGCTGTTTCCCGGCAAGCGTAATAACCTCGATGCGCTAAGCGATCGCTACCTGATCGACAACAGCAAACGCACGCTTCACGGCGCACTGCTTGACTCCGAAATTCTGGCTGAAGTTTATCTGATGATGACCGGCGGCCAGACCAGCATCAAGTTCACCCACGAGGGCGAGCAAAATACCGGAGCTGACGGGCAGGGGATCCAGCGGATTAAACGCCCGGCGTCGGGGCTGAAAGTGATTAACGCCAGCGAGCAGGAACTGACGTGGCATGAAGAGCGTCTGGATTTGGTGGTGAAAAAGGGCGGCAGTTGCCTCTGGCGTTCCTGAGTCATTATTTCAGACTGTTGCACTTAAAATACGCAGGATGCAGAAAAACTGTGCAGTCGGTTGAAAACGAGAGGAAAAGCATTGACGCAATAGCGGCGATTCCTTAATATCCGCTTCGTTCTTAACCAGAACAAAACGCGGAGCGGTAGTTCAGTTGGTTAGAATACCTGCCTGTCACGCAGGGGGTCGCGGGTTCGAGCCCCGTCCGTTCCGCCACTATTCAGAAGCCCTGAGTGAGAAATCACTCAGGGCTTCGTCGTTTCTGCCGTCCTGGCAATGTTCCTTCCTTACAGGCCTTATTATTCCGTTTCGGTTTTCAGGTAGCCCACCTCGCCGCTGGTCACGCGATCGTGACGGGCGATAAAGCGATAACAGCCGCCGGAAAGCAACGCGCCAATAAACCAGCTGAAGTTCGCTACCTGATGCAGGCTCGGCGTAAAGCTGATGAGCAGGCCAATCACCACGGCAGGCACCAGCGCGGCGATGGCTTTCGGGTTGAACCCGTTGCGGTACCAGTACCGGCCGGACGGTGTGGCGTTGAATAATGCATCGACGTCCATCTGGCCGCGTTTGATCAGATAATAATCCACCAGCAAAATCCCGAACAACGGCCCGATGAATGCACCCAGCACGTCCAGCGTGTAGTGAATAAGCTCTGGTGACTGGAACAGGTTCCAAGGTGTCAGCAACACGGAACCGACAGCGGCGATCATCCCGCCGGTGCGGAAGCTGATTTTCTGCGGTGAGCAGTTAGAGAAGTCGAAGGCCGGTGACACGAAGTTCGCCACGATATTGATACCAATGGTGGCGATGATCATGGTCAGTAAACCGAGAGCCACGGCAACGCTGTTACCTACACGGCTGACGGTTTCGATGGGATCGGTGATCATCTGGCCGAACAGGGATTGTGTACCAGACACGATCACCACAGTCACAATCGAGAACAGCAGGAAGTTAAACGGCAGACCCCAGCGGTTGCCACGACGGATTTCGCTCATGCTTTTACCGTAGCGCGAAAAGTCTCCGAAGTTCAGCAGCGGGCCGGAGAAGTAGGAGACGACCAGCGCGGTGGCGGTCAGCATTTCCCAGCCCTGCTGGCCGACGGTCAGCGTTTTGGTGGAAAGCGTGAACGAGATATTGCTCAGGCCAGTTTTATACAGGATCCAACCCGCCAGCATCAGCATCACCACGTACACCGCCGGGCCAGCTACGTCGATGAAACGCTTGATGGCGCTCATTCCATGCCAGAACACCATCGCCTGTAATACCCACATAATGCCGAAACAGATCCAGCCCAGCGCCGACAGACCCAGCCAGTGCGGTACGGTCAATGGCGTGATCGACGGGAAGAATTTCAGCAGCACCAGCATCAGTGCGCTGGCCGCCAGATAGGTCTGAATGCCGTACCAGGCGAACGCAATCAGTCCGCGAATGACCGCCGGAATATTGGCGCCAAACACGCCGAATGCCTGACGGCAAATCACGGCGTATGGCACACCGGCCTGCTGGCTCGGCTTCGCCACCAGGTTTGCACAAATCTGCACGATACAAATCCCGCACAGCAGACACAGCAACACCTGCCAGCTGGTCAGGCCGAGCGTGAAGAAGCTGGCGGCGACCACGTATCCGCCCATGCTGTGCACATCGGACATCCAGAAAGAAAATATGTTGTACCAGCTCCAGTTTTGGTGACGCGTTGGCGCTAAATCATCATTACACAGCCGCGGGCTGTAATAAGGCTTGATGATCCCGGCGCTCTGTTCAGAGGACGCCGTGGCGGAGGTGATTTCCTGATTTGGCATAAATCGTGCTCCTGTCATAAACAACATGTGAAAGTCGGAAGCCGGATCCCGGCTGCCAAAAGATGAAAGCAGTCACAGGAGCACTGCACGAATCAGGCCAAATTTCACTTTTTGTATACAAAAAATCTATTTCATGTATACGATTAATACACGAACGGTATACGGAGTAACGGCAATGACCAGTTGGAGCGGGCTGAATACGGCCTATTTTACCGAGGATAAGGACGACCATATTTATAACGCGCTGGTGAAATCGATTGTTGAGCATCAGCTGTTACCGGGCAGCAAATTGCCGGAAGAAGCGCTGGCGGAAGTCTTTTCAGTGAGCCGCACCGGCATCCGCCGCGTGTTGCAACGCCTTGCCGCAGTGCAACTGGTGACGATCTTGCCCAAGCGTGGTGCGCACGTCACCACGCCGGACGCAGAAGAATCCCGCGATGTGTTCGCCACCCGAAAAATTCTCGAATGTGCCAACCTGCCGCTGGTGATTGCCCGCTGTCAGTCCACGCATCTGGTGGCAATGAAAAAACTGGTGCAGGAAGAAAAGCGCGCCCACAAAGCGCGCGACGGTGCGGCGGCGATCCGTCTTTCCGCCGCTTTCCACGTTCAGCTTCAGGCCATATCCGGCAATAAAGTCCTGACCGAATCGGTCTCTCAGCTGACGCTGCGATCCTCACTGGCGATCGCCGCCTGGGGCGCGCCATGGCAGCAGGGTTGCCGTTGCCACGATCATGAGGATCTTCTCGAACTGCTGAAAAAACGCGATATTGCTGCGCTGACCGAAAGCATGGCGCACCACTTCGACAGCATCGTCGCCAGCCTGCGTTTCGAGCAGAACAACGGACAGATGCCGGATTTTGCACAAATCTTTGCCTCCCAAAGGGCGGTTAACGCTGGGGAGATACGCTGATGTCGCGTCCGCTTTGTATACAACTTATCAATCCGAACACCAGCCGTGCGATGACGGAAGTGATGGCACAAACCGCACGCTCGGTCGCGGCGCGGGATACACAAATCATGGCGGTGTGCCCCGAAGAAGGCGCGCCGTCGATAGAAGGGCATTTTGATGAAGCTATCGCGACGCTCGGCGTTTTACAGCAGGTGAAAGCCGGGCGTGATGCGGGTGTAGACGGCCACATTATCGCCTGCTTCGGTGACCCTGGTTTGCTGGCTGCTCGTGAACTGGCGCGCGGTCCGGTGATTGGCATCGCAGAAGCGGCGATGCATCTGGCGACGATGCTGGCGACACGTTTTTCCATCGTGACCACGTTGCCGCGCACGCTGACTATCGCCCGTCATTTGTTACATCAGTACGGTTTCGAGCGTCACTGTGCGGCGCTGCACGCCATCGATCTGCCGGTGTTATCGCTGGAAGACGGCAGCGGGCTGGCGCAGCAGAAAGTGCGTGAGCAATGTATTGCAGCGAAAAAAACCGACGGTAGCGGGGCGATTGTGCTCGGTTGCGGTGGGATGGCCGATCTGGCGCAGGAACTGACGCTGGAGCTGAATATCCCGGTGATCGACGGCGTCAGTGCCGCCGTCAAAATGGTGGAATCGCTGGCGGCGTTGCGCCTGACAACCAGTAAACACGGCGATCTGGATTATCCGCTGGAAAAACCCTTGTCTGGCCGTTTTGCCGGACTGAATCTGAGAGATCATTATGCCTGAGTCTGATTATGGTTTTACCGAAGCCTACCCACGTGACCTGATCGGCTACGCCGGTCGCCCGCCGCATGCCAACTGGCCCGGCAACGCCCGTATCGCGGTGCAGTTTGTCCTTAATTACGAAGAGGGCGCGGAGAATAACGTCCTGCACGGCGACGCCGGTTCCGAACAATTTCTTTCGGACATCATCGGCGCGGCCAGTTTCCCTGACCGTCATATGTCGATGGATTCGCTGTACGAATATGGCTCCCGCGCCGGGTTCTGGCGCATTCACAATGAATTTCAGAAACGCGGCCTGCCGCTGACCGTGTTCGGCGTCGCCATGGCGCTGGCGCGTAACCCGGAAATCGTCAACGCCATCAAAGCGGCGGATTACGACGTCGTCAGCCACGGCTGGCGCTGGATCCACTATCAGGATATGAGCAAAGCCGACGAGGCTGAGCACATGGAAAAAGCCATCACCGTGCTGCGTGACTTATTCGGCAAAGCGCCGCTCGGCTGGTATACAGGCCGCGACAGCCCGAATACCCGACAGTTGGTCGCGCAGTCAGGCGGTTTCCAGTATGACAGCGACTACTACGGCGATGATCTGCCTTTCTGGACGCCGGTCAAACTGGATTCGGGCGAAACTAAACAGCATCTGGTGATCCCGTATACGCTGGAAACCAACGACA
Source organism: Rahnella sp. 1L-D-7-B-C2 (assembly GCF_057290995.1). NCBI lineage: Bacteria > Pseudomonadati > Pseudomonadota > Gammaproteobacteria > Enterobacterales > Yersiniaceae > Rahnella > Rahnella sp. 1L-D-7-B-C2. Next base: position 24,314 of record NZ_JBXAVQ010000025.1, on the reverse strand, counting down.
TGCGGTTTGCCTCTCCGCAGGGTTTCAACACCGGCGAGCAGTTTTATACCTATCTGAAAGACACGTTCGATGTGTTGTATGAAGAGGGGGAAACGTCCCCGAAGATGATGTCGGTTGGGATGCACTGCCGGATACTTGGCCGTCCGGGACGTTTTCGGGCTTTACAGCGGTTTCTCGATTACATCGGGTCAAATGAGCGTGTTTGGGTGTGTAAAAGGCAGGAGATTGCGGACCACTGGGGGAGGGAGCATCCGGCTCCGGCTAAAGGATAAGGTTAAAACCTTGGGGTGTTGCCTACTTCAAATTCAAGGTCAACACCTTGGGCTCGCCGCCCAAACCGGCCCAAAGGACGCGTAAACGCGCGCCCTCTGGACTCCCGCGTTTTTTAAAACACGTGCCATGCATCCCGGCTCTGTTTCAGTAGCCACCGCTATTGCCGCAAAATCCCGCCGCTGTGCGGTGCCCTCCGGTCGGGTTACAACCCGCGCCAAAAAGCCGCGCGGTTTTCCACCTCTTCCTCCGGCGTGATTTTTGAAAGCGGCCAGAAGTTTTAGGTCACAACCTCACCGGCTCAGGATGAGAAAAACAAACGGTTTACCAAAGAGTCGATCGGCTCACTCCCCTGCGAAGGGGAGGGTTGGGGTGGGGTATTAAGGTTAAATGAAAAAAGTTGAAGTGTGTTTTAACAAATCAGAATTTCGGCGCGAAAAGCCAGGTGATCACCGGTATTGAAAAACCGAAATTTTCTCGATCAAACCATCAAACCATCAAACTGACATGCGCTGCCACAATCTTCCATCCGCTCAGCATTTTCACCCAGGTCTGCTGCTGCCGTCCGATTTTGTCCGTACCTTCCCGACGAAACTCAGTGCTGGCGATCGCCATGTCATCGCCAAAGGTGGTGATCGTCGTGTTGATCAAATCACGATCCAGCCCCTGAGAAGGGCGGGCGGCGCGGAATTCGCGAATGGCTTCGATGCCGTAGAGATTTTCCCCTGCGCCGTAACGCACGGTCCGCGGATCATGCCAGAACAGCTCGTCGAGCACGGCGGTATCGTTGGTGATCAGCGCCTGCTCATAACGATAAAATGCCGCGTTCATTTCGGCGAGGATCGCCGGGCGGTCTATATTGTCAGTTTTCATGATTTACTCTCTTCACCCTGGAAAACGGTAATTTTAGATCACCGAAGAACTGCTGACTTTCACGATGCCTTGAAGCTCGAGCGCCCACGCGGCGCGCAGGCACAGATCTTCCCGCCACGGCGGTGCTATCAGTTGTAATCCTATCGGCAAACCCGTCGCGGTGGTCACTGGAACGGTCACCACCGGCAGGCCAAGGAACGAAATCGGCTGCGTCAGCATGCCCATACTGGCGCGTGTTGGCAGGTCCAGACCGTTGATGTGGATCGTTTCCTGACCGATTAAGGTCGCCGGACACGGCGTGGCTGGCGCAATCAAGATGTCCCAATGGTCGAACAATGGCAACACCTGTTGCTGAAACTGATGACGGAAACGTTGCGCCTGCACGTACCACGCCGCCGGGATCATCGCTCCTGCCAGCAATCGCTCGCGGGAAAGCGGCTCAAACTGATCCGGGATCGCTCGCAGTTTTGGCAAATACTGATTGCCGCCTTCCGACGCGCTGATGATAAACGCCGCAGAGCGCGCCAGTTCGGCCTGAGGGATCTCGATCTCTTCATGAGCCTCCAGCGCCTGCGCTACCTTCAGCACGGCGGCTTTGGCGTGCTCGTCGCACCATGTCGAAAAATAGCCACCGAGAACAGCGGTGCGTAAACCCTGCTGCCCGCGTTTTAACTGGGAAAATGTCTCGGTGTTAGGCTTATCTGCCTGAAAATGATCCTGCGGATCGGTGCCCTGAATGGCGTCGTAGACCTGAGAAAGATCTTCGCTGCAACGCGCCAGGGGCCCGAGATGATCGAGGCTGGCGACAAACGGCTGGCTGCCGCTGCGGGAGATCCGCCCGAACGTCGGTTTCAGGCCGAGAATGCCCGAGAGCGAGGCGGGCACGCGGATGGATCCGTTGGTGTCGCTGCCAAGCGTGAAATGCACCAGACCGGCAGCGACCGCAGCCGCCGAACCGCCGGAGGATCCGCCTGCGACGCGGGACAGATCGCGCGGGTTGCGCGTCGCGCCATAGTGGCTGTTTTCGGTGGTGAAACCGTAGGCGTAGGCGTCCATGTTCAGCATGCCGGACAGCGTCGCGCCCTGTGCGGCCAGCCGTGAAATAGTCCATGCGTCGTGCCGCGCGGCGGCGTTGCTGCTGTTGAGGCTGGCACCGGCCAGGGTGACTTCGCCCGTGACGTCCAGCAGGTTTTTCACCGCATAGGGAATCCCGGCCAGCGGCGGTAACGTCGCACCGCTGGCGCGGGTTTTATCGACTTTCGCGGCTTCGCTCAACATCCGTTCGCGGGTGATGTGGGTGTACGCGTTGATCACCGGATTGGCCTGGTCGACGGCGTCGAGCGTAATGGTGGCGACTTCGCTGGCGGAGATGTCGCCCTGCGCAATCGCCAGATGCAACTGGCTGATGGTGAAATTTTCCAACGATTTCATGCTCTGTATACCCCGGCGATTTCCAGACGCGGGTCGAGCGGTAAATCCATCAGCGGTTGCGCCATCTGCGCGATGCGGCTGAATTGCACCAGTAATTCCTGACGACGTGCTTCGTCGAGTTCCAGCGCCAGAACGGATTCCATCTGGCGGACATAAGCGGCCCAGTCGGTCGCAACAGGTGTGTTTTTCATGGTGTTTTCTCCTTATCAAAAACCGGCAGCGCTGCCGTTGCTGCGCGGGTCGGACGCGCCTTCAAACATGCCGTTGGTGTGGCGCACAATTGCGCCCGCATGGCCGACGGCTTCACTGAAATCCGGTAACAGCTCGACGTCGTGACCGCGCTGGCGCAGCCCGGCGAGCGTCGGATATTCGAAACGGCCTTCCAGTTTCAGTGAGTCGGAGCTTTCGCCCCAGGTGCGGCCGAGCAGCCAGCGCGGGCCGCTGATCGCCTGTTGTAAGGATTGCCCCTGCACCACGTGACGGATGAACACTGCGGCCTGCGTTTGCGGCTGGCCGTCACCGCCCATCGAGCCATACACCATCGTGCGACCATCGTATAAACGGGCGGCGGCCGGGTTGAGCGTATGGAACGGTTGTTTGCCCGGCGCGAGCGCCAGCAGATGTTCCGGGTCGAGGCTGAACGAGGCACCGCGGTTTTGCCACAGGACGCCGCTCTCCGGCAGCACCACGCCGCTGCCAAATTCGTGATAAATGCTCTGAATGAAGGAGACCGCCAGCCCGCTGCTGTCCATTACGCCCATCCAGACGGTATCGCCCGGCCCTTTGCCCTTGCCCCATTCGGCGGCGCTGTGGGGTTTGATGCGGGTGGCGAGAGCGTCGAGGTACTGCGGATCAAGCAGGCTTTGGGCGTCCTGCGTCATCATGCGCGGATCGGTGATGAAACGGTCGCGCAGGCCGAACGCCAGTTTGGTGGCTTCGACGATGCTGTGAATGGTGGCGATTTCGTCCATGCCTTCAAGCGGCAGACGATCGGTCAGACCGAGGATCGCCAGCGAGACCAGACCCTGCGTCGGCGGCGTCAGGTTGTAGATTTCCCCTTTGCTGTGCCTGAGGCGCAAGGGCGTGCGGCGCTGCGGTTTGTAGGCCGCGAGATCGGCGCGGGTGACCGGCATACCGAGCTTTTCCATGTCGGCGGCCATGCTGTCAGCCAGCTCGCCACGGTAGAAACTTTCCAGCCCGTCTTCGCACAGCATCGATAAGGTCTGCGCCAGCTGCGGCTGGGTAAAACGGTTTCCGGCGCGTGGCACTTCGCCGTTGGGCAGAAATACGTCGGTGAAGGATCGGATGTCTTTGAGTTCGTGCTGTTTGGCACGGGTGGCGGCCTCCTGCGAGGCGGTCAGCGGAATGCCGTCTGAGGCGTAACGGATCGCGTCACGCAGCAGGCGCGACAGCGGTTTTTGCTCGCCGCCAAATTCAGCGGAAACGTTAAGCGCTTCCTGCCAGCCGCCGACGGTGCCTGCCACGGTCAGTGCAGATTTCGGGCCACGGTGCGGAATGTGCGTTTCACCGGCATAGAAATCGAGAGAAGCGAGCGATCCGGCTGCGCCGCTGGCGTCAATGGCGACAGGATTACCCTGTGGCGGCACAATCAGCCAGAAGCCGTCGCCGCCGAGGCCGTTCATGTGCGGATAGACCACGGCGATGGTCGCGGCGGCGGCCACCATGGCTTCAATGGCATTGCCGCCTTCGCGTAATACCGCAAGCGCGCTCTGGCTCGCCAGATGATGAGGCGTGACCGCCATACCTAACGGCGCGCTGTTACTGTTAATCATGCGATGTCCTTTGTTGCGTGTCTTTTCTTATGTGCTGATATCAGCCGCGCGTGCAGGGGAAGAGGGCGCGATGTCATTAAGTTAAGCAAGAGGTGTTCCACATCCGCAGGATCCCACCAGGTTCACGGATAAATTCGCTTGCATTGGCAAGCATAGTGCATGGTATGTTCCGCCATTGACTGAAACTTCCGTTACAAAAGGGTCGGACATGAAACAAATTGACGAGCGTCTGCGCGACCATTACCCGGCACTGACGCCGCAGGAACAACGCGTAGCCGATTTTATCCTCGCCAGCATTGATGACCTGATGAGCTACAATAGCGCAGAGCTGGCGCGGCTTAGCGGGGTGTCGAAGGCGACGGTAAGCCGCCTGTTTAAGCGGCTCGGTTACCCGAGCTATCGCAACATGCGCGATGAAATGCGCACGCTGCGCCAGAGCGGAATGCCGCTGACCGACAGCCGCGATGCGGTGCAGGGCAACACGCTGTTGTCCCGGCACTATAAGCAGGAAATGGCCAACCTGACGCAGTGGATTAACCAGATCGACGCCGCGCAGTTCAGCGCGCTGACCGCCGCGCTGAGTCAGGCGCGACAGGTGCGTCTGCTGGGCTTTCGCAACAGCTATCCGGTGGCGCTGCACCTGCGCCAGCAGCTGATTCAGGTGCGTCCGGGCGTGGTGATGATGCCGCAGCCGGGGCAGACGCTGGCGGAAGAGCTGGCGGATCTGACCGCGCAGGACGTGGTGATTTTCGTCGCGTTCCGCCGCAGACCACGCATGGCGAAGGCGATCCTCACGCAGTTACAGACGCTGGGCGTACCGGTGCTGCTTATCTGCGAGCCGCAGGCACAGACGCTGACCCCGCTGGCGACCTGGCATCTGGCGACGCCGCTCGACAGCGTATCGGCCTTCGACAGCTATTCGTCGGCGATGAGTCTGGCCAACTTACTCAGCAACGCGTTGCTGCATGAGATGCTGGCCTCCGGCCGTCAGCGAATTCATCAGATAAACGATCTGTACAGCGATCTCGACGAACTCGAACAGCGCTGATTGCCGATCCCGGTTCAAACAGGGCGCTTTTTTGGTGCCTTTGCACAGTTAAGGTGCGCCGGCATTTATCCGCTTAGCGTTTTTTGCCCTGCCGCAAGGCAAAAAACGCGGCCATGAAAAGTTTCCATTCCTCATAATTCCTTGTCATACCGTGACTTCGCGCACATTTCTTCGGTTGAATCGCTTTTGGCACATTCGTTGCAGAGTCATGTTTATAAGAATCTATCGTTCCAAAAACCTTTCACCGGAGATAATCTATGAACATGAACAAACGGCTGTTGGCGTGGGCAGGTGCTGCAATGCTGGTTCTTCAGGCATCCAGCGTGATGGCCGATCAGTTGCAGGATATTCAAAAACGCGGCGTGCTGCGCGTGGCAGTACCGCAGGATTTCCCGCCGTTTGGTTCGGTGGGCAAGGATTTGCAGCCGGAAGGGTATGACATCGACATGGCGCAGTATCTGGCCGATAAGATGAAACTTAAGTTGCAACTGGTGCCGGTTACCAGCGCCAACCGCGTGCCTTATTTGCAAACCGATAAAGTGGATCTGGTGATCTCCAGCCTCGGGAAGAACGCCGAACGTGAGAAAGTCATCGATTTCAGCAACGCTTATGCACCGTTCTTCCTCGGCGTATTTGGCGCGAAGGGCGACAAGCTGGCAGATCTGAGCGCGCTTTCTGGTAAAACCATCGGCGTAACCCGTGGTGCGGTGGAAGATCTGGCGCTGACTGATGTGGCACCGAAAGATGCCAAAATTCAGCGTTACGAAGATAACAACACCACGCTGTCGGCGTACCTGTCCGGTCAGGTGGAATACATCGCAACCGGCAACCTGGTCGTCGCGGCGATTGCTCGCATGAACCCGGCCAAAGCGCCTGAATCCAAAGTGATGTTGAAAGATTCACCGTGTTACGTCGGCCTGCGTAAAGACGAACCGGCGCTGAAAGATAAAGTGAACGCACTGATTGCCGAAGGCGTGAAAGATAAGACGCTGAACACGTTGTCCGAAAAATGGATGAAGGCTCCGCTGCCGGCTTCCATCGGCGCGTAATCAGTCGTTTGACGAGGATCTTTCATGACCTATCAGCTTAACTTTAGCGCGCTGTGGCCGTACATGCCGGAGCTGTTGGCCGGTTTATGGACCACCATTGAGCTGACGGTGATGGCAACGATTGGCGGCGTCGCGATCGGGATTTGCGGCGCGGCCATTCGCTGCGGCAATCATAAAACCCTGCGCGCTGCGTGGGGTGTTTACGTCGAAGCCATCCGTAATACGCCGTTTGTCGTACAGCTGTTTTTCATCGTATTTGGTCTGCCGGCCATCGGTTTGAAAATGACCGCAGGCGAGGCCGCGTTGCTGGCGATGCTGATTAACCTCGGCGCGTACAGCACCGAAATTATCCGCGCCGGTATTCAGGTGACGCCGAAAGGCCAGTGGGAAGCGGGGCGTGTGCTGGGGCTGAGCCGCAGCCAGACGTTTCTGCGTATTGTTTTGCCGCCGTCGCTCAAACGCATTTATCCGTCGCTGGTCAGCCAGTGCATTATCGTGATGCTCGGCTCCTCTGTGGTTTCTCAGGTGTCTTACGAAGAACTGACGTTCGCTGCGAACTTAATTCAGTCGCGCACCTTCCTCAGTTTTGAAGTGTATCTGGTCACCACGCTGTTCTATTTATTACTGTCGGTTGCGATGCGTCAGTTATTGCTGCTGGCCGGACGCCGCTTCTTTGGGAGTGAAAACTGATGATGACGTTCTCCGACTGGGACATTGTGCGCAATCTGCTGCTGGCGGCGCGATGGACAATCCTGCTCTCGCTGACCGCGTTCATCGGCGGCACGCTGGTCACCTTGCCACTGTTGCTGATGCGCCTGACCAAACGCCGCTGGCCGTCATTGTTTGTGCGTTTATATTCCGAGCTGTTTCAGGGTACGCCGCTGCTGATGCAGCTATTTCTGGCGTTCTTCGGCCTGGGTTTGTTCGGCATCAACGTCAGCCCGTGGACCGCGGCGGCGCTGGCGCTGACCTTATATACCAGCGCCTATCTGGTGGATATTTGGAGCGGCAGCATCGCCGCACTGCCAAAAGGCCAATGGGAAGCCTCACGCTGCCTCGGCCTGAATTTTGGTCAGACGCTGTGGCGCGTGGTCGCCCCGCAGGCGCTGCGTATCGCGATTGCGCCGACCGTTGGGTTTTCCGTACAGGTGGTGAAAGGCACCGCGCTGGCATCGATCATTGGTTTCGTCGAGCTGACCAAAGCCGGCACGATGCTCAATAACGTAACGTTTGAGCCGTTCAAAGTGTTCGGATTAGTGGCGCTGGGCTACTTCCTGATGTGTTATCCGCTGTCGCGTTACAGCCAGCATTTAGAAAAATCGTTGCGTGGAGATAAACAGTAATGCCGCTGATCACAATCAATCAGGTTCAAAAATTTTATGGTCAGAACCACGTCCTCAAAGGCGTGGATCTGGATATCGACAGCGGCGAAGTGATCTCCATCATTGGCCGCAGCGGTTCCGGGAAAAGTACGTTGCTGCGCTGCATGAACGGGCTGGAAGGCTATCAGGACGGCAGCATCAAACTCGGCGGGATGACCATCACCGATCGCGACTCGCAGGCGCGTGACATCAGCCGCTCGGTCGGCATGGTGTTCCAGAGTTTCAATCTTTTCCCACACATGACCGCGCTGGAAAATGTCATGCTGGCACCGCGCCGCGTGTTAAAAAAATCCGCCGCCGAATGCCGTGAACTGGCGGCGCAGATGCTGGCGAAAGTCGGACTGGCGGATCGCATGGATTATTACCCGTCCAACCTTTCCGGTGGCCAGCAGCAACGCGTGGCGATTGCCCGTGCGCTGGCGATGAACCCGAAAGTGCTGCTGTGTGATGAAATCACCTCGGCGCTCGATCCGGAGCTGGTCGGCGAAGTGTTGAAAGTGCTCGAGCAGCTGGCGAAAGAGGGCATGACGCTGGTGCTGGTGACACACGAAATGAATTTTGCCCGCGAAGTGGGCGACCGCGTGGTGTTTATGCATCAGGGCACCGTGTGGGAACAGGGCGAAAGCCGGGCGCTGTTTGCCAATCCGCAAACCCCGGAGTTAAAACAATTTATCGCATCGGTACGCGGCCTGAATGAAGCTGCGGTCTGATAAACCTCATACAAGGACACGCTATGCTGGACATCAAAACACTCGGACAAATCAACCCGCCAACCCGTCTGCTGATGGGGCCGGGGCCGATCAACGCTGACCCGCGCGTGCTGCGGGCGATGGCGAGCCAGCTGGTCGGGCAATATGACCCGGTCATGACCGGCTACATGAACGAAGTGATGGCGCTGTACCGCGCGCTGTACAAAACCGAAAACCAGTGGACCTTCCTGATCGACGGTACCTCGCGCGCCGGTATCGAAGCCGTGCTGCTTTCCGGCATCCGTCCGGGTGACAAAGTGCTGGTACCGGTGTTTGGCCGCTTCGGCCATCTGCTGTGTGAAATCGCCCGCCGTTGCCGCGCGGAAGTCCACACCCTCGAAGCGCCGTGGGGCGAAGTGTTTGACCCACAGCAAATCGAAGATGCGATTAAATCGGTTAAACCCCGCTGGCTGCTGACCGTGCAGGGCGACACCTCGACCACCATGTTGCAGCCGCTGGAACAGCTCGGCGAGATCTGCCGCCGTCATGGCGTGCTGTTCTATTCGGACGCCACAGCTTCATTCGGCGGCAACCCGATGGAAACCGATGCGTGGGGATTAGACGCTGTGTCCGCCGGTCTGCAGAAATGCCTCGGCGGCCCGTCCGGTAGCTCGCCGGTCACCATCAGCCCGCGTTTTGAAGAACAAATCCGCCGCCGTAAATGTGTTGAAGAAGGGATCCGCACCGCCGATCACGCCGACGGCGACGAGGAGATGATCTATTCCAACTATTTCGATCTGGGCATGATCATGGATTACTGGGGGCCGGAACGTCTGAACCACCATACCGAAGCCACCAGCATGCTGTTCGCCTCACGCGAATGCGCACGAATCATTCTCGAAGAAGGTCTGGATAACAGCATTGCGCGCCACAAATTGCACGGTGGTGCGCTGCTGGCCGGCATTCAGGGGATGGGGCTGGAAGTGTTTGGCGACCTGGATCACCGTATGAACAACGTGCTTGGCGTGGTGATCCCGCAGGGCATTCACGGCGAACAGGTGCGCCAGATGATGCTCAACGATTTCAGCATTGAGATCGGCACCTCCTTTGGTCCGCTGGCCGGAAAAATCTGGCGTATCGGCACTATGGGCTACAACGCCCGCAAAGACTGCGTATTGCAAACGCTGGTGGCGCTGGAAGCCGTACTGCATCGTCTGGGGTTTGCATCGAAATACGGTGCCGGTTCGCAGGCCGCCTGGGAACATTACGCAGGAGGTCAGTAATGGCAGAAGCCTTAACGCTGGCAGCGGTGTCCGAAAGCGCGGCGCGAGCGGCTGAACGGGTGATGGCGCGCTGCGATGCACTGGCCGCCATCAGCGAAATGCCGGGTCAGCTGACCCGGGTGTATCTCTCGCCGGAACATTTACAGGCCAACCGTCAGGTGGGTGAATGGATGGCCGCCGCCGGGATGCGCGTCTGGCAGGACAGCGTCGGCAATATCTGCGGACGCTACGAAGGGCTGGATCCTTCTGCGCCTGCGCTGCTGCTCGGCTCGCATCTCGACAGCGTGCGTAACGCGGGGCGCTACGACGGCCCGCTTGGCGTGCTGACGGCGCTCGAAGTGGTGTCGTATTTGCATCAGAACGCCATGCGTTTACCGATGGCGGTGGAAGTCGTCGGGTTCTGCGATGAAGAGGGCACGCGGTTTGGCATCACGCTGCTGGGCAGTCGCGGACTGACCGGCACCTGGCCCGCCGACTGGCTCGAACGCCGGGACGCGCAGGGGATCTCCGTTGCCGAGGCGATGATTAATGTCGGGCTGGAATCGCTGCACATTGGCGCATCCCGGCGCGCCGTCAGCGATTTCTGCGCGTATCTGGAATGTCATATCGAACAAGGCCCGTGCCTGCAAACGGCCGATGTACCGCTCGGTGTGGTGACCGCGATCAACGGCGCACGCCGCCTGAACTGCCAGTTCACCGGCCACGCCGGTCACGCCGGAACCGTGCCGATGGGGCAGCGTCAGGACGCCCTGACTGCTGCCGCCGAATGGACGTTGGCAATCGAAAGTATTACAGCCGCCACCGGCCGCAATCTGGTCGCGACCGTCGGCACACTGGAATGTCTGCCGGGCGCGGTAAACGTCATTCCGGGGCAGGTGAAATTGTCTCTCGACGCCCGCGGGCCGCGCGATGAAGATTTATGTGCGTTGCTGAAAGTTTTGCTGGCGAAAGGCCATGAGATTGCCCAACGTCGGGGGCTGACATTTGAAGCCGAACAGTTTTACGGCATCAGCGCGACGGAGTGCGACGAAGGTTTGCAGCACCGGCTGAATCAAAGCATTTTGCCGTTGCAGGGACAGGCGATGTCCTTGCCGAGCGGGGCGGGGCACGACGCCATTGCTATCGCCCAATGCTGGCCGGTCGGCATGCTGTTCGTGCGTTGCAAAGACGGCATCAGCCATCATCCGGACGAATCGGTCACGACCGGTGACGTGGCGTTTGCGGTGCAGGCGTACATCAATACGGTGCTGAGTTTCGGGGAGGGGCATCTGTGACCCTCGGAGAATTTAATGCGCTGTCCGAGTTCGAAGCCGTCGCGCTGCTGCGCCCGCTGGTGAATATTCCCGCCTGGGCGAAACAGGTCAGCGACGCGCGGCCTTATTCTTCTGTGGAGCGGCTGATGCAGTGCGCTGAGGCGGCCTGCCTGCACTGGCGGGCGGCAGATATCACGCAGGCGCTGTCGGCGCATCCGCGCATCGGTGAACGGGCAGGCGGCAGCAGCAAAGAAGCACAGCTGTCGCGCGGCGAACAGGCGACGCTGAACATCAGCCATCAGGAGATTATAGATGCGTTGCACGTGGGCAACCTGCGTTACGAGCAGCGCTTTGGCCGGGTATTTTTGATCCGCGCTAAAGGCCGCAGCTCGCAGGAGATCCTCGAAAATCTGCAAAGGCGTTTACAGAATTCGCCGGAAACCGAAAGTCAGGAAATTGCGCAGCAACTCAAAGAAATCACCCTGCTGCGCTTAAAGGAGATTTTCAGTCATGACTAAAATTACCACGCATATTCTTGATACATCACTCGGCCAGCCCGCCGCCAGCGTCCGTGTATGGCTGGAGAAAATCGACGGGCAGAACGTCATCTTAATCAGCGAAACGCAGACTGACGCCGATGGCCGTGCGGCAAAATTAACGCCTGAGGCGGTGGATTCAGGCCATTACCGCCTGTGGGCAGATATCGGCGGCTACTTCGCCGCAACCGGCCGCGAGACGCTGTACGGTTCGGCGATCATCGACGTAACGATTGATGGCGGGCAGGATCACTACCACCTGCCGCTGCTGATCAGCCCCTATTCTTACTCGACGTATCGCGGAAGCTGATCTGCACATCTCACCCTAGCGAAAAGTGCGGATGCCTGATCCGCACGCTTTGGGTCAGCGCTGCGTGGCTGACGTCGCATTCGCGATTGCTCTGACGGACCTGTTGCAGGAACGCCATCAACAGCGGATTCGGGCGCTCGCGGCGTGACATCAGTTCCGGCTGCCCCTGAACGCCGATGAAATACGGGTGATTCATCAGTTCCACCGCCTGCGCCTGTTCCCCGCTATCATCCATTCCAGACACCCTCAGACCGGCGCTTTCCAGCTCGCTGAGGATGTGCGGATTCAGATAACGCCGCTGGTTATAGCGCAGCGTAAATTCCTCGCCCATCTTGTTCGCCAGCAGGCTGCCCGCACAGGTTTTCACCGGATGATTGCCCAGACGCGGTTGTGAGTACTCACTCAGCGGCAGCGCGGTTTGCAGGCTGCCAAGCATCGACGGGCCTTGCATCACCACGCGTTCCTGACCGAGCACCCGTTGCCCCAGCGCCGTCACCATCTGATGCATCCCCTGATTGATCCCCAGCAGCGGCGTCTGGTTCTCCAGCGCCCACGTGGCAGTCGCCAGCGGCGCGGCCTGATAGTCATTATGGGTCAGCGTCGTGCCCGGCAAAATAATGCCGTCGACGTCAAACAGGGTTGAATCCAGCTGGCTGCCGAGCAGTGCAGGGGTCACCCAGACCACGTCGATGTTCATTGCCAGTGCATCGGCGGCATCTCCCAGTGCAGCGAGCATCGCCGGATAGCTGTCGCGCTGTTCAGTAAAATCCCCGACTAAGGCGACGCGAAGGGTTTTCCCGGCACGCATCACCGGTTGTGACACCGAGCCTAACGCCCAGCGCCCGAAGGCATCGCGCCCCCAGCCGTTACTGCGAACTTTGCCGGTGGTGCAGTCTTCCAGCTGGAATTTATCCTGATGGCGCACCACGGTTAATGATTCGATACCGATGCCATGCGCAGTGATTCTGGCGGCCAGTTCTGCGCAGAGAGGCTCACGCAGTGGCACCACGACATCCTCTTTAAGTGCCCGATAAATCAGCGATTCCAGACTGGATTCAGCGCCCGCACCGCGCCCGGTCAGACGCTCAAGCCACACCAGTCCGCTGGTCAGAGAATGTCCCTGCGCGGTGACGTGCTGACGGGCATTCGGGAAACGTCGCGCATCATGACTGACGGAAAAGTGACACAGCGGCAACGCGCGCAATTCAGCAAGTATCGCTGCCATCGCGCCGTACAACGCAGGTTCGGGCGTGGAGTGTGCAATAAAGGTGATGGTCATCAGGTGTCCTCTGTCAGATGTTTTTGCGGGGGTATTGAATGCAAGAACTGATCCACACAGAGGCGTAGTTACATGTGTTGACAAAAAGAGCGCGGTGGCTCGCAAAAGTGATCTCCGGTAACACTTCACTACTACGAATCGTCACGCTGTTAAGACCATAACGCGCTAATCTATCGCTGGTTGTTCTAAACCCTACACTCATTAAGGAAGCATCATGTCAGCATCACTTTATGGCAGCACGGCGGCACAGTTTGTTCGTGGTTTACAGAATCTTTCCGCTCTGCTGGAGAAAGGCGCGGCCTGGGCGCAGGAAAATGGCAAATCCGAAGAAGAAATTCTGAACACCCGTCTGGCAGAAGATATGTATCCGCTGGCGCGTCAGGTGCAGATCACCAGCGATATGTCGAAAGGTGCAATCGCCCGTCTGGCGGGTCTCACCGCCCCGGCAATGGAAGACACGGAAACTACTTTTGCGCAGTTACAGGAACGTATCGCCAAAACCCTGCACTTCATCGAAAGTGTAAAACCGGAGCAGCTGGAAGGGGATGAATCCCGTCCGATCGTGGTGAAAGGCAAAAACTTCGAACTCAATTTTACCGCGCACAGTTACGTCACTACCTTCGCCGTGCCGAACTTCTATTTCCACGTCACTACGGCCTACAATATTTTACGTCACGTTGGCGTGAAGATTGGGAAGTCTGATTATATTGGCGCGATCTAAACGTCACTTTCTCCGGTCATTACCTGAATAGCTAATTACATTCACGCTCTGAAATGGATTAATTCAGAGCGTGAATGAAAATATTATATTTATCCAGGTTGTAAATAAACAAATTAAATATCGATACTAGTAAAATATTTTTTAATAACTCATTACGGTGCCAGTGCTGGCACAACACCTTCCATTGTTTAAATGAAGATTAACTTGTCACGATGCAGTCTCTTTAATTCCGGCGTTATTAATCAGCGACGCTTTACGAATTATTGAGTCTCAATCAATTCTCTTAATCTAATGGAAGAAATTACTATGTGTAATTGCAACTGTAACTCACAAAAACCAACCACGGTTAAAGCAACGTATACTTCTGTCGAAGCCGCCGCTGCTGCCGCAGCGAATCAGGCGATGCTGGCGTATTGTCAGAATACTTTCAGTGTTGGCGGAGTGATGCTTGATGCCAGCGGTAATGTGCTGAATGCAATCCATAATAACGTCGTTATTGATAATAAAACCAATGACCCGACTGCTCACGGTGAAAGACAATTAATCGACTGGTATTATGATCAGATCGCACAAGGTATTGAAATGCCCGCGCCGTCTGATATTACCATTGTGACCTCCCTGGACCCGTGCTGTATGTGTACCGGTTCGATTATTACTGGCGGGTTTAACGTTATTTCCGCGGCTTTCGATACCTATTCTGGCATCAACTATGACACGCAGGCGGATTTCCCTTCTCTTGCTCCCGAACTGGCATTGGTGGCGCAGGATACATTCAGCTATCCGGCCGTGAATGGAAATAACTGTTTCTCCCGCACGGCGAGCTCCGCGCACGTGCCCGAGTTCTTTACTGAAGACGTGATTAATGTCCAGACGCTGGCGCTGTGTGAATCAATTTTCGATGCCACCCTGACCCAGGTAAAAGAGAGCATCAATTCGGATTTACCGCCGGACCAGTTGAAAGATATTAAAGAGCTGCCGTCAGATGACCCGATCGTGGTGGCGTTGCAGGCTATCTACCCGGATGCGCTGCAATATATCGCACCGTCACGTGGTGCGCCTGATGCCGGGCTGGCACCGTTCTTGATTGATGCGGCGAATACCGATATTGCACAGGGCGGTAAGGGGAATTCGGTCGCATTTCTCGATTACTTCGGCAATCTGCTGCTTTGCTTATCCGGTAACGAAAAGGCCTCGCTCATTCAGACTGCATTTTTGCTGGTGACCCGCAATTACGCCCAGTTGCGATTTAACCTGCGAAACAGTCAGGGCGATGAAAAAGTGCTTCCTTATCTCGGCCACCCAAAATACGGGACTTTTGTATTTTCTCATGGCCCGGATGAGTCATCGCACAGCCTGATTGAACTCGGTGCTTACGGTTCGACGATGGAAGGGGCATTGCCAGCAGAAAACCCGGACTCATTCCAGTACGGAGTGCCGACGATTAGCCAGGTTGAACTGGATGCGTATTGCCAGAAACTGCCACCGTTATACAGCGGTGAGATTCAGGTGCATCCGCAACAGGTGCTGGATCAGGGGTTGATCGATGCGCTGACGGCGGGGTTACCGACAGCCTGATCCCGGTAATATTCTGATAAATCAAAGCCCGCCGGTGAGTAAATCCGGGGGGCTTTTTTTGTTTGTTCGCTGAAACATTGGCGCGTTAATCAAACAGCTCCGGCGCAAACGGACGCGGATCGACATCCTGGAACGGCGCGCGGACGAAGCGGTCTTTCAGGGCGAAAGGTACGGTGCAGTCGAAAATGGTTTTACAGCTTATGCCGCGATCGCGGATGCTCGGGCTGTAATCCGGCATTTGTGACGGATCAAGCTGATGCCCGCGGATCCCCGGCAGAAACGTGGTGCTGACATCCCCCTGATAACGCGTAGACATCGCCCACAGCACATCGCTGCTGTCGAACAAATCCACATCCTCATCCACCAGAATGACGTTTTTCAGTTCCGAATAAACCGCCAGCGCAATCAGCGCAGCCTGGCCCTGACGGCCTTCGTCAGTGGCGGTGCGTTTTTTTACCTGCAAGACAGCCAGAAATTTGCCGCCGCCTGCCGTGTGGGCATAGACGTTTTGCAGGAAACCCGGAATGGCGGCTTCTACCGCATTGTAAATACTCGCTTCGGTCGGGATGCCCGCCAGCGTGGTGTGCTCTTCGCCGGGACCGACCAGCGTTTGTAAAATTGCCTGATGGCGCATAGTCACCGCTTTGACTTTGATCACCGGTAAAGACGGATGAGCATCTCCGCAGTAACCGGGGAATTCCGGCATCGCGTGGCCGGTATGCGTGTGCTGATCTTCTTTCACGCGGACGTTAGGAATCAGCTCGCCTTCAATCACAATTTCGGCACGGGCAATGGATTTTTGCGGCACGGAAACGGCATCCACCAGTTCTACAGGGCGGTTACGCAGCGCACCTGCGACGGAAAGTTCGTCGAAGCCGAACGGCGTGGTCGGCGCTTCGAAACAGGCCCCGATATAAATCGCCGGATCCAGCCCCATGTTGATGGTGACCGGCAACGGTCTACCGGCCGCTTCGGCTTTCTGGCGGAACACTTCGATATGACGCCCGGCGGCTAAAAACATCGACAGCTCATCTTTACCCTGCACGCACAAACGGTGGATGGTCACATCGCTGACCCCCAGTTCGGGGTCACTCGCCAGCACCAGCCCGAGGCAGAAAAACGGGCCGGCATCGAGCGGCGTGTTAGTCGGGGCTGGCAGCAGTTTGCGCAGATCAAAATCCGCATCCTCAGCGAGGAAAATCTGCTCCTGACAGGGCGCGGATCCGCTGGTCAGATTCACCGGTTCGACCGGGTTTTTCACCGCTTTGCCCATATGAAAGGCCAGATCTTCCGGCTTGCAGCCTAGCAGCATGCCGGCGCGCTGACGGCTGGCGTGAACGCCAACCAGTACGCGGGAACCCGGATAGCCTTTGATAGTGTTAAACATCATCGCGGGGCCGATGCGCGTCGGGCGCTTCACCGTACCGCCTGCGCCAATATGTCGGTAAACCCCCGCCAGCTCGGCATTGGGGTCAACAATATGATCGGTTTCAATGTATTGGCCGTCGTGCTGTTTCAATAACGCAATGGCGCTGCGTAAGTCATTGATGTCGCTGGCCTGCATGGCCGGTTCTGACGTCTGATTTTTCATGATGATTTCCAGCGTAACTAAATTGCTCTTACTTTGAGCTTTTAACCACTGCCGATCAATTGCATCATTAACCTATTATTGATGCATTTTACTTATCGATTCCGCAGGCAGGCTCAGATGGATTTTAAACATTTACGCTATTTCGTGACGCTGGCGCAGGAGTTACACATGGGCCGTGCGGCGGAGAAGTTGTCGATCGCGCAACCGGCGCTGAGCCAGCAAATCAAAGCGCTGGAGGAGCGGCTGGATGTGCGGCTGTTTGTGCGCGCCAATCGCCGTCTGACGCTGACACAAGCCGGTGTGGCCTTTGAACAAAAGGCCCGGCTGGCGTTGCAGATTGCCGAAAGCGGCGTGCGTGAGGCGCAGCGCACCGCGCGCGGTGAGCAGGGAACGGTGGCGATGGGGCACGTGGCCAGCGCGATGTTCAACGGCCTGCTGCCGGAGCGGCTGAATACGTTCCACCGCGCAGCGCCACGCGTCACCATCGGCCTGTCGCCGTATCAGGTTGATGATATTTTCAAAGCGCTGGCAGATGAAATTCTGGACGTGGCAATTGTCCGTGCGCCTTTCGGCCCGTTGCCTGCAGGGCTGGAGCAACAGCTTTTCAGTTGCGAACCGCTGCTGATCGCCTTACATCATCAGCATCCGCTAGCGGGCGAAAGCAGTTTGCCGCTGGCCGCGCTGGCACAGGATGAATGGCTGCTGATGGACGATAAACCGGGCATAGGGCTGGGGCAGGAAGTACGCGACGCCTGCGGTCAGGCGGGTTTTTCGCCGCAGGTGGTACAGCAGGTCAAAGATGTCGCCAGTATTGTCAGTCTGGCGGCGGCAGGGCTGGGCGTCGGGCTGGTTCCGGCGTCGGTATCGGTGATCCAACTGCCCGGCGTGCGATTTATTGTGCCGAAAAATCCGCTCAAAGAAAGTGAACTGTGGCTGGTGTACCGCCGGTTTGAGCAATCCCCGGCGGTGAAAAAATTGCTCAGCGTCCTGATGGAGCGCTGAGTTGCGATCGGATTAATCGTGCAGTAAAAATGTATCGGCATCGCGCCATGCGGGGAAGGCTTCGCGGTAATCCTGCAATGCTTCGAGCGACAGCTCGGCCTCAATGATCATCGCTGAACCCGGTTCGGCGCGCGCCATCTCTTCGCCCTGCGGATTGATGATCAGACTGTCGCCGCTGTAGTGGTGGCCGTTGGCGTCATCGCCGACGCGGTTACATCCGGCGACGTAAGCCTGATTTTCAATTGCGCGGGCAGTGAGCAGCGTCTGCCAGTGATGGCTGCGACGGGCAGGCCAGTTGGCGACGTACAGCGCCAGATCGTAATCCTGATTATTGCGCGAAGCGACCGGGAAACGCAGGTCGTAGCAGACCTGCGGCAGGATACGCCAGCCGCGCCATTCGACGATTTCACGGCGTTTACCCGCCACATAATAGTTATGCTCACCGGCCATGCGGAACAGGTGGCGCTTATCGTAAAAATGGACTTTGCCCTGCGGTTCAACCAGCAGGAAGCGATTCACGGCGCCGTCGGGGGTACTCAGCGCTACGCTGCCGCCAATCATTGCATTGAGTTTTTGCGCCCACTGTTGCAGCCATTGCACCACGCGAGACTGCGGCAGCGCGCTGCCCGGTGCCTGCATGGCAAAGCCGGTGGTAAACATTTCCGGCAGTACGATCAGGTCGCGGTCAGTCAGCGCCCCGAGCAGGCTGTCGAAATGGGCGAGGTTGGCCTCGCCGTCCAGCCACACCAGCGGCTGTTGCAGTACGGACAGTTTTAAAGTTGACACAGGCGCTCCGAAGCCGCGTCCAGCGTGGCTTCCTGTTTGGCGAAGCACAGCCGGATCAGTTTATGTGGGAAAGGTGCAGCGCAGAATACCGACATCGGAATGGCCGCCACGCCCACATGTTCAGTCAGCCAGTGGCAGAATGCAACATCGTCTAAATCGGACACGTCGCTGTAATCGACCAGCAGGAAATAGGTTCCCTCACTCGGCAGTACCTTCAGGCGGCTGTTTGCCAGCCCCTGCGCCAGACGGTCGCGTTTGGCCTGATAAAACGCCGGTAATTCCTGCCAGTGCTCCGGCGCTTCCCGCAGCATATCCGCCAGCGCCAGCTGAACCGGGGTGGTGATGGAAAACGTCAGATACTGATGGACTTTGCGCAATTCGGCGCTGATGACCGCCGGTGCGATGCAATAGCCGACGCGCCAGCCGGTCATATGGTAAGTCTTACCAAACGACGAAACCGCGATAGCGCGCTGACGCAGTTGCGGATGGCGCAGCACGCTGGCATGGCCTTGCGGTGCGAAGCAGATGTGCTCGTACACTTCGTCGCTGAGTACAAAAATGTGGTGGTCGGCAATGATCTGCCAGAGCTGTTCGACGTCGCTGTCTTGCCAGACGGTCGCCGACGGGTTGTGCGGAGTATTAATGATCACCAGTTTGGTACGGTCGGTAACCTGATCGGCGAATTCCGCCCAGTTTACTTTGAACTCCGGCGGCTGGAGCTGAATACGTTTCATCACGCCGCCCGCCAGTTCCACCGCAGGGGCGTAGCAGTCGTAGCTTGGGTCGAAAGCGATCACTTCATCACCTTTCGACACCAGCGCCGTAATGGCGATGTACAGGGATTCCGTGGCACCGGCGGTGATGGTGATGTCGGTATTGGCGTCGGGCTTGAAGCCGTAAATCTGTTCGGTTTTCGCGGCAATGGCTTCACGCAGCGGCGCAGTACCGGTCATTGGCGCGTACTGGTTCGCCCCCTGACTGACGTGGTACGCCAGACGCTCGCGTAAATAGCCGGGGCCGTCGAAATCAGGAAAACCCTGCGAGAGATTAATGGCGTTATGTTTCTGCGCCAGGGCACTCATCTGAGTAAAAATCGTGGTGCCTAACGCGGGAAGTTTGCTTTCGGGGATCAGTGCGGCTGTGCTCATGGCGGGTCAATACTCCTGGACCGGTGCAGATAGCGATGTTGCTCACAATATAACACGATGTTAATATTTGGCAATCAAGACGCTTAGATGGCTAAATGCCAATTCAGTCTAGAACATATCAAATATTTATATATCGCGATTTTCACCTCAAAATCAGCCCATCAACGCACGGTTTTTCAGGAATACGATGACAGAAAATTTGCAACTGGGCGCGCTGCTGGCGGCCTGTCACTGGATTGGTCAGAAGGGCTGGAGCCCGGCGACCGGCGGCAATATGTCGGTGCGTTCGGGCGCGGAACATTGCCTTATCACCGAATCGGGCAAAGACAAGGGTTCACTGATCGCAGAGGATTTCCTGCTGGTCGAACTGGCAAGCGGCCTCGCGCCGGCCGGGCGTCGTCCTTCGGCGGAAACCGGTCTGCATACCATGCTCTATGCGCACGACCCGCAAATCGGGGCGGTGCTGCATACTCATTCGGTAAATTCGACGGTGCTGTCGCGGGTGGAACGCAGCGGCACGCTGGTGCTGGAAGGCTACGAGATGCAGAAATCTCTCAGCGGCCAGACGACGCATTTGGATCGGGTGCTTATTCCTATTTTTGACAACAGCCAGGAAATTCCCGCGCTGGCTGATAAAATTATGGCTTCAACAGAGCATGCGCCGTTGCAGTATGGTTTTCTGCTGCGCGGCCACGGGCTGACCTGCTGGGGCAAAGATGTGGCCGAGGCGCGTCGCCATCTGGAAGGTCTGGAATTCCTGTTCCAGTGTGAACTGCAACGTCGTCTGCTGGAGGCAAAATGATCCGCGCCATCGTCACTGATATTGAAGGCACCACCACCGACATCCGTTTCGTGCATCAGGTGTTATTCCCGTATGCCCGCCAGCGTCTGGCGGAATTCCTGCGTCATGCGCACGAACAGCCCGACGTCGCGGCCGCACTCGACGGCCTGCGCGCCGAAATCGACCGGCCACAGGCCAGCATCGAAGCGCTGATCGAGCAGCTTTTCACTTATATGGACAACGATGTGAAATCGACGTCGCTGAAAGTGTTGCAGGGCATTATCTGGCGTACCGGCTACGAGAACGGGGACTTTCGCGGACATCTGTATGAGGATGTCGCGCCGCAGCTGAGTGCGTGGCATGCAGATGGCCTGAAGCTCTGCGTCTATTCTTCCGGTTCGGTGGATGCGCAAAAACTGCTGTTTGGATACAGCGACGCGGGCGATTTAACGCCGCTGTTCAGCGGTTATTTCGATACCCGCGTGGGCGCCAAGCGCGAGACTGAGTCGTATCAGAATATCGCCGAGCAACTGATTTTACCGCCACAGGATTTACTGTTTTTATCTGACATCCGTCAGGAACTCGACGCCGCGCGCTTAGCGGGCTGGCACACCTGTCAGCTGATCCGCGATGACGCCGACGATGTCAGCGATCACCTGCAAGTTAATCGTTTTGATCAGATAGCCTTAGAAACATTCTTATAAGAGGGTTGAGCATGAGTGCATTGACGATTTTTAGTGACCAGGATCCTTCGGCCCCCGTCTGGGAAAGCCGCGACGGTGACGCTATTGCCACCGAACTGAACAAAATTGACGTGCGTTTCGAGCGCTGGCAGGCCGATCGCGATTTAGGTGATAATCCGCAGCCGCAGGATGTCATTGCCGCCTATCAGCATGAAATCGATAAGCTGGTGGCAGAAAAGGGCTACCAGAGCTGGGACGTCATCAGCATGCGCCCGGACAACGAACAGCGCGAAGTACTGCGCACCAAATTCCTCTCCGAGCATACCCACGGCGAAGACGAAGTGCGTTTCTTCGTCGAAGGTGCCGGGCTGTTTTGCCTGCATCTCAACGGCAAGATTTACCAGATCCTGTGTGAGAAGAACGATCTGATTTCCGTTCCTGCGAATACCCGCCACTGGTTCGATATGGGCGGATCCCCGTCGTTCACGGCGATACGCGTATTTGATAATCAGGAAGGGTGGGTGGCGCACTTTACGGGCGATAAGATAGCGGATGCGTATCCGAGGCTGGGGGAGTGATGTTTTTGCCATTTGAAAGGCTATAAACATTTTAAGATTGAATTAGCGGCACAAAAAAACCGAAGGTAGTTTTTATGTGCCGCTCAGATTAGCAGTCTGCTGCCTGAACAGGCTACTTTGTGCACTGCGCAATACCTTAGCGTGCTTAGCGCGTGACCGTTTTGCCATATTCTGGTGAACGTGGGCCATACAGCAGGCTGTCAGTCTGCGTTGCACTCAGCAGGCGATAGCTGGTGAGCCCGGCAATATCATGACCTTTATCGGACATGGTGCTGGAGATTTGCTTCACTGCCGCCTGCACCAACATTCCGATGATGCCGCCGTTATTGTTGCTGTTTTCATTGTCCGAGGCTGTGGCGTTGCCGGTCCATAACACTTTGCCATTACGCAAATCGACCAGTTTGGCATTCGCCGTCACGCGCGTTTCGCTGGAAACCACCATATAGGTGCTGCCATAGCTGGTAATATCAATGTAAAGCGCAGCGTCCGCACCGAAGATCTCACGTAACTTCGCCGCGCTGACTGAACGGATATCTTCCGCCGACGTCATGCCGTTCTGCTTGAAGGTTTCTTCCACCACGGCAACCGGGAAAACATAGTAGCCGTCTTCCGCCAGCGGCGTGGTTACGGTGGAAAGCATACTGTGGCTGGCGTTGATGTCCGGTGAATGGTTTACCGGCGGCAGTACCAGAATCGATTTCGGCTTGCTCTCTTTAAACGCGGTGTAATCATATCCCGGTTTCTTTGCGCAGCCGGTCAGTACCAGCGCGAAGGCGAGTGTCAATAATACGAATAAACGCTTCATTTGGTTTTCCCTTTATTTTTCAGCAAAAAGTCCATGTAAGTTGCTGATTCAGGGAACAGCCTTTTTTCAGTATTGAATTCCTGAAATGCTAAATCAGTATGACCGGTGTTGGCATAAAGTAATCCCAGCTGGGCGTGCAGGCCCGGTGGAACCGCTTTATTCGTCGCACGGGATTTCTCAATCGATTCTTTCAGTGAGGCGATTTGCTCCTCAGGGCCAACTTTATCGCCCTGATAGTACTGGTATACCGTTGTCTGATAATTGTCCCAGTTATAGAGCGATTTATCCGCCTTTGGAGAACAGCCCGCTAATAATAACAGCAGGGTAATAAGTCCGCCTTTTGCCAGCGTACTTTGGGTTTTGCTTAAGGTCATTTTATAATATCCGTATTATTAATGAGTCGGGCGCCATGCACCGCTTTCGATACCGTTAACCAGATTATTCACTGCTTCACGAATCGCTAAATCCAGCACTTTGCCGTTTAACGTCGAGTCATAGCTTGCAGTACCGCCGAAGCCGATAATTTCGCGGTTGGACAGGGAGTATTCGCCTGCGCCCTGAGAGGAATAAACCACTTCTGAGGTCTGAACATTCACCACGTTCAGGCTGACTTTTGCATAGGCAATTTGTTGCTTACCGCGGCCAAGGATGCCCCACAGCTGGTTGTCCCCCACTTCTTTACGACCAAACTCGGTGACGTCACCGGTGATCACGTAGTTTGCGCCTTTCAGGGTCTGGGCCTGACCTTTAATACCTGCTTCTTCTTTAATTTCCGCCATGTTGGTACGGTCTAACACATTGAAGCGGCCGGTCTGTTGCAGATCGGTAACCAGAATGGTTTTAGACTGATTCCCCAGACGATCAACACCGTCGGAGAAAATCCCGCTCATATAGCTGGAACGGTTATCAAATTTACCGACTGAAATCGGGCTGCGTGGGCCGTTATATTGCGTGTTATAAGAAGCGACTTTCTGGACTTCCAGAGTACGCGAAGATTCTGTAGCACAGCCGGTTAATGTGCCTGCGGTAATCAATGCCGACAGGACCAAAACTGATTTCATCATGTTACTTTTCCTTGTCCATTTTATATATTCAACGAAAGATAAACGTCCGTTAATTAATAAATAACTTAACTAAAATTTTGTGTTTTTGTACGTACAGGTATTTCACTTAAAGGCGGACACAATAAACGAATAGCCAATTTCTATTGGATGCACGTGCTGAAATAGCCTCAGCGATGGCAGGCAATAAAAATAAAATGGCTAAGAATAATATTAACAGAGAATCTCTTTCGGTTTCCTTACATTTGTACTGTTTTTTTACCTATTGCATAAAAAAACAGCACCCTTCAGGTTAATGCCGATCGTTTAAGGATCAGTTGACCGATCCAGTGGCTCGTGTAAAAAGGGTTCATGCTCAACATGGACCCTTTTTAAATGGAACTTTCA
>NZ_JBXAVQ010000024.1:0-57014 GCF_057290995.1 Rahnella sp. 1L-D-7-B-C2 | reverse complement strand
GGGGTCTCCCCATGCGAGAGTAGGGAACTGCCAGGCATCAAATAAGTGGAAAGCCCTGTACTGACGTACAGGGCTTTTTGCTGTCTGGAATTTGGGAAGTGAAGGGGAATAGGTGGTTCCGTTTACATATCAGAACGTTTTCTGCTCAAATCCACTGTTTATGAGCCACTGCTTTATCGCTTGATTCCCCTAATATATGTCTCTATATATCTAAAACGTCTAAATAAATAACTGAAGCTGAAACATTTTCACTTACTGCTTGCAGGCTCGACATTGCTGCTAAAGTTCGCTATCTTCGGCTATCTAGAAGTCTAAACGTATAAATGGATGCAGTGAGGAAGTTGCTATGCCGATTCGGGTTCCAGATGAGTTACCAGCCGTGAATTTCCTGCGCAATGAGAACGTCTTTGTAATGACATCGTCGCGCGCAAAAACTCAGGAAATCAGACCTTTGAAAGTGCTGGTACTTAACCTGATGCCAAAGAAAATTGAGACCGAAAATCAGTTTTTACGGCTGCTTTCCAACTCTCCTTTGCAAATTGATGTTCAGCTTCTGCGCATCGATAACCGCGAGTCAAAAAATACGCCAGCTGAGCATCTTGATAACTTCTACTGTGATTTCGAAGATATCCAGCATGACAACTATGACGGTCTGATTGTCACCGGAGCACCTCTCGGACTCGTCGATTTCTGCGATGTCGCCTACTGGCCTGAGATAGAGCGCGTTATCCACTGGGCAAAGGAGCACGTTACTTCGACGCTGTTTGTATGTTGGGCGGTTCAGGCGGCTTTAAATGTGTTATACGACATTCCCAAAATGACGCGCGAAACTAAGCTGTCAGGTGTTTATCCGCATCAGACACTGCAATCCATTGCATTGCTAACTCGCGGATTTGATGAAACTTTCCTGGCACCACACTCCCGCTATGCAGATTTCCCGGCGGAGGTCCTGCGTCAGTACACGGATCTGGATATTTTTGCTGAATCTGAAGAAGCGGGAGCTTATTTGTTTGCGACTAAAGATAAGCGAATGGCCTTCGTCACCGGGCATCCTGAATATGATGCAGGTACTCTGGCCGGTGAATATCTCCGAGATGTCGCAGCAGGGCTATCTCCAGACATGCCTTACAACTATTTTCCGCAAGATAATGCCGAGTTATCGCCAAAGGCGACCTGGCGTAGTCACGGCCATTTGCTCTTTACGAACTGGCTTAACTACTACGTCTATCAGATCACACCGTTTGATCTTCGCCAGATGAATCCAACCCTGGAATAACAGACTTAAAGATCCGGAAAACGATCACGCCTGATCGTCTGCCGGATTTACTTCTTCCCCGCGATCACCCTACTTTTCGGTACATCCCCTAACAGTTTTTTCTAGATTTCGAAATTCATTATCATTTCTGAATAATTATATTTCTCAGTATCTATTTGATTAAAATGAATATATTTCAAAACTAAAAATAAAATGGAAATCGTTTTTGATTTTATGTAATTCCTGATTACGCTTAAGTCTATCGGGTGATAAATAACCAGAAAGAAATCGTCATAGAGATTGGCTGACGAGACTGGTTTATTTCCTACCGTAATAGCATCTGTCCAGTGAGGCGGTCTGGCAGATTACGCAGATAAATCAGGAGAATAGCGATGTCAGAGCAAATTACCTGCAGTCAGCTTGGCTTTACACGCCAATTTGGTGAGCATGAACCCCTTATCCTGACGGAAGAAGCCGTCAATTTTTTGTCAGAACTGGTGGTGCATTTCACCCCGACGCGTAACCGACTGTTGGCAGACCGCATCGCTGTACAGCAGAAAATTGATCAAGGAGAATTTCCTGATTTTATTTCGGAAACAGATTCCATAAAAAAATCAGACTGGAAAATTCGTAATATTCCAACTGATTTGTTGGACCGTCGCGTTGAAATTACCGGACCGGTTGAGCGCAAAATGGTGATTAACGCGCTCAATGCCAATGTGAAAGTTTTTATGGCTGACTTTGAAGATTCGCTGGCTCCTGACTGGCAGAAGGTCATTGAAGGGCAAATCAATTTGCGGGATGCGGTAAATGGGACCATCAGCCACACCAATGAATCCGGTAAAATTTATCAGCTCAAGCCTGATCCTGCGGTGCTGATTTGCCGCGTTCGCGGTCTGCATCTCCCAGAGAAGCATGTGACATGGCAGGGCGAAGCGATCCCTGGTTCATTGTTCGATTTCGCTTTGTACTTTTTCCACAACTATCGCGCCTTGCTCGCTAAAGACAGCGGTCCCTATTTTTATTTGCCAAAAATGCAGTCTTATCATGAAGCTGACTGGTGGAGTCAGGTCTTCAGCTTTGCCGAGGACTACGCAGATTTACCGCGCGGCACAATCAAAGCGACCGTATTAATTGAGACGCTGCCCGCCGTTTTCCAGATGGACGAAATCCTGTACCACCTGCGAGATCACATTGTCGGACTTAACTGCGGTCGATGGGATTACATCTTCAGTTATATCAAAACGCTAAAAAATCATAGTGATCGCGTTTTACCCGATCGCCAGTCGGTCACCATGACCCAGCCTTTCCTTAGCGCCTACTCGCGGTTGCTGATCAAGACCTGCCACCGTCGCGGTGCCTTTGCTATGGGCGGCATGGCGGCATTTATCCCCAGCAAAGATGTCCAGCGTAATGAACTGGTGCTCAATAAAGTCAGAACCGATAAAGAGCTTGAGGCGAACAACGGACATGACGGCACGTGGATCGCGCATCCAGGGCTGGCCGACACGGTGCTGGAAGTCTTCGATAAAGCACTCGGATCGCGTACTAATCAGCTTGATGTCATGCGCGAAGAAGATGAGGAAATTACCGCTCAGCAGTTGCTTGAACCCTGCTCCGGCGAGCGTACCGAAGAGGGCATGCGCGCCAATATCCGTGTGGCGATTCAGTACATCGAAGCCTGGATTTCCGGCAACGGTTGCGTACCGATTTACGGGCTGATGGAAGACGCAGCAACTGCAGAAATCTCCCGTACCTCCATCTGGCAGTGGATCCGTCATGGCAAAACGCTCAGCGACGGCCAACTGGTGACCAAGCCCCTGTTCCGCCGGATGCTGAATGAAGAAATGCTGGTGATCCAGCAAGAACTGGGAGAACAACGTTTCAGCGCTGGCCGCTTCACGCAGGCTGCCGCTTTGATGGAAAAAATCACTACTCAGGATGAGCTTATCGACTTCCTGACACTGCCGGGCTATCAGCTGCTGGCCTGATCCTTCTTACCCTACCTATAAAAAAGACCGGAGCATTTGCCATGAAAATAACACGTACTCAGCAAATTCAGCAGCTTGAAGAAACCTGGAGCCAGCCACGCTGGAAAGGCATTACCCGTCCGTATACCGCCGCTGAAGTGATCAGTCTGCGCGGCTCCGTTAACCCTGAGTGCACGCTGGCACAGCATGGCGCATCCCGTTTGTGGCGGTTATTGCACGGTTCATCACGTAAAGGGTATGTGAACTGTCTCGGCGCGCTGACCGGCGGTCAGGCATTGCAGCAGGCGAAAGCCGGTATCGAAGCCATTTATCTCTCCGGCTGGCAGGTCGCTGCGGATGCCAATACTGCATCCAGCATGTATCCCGACCAGTCATTGTATCCGGTGAATTCCGTTCCGGAAGTCGTGGCACGCATTAATAATACCTTCCGCCGCGCCGATCAAATTCAGTGGTCGAATAACATTGAACCGGGGCAGCCGGGTTACACAGATTACTTTCTGCCGATTGTTGCTGATGCTGAAGCCGGGTTTGGCGGTGTATTGAATGCATTTGAGCTGATGAAATCCATGATCGAAGCGGGCGCAGCGGCGGTGCATTTCGAAGATCAACTTGCAGCGGTGAAAAAATGCGGGCACATGGGCGGCAAGGTGCTAGTACCGACTCAGGAGGCGGTGCAAAAGCTGGTTTCCGCACGTCTTGCGGCAGATGTGCTCGGCGTTCCGACGTTACTGGTCGCAAGAACAGATGCCGATGCGGCGGATTTACTGACATCCGATTGTGACCCCTATGACAGCCAGTTTATTACTGGCGAAAGGACGCACGAAGGTTTTTACCGCACTAACGCCGGAATCGAACAGGCCATCAGCCGCGGGCTGGCTTATGCCCCTTATGCTGATATCGTCTGGTGCGAAACCTCGACACCGGATCTGGCGCTTGCCCGGCGATTTGCGGACGCCATCCACGCAAAATCCCCAGGAAAACTGCTGGCGTACAACTGCTCACCCTCGTTTAACTGGAAGAAAAATCTCGACGATAAGACCATCGCCAGCTTCCAGGATCAGCTTGCCGCGATGGGCTACCAGTATCAGTTCATCACGCTGGCAGGTATCCACAGTATGTGGTTCAACATGTTCGATTTGGCCCATGCTTACGCGCAGGGCGAAGGCATGAAACATTACGTTGAAAAAGTGCAGGAACCGGAGTTTGCAGCCATCAGTCGCGGCTATACCTTTGCTTCTCATCAGCAGGAAGTGGGCACCGGCTATTTCGATAAGGTCACTAACATCATTCAGGGTGGGCACTCCTCGGTGACTGCTTTAACGGGTTCAACGGAAGAGCAGCAATTCTCGCCGACACATCACTGATTTTTATTCTGCCCGGCGAAAGTCGGGCATTTCTTCTTCAGGAGCCAGACGATGCGCATAGAGCTGTTGATTGCCCAGACGATTTTACAAGGGTTCGATGCGCAGTATGGCCGTTTTCTGGAAGTGACCGCCGGTGCTCAGCAGAGATTCGAGCAGGCAGACTGGCCCGCGGTACAGGCGGCGATGAAGCAACGGATCCATCTTTACGATCATCACGTCGGGCTGGTGGTCGCCCAGCTTAAATGCATCACTGGCCCTCATTTTTATGATGCGGCTTTTCTGATTCGGGTCAAAAATTGTTACTCAGAACTGCTGCCAGACTATCCACGGGCAGAAATTGCTGAAAGCTTCTTTAATTCAGTCTATTGCCGGATTTTCAAACACCGCGATCTGACCGCAGATAAACTCTATATTTTCAGTGGGCAGCCCGCTCATCCGCAGCGACACTGCCCGCGCCCGTTAGCGCGTAAATACCTGGTTCAGGGAAATCTGACGACCACGCTTGAAAAGGTGCTTGGCGATCTCCCAATGCGCTTACCCTGGGAAAACGCCCCGCGTGATGTCGAATATATCGCCACAGCGTTGCAACAACGTTTTTCTGCGGTACAACTCTCTGACGCTGTGATTGAGATAGCGATGGAGATTTTTTACCGCAACAAAGCCGCATGGGTCATTGGTAAAATCAGAGTCGGGCAGCAGGGTTTTCCGTTGTTGCTGCCTGTGCATCTGGGGCATAAAAGCATGTTGTTCGTCGATGCCTGTCTCACCGACAGCAACGACGCCAGTATTGTCTTCGGCTTTGCCCGATCGTATTTCATGGTGTATGCCCCTCAGCCCGGTGCGCTGGTGGAATGGTTGCGTGAGATTTTACCGGCCAAAACCACCGCCGAACTCTACAGCGCCATCGGCTGCCAGAAGCACGCAAAAACGGAGTGTTATCGTGAGCATTTACGTTTTATGGCGCAGACCGATGAATCTTTCATTGTGGCACCGGGTGTCAAAGGCATGGTGATGCTGGTGTTTACCCTGCCAGGCAGCGACCGTGTTTTTAAAGTGATAAAAGATCGTTTCGCGCCGCAAAAAGAGGTCACCGAAGCGCAGGTCATGGCGTGCTATCAGCTGGTCAAAGAACATGACCGTGTTGGACGTATGGCGGATACCCAGGAGTTTGAGCACTTTATTCTGCCGAAGAAAAATATCAGCCCGGAACTGATGGCGGAGTTACAGCGAGAGGTACCGGCAAAGATGGAGGATTTGGGAAACAGTATTGTTCTGCGGCATTTGTACATCGAACGACGTATGACCCCGCTGAATATCTATCTGGAGCAGGCCAGCGATCAGCAGCTGTATGACGTGATCGAAGAATACGGGAACGCAATAAAACAGCTGGCAGCCGCCAATATTTTTCCCGGCGATATGTTGTTCAAAAACTTTGGCGTGACCCGCCACGGCCGCGTAGTGTTTTATGATTACGATGAAATCTGTTATATGACTGAAGTGAATTTCCGTAATATTCCCTCACCGCGTTTTCCAGAAGACGAACTGGCCAGCGAACCCTGGTACAGCATCGCGCAGAACGATGTTTTCCCCGAAGAATTCCGACATTTTTTATGCAGCGATAAACGTATCAGGCAGATCTTTGAAGCTGTCCACGATGACCTGTTTCAGGCGGATTACTGGCGCGGTTTACAACAGCGTATTCGTGAAGGGCATGTGGAAGATGTGTTTGCCTACCGGCGTTGCCAGCGCTTTAAACCTAGCCCGGCTGGTGAATACGGATATCCCTGAACTTTGCATTTCAGGGATGTCTCATAAGTTATATTGTTATTAACTCGAAAAATCCGAGAGATGGCGTGAAATCACTGAACCTGACGGATTAACAACACTTAAATCATTAAAGATACATTCCTGGTAAAGATGTCCCGGAAGTAAGCGTTTAATATTCGCAGATAAATTGGTACTGCGTAATTGAGACGGTGGACGATAATGACCACTATTATTTGTCCACATCGTTAATCTTCCATTATTAAATGTCATATCACCCGCAAAAAGGACGGGTTTCCACATAGTGATGGAAGTGTGACCTTCTATTTCAACCCGCTTATCTGATAAAAACCCATAGAACGGATGGGAAATATGACCGTTTGTTCCTAGCCCCGGATCGCTCCCGCGACGCTCACTTTTATAGGGATGTATAGAGGCATTGCTGACGTGTCTTTCAACTTTGTGTTGATTACCTTCCATCATTCTATTGAGAATATCGTACGGCTGTCCGCAATAAATTGTTTCCGGTTCGCTTGCCAGTATAGCAAATAAGAAACGGCCATGAAGTCGTGGTCTGAATTTGGGAATATCATTAACTGGTTTGAAAAAATAATCAGTAGGTGAATTACACCCTAAAATGAAAAGTTGATTTTTTGTGGCAGGTGCTTGTAAAGACGTAGAATCAACAGGTATCGGGGTGACGGATGATGAAGAGATAAAAGGAGACCCTGAATGACCACGATTTTTCGAGCCGAATACACTTGGCATAAATATCCTTATAAATTACTACCTGGAAAAATTAAAGGTCTTGACTGACTATCAATGAGTTAAGCATAAGAGCATGACTTAACCCAAATTATTTCATGGTCACTTCATCTGAAAATCAGTGTCCACCACCATAAGCCTGCGTAATTTCTTTTGCTGCGTGGATCACCAGTGCACCCAGTTCGGTCACTCGGTCATCGGTGATGCGTGAGACCGGGCCTGAAATCGAAATCGCTGCATAGGCATCGTTATGCTCATCGTAAATGCAGGTCGCTACACAGCGCAGTCCCAGTGCGTGCTCCTCGTCATCAAAGGCATACCCGCGCTTGCGCGTTTCCGTCAGTTCTTGCTTCAGATTTACCGGCGAGGTTTTAGTCAGCGGCGTATAGCTATGCAACCCGATTTTATGCAGCAGTTTCACCAGCCGCTCTTCCGGCAATGTGGATAGAAACGCTTTCCCCGCGCCCGAGGCGTGCATCGGCAGTTTTCCTCCGATCGGCGCTGACATTCGCATTAGCGCATTACATTGCACCTGATCGATGATGATCGCCTGATAGTCACTGTGATCCAGCACCGCCAGATTCACGGTCTCGCCGGATTCTTCCATCAGGCGGCGGAGCATTGGATGCACCATCGCCAGCAAGTTACGGCTTTGCAGAAAGCTGCTGCCCACCACAAATGCATGCGAGCCAATTGTCCACAGACCTAAATCCCCGACCTGACGCACAAATCCCTGCTGCTGCATGGTGGTCAGCAAACGGTGCGTGGTGGAATTCGGTAAACCGGCCTGCTGAGCCAGATCGGTTAGCGCTACGCTGCCCTGTGCCTGGGCAATATATTCCAGCAATTTGAGGCCACGGGTCAGGGACTGGACCTGTCCGGTGGCGGCGCTGCCTGTTGCGGCTGCGGCTTTGGTTTTTTTAGCGCGTTTGGCCGGGGTCGATGCGGACGTTGCCATAAGCCTGTTCCTTGTAAGATGCGCCAAAGGTTGGCGAAGAAAAATCATTTTTGGAAGTAGTTTTCGTTTTTACAGTATGGATCGCAACCTGCCTTTGCGCTCATCCGATGTGTTGCATTGCATTTGCGGGATGTCTTCCCGAATTGAAAAAGTCTCACGTCGGCACGGCCTTTTGGTTCGGGAAGGTATGCTAGGATGTTGACCATAATTTCCGGTGCATGAGTGAACAATTTGCCCGGTGTGCGTGATGGGTGATGAGGTGAAAGTGACTAATCGAGTAGAAGCGCTACATAAGCAGCTGGCACAGCGCATAATGGTTCTGGACGGCGGCATGGGCACCATGATCCAAAGCTATCGTCTGGAAGAAGAGGATTACCGCGGCGAGCGTTTTGCCGACTGGGAAAGCGATCTTAAAGGCAATAACGATCTTCTGGTGTTAAGCAAACCGGAAGTGATCGTCGAGATCCATAACGGCTACCTGGCCGCTGGCGCAGATATCCTTGAAACCAACACTTTCAACTCCACCACTATCGCGATGGCTGACTACCGCATGGAGTCGTTGTCGTCTGAAATTAACTATGAAGCCGCCCGTCTGGCGCGTATCTGCGCAGACGAATGGACCGCCCGCACACCAGAGAAACCGCGTTACGTTGCGGGTGTTTTAGGGCCGACCAACCGCACCGCCTCGATCTCTCCGGATGTGAACGATCCGGCATTCCGTAACGTCTCTTTCGATCAACTGGTGGAAGCCTACCGCGAATCCACCCGTGCGCTGATCAAAGGTGGCGCTGATCTGATCATGATCGAAACCGTGTTTGACACGCTCAATGCCAAAGCCGCCACGTTTGCGGTAGAAACAGAATTTGAAGCATTGGGTATTGTGCTGCCGGTCATGGTCTCCGGCACAATCACCGATGCCTCCGGCCGTACCTTGTCAGGCCAGACGACTGAAGCCTTTTACAACTCCCTGCGTCACGTCAAACCGCTAACCTTCGGCCTGAACTGCGCACTGGGCCCGGATGAATTACGTGAATACGTCGCCGAATTATCCCGTATCGCGGAATGCTACGTTACGGCCCACCCGAACGCCGGGCTGCCGAATGCCTTCGGTGAGTACGATCTTGAAGCCAAAGAAATGGCCGAGCATATTGGCGAATGGGCGCGCTCGGGCTTCCTGAACATTGTCGGTGGTTGCTGTGGTACAACGCCCGCGCACATCGCGGCGATGGTCAAAGCCGTCGAAGGCGTGCCACCACGCGTCATACCGGACATTCCTGTCGCCTGTCGTCTGGCCGGGCTTGAACCGCTGACCATCGATCCGAAAACACTGTTCGTTAATGTGGGTGAGCGTACCAACGTCACTGGCTCAGCGCGCTTTAAACGTCTGATCAAAGAAGAGAAATATGCCGAAGCGCTGGCGGTTGCCCGCCAGCAGGTAGAAAGCGGTGCGCAAATCATCGATATCAACATGGATGAAGGGATGCTGGACGCCGAAGCGGCGATGGTGCGTTTCCTTAACCTGATTGCCGGTGAACCGGATATCGCCCGTGTACCAATCATGATCGATTCCTCCAAGTGGAACGTTATCGAGCAAGGGCTAAAGTGCATTCAGGGCAAGGGCATTGTTAACTCGATATCGATGAAAGAAGGTGAGGAGGCTTTCTTACACCATGCGCGTATTGTTCGTCGCTACGGTGCTGCCGTGGTGGTCATGGCGTTTGATGAAACCGGGCAGGCGGATACCCGCTCGCGCAAAATTGAAATTTGTCGCCGCGCCTATAAATTACTGACCGAAAAAGTGGGTTTCCCGCCGGAAGACATCATTTTCGATCCGAATATCTTTGCCGTCGCAACCGGTATCGAAGAACACAACAACTACGCGGTGGATTTTATCGAAGCCTGCGCTGACATCAAAGCGCAGCTGCCGCACGCCTTAATTTCCGGTGGTGTTTCCAATGTTTCGTTCTCCTTTCGCGGCAATGATCACGTCCGCGAAGCTATTCACGCCGTATTCCTCTATCACGCCATCCAAAACGGTATGGACATGGGGATCGTCAACGCCGGTCAGTTAGCGATTTATGATGATTTACCAGCCGAACTGCGCGATGCCGTGGAAGATGTGATTTTGAACCGTCGCGATGACGGTACGGAGCGGTTGCTCGATCTGGCGGAAAAATATCGCGGTAACAAAGATGACGGCGAAGCCAATAAACAACAGGCCGAATGGCGCGGCTGGGACGTCAAAAAACGTCTCGAATATTCCCTGATTAAAGGCATTACTGAGTTTATCGAACTGGATACCGAAGAGTGTCGTCAGCAGGCTGCCCGCCCGATTGAAGTGATCGAGGGACCATTGATGGACGGCATGAACGTGGTCGGGGACTTGTTTGGTGCCGGTAAGATGTTCCTGCCGCAGGTGGTAAAATCTGCGCGCGTAATGAAACAGGCGGTGGCTTACCTCGAGCCATACATCGAAGCCAGCAAAGAGAAAGGCAAAACCAACGGCAAAATCTTGCTGGCCACGGTGAAAGGCGATGTGCAT
The DNA here is from genome assembly GCF_057290995.1 of Rahnella sp. 1L-D-7-B-C2. NCBI lineage: Bacteria > Pseudomonadati > Pseudomonadota > Gammaproteobacteria > Enterobacterales > Yersiniaceae > Rahnella > Rahnella sp. 1L-D-7-B-C2. Next base: position 46,375 of record NZ_JBXAVQ010000024.1, on the reverse strand, counting down.
GACATTGGCAAAAACATCGTTGGCGTGGTGCTGCAGTGTAATAACTACGAGATTATTGATCTCGGCGTAATGGTTGCTACTGACAAAATTCTGAAAACCGCCATTGAGGAAAAGGTTGATATCATTGGTCTTTCCGGGCTGATTACGCCTTCGCTGGATGAAATGGTGAACGTGGCAAAAGAGATGGAGCGCCGTGGTTTTACCATGCCGCTGCTGATTGGTGGGGCGACGACTTCCAAAGCGCACACCGCCGTGAAAATCGAGCAAAATTACAGCGGGCCAACGGTGTATGTGCAAAACGCCTCACGTTCGGTTGGCGTGGTGTCTGCGTTGTTGTCGGATGAACAGCGCGGTCCTTTTGTTGAGCGCACGCGCAAAGAGTACGACACCGTGCGTATTCAGCATGGCCGTAAAAAGCCGCGCACGCCGCCGGTCAGTCTGGAAGTCGCACGTGATAACGCTACAACGATTGACTGGGAAAGCTATACGCCGCCGGTTGCGCACCGTCTGGGTGTGCAGAAAGTGGAAGCCAGTATTGAAACGCTGCGTAATTATATCGACTGGACGCCGTTCTTCATGACCTGGTCGCTGGCGGGTAAATATCCCCGCATTCTGGAAGATGAAGTGGTCGGCGAAGAAGCCAGGCGCCTGTTCAAAGATGCCAACGATCTGCTGGATAAACTCTCGCTGGAGAAACTGCTCAATCCGCGTGGGGTCGTTGGTTTATTTCCGGCAAACCGCAAAGGCGATGATATTGAGATTTACAGCGATGAACGCCGTCAGGACGTGCTGGTAGTCAGCCATCATCTGCGTCAGCAGACGGAAAAAAATGATTTCGCCAACTACTGTCTGGCTGACTTTGTCGCCCCGAAATCCACTGGCAAAAAAGATTATATGGGCGCGTTTGCGGTCACCGGCGGGCTTGAGGAAGACGCGCTGGCCGAGGCGTACGACAAACAGCATGACGACTACAACAAAATCATGATCAAGGCGCTGGCAGACCGTCTGGCCGAAGCCTTTGCGGAATATCTGCACGAGAAAGTACGGAAAGTGTACTGGGGCTTCGCGGCCAATGAGAATCTCAGTAACGAAGAATTGATCCGCGAAAATTATCAGGGCATCCGCCCTGCGCCAGGCTATCCGGCTTGTCCTGAACATACAGAAAAGGGCCAGATCTGGAAATTATTGGATGTGGAAACCAACACCGGTATGCAACTGACGGAATCTTTCGCCATGTGGCCGGGTGCGGCGGTATCGGGCTGGTACTTCAGTCACCCGGACAGCAAATACTTCGCCGTGGCGCAGATCCAGCGCGATCAGGTGGAGGATTATGCGGTGCGTAAAAATATGCCGATCGCTGAAGTTGAGCGCTGGCTGGCGCCGAATCTGGGCTACGACGCCGACTGATCGTAAAAATGCCCGTTAATTAACGGGCATTTTTTTATCTGTTTTCCCCACTCAGTTCACTTCCACATCAATGTGCAACGCGTCATAACGCCAGTATTCAAGATCGCAGTCGATAACCCGGTCATGCTGATCGCGGTTGGTGCGCGTAATAAATAACGCCGGGCTACCGGAGGCGACCCTCAGCGCGCGTGAAGCTTCTTCGGTCAGCAGCGTCGGCACCATATCGAAACGAACCCGACCGTAGTGAATGTCATAACGCGAGGCATACAGGTCGGTCAGCGAGGACGTCAGGTCCGCGTCGAGAATGCCCTGAAAATACAGCGCATTGAGATAATGCTCGACGTATAAGACAGGGCGACCGTCGATGTAACGAAGCCGCCGGATACATATCACTTCACTGTCAGGCGGCAGCTGCAATTTCTGACCTACGGCTTCGCTTGCGGCGCACTGTCTGGCATCGATCACTTCAGTTTGCGCACTGCGGCCCTGGTCTCTCGCCATGGCATGAAAATGGCTGCGTTGCAGCGGGTTGTAGATAATCCGTGGCGGTGAGACAAACCAGCCGCGGCGGACTTCCCGGTAAATCAGCCCCTGAGCTTCCAGCTGACTTAATGCTTCCCGCAGCGTGATACGGGTGGTTGAAAAACGTTCGCTCAGCGCACGCTCAGAGGGCAGCCTTCCCTCGGCCGAAAATTCCCCCGTCGCGATACTTTGACTTAATGCCTTACAGATCACGGCCAACGTCGTCTGCGGATCTCTCATCGGTCAGCAAGCCTTATTTCAGTGCGGTTATGCACCAATCCGACCCTTTTTTGTGTAAATAATGTGCGCCCGATAACAGCTGGAAGCTTAAAACTGCTGCTTTTTCAGGCTGACATATAATTATCACAATTGATCGTTAGATTGGCTTGGTTATTGCTGGACTAGACCAGCACCTCACACCCTACCATCTGGAGCTTCCGTTATGAAACAGTTGTTCGCTTCTGTGTTAACCAGCGCGCTCGTATTGTCCACCTCAACGGCTTTTGCCGCTGAGCCTCCTGCTGAACTTCTTAAAGCAGCGCAAGCTGAAGGAACGGTAAACAGTGTCGGTATGCCTGATGACTGGGCCAACTGGAAAGGGACCTGGAGTGATCTGAGCACCAAATACGGTCTCAAACACAGCGATACTGACATGAGTTCGGCGCAGGAAATTGCCAAATTCCTCGCTGAAAAAGATAACGCCAGTGCCGACATTGGTGATGTAGGCGCCGCGTTCGGACCGGTCGCCGTGCAAAAGGGCGTCACCCAGCCTTATAAGCCAACCACCTGGGATCAGGTGCCTGACTGGGCGAAGGACAAAGAGGGTATGTGGGCACTCGCTTACACCGGAACCATTGCGTTCATTATCGATAAGTCTCAAGTGAAGGATGAACCACACAGTTGGGCTGAACTACTGAAGGGCAAATATAAAGTCACCATCGGGGATGTCAGCACCGCAGCGCAGGCTGCCAACGGCGTGCTTGCCGCCACATACGCCATGGGCGGTAATGAAACTAATCTGAAACCGGGTCTGGAATATTTCGGCAAACTGGCGAAAGCAGGGCGTCTGAGCCTCACTAATCCGGTGATCGCTTCTCTGGAAAAAGGCGAAGTGCAGGTCGGCGTGGTGTGGGACTTCAACGGCCTGAGCTATCGCGACAAAATCGACAAAACACGCTTCGACGTTGTTATCCCGTCCGATGGCTCTATCACATCCGGTTACACCACGATCATCAACAAATTCGCTAAACACCCGAACGCCGCCAAACTGGCGCGCGAATATATCTTCTCCGATGCCGGTCAGATCAATCTGGCGCAGGGTTATGCCCGCCCAATCCGTGCCGACCACATCACCTTGCCTGACGACGTGAAAGCTAAACTGCTGCCGTCCAGCGAGTACAAAAATGCCCATCCGATTGCTGACCCTGCCGCCTGGGACAAGAGCGCCAAAACGCTGCCTCGTCTGTGGCAGGAAAACGTCATGATCAATATGCAGCAGTAATTACCTGAAAAAAATAATAAAAGTATCCCCAAACTCATTCGGGTTGCCCGAACGACGGCGGGGATTTCAGCACCTGCAAGAAAGGCAAACGTTTCATGAAAAGCATTCTGGTAGTACTGGACGGCCTGAATTATCAGGTCGCCCGCGACGCAATGGGGTATTTACAGGCGCAGTGTGCTGAAGGACGAGGCCGCTTGTATCAGCTGGAATGTGCCTTGCCTTCGCTGTCCCGGCCGCTATATGAGTGCATCCTCACCGGAATTACGCCGATCGTGAGCGGCATTGTGAATAATCAGGTCGATCGCTTATCCACACAACGCAGTATTTTTCATTATGCCCGTGATGCCGGTCTGACGACGGCGGCCGCGGCCTATCACTGGGTCAGCGAGTTGTATAACCGTACGCCGTTTGACCCACCGCGTGACCGCCATACCAGCGATGAAACGCTGGCAATTCAGCACGGTCATTTCTATTACGATGACGCTTATCCGGATTCGCATTTGTTTGACGATGCCGAAAGCCTGCGCCGCCGTCATGACCCCGATTTTCTGCTGATCCACCCGATGAACATTGACGATGCGGGCCACAAATTTGGCCTCTCAACGCCGCAATACCGCAACAAAGCGCGGACGGCGGACGGAATTTTATCCCGCTTTTTAGGTGACTGGCTGGAGGCGGGTTATCAGGTGATTGTCACCGCCGATCACGGCATGAACGACGATCGCAGCCACGGCGGCATTTTGCCGGAAGAGCGTCAGGTGCCGTTATTTGTTTTCGGCAGTGCGTTCACGTTAGGAGACGCTGCGCCACTGCAAACCGAGCTGTGCGGCACCGTCTGTCAGATCCTCAATATCACCCACGATAAGCCACATTGTGCGGCATTACTGGCCTGAATCCCGTCACTTTTAGAGGATACCCGATGAAAGCTAAGTGGATTGCGGCGCTGTTTATGCTGCCGTTTCTGGTGTTTTTCATTGCCTTCCAGCTCGCGCCGCTGGCATGGATTGCGGTCAGCAGCTTCTACAGCGAAACCTATGAAGCCTGGGGGCTGGGAAATTACACCGATATCCTCACGTCGCCGTTCTATTTGCAGGCAATGCGCTTCTCGCTGGATATTTCAATCTGGTCAAGTTTCTATGGTTTGTTGATCGCGTTAGTGGGCAGTTACTCACTCCGTCAGCTAGGCCCGACAAAGCTTCATGACTTCATGATGTCGTTTACCAACATGACCAGTAACTTTGCAGGCGTGCCGCTGGCCTTCGCGTTCGTCATTCTGCTCGGTCTCAACGGCTGTCTGACCCTACTGCTGCAAAAATACGGGCTGATGGAAAACTTCAATCTGTACTCGAAAAGCGGGCTGATTGTGCTCTACACCTACTTCCAGATCCCGCTCGGCGTCTTGCTGATGTATCCGGCATTTGACGCGCTGCGCGAAGACTGGCGTGAATCCGCCGCGTTGCTCGGCGCTGGTCGCTGGAGTTACTGGCGCTATATCGGGATGCCGGTGCTGTTCCCGGCGCTGATGGGGACGTTCGTGATTTTACTCGCCAACGCGCTGGGGGCCTATGCCACGGTGTATGCCCTGACCACCGGCAACTTCAACGTGGTGCCGGTGCGGATCGCCGCGCTGGTTTCGGGTGATATTTCCCTCGACCCAAATATGGGCAGCGCGCTGGCGATGTTGCTGGTGGTGCTGATGGCGTTTATCACGCTAATCCATCAGTGGCTGCTGCGTAAAAGCTATCTCAGCCAACGGCAGTAATTGCTGCAAAAGAGGAGTGTGAAATGTCGCGATCTGAAGCGATTTACCACCGTGTGGTGATCTGGGTTTTACTGATTGTGTTGATGTTGCCCCTGCTGGCGACGCTGGTTTACGCGCTGGTATTGGAATGGGGCGCGACGATTTTACCGAGCGGCTTTACGCTCAAATGGCTGGTGGCGCTGTGGAGCGATCCACGATTTCTTATCGCGTTGTGGCATTCGCTGCTGGTGTGTTTCGGGACGCTTTTTCTCTCGCTGGTGCTGATCCTGCCACTGATGTTTGTGATTGCTTACTATTTCCCCAAGCTCGACGCGCTAATGAATATCCTCATTCTGCTGCCGTTTGCGGTGCCGCCGGTGGTGTCATCGGTCGGCCTGATGCAGCTTTATTCTGGCGAGCCGTTATCGCTGACCGGCACGCCGTGGATCCTGATCGGCTGTTACTTCACCATCGCGCTGCCGTTTATCTACCGCGCCATTTCCAACAACATGCAGGCCATTAACCTGCGCGATTTGATGGACGCCGCACATCTGCTGGGAGCCAGCACCTGGAAAGCTGCGCTGCTGGTAGTGCTGCCGAACCTGCGCAAAGGCGCAACCATCGCCGTGCTGCTCTCTTTCTCCTTCCTGATCGGGGAATTTGTCTTCGCCAATCTGCTGGTGGGCAGCCGCTATGAAACGGTTCAGGTTTATCTCTATAACATGCGCAACGGCAGCGGCCATTTCACCAGCGCGCTGGTCATCTCCTATTTTATGGTCGTCCTGATTTTCACCTGGGTGGCGAACATGCTGAACAAAGGAAAGAGCTGATATGTCTTATTTGCAGGTCACTCAACTCAACAAGTCTTATGGCCCTACGCAGATTTTCAACAATATTGATTTCTCCGCCAGAGAGGGTGAATTCGTCACGCTGCTGGGGCCGAGCGGCTGCGGCAAGTCCACGCTGCTGCGCTGTCTTGCCGGTCTGACGTCCGTCGACAGTGGAAAAATTGTGCTTCAGGGGCAGGATATCGTTCCGTTGCCACCGCAGCAGCGCGGCATCGGTATGGTCTTTCAGAGCTATGCGTTGTTTCCCAATATGACGGTGGAAGCTAACGTGTCGTTTGGGCTGAAGATGCAAAAATTGCCTGCCGGAGAAGTGCATCGCCGCGTCGGTGAAGTGTTGGAACTGGTGGAAATGAATGATTACGCCAGACGTTATCCCCACCAACTTTCTGGCGGCCAGTGCCAACGCGTGGCGCTCGCCCGCTCGCTGGTGACGCAGCCGCGGCTGCTGTTGCTGGATGAACCGCTGTCCGCGCTGGATGCCCGCATCCGTAAACATCTGCGCGAACAAATCCGTCGTATCCAGCGTGAAATGAACCTGACCGCCATTTTTGTCACACACGATCAGGAAGAAGCGTTGACGATGTCAGATCGCATTGTGCTCATGAACAAGGGGCAAATCGTCCAAAATGCCGATGCCGAAACCTTGTATACTGAACCCGTGGATGCTTTCGCCGCCGGATTTATCGGCAGTTATAACCTGCTAAGTGCCGAACAGGCGATGGCGCTGACCGGCATCACCTACACGGGGCGCGTCGCTATCCGCCCGGAGTCAGTCACCGTGTGTGAAGTGATTGAAGGTATTCCGGCCAAAATTCTCAGCCACAGCCTGCTTGGCAACGTGGTGCGTTATCGCGTGTTAGCGCACGGCGTAGAGCTTTCTGTGGACGTCTTAAACCGGTCTGTGGCTTCACTTCGCGCCGATGGCAGCGATATTGGTCTACAGTTAGATCTTGTTACGTTACGGGAAGTTGCATGAAACTGGCGCTGTTTGATCTCGATGAAACCCTGATTAGCGGCGACTGTTCCAGTTTGTGGTCTGCCTATATGGTGGCACAAGGCTGGGTGGCTGATGAACAGGCTTTTCTGCAACAGGATGCTGCGCTGATGCAGCAATATGCCGTCGGTCAGATGGATATGCGCGAGTACATGCGATGTACGCTGGCGCCGCTGACCGGCCGTACTCAAGGCGACGTCGCTGCGATGGTCGCGCGTTACATCGAAGATGTTATTGCACCGCGTATTTATGCGCAGGCGCGTGAGTGTCTGGCCACTCACCGCGCACAGGGCGACCGGACGGTGATTATTTCCGCCTCCGGTGAGCATCTGGTGCAGCCGATTGCCCGTTTCCTCGGTGTCGATGAAACGCTGGCGATCGGTGTAGAAATTCAGAATGGCCGCTTTACCGGGGCCACGCAGGGAACGATGACCTATCGCGAAGGTAAAGTCTCGCGGTTGCTGGATCTCATCAATCAGGATGAAACCCTGCTGCAACAAGCCAGTTTTTATTCGGATTCCCATAACGATCTGCCGTTGCTGACCAAAGTGGGTCAGCCTTACGCAGTGAATCCGGACGCCATCCTGCTCCAGCACGCCCGGCAGGCAGGATGGCCGGTCTATGCCTGGCGTTAATGGAGCTGTTTTTTCGTGTTAACCCTTCTTCATCTGTTATCTGCTGTTTCCCTGCTGGTGTGGGGAACGCACATCGTCCGTACCGGCATCATGCGCGTTTTTGGTGCGAATTTGCGCCGCGTGCTGAGCAGTAGTGTAGAAAAAAAACCGCTGGCCTTCGTGGCCGGTATCGGTGTGACCGCGCTGGTGCAAAGCAGTAACGCCACTGCGCTGCTGGTGACGTCCTTCGTTTCTCAGGGGCTGGTGGCGCTGGCGCCCGCGCTGGTGATCATTCTCGGTGCCGACGTCGGTACTGCTGTCATGGCGCGTATCCTGACGTTCGATTTGTCGTGGCTTTCCCCGCTGTTTATCTTCGTCGGTGTGGCGTTCTTCCTCAGTCGCAAGCAAACCCGCGCGGGCCAGATGGGACGCGTAGGGATCGGCCTTGGCCTGATATTGCTGGCGCTGGAACTGATTGTTTCGGCGGCGACGCCGATCATGCAGGCATCCGGCGTCAAAGTGCTGTTCTCGTCGCTGACCGGGGACGTGTTGCTCGATGCCCTGACCGGTGCGATCTTTGCCATCATCAGTTATTCCAGTCTCGCCGCCGTACTGCTGACCGCCACGTTGACGGCCACCGGTGTGATTTCACTGAAAGTGTCATTGTGTCTGGTGATCGGGGCCAACCTCGGTAGCGGTTTACTGGCGATGATTAACGCCAGTAAAATGAATGCTGCAGGTCGCCGCGTGGCGCTGGGCAGCACGCTGTTTAAGCTGATTGGTCTGGTGATTGTACTGCCGTTTGTCGGCCCGCTTTCGACGCAGCTGGCGCGGCTCGGTATTCCGGACGAAGAGCTGGTGATCTACTTCCACATGTTCTACAACCTTATCCGTTGTCTGGCGATGGTGCCGCTGACCGCGCCGATGGCGAGAGTGTGCGAGATGATGATTGCCGACGTGCCGGAAGACGACCCGCGCCTGCGTCCGCGCCATCTGGACGTCAGCGCCATTGATACCCCGACGCTGGCGCTGGCCAACGCCGCCCGCGAAACTCTGCGCATGGGCGATGTGGTAGAACATATGTTGATCCTCAACCGCGAAGTCATGCACGGGAAACTGGCGCAGGATCGCGAAGTGCGCCGCCTCGACGACGACGTGGATGTGCTGTACACCGCCATCAAACTCTATCTGGCGCAAATCAACAAAGAGGGGCTGGGCGAAGAGGATTCACGTCGCTGGGCGGAAATCATCGAAATGGCGCTGAACCTGGAACAGGCGGGCGACATCATCGAACGCATGACCGGCGATATCACCGCCAAATCCCACGCAACGCGCCGCGCATTTTCGCCGGAAGGGCTGGTGGAGCTGGAAGCCCTGCATGAAAAACTGCTCGATAACCTGCGTCTGAGTCTCGGGGTGTTCTTGTCGAATGACCTGACCAGCGCGCGTCGTCTGCGCCGTTCCAAACACCGCTTCCGCATTCTCGACCGTCGCTATGCACACGCGCACGTTGACCGTCTGCATCAGCATAACGTCCAGAGTATCGAAACCAGTTCGTTGCACCTTGGCCTGCTGGGCGACATGAAGCGTCTGAATTCGTTGTTCTGTGCGGTGGCGTATAACGTGCTGGATCAGGATGAGCAGGAAGATGAAATGCGTGAACCCAATGATGACGTGAAAGTGGTTTAACGTAAGGTATTCAGTAAAGTAAAACGGGCGCTGTCAAAAGCGCCCTTTTCTTTTTTAGTCTTTCTTAACCGGTTTGCCTGACCAGTAACCGGCCAGCAGAGAACCTGACAGATTGTGCCAGACTGAGAACAGCGCGCCCGGCAAGGCGGCCAGCGGGGAGAAGTAGATCTTCCCGAGCGTCGCGGCTAAACCTGAGTTTTGCATCCCGACTTCCATCGCCAGCGTACGGCAGGTGGTTTCGTCAAAGCCAAACAGTTTCCCGCCCCAGTAGCCGCTCAGCAGGCCGATCGCGTTATGCAGGATCACCGCCACAATCACCACCAGACCGACCGAGCCGATAAAGCCCTGACTGCCCGCCACCACGGCGCTGATGATAGCGACAATGCAGACCATGGAAAACAGCGGTAGCAGCGGTTCGATCCGTTTCACCGTTTTAGTGAATAAATGATGAATAATCAGACCGGCTAAAATCGGGATCACCACGATCTGCAAAATGCTCAGCAGCATGCCTTCCACATCGACTTTAATGTGCGTATCGACATACAACCTTGTGAGCAACGGCGTGGCCACCACGCCCACCAGCGTTGATACGGCTGAAATCGTGACTGACAGCGCTACGTCACCTTTCGCCAGATAGATCATCACGTTGGAAGCGGTTCCGCTGGCGACACTGCCCACCAGAATCATCCCGGCAGACAAATCCGCCGGCATGTTGAACAGTTTTGCCAGCACCCACGCCGCCAGCGGCATGATCAGATAATGCAGAAACGTCGCCGCTGCCACCGGGCCGGGGCGGGAGAGCACGCGTTTGAAATCACCGAACTCGAGGGTGACGCCCATCGCAAACATAATCAGCATCAGCAGGGTAGAAACATGCGGGCCGATGGGGGTGAACGTGGTGGGTGAATAGTACGCGGCGACCGATAACAGCACGGCCCACAGCGGAAACAGACGGGTGATGATGGCTAACATTGAGGATGATCCTTGTCTTTGTTGTTTTGCAAAAATACAGACAAAAAAAAGACCGGGCACAAGGCCCGGTCTTCACAGATACCGCGCCCGTTATTGTTCGAATAGGTTGCGGTGTAGTGTTTTAACGACCTGATCGGCATCACTGCCCGGTACCAGGAAGCACAGGTTATAGCTGCTCGCGCCGTAGCAAATCATGCGGATGTTGAACGGATCCAACACGCCGAAGACTTCTTTGCCAACGCCACACGCCTGCGACAGCTTGTTGCCGATGATAGCGATCAGCGCCAGATTCTCTTCGACTTCCACGCGGCACAGCGACGACAGTTCGGTCAGCAGTGACGTGGTCAGCAGGCTGGCGTCAGATGAGGTGGAACCGGTGGTGTCCAGCGTCAGCGCTACGCTGACTTCGGATGTAGTGATCAAATCCACAGAAATGTTGTGGCGGGCCAGAATACCAAACACGTCAGCGAGGAAACCGCGTGAATGCAACATGCTCAGGCTGTGCAGCGTGACCAGCGTTTGTCTGCGACGCAGGGCGATCGCGCGGAATAACGGTGGATTATCGCTGGTATCGCACACCAACGTGCCGCCGCCCGACGGATCTTTGCTGGAGCCGACAAATACCGGAATGCCGCGACGTACCGCCGGCAGCAGCGTGGCAGGATGCAGAACTTTGGCACCGAAAGTGGCCATTTCAGCGGCCTCTTCAAACGCGATTCGGTCAATACGTTTCGCAGCCGGTACCAGACGCGGGTCGGTAGTGTAAATGCCCGGTACGTCCGTCCAGATATCCACACGCACCGCGCCGAGCGCTTCGCCCAGCAATGCTGCGGTGTAGTCACTGCCGCCACGGCCAAGCGTCGTGGTGCGGCCTTTACCTTCTGAACCGATAAAGCCCTGAGTGATCACCAGTGCGTCCTGCAAACGCGGTTGCAGCTGCGAAAGCGTCAAGTCGGTCAGCGCCTGCGTGTCCGGCTCTGCGCGACCAAAGTGATCGTTGGTGCGCATGACTTTACGCACGTCGAACCATTCCACAGGCACGTTGCGCTGGCGGATGACTTCAACAAACAGCAGGGTGGACATCAGCTCGCCGTGGCTGACCAGTTCGTCGGTCAATGCGGTAGAGGTCGCGAGGCTTGCGGCTTCCGACAGCATGGCGATATTTTCCAGCATGCGACCCACTTCTTCGCGGATCACCGTTGGATTATCGAGGCGGTCAATAATGGCATTCTGGATGCGGCGGATTTCGTCAAGCAGGAAGACACGGCGTTCGGTTTCCTGGCCCGTTGCCAACTCGACTAATAAATTGGTGACGCCCGCAGAGGCGGAGAGAACGACCAGACGAACTTCCGGGCGCGCAAGAACGATGTCTGCACTGCGGTTCATCGCGTCGAAATCAGCCACACTGGTACCGCCGAACTTGGCGACGATAACGTTGCCCAAAGGCTGCACAGTGGCGTTGCGGGATGCTGCGTGATTCATGTAAAACCTCATGTCCGGGACGTCATTTCTATGACGGCCACCTAATCCATAAGAATTGGCACAAGGGGAGAGCGGGAAACGGGAGCAGGCGTAGAGATGCTACGATACACCCAGAAGCGCCCCACCATGCCAATACCCTTTTTCGGGTATGTCGGTGACAACCCAGAGGATTCAGCCCCTGTGGTCGATCATCTGCCTGCCGTCAGCATTTGACCTCGGCGCCGCTCCCCCTGATGCACCTTCGTAGGATTTCGGCTCCTCCGGTACACTGCCTGGGCGACGCGCCTCTTCTGGCTCACAACAGCGTACATGAGCACGCGTGCGAGTTAGGTGCTTAGGAATAACGGGTTATGGCGCGTCTGTCAACGGTCTCACGGCCGGTCGAGCCACATTTTGAGCGATTGTCATCTAATATTGTTCTTTGTCATTGTGGATCCACAGATCTGGCCTATCGCAAGAAAAGGCATCTCATCTCGGGAAGTTCAGGATACAATCGGGACAGTGACCTCATATTTATTCTCAGCCTAAGAGCATTGCTATGAAAAATATCAATCCAACTCAGACCGCTGCCTGGCAAGCGCTGCAGCAGCATTTCGACACGATGAAAGATGTGCAGATTAGCCATCTGTTTGCTGAAGATGGTGATCGTTTCTCCAAGTTCTCTGCCACGTTTGAAGACCAGATGCTGGTCGATTTCTCTAAAAACCGCATCACATCAGAAACGCTGGACAAGCTGCAGGCTCTGGCAAAAGAGACTGATCTTCAGGGGGCCATCAAATCGATGTTCTCTGGTGAGAAGATCAACCGTACCGAAGACCGCGCCGTTCTGCACGTTGCGCTGCGTAACCGCAGCAACACGCCGATTGTGGTCGATGGCAAAGATGTGATGCCGGAAGTCAACGCGGTTCTGGCGAAGATCAAAGGTTTCACCGAGCGCGTTATCGGTGGTGACTGGAAGGGTTATACCGGCAAAGCGATCACTGACATCGTCAACATCGGTATCGGCGGTTCAGACCTCGGCCCGTTCATGGTGACCGAAGCGCTGCGTCCGTATAAAAATCATCTGAACATGCATTTCGTCTCCAACGTTGATGGCACCCATATCGCCGAAACGCTGAAAGACCTGTCGCCGGAAACCACGCTGTTCCTGGTGGCATCAAAAACGTTCACCACGCAAGAAACCATGACTAACGCCCACAGCGCGCGTGACTGGTTCCTGAAAACCGCGGGCGATGACAAACACGTGGCGAAACACTTCGCCGCGCTGTCTACCAACGGTAAAGCGGTCGGCGAGTTTGGTATCGACACCGACAACATGTTCGAGTTCTGGGACTGGGTCGGTGGCCGTTACTCTCTGTGGTCCGCAATCGGCCTGTCAATTGCGCTGTCCGTCGGTTTCGAAAACTTCGAGCAGCTGCTGAGCGGCGCGCACGCGATGGATAACCACTTCGCGAATACCCCTGCTGAGAAAAACCTGCCGGTTCTGCTGGCGCTGATCGGTATCTGGTACAACGATTTCTACGGCACTGAAACCGAAGCGATCCTGCCATACGATCAGTACATGCACCGTTTTGCTGCATACTTCCAGCAAGGCAATATGGAATCCAACGGTAAATTCGTTGACCGTAACGGCAATCCGGTGGATTACCAGACTGGCCCGATCATCTGGGGCGAGCCGGGTACCAACGGCCAGCATGCGTTCTATCAGCTGATTCACCAGGGTACTAAAATCATCCCTTGTGACTTCATCGCGCCGGCCATCAGCCATAACCCGCTGAGTGATCACCACGCGAAACTGCTGTCTAACTTCTTCGCACAGACGGAAGCGCTGGCATTTGGTAAATCTCTGGACGTGGTCGAGAAAGAATTCGCCGACCAGGGTAAAAAACCGGAAGACGTGAAACACGTTGCGCCGTTCAAAGTGTTCGAAGGTAACCGTCCGACTAACTCCATCCTGCTGCGTGAAATCACGCCATACAGCCTGGGTGCGTTGATCGCGATGTACGAGCACAAAATCTTCACGCAGGGCGCTATCCTGAACATCTACACCTTCGACCAATGGGGCGTGGAATTAGGTAAACAACTGGCGAACCGCATCCTGCCAGAGCTTGAAGGCAGCGAAGATGTGAAGGGTCACGACAGCTCGACGAATGGCCTGATCAATCGTTTCAAAAACTGGCGCGCATAATTGCGTAGAAATACGTAAAAGAACGCTGGAAATAAAAGGGTTAGCCTTCACAGGCTGACCCTTTTTTAATGGCGCTTTTCCTGTGCGGACTCTGTGGTATTCTGCGGGTATTAATAACAAAAGTGGGATGTAGATCACATGGCAGGATCAAAACGGGCAACGATGATTTCGGTCATCATGCAGCGAATTTTGAACGTTTTTTTATTGGGACTGGCCGCGATTCTGATGATTTTTATCGGCCGCGAAACCTATCATTTAGCAATGGTATTGTTCGTGAATAACGATCAGTCTTCGTCGTATCTTCTGATAGAGGGGATTGTCATTTACTTCCTCTATTTCGAATTTATCGCGCTGATCATTAAGTATTTTTCGTCGGGATATCATTTCCCGCTGCGCTACTTTATTTACATCGGTATCACGGCGATTATTCGACTGATTATTGTCGATCACAAAAGCCCTTATGACACGCTGGTGTATGCCTGCGCGATCCTCGTTCTGGTCGTCACACTCTTCCTGGCGAACAGCGAGCGTCTGCGCCGCGAGTAAAATGATGCAATTACTGCCTCGCATTCATGCGTTAGAATACGAGGCAGATAATTCATTGGAGGTATGAATACCTCCATTACGGAGCCGTTGATGTCTGATTCCCATTCCCCTGCACAACCCCCGATTCACTGGTTTAACGATCCGACTGATGTTCCTGCGGACGTGGCTGACTGGCTGATGGAAATGGGATCCATGACCCGTCGCTTTGAAAAACAGGGTGTTACTGTCACCGTTAAACCTCAAAACGAATGCTTTGTCAGCCGCGCTGAGCTGGGAGAAAGTGAAGCGCAGCAGTTGCCGGAAAGCACCCGTTACTGGGTGCGCGAAATCGTACTGTTTGGCGACGCTGAGCCCTGGTTGCTCGGTCGTACCGTCATTCCCGAAGAGACACTGACCGGGCCTGACATGGCGCTGGTGGATCTCGGTACCGTACCGCTTGGCCGTTACCTCTTCAGCGGTAATAACCTGACCCGCGATTACATCCATCTCGGGCAGTTGCAAAGTGAGCAGGGCGACTTATGGGCGCGCCGTTCGCGTCTGCGTCTTTCTGATAAACCGCTGCTGCTGACGGAAATTTTCTTGCCAGATTCACCGGTTCACCGCCCTGAAGGCAAAGTGAGCGGGATATGAGCCAGACCAATCCACAAGGAGAACAGAGAGTGTCGGGAAGTATGACGCAGGGCACCTGGCGGGATTATTGCCGCCTGATGCGCATTGATAAACCCATCGGTTCGCTGTTGCTGCTTTGGCCGACGCTGTGGGCTCTTTGGCTCGCCGGTGGCGGCATGCCTTCTGCAAAAATTTTAGTGGTGTTCGTGCTTGGCGTTTTCTTTATGCGCGCCGCCGGTTGCGTGGTGAATGATTATGCTGACCGCAAAATCGACGGGCACGTTAAGCGCACCGCCAACCGGCCGCTGCCGAGTGGGGCAGTCAGCGGTAAACAGGCCAAAATGCTGTTTGCCGGGCTGGTGCTGGTGTCGTTCCTGCTGGTGCTGACCCTCAACCGCATGACGATTTTCCTCTCGCTTGCCGCGCTGGCGCTGGCGTGGATTTACCCGTTCATGAAACGCGTCAGCCATCTGCCGCAGTTTGTATTGGGCGCGGCGTTTGGCTGGGCGATCCCGATGGCTTTCGCAGCCGTCAGTGAAACCGTTCCGCTCAGTTGCTGGTTATTGTTCGTGGCAAATATCTGCTGGACGGTGGCCTACGACACGCAATATGCGATGGTCGATCGCGATGACGATTTGAAGATTGGCGTAAAATCGACGGCCATTTTGTTTGGCCGTTTTGACACGCTGATCATCGGCCTGTTGCAGCTGGCAACGCTGGTTCTGATGGCGATGGTCGGGCATCTTTCCCTGCTTGGCGCGCCGTTCTACTGGTCGCTGTTGCTGGCCGCAGCGCTATTTGCGCACCAGCAAAAACTGATCGCGAAGCGCGAACGTGACGCCTGTTTCCTGGCTTTCCGTCAGAATAACTATGTTGGCCTGGTGTTGTTCCTTGGCATCCTGATGAGTCTGTCGGCGTTCAGTTTCTAATCCCTTCAGACAATGAAAAAACGCCCGGACTTTTTGCAAAGTCCGGGCGTTTTGTTTTCTACCTTTTAAAGCGCTAGTACGGGCGATTAATGATCGGTATCGCGCACATCCATCTTAGGTTCAGCCGGCGGTTCAGTCGGCTGTGGCAGCTCGGAAGGCATACCGGCGCTTTCGATAGTGAGTTTGATGTCTGGCGTCATCAGGTCGCTAAGCATGTTGTAAATCTCGCGCGTTTGTTCCTGAATCGCATCACCGATATCGTTGATATAACCCTCTGCGCGCAGCGTGCCAACCAGCGTTGAGAATACCGCTTTATCGAAGAACTCAGGGGCATTGATACCGTGCAGCACCGACAGACGCTGCGCCATAATCCGGCTCTCTTTTTCCAGCGCACCGCGGTTAATGCTTGGATTGGTTGTGAGCAAGGAGAAGGTGATCGCGTAGCGTTGCAATGTTTCACGTACACCGGCAGCCAGCAGTTGCAGCGTGCGGATACGTGCCGGGTTCAGCGATAACTCATCATCTTCCAGATGAATAATCTGCTGACGCGCCAGTTCCAGCGTCAGAACATCCAGCACCTGTGGCAGATCGGTTTTATCGAAATGCATGAACAGTTCGGCTTTCAGCATCGGATAAATCAGTTCAACCTGACGCAGCAACTCCTCGCGGGTGACCAGACGGTGGTGCATCACGATGCTTGAAATCAGCGATGGTAACACCAGCATATGATGGATGTTGTTGCGGTAGTACGTCATCAGTACGGCTTGCTCGCGCGGCAGAACGATAATGTCACCGATATTATCTTTTTCGACCTGGAACTTGTTCATGTTCAGCGCGTGATCAAGTAACTGATCGGCGGTCAGATCGGGCACCGTTGAATCAGCATTGTACGGCACATTGCGCAGCAGCTGCAGGTAGCAATCAATCTGCTCAGTCAACTGTTCGCGGGTCAGTGAGCGCTGACGGGACGCCAGCAGCGCGGTACAGCACAGGTTCATGGCGTTGGCAGCCGCTGAATTGTTGATGCGCACCATAATCTGCTCAGCCAGATCCTGCACCGTCGGCGTCAGCCAGCTCGGGCGCTGGGCTTCGATAGGGTCGATCGCCTCACGCCACGTTGGCACGTTTTGGTTCAGATAGGTGGTCAGATGCAGAGGTTCACCGAAGTTCACATAGCCCTGACCGAGGTTGCGCAGCTTACGCAGTCCGTTGAGCATTTGAGTCAGGCTCTCTTTCTCTTTGGTCGCGCCGCGTAACTCTTTCGCGTAAGTTCCCACTTCCATCACGTGTTCGTAACCGATGTAAATCGGCACCAGCGTAATAGGGCGGGAACCGCCGCGCAGCATGGCCTGAATCGTCATCGCCAGCGTGCCGGTTTTTGGCTCCAGCAGACGCCCGGTTCGCGAGCGGCCCCCTTCGACAAAGTATTCCACCGAATAACCCCGGCTGAACAGCTCGCCCAGATATTCGCGGAACACGGTCGAGTAAAGTTTATTGCCTTTAAAGGTACGACGGATAAAGAACGCACCCAGACGGCGGAAAATCGGGCCGGCTGGCCAGAAATTCAGATTGATACCGGCTGCAATGTGTGGTGGCACCAACCCCTGATGATAGAGCACGTAAGACAGCAGCAGATAATCCATGTGGCTGCGGTGGCAGGGCACATACACGATTTCCTGACCGTCCTGCGCTAACTGGCGCACGCGCTCGGCGTTATTCACGTTGATGCCTTTATACAGGCGGTTCCACGTCCAGCTCAGTACGCGGTCGGAAAGGCGCACGGCTTCATAAGAGAAGTTCGCGGCAATCTCTTCCATCAGCGCGATAGCGTTTTGCTGGGCCTTTTCGTGTGAAATCTTTTTGCTGCGCGCTTCATCTTCAATGGCTTTTTCAATGGCTTTCGAGGCCAGCAGCTTATTGAATAAATCCTGACGGGCAGGCAGGCGCGGGCCGACTGCTGCCAAACGCAGGCGAGAGAAGTGCATTCGCGCCACGCGGGCGAGCTTTTGCGCGATGGTTTTATCCGTACCGTGCTCGGTCGCCATGTAGCGCAACGACACCGTATTAGAGAAGCGGACAAAACTGTCGCGGCCTAGCCACAACACGGCGAAGAATTTCTGAATGCCGTTCAGCACGCGCAGATGCGGCGTATCCTGACCTTCACGGCCCGGTGCACGTCCGAACATCACCGAGACGGGCAACATCTGAATGTCTAAATCCGGATTATTACGGTGCAGATCCAGATAGTCGTGGAACAGCTTTACGGATTCCTGCTTCGGCGTGTAATACGAAAACACGCGCGGGCCTTCAGCGATAAACACATGGCTTGGCAGCAGTGTGCCGTCGATATCCAGCGGAATCAGCGGATCGGGCAAATTCTGGGCAAGACACTGCGCACGCAGGGTCAGCAAATCTGCTTTGGAGTTATAAGGTAATACGTACAGGATCGGGCGCGTCGGGTCTAAGTGCAACTCGGTCACCGGATCTGTAGGTATGACTTTGCTCTTTACCAGCAATGAAAGCGGTAAATTCAATAATGTGTAATAAAGTCTACGCCAACCTGACATAAAAACGTGAAGCCTCTTGTTAGCCATTTCGCCGCAAGGATACCAGAAAGCTCAAATGAGATCTGTGGTGATGAGAGACCATTAAACCGCTAAAATGCATCAAACACCCGAAGGACTACCCCTCAAGGATCAGTAACAGAATGGCGAACCAAGTCACTGGATTTACCCGAATTTATAAAGCAGCCGGATATTCATGGAAAGGGCTGAAAGCGGCATGGCAAAATGAAGCGGCTTTCCGTCAGGAAGCCAGTGCGGCTATCCCCTTAATTTTGCTCTCATTCTGGTTCGATGTGAGCAGCATCGAACGCATCCTGCTAATCGGCTCGGTGGTCCTGGTTTGCGTGGTGGAATTGCTCAACAGCGCCGTGGAATGCGCAATCGACCGCATCGGGCCTGAGTTTCACGTGCTCTCAGGACGTGCCAAAGACATCGGGTCGGCTGCTGTACTGTTGACCATCATATTGGCGATTTTTGTCTGGGTCAGCATCTTTTGGCCGCGATGGTTCTGATTTGGAATCTGTATTCCAGGAATCGCGCTTATGCACTGTTTTTATTCAATCTTAGGTTTTCATTGCCCGTATAGCTGTATATACTCACAGCTAGACTGTATAAACAACCAGGGGGCGGAATGAAAGCTTTAACGACCAGACAACAAGAGGTCTATGACCTGATTCGCGATCATATCTCCACTACGGGTATGCCACCAACCCGCGCGGAGATTGCCGCTCGTCTTGGGTTCCGTTCCCCGAATGCTGCGGAAGAACACCTGAAAGCTCTGGCGCGTAAAGGCGTCATTGAGATTGTCTCCGGGGCTTCGCGCGGTATCCGTCTGCTGATGGAAGAAGAAGAAGGTTTACCGCTCATTGGCCGTGTAGCCGCCGGTGAACCTCTGCTGGCTCAGCAACATATCGAAGGACACTATCAGGTAGATCCCGCGATGTTTAAACCGAGCGCGGATTTCCTGCTGCGCGTTAGCGGTATGTCGATGCGCGATATTGGGATTCTTGATGGTGATCTTCTGGCCGTGCATAAAACGCAGGACGTGCGTAATGGCCAGGTTGTCGTCGCCCGTATCGATGATGAAGTCACGGTAAAACGCCTGAAGAAACAAGGCAACGTGGTGCAGTTACTGCCTGAAAACAGCGAGTTCCAGCCGATTGTGGTGGATCTGCGTGAGCAAAACTTCAGCATTGAAGGCTTAGCGGTTGGTGTTATTCGCAACGGCGACTGGATCTAATCAGTCAACGAAAATGCGATTTCTGCGCTTTCCCCTGAACTAAGTCACACGAATTTCGCATCATCGCCCCTCACGGGGCGATTTCATTTTAGGCATATCCTGAACCTCCGGCATGAGATTCTCTATGCAACATCAATCCCTTCTGCAAAAGTTTCAACACACTTTTCTGAGCCCGACCGATAAAGCCCTCTGGATGCTCGCGCTGCCAATGATCTTTTCTAATATCACTGTGCCTTTGCTGGGACTGGTGGATACGGCAGTGATCGGTCATCTCGACAGCCCGGATTATCTCGGCGGCGTCGCGGTGGGTTCGATGATCACCACCTTCCTGTTCATGATGCTGCTGTTCCTGCGCATGAGTACCACCGGTATGACCGCGCAGGCGCTCGGCGCGAAAGATAAAGTCCTGCTGGCGCGCGCTTTTGTGCAGCCTTTTCTTCTGGCTGTGCTGGCGGGTGTGGTGATTTTATTGTTCCGTCATCCGCTGATGGAAGGGGCTTTTTACATTGTTGGCGGCAGTCAGTCGGTGCTGGAACAGGCGCGGCTGTTTATTGAAATCCGTTGGATTAGCGCGCCCGCTTCTCTGGCAAATCTGGTGATCCTGGGCTGGCTCCTCGGAATTCAATACGTGCGCGGGCCGGTGATTTTACTGATTGCCGGTAACCTGCTTAACATCGTGCTGGATCTGTGGCTGGTGATAGGGCTCGGCTGGAATGTACAGGGCGCAGCGACGGCAACTGCCTGTTCGGAGTATTTCACGCTGTTCATCGGGCTGTGTTTTGTCTGGCGTGTGATGAAGCGCTGGGGGATCACTTTCCCGCTGCTGACCTCATCGTGGCGCGGCGACTTGCACCGGTTGCTGAGTCTCAACCGTGACATTATGCTGCGTTCGTTACTACTCCAGCTCTGTTTCGCCTCGCTGACTATTCTCGGGGCGCGGCTCGGCAGCCATATTGTTGCGGTGAATGCCGTTCTGATGAATCTTCTGACCTTTACAGCTTTTGCGCTCGATGGCTTTGCTTACGCGATTGAAGCCCATTCCGGTGAGGCGTTTGGTGCCCGTAACCGTGAAAAACTGCTGAAGGTATGGCGCGCAGCCTGTCGGCAGGCGGGTCTGGTGGCACTGGCGTTTGCGCTGTTGTATGCCCTGACCGGCGAGCAAATTATTAATGCGCTGACGTCTCTGCCAGAGCTGCGCCAGCTGGCTGACAGTTATCTGGGATGGCAGATTGTTCTGCCGCTGGTCGCGGTCTGGTGTTACCTGCTCGATGGTATGTTTATCGGCGCGACCCGCGGGCGGGATATGCGCAACAGCATGGCGATTGCCGCACTCGGGTATGGACTGACGTTGCTGTCATTACCGCTTTTGGGCAACCATGCGCTGTGGCTGGCGCTGACCGTCTTCCTCGGGCTGCGGGGCGTTTCTCTCGGCTGGATATGGCACCGGTACTGGCAGCGAGACGCATGGTTTTCCTCGTCATCACACTGAATTGGCGACTTTTTTACATGGCAGGATATAGCGGTTAGTCGTTATATCCTGCTTTGGAATAATCCTAATAACGCGTTTTATCCCTTCGTTTGCAGGATAAATCCAAATTCTCTACTAACCTTAGAAGTGTTAAGCCCGAGCTGCAGCGGTAACCCGCAGCTCCATAAACCCTAAGGTAACAGGAGATATTTTATGAATAAGGACCAAGCCGACGGTAACTGGAAGCAGTTTAAAGGCAAAGTAAAAGAAAAATGGGGCAAGCTGACTGACGACGATCTGACCGTAGTGGAAGGTAAACGCGATCAGCTGGTTGGTAAGATTCAGGAGCGTTACGGCTATCAGAAAGATCAGGCCGAGAAAGAGCTCAAGGATTGGGAATCAAGCAACAAATATCACTGGTAAAAACGCGACTCCCCCTCGTGTTTCAGTGACGTATCCTGAGTAGAAGCTGCTCCTACCCGGAACGCTTTCAGGATACGGGTACAAGGATGTACCCACTGTTTTATCTTGAGTACGTCAGCCGTAAAGTCCTCCCGACAGCACCGCATCCTCGCTATTCAAATCCCGCGATATAAAATTTAGCGTTTCTTCACCACAATTGTGTGGTCGTGATCGCAGTGGTCGTGGCTTTCGCATGTCTCAACGACTTTGCATTCGCCGCACAGACCATGCGCTTCTACTACGGAATGACGTAATTCGAACCCAGAATCCAGTGCCAGTTTCGCCAGGCGCTCTTCGATACCGTCAGTGGTTTTTTCCGTCACCAGACCGCAGCGATCGCAAATAAACAGCGCTGACGTATGGCTCGGCTCTTCAAAATGATGGCACAACACGTAGCTGTTAGCGGATTCCACCCGGTGAATAAACCCCTGTTCCAGCAGGAAATCCAGCGCACGATAGACCGTTGGTGGCTTGGCCTGCGGTTCGCTGACGCGCAGCAAATCCAGTAAGTCATAGGCGCTGATCGCACCGGGCTGTTGCGTCATCAGGCGCAGCACTTCCAGACGCTGCGGCGTAAGGCGAACATTACGCTGCTGGCAAAGCTCTTCAGCTTGTGAAAGGACTTTTTCCGGATTATTCAGGGTCATAAAAACGTTCTCTGAGCGCAGATTGGGATCGATAAGCCACATCATGTGGCCATTGTTGATTTTATCATGCTTCGGCCAAATCGACGAATTATGCGCCGCCGGGCTGTGACATATTCTGCCTCCTAAAACCCGCACCGGATGCCGAATCTTTGTTCTGTGGTATAATCAGCAACTACCTTCCCTCTGGCCTGTGCGCCGGAGGGAGCGCCACGAACTCCTTCAGCGAATGTCAGGTCGATGTCAGAAACTCAACACGAAATACCCCAAACCACCCCGTTTTCCGCTCAGCGTTTTTCCGTTGCGCCGATGCTTGACTGGACCGATCGTCACTGTCGCCATTTCCACCGCCTGATGACTGGCCAGACGCTGCTTTACACTGAAATGGTGACCACCGGCGCCATCATTCATGGTAAAGGGGATTATCTCGGCTTTGGTGAGGAAGAGCATCCGGTGTCGCTTCAGCTCGGTGGCAGTAATCCGGCCGATCTGGCGCACTGCGCTAAACTGGCCGAAGCGCGCGGGTATGATGAAATTAACCTCAACGTTGGTTGCCCGTCGGATCGTGTGCAGAACGGCATGTTCGGGGCCTGTCTGATGGGACAGGCGTCGCTGGTAGCGGATTGCATCAAAGCGATGCGCGACGTGGTGTCAATTCCTGTTACCGTCAAAACCCGCATCGGCATCGACGACCAGGACAGCTATGAATTCCTGTGCGATTTCATCCGTCAGGTCTCTGAAAAAGGCGGCTGCGATACGTTTATCATTCATGCGCGCAAAGCGTGGCTTTCCGGTCTGAGCCCGAAAGAAAACCGTGAAATCCCACCGCTGGATTACCCACGCGTTTATCAGCTTAAGCGTGATTTCCCGCATCTGACGATGGCGATTAATGGTGGGATTAAGACGCTGGAAGAAGCCAAAACGCATCTGCAATTTATGGATGGCGTCATGGTGGGCCGCGAAGCTTACCAAAATCCTGGCATGTTATTGAACGTGGATCGCGAACTATTTGGCTCAGACGCACCGCTGAAAACAGGCCCGGACATTATCCGCGCGCTGTATCCTTATATTGAAGCGGAGCTGAGTAAAGGCACTTATCTTGGTCATATCTCCCGCCATATTCTCGGCCTGTTCCAGGGCGTGCCAGGTGCGCGTCAGTTCCGTCGTCATCTCAGTGAGAATGCGCATAAAGCCGGCGCGGGCATTGATGTGGTTGAGCAGGCGCTGTCGTTGGTAAATCAACCTCAGGAAGCGACAGCGCAGGTTTAAGCTGTGAGTAAAATCACTATCTGTTAGTCAAATTCGCTATCTCTTCGCAGGTCATTCGTGCCTGCGAATAATTTTATCCTTGATATTCAATGCAATAATTCCTGTCTCCGATTGGCACGTTTCTTGTAATGGTAGACAGGTGTTATGACATCGCGTCTTAATGCAATTCGCTTATTAAGGAGCACCCGATGCTGGAAATTCTCTTTGTGCTTGGCTTTTTCTTCATGCTGATGCTGACCGGCGTCTCTCTGCTGGGCATGGCGGCTGCACTGATCGTGGCGTTTGCTCTGATGATGCTGGGCGGATTCTTGGCGATTGTTATCAAAATGTTGCCGTGGTTGGTTCTGGCTGTCATCGCGGTCTGGATTTATCGTGCGTATATCAGGCCGGACGCGCCTAAATACCGTCGCCGCCGTTTACCATGATTTTTGAAGTCAATAAGTGGCTTCTATAACATCATGAAATCATGACGGTTAATAACGCACTGCTGTGCACATAAAAATGTAATCGTTACAAAGATAACTTTTACTTATGTGCTAGCGATCACAAGCTGGATCAGAATGTGCGGTCAAAGGTTATAAATCATATTTTTTAACATGGGTGACTGTTAGGATGAGATTCATGCATGGTCAGCAGGCCATAAACTGAATTCATCAAGTCCGTTGAGGCACACAATAGTCGCATAAGTGACACCGCCCTTCGGATTTACCTTGCAGTACCCTACGGCAGTACCCGTCTGAAATCAGAGGTCGTCTGGATCAGACAGTAAGAAAGGCTTCCAGATGGAAGCCTTTTTTGCATTTATCATTCAGCGGACTGATTATTTACCAGGGATCAGCAAACTCGACCCCTGGGTCGCGCGGCTTTCCAGCGTTTCGTGTGCGCGTTTGGCTTCGGACAGCGGGAATTTCTGCGCATCGCTGACGTCTACCTGAATTGCGCCGCTGGCGATCAGCGAGAACAGTTCGCCGCTGGCTTCTTCCAGCTCCTCGCGGTTAGTCACATAGCCATTGAGGGAAGGGCGCGTGACGAACAGTGAGCCTTTCTGATTAAGGATCGCCAGATCCACGCCTTTCACCGGCCCGGACGCATTGCCGAAACTCACCAGTAAACCACGGCGTTTCAGACTGTTCAGTGACTTTTCAAACGTGTCTTTGCCGACGGAATCGTAGACCACGCCGACTTTCTCACCGTTTGTCAGCTCCGCCACGCGGGTAGCGATATCTTCTTTATGATAATTGATCGTCGCCCAGGCACCGGCCTGTTTCGTGCGCTCCGCTTTTTCATCTGAACCGACGGTCCCGATCAGTTTCACGCCCAGCGCTTTCGCCCACTGGCAGGCAATCAAACCCACGCCACCGGCGGCGGCATGGAACAAAATCGTTTCGCCCGGCTGCACTTTATGGGTCAGACGCAGCAGATAATAGACCGTCAGTCCTTTCAGGAAAGATGCCGCCGCCTGCTCGAAGCTGATTACATCCGGCAGAATGGCGATTTTTTCCTGCGGCACGTTATGGATTTCACTGTAAGCACCCAGGGCTGACTGGGCATACACCACGCGATCGCCCGGTTTGATGCCGGTGACGGCGCTGCCCACTTTGATAACCACGCCTGCCGCTTCGGTGCCTAAACCGGCGGGGAAGCTGGCGGGCGGATACAGGCCGCTGCGCACATAGGTATCAATGTAATTGATGCCTATGGCTTTGTTTTCGACCTGAACTTCACCGGCCTGCGGATCTTGTGGCTGATAATCAACATATTGCAGAACGTCAGGTGTACCTGTTTCAGAAAACTGGATGCGCTTGGCCATGCTTTTCCCTCGTGATGGAGTCTGTTTTCAACCCTAGGCTAAATGCCCGCGACAATCCAGATTTTAGGCACAGCCGGTTAATACCCTTTTGAAATGAGACATGACAACCTATACTAACGCGCTAGTCTGGCTTTGGTTTTTTAGAAGCCCGACGCTCACAAAACAGGCGCTTAGAGCAGGAAGTAATCCACCGATGGCAGCAAAAAAACCAACCTTTCAACAGAACGAAACCCGCGATCGCCAGATGGAAGGCCTTAAGCTTCCGCCGCATTCGCTGGAAGCAGAGCAATCCGTTCTGGGCGGGCTGATGCTGGACAACGAACGCTGGGATAACGTCGCCGAGCGCGTGGTCAGCAATGACTTCTTCAGCCGGCCACACCGCCTGATTTTCACCGAAATGCAGCGCTTGCTGGAAATGAGCAAACCGATCGACCTGATTACGTTGTCTGAATCTCTGGAACAGAAAGGGGATTTGGATTCGGTCGGTGGTTTCGCCTATCTGGCAGAACTCTCGAAAAACACACCAAGTGCGGCGAACATCGGTGCTTATGCCGACATCGTGCGCGAACGCGCCGTGGTGCGTGAAATGATTTCCGTCGCCAATGAAATTGCCGATGCCGGATATGATCCGCAGGGCCGCAGCAGCGAAGACCTGCTGGATTTGGCCGAATCCCGCGTATTCCAGATTGCCGAAAGCCGCGCCAGTAAAGACGAAGGCCCGAAAAGCATCGACCGCATTTTGGAAAGCACAGTTTCCCGTATCGAAGAGCTGTTCCAGCGCCCGCACGACGGCGTGACGGGCGTCTCGACCGGCTATGCCGATCTGGATAAGAAAACCGCGGGTCTGCAAAAATCCGATTTAATCATCGTGGCGGCGCGTCCGTCGATGGGTAAAACCACGTTTGCGATGAACCTCGCCGAAAATGCCGCGATGATGCAGGACAAACCGGTCTTAATCTTCAGTCTCGAGATGCCCGGTGACCAGATCATGATGCGTATGCTAGCGTCGCTTTCCCGCGTCGACCAGACCAAAATCCGTACCGGCCAGCTTGATGATGAGGACTGGGCGCGTATTTCCAGCACCATGGGGATTTTGCTCGAAAAACGGAACATGTATATCGATGACTCTTCGGGCCTGACGCCGACGGAAGTCCGTTCGCGCGCGCGCCGTATCTTCCGTGAGCACGGCGGCCTGAGCCTCATCATGATCGACTATCTCCAGCTGATGCGCGTTCCGGCGCTGTCTGACAACCGTACGCTGGAAATAGCCGAAATCTCCCGCTCGCTGAAAGCGCTGGCGAAAGAATTGCAGGTGCCGGTGGTGGCGCTGTCGCAGCTTAACCGAAGCCTGGAGCAACGTGCGGATAAACGCCCGGTCAACTCCGACTTACGTGAATCCGGCTCCATTGAGCAGGACGCCGACTTGATCATGTTTATCTATCGTGACGAGGTTTATCACGATAACAGTGAAGAAAAAGGCATCGCGCAAATCATCCTCGGTAAGCAGCGTAACGGCCCGATCGGTACGGTAAGACTGACCTTCAACGGCCAGTTTTCGCGTTTCGATAACTATGGCGGCCCGCAATACGACGAAGATTAACCTCCCGGTTTTTGACGTTATCCCTCCCCTTCCAGAAGGGGAGGCCAGGTGGGGTTGGGTTCTCAACCCCGCTATCAGAAACTCTTAATTTCATTCCAAGGACTAAAAATGAAAGCGGCTACGGCTGTCATTGATCGCCGCGCTCTGCGACACAATCTGCAACGGGTACGTCATCTGGCGCCACAAAGTCGTCTGGTTGCGGTAGTGAAAGCAAACGCTTATGGGCACGGTTTGTTGGAAACAGTGCACAGCCTGCAAGACGCTGATTTTTACGGCGTCTCCCGGCTCAGCGAGGCATTATCGCTGCGCAAAGCCGGGATCGTTAAACCGGTTCTCCTGCTTGAAGGCTTCTTCTCCGCCAGCGAATTACCGCTGCTGGTGGAACATCAGCTGCATACCGCCGTCCACAGTGTTGAACAACTCGAGGCGCTGGAAAATGCGCAACTGGCACGGCCGCTGAACGTCTGGTTAAAAATCGATACCGGTATGCACCGTCTGGGCGTTCAGCCCGCACAGGCTGACGCATTTTATCAGCGTCTGAGCGCCTGCCCGAGCGTGGTTCAGCCGGTCAATATGATGAGCCATTTCTGCCGCGCCGATGAACCTCAAAGCGATGCGACGCCAAAACAGATGCGTTGTTTCCATGAGGTATCCGAAGGCAAAGCGGGGCTGAAATCTATTGCTGCCTCCGGTGGCATCCTGCTGTGGCCGGAATCGCATCTGGATCTGGTACGCCCCGGCATCGTTCTCTACGGTGTGTCGCCCTTGGAGACCGGTGACGCCAGTGATTTTGGTCTGCAACCGGTAATGACGCTCACATCCAGCCTGATTGCCGTGCGCGAACACGCTGCCGGTGAGCCGGTGGGTTACGGCAGCACCTGGACCAGCGAGCGCGATACGCGCCTCGGCGTGGTGGCAATGGGCTATGGCGACGGTTATCCGCGCAGTGCGCCGAACGGCACGCCGGTGCTGGTGAATGGCCGCATTGTGCCGATCGCCGGGCGGGTGTCGATGGACATGATCACCGTTGATTTAGGGCCGGATGCGACAGATAACGTCGGTGATGAGGTGATTTTCTGGGGCAAGGAGTTGCCGGCAGAGCGCGTTGCTGCAGCTACCGGCATCAGTGCTTACGAGCTGATTACGCAGTTAAGCGAGCGCGTCAGCCGTGACTATATTGGCGACTGACCGCCTTACTTCTTCACCGCCAGCCATTTACTGACCACCTGCTGATACTCACCGGTGGCTTTACTCAGATGAAGCCACTGGTCGACATACATTTTCCAGCTCAGATCATCACGCGGCAGCATGTAGGCTTTCTCGCCATATTGCAGCGGCTTCTTCGGGTTCACCGCGCACAGTTTCGGATAGCGTTTCTGCTGATACAACGCTTCGGACGCATCGGTAATCATCACGTCCGCTTCCTTATCCGCCAGCTTCTGGAAGATGGTCACGTTGTCGCTCAACGTCAGCGTGCCTTTTGGCAGATGGCTGTGAACGAAGGCCTCATTGGTGCCGCCCGCCGGTTCGATCAGGCGCACGGTCGGTTTATTCAGCTGTTCAACGGTCTGGTATTTACGCACGTCTTCGCAGCGCACCAGCGGGATTTTGCCATCCTGATCCAGTACGTTGGCGAACCAGGCTTTTTGCTGGCGTTTGAGCGTGACCGAAATCCCTCCCATCGCGATATCACAATGCCCGGCCGACATCTCATCCATCAGCGATTTCCACGTCACCGGCACCCAGTTGACCTTCACGTCCAGACTTGCCGCCAGCGACTCAGCCATCGCAATATCAATGCCCTCGTACTGGCCTGGCGCTTTCAAAAAAGTATAAGGTTTATAGTCACCGGTGGTGCAGACATTCAGAGAACCTTTCTGAATAACCCGCTCCAGACGTGAGGACGTGGCGTCTGCCAGAGCCAGCGTGGGGAACAGGGTAAGGAGGGCGAGAGAGGTGAGGATCTTTTTCATTATTCTTTCCTTGCGGTGAAATCATTTTGTTTTTGCTATTAATCTGCGCGAGTATAAGAAAAAAAGGCCGATAAGTATTTAGTCCTTATATACCCGGC
The DNA here is from genome assembly GCF_057290995.1 of Rahnella sp. 1L-D-7-B-C2. Classification (NCBI taxonomy): domain Bacteria; kingdom Pseudomonadati; phylum Pseudomonadota; class Gammaproteobacteria; order Enterobacterales; family Yersiniaceae; genus Rahnella; species Rahnella sp. 1L-D-7-B-C2. Next base: position 17,205 of record NZ_JBXAVQ010000024.1, on the reverse strand, counting down.
ATACTTCAAACTGCAGGTGCGTTGGCTGCGTTCAATCATCCGAATCACTTACTCATGTAAGCTTATCGTGATTCATTCGCTGACCGCCTTCCTGCAACCCGAATTATTCAGGGTATGAAGTAGGAATAGTCCTTGCAGTGTGAAATAACGATAAACAAAAATTAAAACGACAGGAAAAGCACCATGTACAGCATTGATGATTACGACCTGAAGATTTTGACGTTATTACAAGCCAACGGAAGACTGACCAATCAGGAGCTTAGTGAGCTGGTTGGGTTATCCGCATCACAATGCTCCCGCCGTCGTATCGGGCTGGAACAGGCGCAGTTGATCCTCGGTTATCACGCCAGACTGGCGCCTGAAGCGGTCGGCCTGGGGATGATTGGCCTGATTGAAGTTAGATTAATCAATCATTTGCCTGCGCAGGTGAATTCCTTCCACAGCATGCTCGGTGAAGTGGACGCCATTATTGATGCCTATAAAACCACCGGTGACGCCGATTATTTATTAAAAGTCGCGGTGAAGGATTTAGCGGGTTTAAGCACATTGATCAGCCAAATCCTTTCAGTGCATAAAAGTGTGGCACATGTAAAAACGTCGGTTGTGCTTAACCGGTTAAAAGAAAACGGCTTATTAACGGTTGCCTGATGTTTAATGGCCGTTATTTTTAATGCACTATTATGGTGACTCTTTTTGGGGCGACACCCCTGTTGTGGTGCATAAACATCAATTAAAATGCATGATTTGTGCATGTAAAGAATAATTAACGCTACTAAAAATCTTATTTTCGATTTTTAATGCAAATTCCGTGCGTTGATATTGCCTTGAATTCACATCTCAGGAATTATCACTAAAACTCTTTTGGTGGTTATTTTTCGGGGAAGTGGGAATTTATGGCAAGTGTAGATAATTTTGATAAGCCGGTGGAACAACCGCGTACCGCGCACACGGCGCTGGAAGACGTGCTGGCGATTGTGATTGGTACGTTGATGGTTTCTTTTGGCGTGGTAATGCTGCGCCAGGTTGGTGCGCTCACCGGCGGCACGGCCGGCATGGCGTTTCTGGCGCATTATCTGACGCAGGTCTCCTTCGGCACGGCCTTCTTTATCATCAACTTACCCTTCTATTATCTTTCTATACGCCGCATGGGCTGGCAGTTCACGTTGAAAACCTTCAGCGCCGTGGCGCTGGTGTCGGTGTTTTCCGATCTGCATCCGCTGTTCGTTCACTTCGACCATCTCCAGCCGTTTTACGCCACATTATTCGGCAACGTTATTATGGGCATTGGCTTCATCGTCCTCTTTCGTCACAAGGCCAGCCTCGGCGGCGTGAATATTCTGGCGCTGTTTCTGCAAGATAAATACGGCATCCGTGCGGGCAAATTGCAGATGGGCGTGGACTGCTGCATCGTGCTGGCGTCGTTGTTCGTGGTCAGCTTTGAAATGCTTATCGCCTCTATTCTGGGCGCGGTGATTGTGAATCTGATTATTGCGATGAATCATCGTCCGGGGCGTTACAGCGTCTGACGCAACGACCGCGCGGCTGCCCGAAAAATGACAACATAGTTCTCATCTTTTTTAACGAACTTTGATAGTCTGTGAAACAGTGTCGATCCACCGCTCGGGCGTTGCGATCGCCGCGCCACTTAACCCTACCAAGGAGATGTATACCGTGTTCCAACATGTCGATGCCTATGCCGGTGACCCGATTTTGTCGCTGATGGAAAGCTTTAAAACCGATCCAAGACAAGACAAAGTGAACCTGAGCATCGGTCTGTATTACGACGAGCAGGGTATTATTCCGCAACTGGCGGCAGTAGAAAGTGCAGAGAACCAGCTGAACGCCGAGCCACAGGCCGCGTCAGTGTACCTGCCAATGGAAGGGCTGACCGCTTACCGTGCTGGCATTCAGGAACTGTTATTTGGCGCTGAACATCCGGCCCTCAAACAGCAGCGTATCGCCACCATTCAGACCGTCGGAGGTTCCGGCGCACTGAAAGTGGGCGCAGACTTCCTGAAGTTTTACTTCCCGGATTCAGACGTTTATGTGAGCGACCCGACCTGGGAAAATCACGTGGCTATCTTCGGTGGTGCGGGCTTTAAAGTTCACACGTATCCGTACTACGACCCAGAAACACTGGGCGTGAACTTCACAGCGATGATTGAGCGCCTGAAAACGCTGCCGGCGCAAAGCATTGTGCTGCTGCACCCGTGCTGTCACAACCCGACCGGTTCTGACCTGACGCCAGCGCAGTGGGATCAGGTGATCGAAGTGACCAAACAGCGCGAGCTGATCCCGTTCCTCGACATCGCCTATCAGGGCTTTGGCGCAGGCATTGAGGAAGACGCCTACGCAATTCGCGCGATGGCATCTGCCGGCGTTAACTGCTTTGTCAGCAACTCGTTCTCGAAAATTTTCTCCCTGTACGGCGAGCGCGTCGGCGGATTATCCGTAGTGTGTGAAGACAGCGAGGCCGCAGGCCGCGTGCTGGGTCAGCTGAAAGCGACCGTGCGCCGCAACTACTCCAGCCCGCCGAATTTCGGCGCGAAAGTGGTAGCCAAAGTCCTGAGCGACAGCGCGCTGAACGCCCAATGGAAAGCTGAAGTTGAGAAGATGCGCACCCGTATTCTGGAAATGCGCCACACGCTGGTCGATACCTTGAAAACGGCCTTGCCGGGCCGTAACTTTGACTACCTGCTGCAACAGCGCGGGATGTTCAGCTACACCGGTTTCAGCGAAGCACAGGTCATACGTCTGCGTGAAGAGTTCGGCGTTTATCTGATTGCCAGCGGCCGAGTTTGCATGGCGGGTCTGAATCACCACAACGTTAAACAGGTGGCTGAAGCCTTCGCCCGAGTGCAGTAGAATCTGCTAAAAATACTTCCCAAGGGCCGACGGCAATGTCGGCCCTTTTTTCTTCTTTACGCCTCTTTACGCCTTCCGCCTTTATTTTTCGTCATGTTGCTGCACACTTACTACAGTTGAATTTTACGCAGGCAAGGTGTTGAGAAATCCTATGTGGCATCAGCAAACTATTACACTCGGCGCGAAATCGCGGGGCTTTCATCTGGTCACCGACGAAGTGATCGGCAAAATTTCGCGGCTCGGCGAGGTCCAAACCGGGCTGCTTCATCTGTTTATCCAGCATACGTCGGCCTCGCTGACGCTCAATGAAAACTGTGATCCGACGGTGCGGTTCGACATGGAGCAACACTTCATGCGAAGCGTGCCGGAGAATGCACCCTACGAGCATGATTACGAAGGCCGTGATGACATGCCGGGTCACATTAAATCATCGTTACTCGGTGCATCATTAGTTCTGCCCGTTTCCAGAGGAAGGTTGCTGCTCGGCACCTGGCAAGGGATCTGGCTGGGCGAACATCGGATCGACGGCGGACAGCGCCGGATCGTCATCACATTACAAGGAGAAATCCAAACATGACCAGTTCGGAACTGCTGACTTACTGCATGGGAAAACCCGGTGCGGAGCAAAGTGTTGAAAATCAGCGCGGTGCAAATCAGGTAAAAGTGGGCGACGCAATGTTCGCCATGGTGTGTGATGTCGGCGGGCGTGAGGCGATTTCGCTGAAAACCAGCCCGGAGCTGGCGGAGCAGTTGCGTGCCAAATACCCTGAAATTGTACCGGGCGACCATCTCAACAAAGCGCACTGGAACACCGTGTATCTCGACGGCTCCCTGCCGGATTCACAGTTTTATTATCTGATCGACGGATCCTATCAGCTGGTGGTCTCTGGCCTGCCGGAAGCGGTGCGTCACGATTTAGGCATCTGATTCACGCTGCCAGTGACCGGTGTTCAGCGTGGCGGAAGAGTATTCCACGGTTTCAGCGCACCACGGCAACGCGGAGCGAAAACGCCACAGGCGGGTGATGTCCAGCGTCCAGTAGCGTTCAGTGCCCGCCGGAACGGGGATCTCATCCGCCTGCCAGTGGATCTGCGTTGTGCCCTGAATATGCAAAATATCACCGTTGTCGAAATCGATAAACAGCAGCGCGGCGCGGGGTTCGGCCAGCAGATTCCCCAGCGTGTTCATGTACTTATTGCCGCGATAATCCGGTACCCATAGCCGGTTTCCCACCAGATGCGCAAATCCCGGCTGACCGCCGCGATGTGACACATCTGCGCCATCGGGCGCGTGACTGGCGATGAAAAAGGTGTCAGAGCGCGCAATCAGCGCACGGGCATCATCATCGGGCTCAGTCATATCTTCCCGCAGTGCCAGCGATGTGCTGACCGGTGCGTCGGCCAGTTGGCGGATCTGAATATATTGCGGACAGTTACCAAAACTCTGATCGACGACGATCTCGATCCGATTTTTGTCCATCCGCCCGATCCTGCCGTTGACGCGGTTGCGGCGCCGGTTAGAAAAATCGATCCCCAGCGCACCGATCTGTTTACCCGGCTGCAATGCCGCCAGCGCGGGATCGTCTGCCCGTCGCGGCGCGTTAACCCGTAAATGACCGTCATCTGGCGCACGGATAAAACCGGCAGGGCCGCTCAACAATGTCGCCACCGGCCAGCCGTTTTCATCCAGCGTTGAGATAAACAGGTAGGGCAGCGCGGCGAAAAACAGCTGATGTTGTTCTGGCATCGCCTCGCGGATCCCATGCGCGACGACGTCGAAACCGGCCAGTGCCTGCGCCTGACGTTCACCGGCATGGAACGGATTATTCATGGCACTTACTTCTTGTCTTCTGGCAGCGGCAGGGCGGGCAGCGGCGTGAAGCCCGGCAGGCTCTCAATGCGCCTCAGCCAGCGTTGAATCGCAGGATACTGTGCCAGCGAAATACCGCCTTCCGGTGCGGTCGCGACATAGGCATAGCAGGCCAGATCGGCAATGGTGGCGCGCTCTGTCGCCAGAAACTCATGCGTCTCAACGTGCAGTTCCAGCTGCGGCAGGAATTTTGCCGTGACCGCCAGCGCGCTTTCCAGCGATTCCGGCGCGGAAAACTGTTTCACCATGCGCGCAGAGGCCGGGCCGAATCGCACTTCACCCGCGGCGCGGGATAACCATTTCTGCACCTCTGCCGCTTTCAGCGGATCTTCCGGCAGCCAGTGACTGTCTGGCGCGTAGCGTTTCACCAGATACACCAGAATCGCATTGCTGTCGGTGATGGCGTGGCCGTCATCGACAAGCACCGGGATTTGCCCCAGCGGATTCAGGCGTAAAAATTCGGCGGACTGACGTACATCGGCAGGCGCATCTTTCACTTCAAACGGTAAGTTGAGCATGTTGAGCAGCAGGGTGACGCGGTGGCAGTGGCCGGAAAACGGCGTGCTGAACAGTTGAATGGCGGACATAAGGTTTCTCCTCTGTGGCTGTCATTGCAGATTACTCTTGCGCTAAACGATTGTGATCCACGAAGATTGAAATTGAGTGTTTCACTTTGTGGAAGAATCTATGGATCGTTTGGACGAAATGGCGATTTTTGTCGCCGTACTTCAGTATGGCAGCCTGGCAGAAGCTGCCCGTAAACTTCACCGTTCCCCTCCGGCAATCACCCGTGCCATCGCCTCGCTGGAACATCGCTTTGGCGCGCGGCTGGTTGAGCGCACCACGCGCAGCCTCGCGCCGACCGAAGCGGGTGCAAGGCTGGCCGAAAAAGCGCGCGTTCTGCTCAGCCAGTATCAGGACGCCGTCGAAGACGCGGCCGAAACCCAGCTCAGTGGCCTGTTGCGGTTAACTGCGCCGGTGCAGTTCGGCCGTAAACACGTTGCGCCGGTGGTGATGGCGTTTCTGGCGCAGAACCCGGACATGCAGATTGAAATGATGCTCAACGACCGCAATCTGGATTTGATTGACGAAGGGCTGGATCTGGCGGTGCGTATCGGACATCAGATAGATTCGGGGAAAGTCGCGCGCAAGGTGGCGGAAGTAACCCGCGTGCTGGTCGCCAGCCCGGATTATCTGGCCGAGTACGGCGTCCCACAGCATCCGTCGGAGCTGGCCAGGCATCAGACTATTATGGGCACGCTGCGAACGCAGATCCGCGAATGGCGGTTCGGACCGCACGAGGAGGGCCTGCGCGTGCGCCTCTCGCCACGGTTGCTGTCGAATGACGTTGAGTCGCAACTGCTGGCCGTGCGCAGCGGGCAGGGTATTGCGCGGCTGCTGTCGTATCAGGTAATGGACGATTTGCAGGCGGGAAACATGGTGCGGCTGTTAACGGATTTCGAACCGCTGCCGTTGCCGGTCCAGTTAGTGGCGCAGCAGGTGCAGCAGATGCCGCGTAAAGTCCGCACTTTCTGGGATTTTGCTTTTGAGCGGCTCAGCGCGCTTCCGCAGCTGCATTCCTTAGAACCAACCTCCAAACAGTGACGCCGATCACGTCCGCTTGCGGTAAAAATAACCTACTCTGAGAGTTGTGCAAAAACAGTGAGTTACTTAAGGACTGGTTGTCCGTCTGCTCACGCCAACCCAGAAGGAAAGGATGATGACCCGTAACCGGCTGAATCTCGCCACGCTTTTGATTCTGGCGCTCAGTGCGCCGCTCCCCCTGACCGCGTTCGCGCAGAGCCTGCCGCAGGATCCTGACGCATCGTCTCCGGCGAAGACTTACATCACCGCCGTGAATCCTGATCTCACCATCACTTACCGGCTTTACGCGCCCACGGCGGAGCATGTGGACGTGGTGACCGGTTCAACGCCGGTGAGCTATATTCCTCATCAGATGACCAAGGATGAAAAAGGCGTCTGGAGCTGGACCTCTGCGGCGCAAAAACCGGATCTGTATGAATATTTCTTTAACGTGGATGGCCTGCGCATCGCCGATCCGGGCAGTGCGATGCCGAAACCGCAGCGTCAGGTGAACACCAGCCTGATTCTGGTGCCGGGCAGTATTCTGGATGTGAAGAACGTGCCGCACGGCGAAGTGCGCATGCTGACCTACCATTCGGCGGCGCTGAATTCAGAACGGCAGGTGGCGGTCTGGACGCCGCCGGGCTACACCGATGCGTCGCAACCGCTGCCGGTGCTTTATTTCTATCACGGTTTTGGCGACACCGGCCGCTCGGCGCTGGATCAGGGGCGCATTCCGCAAATCATGGATAATCTGCTGGCGGAGAAAAAAATCGCGCCGATGTTAGTGGTCATCCCGGATACCGAAACCGACGCCAAAGGCATCGTGCCTGAGGAGTACGTCACTAAAGATCGCCGCAAAGAGTTCTATCCGCGCAATGCTGCCGCAGCGGATAAAGAGCTGACCGGCGATATCATTCCGTTGATTTCCAAAACCTTCCGCGTGCGTGATGACGCCGCCGGACGCGCGCTTGCGGGCCTTTCGCAGGGAGGATATCAGACGCTGGTCAGCGGGATGACGCACCTCGACCAGTTCGGCTGGCTGGCGACGTTTAGCGGTGTCAGCACGACGACGGTGCCGAATGCAGACGTGGCAAAACGCTTCGCCGAACCGGAGAAAATCAACGCGCAGCTGAAAAACTTTACAGTGGTCGTCGGGGAAAAAGATGTGGTGACGGGCAAAGATATTGCGGGGCTGAAATCTGAGCTCGAAGAGAAAAAGATTAAATTCGATTACCACGAATACCCGAATCTTGGCCATGAAATGGACGTCTGGCGCCCGGCGTATGTCGAGTTTGTGCAGAAGATTTTTAAATAGCGAATACAGAGAAAAAAAGCCTTCCCAATCGGGAAGGCTTTTTACATAGCGGTTAAGCCGTTTTCTTCGCCTGCTGACGGTGGCGTTCCAGCAGCGGTTTCAGGAAGCGGGCGGTGTGCGATTCTTTGCATTCCGCCACGGTTTCCGGCGTACCGGCGACCAGAATCTGTCCGCCGCCCGCGCCGCCTTCCGGCCCCAGATCGACAATCCAGTCTGCGGTTTTAATCACGTCCAGATTGTGTTCAATCACCACGATGGTGTTGCCCTGATCGCGCAGCTGATGCAGCACTTCCAGTAATTGCTGAATATCGGCAAAGTGCAGGCCGGTGGTCGGTTCGTCAAGAATGTACAGGGTCTGACCGGTACCGCGTTTGGAGAGCTCGCGCGCCAGTTTCACGCGCTGCGCTTCACCGCCGGACAGCGTGGTTGCTGACTGGCCGAGGCAAATATAGGTCAGGCCGACGTCGATCAGTGTCTGCAATTTTCGCGCCAGTGCCGGCACGGCATCAAAGAATTCACGGGCCTCTTCGATGGTCATTTCCAGCACTTCGTGGATGCTCTTGCCCTTGTATTTCACTTCCAGCGTTTCGCGGTTGTAGCGTTTGCCACGGCACTGATCGCACGGCACATAAATGTCCGGCAGGAAGTGCATTTCTACTTTGATCACGCCGTCGCCCTGGCAGGCTTCGCAGCGCCCACCTTTGACGTTGAAACTGAAACGGCCAGGTGTATAACCGCGTGAACGAGATTCCGGTACACCGGCAAACAGTTCGCGAACCGGCGTAAAGATACCGGTGTAAGTGGCCGGGTTAGAACGCGGTGTACGGCCAATCGGGCTCTGGTCGATATCGATGACTTTATCGAAATGCCCCAGACCTTCGATCTCACGGTATGGTGCAGCTTCGGCAAGCGTCGCGCCGTTCAGTTCACGCTGTGCCAGCGGGAAAAGCGTATCGTTAATAAGCGTAGATTTGCCTGAGCCGGACACGCCGGTGATACAGGTGAACAGACCCACCGGCAGCGTCAGCGTCACGTCTTTCAGGTTGTTGCCCTTGGCGCCGGAAAGCTTCAGCACTTTGGTGGCATCGGCAGGCACGCGTTGGGCGGGCACTGAAATCTCACGTTTGCCACTGAGGAACTGACCGGTCAGGGAATCTTCCTGCGCCATAATATCGTCGGCGGTACCTTCGGCGACCACGCGGCCACCGTGAACCCCCGCACCCGGGCCGATATCAATGATATGGTCAGCGGCGCGGATTGCGTCTTCATCATGTTCTACCACGATCACGGTATTTCCGAGGTCACGCAGGTGGATCAGCGTTTCCAGCAGACGTTCGTTGTCACGCTGATGCAGGCCGATAGACGGCTCATCGAGGACGTACATCACGCCCACCAGTCCGGCACCGATCTGGCTCGCCAGACGGATACGCTGGGCTTCACCGCCGGACAGGGTTTCAGCAGAACGGGAAAGCGAGAGATAATTCAGGCCAACGTTCACCAGGAATTTCAGGCGATCGCCAATCTCTTTCAAGACTTTCTCGGCGATTTGCGCGCGCTGGCCGCTGAGTTTCATATTGCGGAAGAAATCCATCGCATGACCGATGCTGAAATCAGAGATTTCCGGCAGCGTCGTTTCTTCCACAAATACGTTACGCGCTTCTTCGCGCAGGCGGGTGCCTTTGCAGGATGCGCATGAACGGTTACTGATGTATTTCGAGAGCTCTTCACGCACCGCGCTGGATTCCGTTTCTTTATAACGGCGCTCCATGTTATGCAGCACACCTTCGAACGGATGACGACGGATCGACGTATCACCGCGATCGTTAATGTATTTGAATTCAATGGTCGTTTTGCCGGAGCCGTGCAGGATGGCGTTTTTCACGTCGCTGCTCAGTTCGTTATAAGGCGCTTCTACATCAAAATCATAATGCTCGCCGAGAGAGCGCAGCATCTGGAAGTAATAGAAGTTACGGCGATCCCAGCCGCGGATGGCGCCACCGGCCAGGGAAAGCTCAGGGTTTTGCACCACGCGATCCGGATCGAAAAATTGCTGTACGCCCAGACCGTCGCAGGTCTGGCAGGCACCGGCCGGGTTATTGAACGAGAACATGCGCGGTTCGAGCTCGCTCATGCTGTAACCACAAATCGGGCAGGCAAAGTTCGCCGAGAACAGCATTTCCGGGGCTTTCGGGTCATCCATATCAGCGACCACGGCAGTACCGCCGGAGAGCTCCAGCGCGGTCTCGAAGGATTCCGCCAGACGTTGTTGTAAATCTTCGCGCACTTTAAAGCGGTCAACCACGACTTCGATGGTGTGCTTTTTCTGCAGTTCCAGCTTCGGCGGATCGGACAGATCGCACACTTCGCCGTCGATACGCGCACGGATGTAACCCTGCGACGCCAGATTTTCCAGCGTTTTAGTGTGCTCGCCTTTACGATCTTTGATGATCGTCGCCAGCAGCATCAGGCGCTGGCCTTCCGGCTGCGCCAGCACGTTATCAACCATCTGGCTGACGGTCTGGGCTGACAGCGGAACGTTATGATCCGGGCAGCGCGGCTCACCTACGCGGGCAAACAGCAGACGCAGATAGTCGTGGATTTCCGTGATAGTCCCGACGGTAGAACGCGGGTTGTGCGATGTCGATTTTTGCTCAATCGAAATCGCCGGAGACAGACCTTCAATATGGTCAACGTCCGGTTTTTCCATTAAGGATAAAAATTGGCGTGCATAGGCAGACAGCGACTCGACGTAGCGGCGCTGGCCTTCGGCGTAGAGCGTGTCGAACGCCAGAGAGGACTTGCCAGATCCCGATAAGCCGGTGACAACAATCAGTTTGTCGCGCGGGATAATCAGGTTGATATTCTTGAGATTATGGGTGCGTGCGCCCCGAACTTCGATCTTATCCATTCATCATTCCCGGATTAACTTGATAGCTCACCGTGCCGGTGACCGTCGGAAAATGTTGCATCGCGCCGGTCAGCGAATCGGGCACAGAGAAGAACGTAACGCGCAATTATGACACAAATCACAGTCTATGCCACCCCGAAACCTGAATGTATATCCAGTACTCGATGTAACGGCGGAACGTTTGCTGAACAATCTGGAAAGAATGCCGCATCCTTTTACATCCGTGGTACGAAGGGAACGATTTGTGGTTATAATGACGCGAAGTGAGACCCTCACACCCAAACTGTGGTTTCAACCACGACATACATCATCAGGAGAATCCACATGGCCAGCAGAGGCGTAAACAAAGTTATTCTCGTCGGTAATCTCGGGCAAGATCCGGAAATCCGTTACATGCCAAACGGCGGCGCAGTGGCTAACATGACACTGGCGACCTCCGAAAGCTGGCGTGATAAAGCCACCGGCGAGCAGAAAGAAAAAACCGAATGGCACCGCGTTGTACTGTTCGGCAAACTGGCCGAAGTTGCCGGTGAATACCTGAAAAAAGGCTCTCAGGTTTATATCGAAGGTGCACTGCAAACCCGTAAATGGACCGATCAGGCTGGCGTTGAAAAATACACCACCGAAGTCGTTGTTAACGTGGGCGGCACCATGCAGATGCTCGGCGGCCGTGCAAGTGGCGGCGGCGCACCAGCAGGCGGTGGTCAGGCAGCAGGCGGCGGCCAGCAGGGCGGTTGGGGTCAGCCTCAGCAGCCACAAGGCGGCAACCAGTTCAGCGGCGGCCAGCAGGCGCGCCCGGCGGCGCAAAACAACGCACCAGCACAGAACAACGAACCACCAATGGATTTCGACGACGATATCCCGTTCTAGGATTTACCTAAGACTGATTTGTAAAGAATTATCTATTAAGCCTCTGTTAATTCAGGGGCTTTTTATTTTTTCACTCCAAAAAATTGTCAAGTATAGATTGATATCCTTTTAGCATATTGCGTACCTTGTAATTGTGTAAAGTTTATCGGGTGTGCATGCATGAAGAAGAGCTACGGGATTACAACATTCATCATGGACAGTGGTGAGCGATACTGCATGGTTATGGAGCGTTCTTCTGGCCTTCCCGTGTATTACCCTACTCTGTTTCTAACAACCCAAATCCGCAATAGAGGTGATGCTTTTTCAACGATGTTGGCGGCGGCTAGCAACTTAGTTATGTTATTACGCTTTGTGGATAGCCGTGGCATCAACCTTGAGCAGCGGTTTTTGAGTAAAGACTTCTTCAAACCACATGAGCTGGACGATCTGCGAGATTTTGCTCAGCGTAAGCAAGGAAAGAAGCCATTAATGGCGTCCTCTACCCCTTGGTTGGCAGATGCGATGACCGATACCGTTGATAACGGGACACAGCATTCCCGGCTGACAACGTTTGCCAACTATTTACGCTGGTATGCGATGCATATCTTAAAGACGGCAGAACTGGAAGTTGTCGAACAGATCAATGCTATGGCGCAGCAGTTAAAGAAACGCCGACCGTCTAGAAAGAGCAGAAGTAGTGAGTTGCAAGACAGGTCATTGAATGATGTTCAATTGGATTCGCTATTTGAAGTCATCCGACCTGGATCAGAGTCAAATCCTTTTTCAATAGATGTGCAGCGGCGCAATCGGCTGATGATCTTGCTTCTGTTTTATCTTGGTATTCGAGGTGGTGAATTGTTAAACATCAGAATACAGGATGTTGATTTTAGTACTAACAGGATCCGTATCGTTAGGCGAGCAGATGAGCGAGCTGACTCTAGAACCAATCAGCCTAATGCTAAAACCAGAGAACGGCTCTTACCGTTGGCTGAATCCTTAGTTCAAGAACTGCATAGTTATATCATTCAAGACCGCCGGAAAGTCCGAAATGCAAAGAAAAATGACTACCTGTTTGTGACTTACAAGCTAGGGCCAACTATTGGAAATCCTATCTCCAAAGGGGGGTATCACAAAATTTTTTCCGTGGTCAGGGCTGTATCACCGCAATTGCATGCAGCGACAGGACACTCTCTCCGACATACGTGGAATCGCAAGTTTTCAGAAAGAATGGATGCCATGAATGAGAAAGTCAGTGAGGAACGCCAAGAGCAACTTCGTTCGTACTTAATGGGCTGGAGAGATGGTTCGGGAACCGCAGCGACTTACAACAAGCGTTTCATTCAGCAAAAAGGGTTTGAGGCCGCTTTGGCATTACAAGAAGGTAACGGCACTCGCTTGCCAAAGGACATGAAGAATGATGACGAATAACTTCTTACCTGCATTAGTGCGCGAGCGAATCAGTGCCAAGGCCAATGGCTACTTCTTTCAGTTGTACGATGAATCGTGGATTTTGGATAAAAATACCCCTGTTAATCTTGCAGACATTCACCATTACTTGTCAGGAGAGGTGCTAGATGGCTGCCTGCGCACGCTAGCATTTTATGCTTCCAGTCTTTCTGCTTCTCATACTTTGAACATTATTATGCGGTTTCAGCACATGCTGCGTGAGACTGAAGCGGAAGCAATTACTGATACGGCATTGGTTAATTATCGGTCAATGCTGTCGCCTGCAACAGAATGGTATCTGGCAACTATTCGTGGTTTTCTTCGATCCTGGTACGAGCTAGGCTACCCCGGCATCAGTAAGGAAGTGGTCCGTCTGCTTGATGGCTGGACGCTAAAGGGTAATCGTAAGGGTGATGCGGTTAAGCGCATGGATCCTCGAGAGGGGCCTCTGACGGATCATGAGCTGAAAGCAGTTAATGAAGGGGCTGTTCGGGCTTATGAAAAGAGCTTAATTACGATAGCCGAGTTGGCTATGACACTTGGTATCAGTCATACGGGACGTCGTCCCATCCAAATATCGTTACTTCGTGTGGTCGATGTCCTCTGTGGCAAAAATGAAAAGGGAGAACCCTTTTATGTGTTGAATGTGCCGAGAGCGAAGCAACGCAGTAGCTCTTTCCGAACAAACTTCAAGCCCTTTGCGATATCACTCGAACTATGGGCTATCCTGAGCGCTCAGGCAAGGAATGCAATTGCACTTGTTGAGAAGCATCTGAGGTTCGAATTGCAGGAAGATGATCGGCAGCAAATCCCTCTGTTTCCAGATCTTGATGTGTTATCTGCTGTCCAATCTCCTTATGAATTCCGCCAACTGCTTACTACCGACAAACTCCACATCCCTGCAGCAGAGATAACCGGCACACTCAAGTACATCGTAGAAAAGTCCGATATCCGCTCGGAACGTACCGGTGAACGATTACATATCAATGCTCGTCGTTTTCGTTATACCACGGGCACACGAGCTGCCCGGGAAGGGTTTGGTGAACTGGTGATTGCGGAACTGCTTGACCATACGGACACCCAAAACGCAGGCGTTTACATCAAAAATATCCCCGAACATGTGAAAAAGCTGGATGAGGCTGTTGGCTTCCAATTGGCACCATACGCTCAAGCCTTTGTCGGGGTACTTGTCGATTCAGAGAGGGATGCTCATCGAGGTAACGACCCTACCAGTCGTATTCGGACCGAGATGGGTCAGGATGTTGGCACTTGTGGAGAACATGGCTTTTGTGGTGCCAATGTTCCTATTCCTTGCTATACCTGCATGCATTTCCAGCCTTGGCTGGATGGCCCACATGAGAATATCTATCAGGGTCTACTCAACGAGCGTGAACGGGTGAAAGAGATAACTGGCGACATCCAGATTGCTGCCGTACTTGATCGCAGTATTATCGCGGTGGCAGATGTGATAATGCGTTGTGCAAAACGTCGTGATGAGATTAGCCAACAGGGAGCAATGACCAATGGCTGAGATTTTCCAGTTCAAGCCAAAGGCTACTCTAACCGCAGCAGAAAATCTTGAAGCATTCATATCTAAGTGCCGAGATCAATTGACTGTATTCGGCTCTGATCTAAATTGGGAAGCTCCTGTTTGGCCAAACATAACAGTGTTTGCCAAGTTAGGCATTATTACGCGAAAACCCGTGCAGAGAGAGGTACAAGACCCCGCGTTCATTGATTTCGCCAAAGCTTATTTCCGTTACCAGCAGGGGCATCAACCCACAGGGGTAAAGAATGAAAGTAAGGCCCTCCGTGCGATTGAGGCGGCTTTGCTTCAAGTAAACGGGAATGCAAATATTGATGGCTTGTCAATTTCTGTGCTTGATGAAGCAGTTGAATTGGCAAGGCAGCACTACTCCGATGGTGCAGCATATCATTGTGGCCGAGAGATTGAGCGGTTGACTAAGTTTGTCATTGAAAACCAGCTTGTATCAAGTGCTGTGCAAAATTGGGTCAATCCAATTAAGCGTGCTGAGGACAAGAACAAGACAGGTAAAGAGGCGAAGAAAAATAGGGAAGAAAAACTTCCGAGTGATGTAGCTCTCAATGCGCTGGCGGAGATTTTTGCCAACGATCCAGTTGACGGACGTGACATCTTCACAACGTCGGTGTTTGCTATGTTGATGTCAGCACCGTCACGCATTACAGAGGTGCTAGCACTGCCTGTGGATTGCGAAGTATTTGAAACAGATCGTGAAGGGATAGAACGCTATGGCTGGCGTTTTTTCTCGGGAAAAGGCTACGAGGGCGATATCAAATGGATACCAACGGTGATGATGTCTGTCGCCAAAACAGCCGTCGCCAGAGCGAAAAAATTGTCAGAGAATGCCCGCCAACTTGCTAAGTGGATTGAGAAACACCCGAATAAGTTTTACCGCCATGCTAACTGCCCTGATGTCGCTGATGATGAGCCATTGACGATGGAGCAGGCTTGTATGGCTCTAGGCTTTGCACACGACTCAAAAAAGACGTGTAGGTCGTCTCTTGGTAATCGACGTTTAGCTAAAGAAGATGATGTACATACGCTAAATAGCCTGTGGCAGCATACTATGGCGCGTTTACCTGATGATTTTCCGTGGTTTGATAGAGATAAGGAAATTAAGTACAGCAATGCCTTGTTTGTACTAAATGCTAATCAGTTCCACGGAAACCGAGGATGCCTACCGGTTGAATTACATAAGCCAACCAATAATTTCTGCAACAATGATCTGGTGCCTCGTGAGGCCCTGGATGGAAAACATGCCAGTATATTTGATCGCCATGGTTACCGTGCTGAAAACGGAGAACGGGTCAAATTGACGTCGCATCAGGCACGACACCTGCTCAACACCATTGCCCAGCGCGGCGGGCTGTCAAACCTGGAAATTGCCAAGTGGTCAGGGCGGGCCGACGTGAAACAGAATCGAACTTACAACCACATGACTGAATACGAGCTAGTTGGTATGGCTGAACGCCTAGACCCCACTAAAGCGCTATTTGATCCTGTTGGCGAGGTGGCAAATCATCTGCCCTTGACTGCGCAGGAGTTCAATACATTGGAGCATGCGGCGGTGCATGTGACGGAATATGGCTACTGTGTGCATGATTACGCCATGAGTCCCTGCGAAAAGTTCCGAGATTGCGTCAACTGTACTGAGCAGGTTTGTATCAAGGGCGATGATACAGAAAAATTAGATCGTATTAAGAAACGGTTGGTGAAGTCAGAGCGACTGTTTTCGCTTGCCGAAATGGCTGTGGCAAGCGGTGAGATGGGTACTGATCGCTGGTATCAGTATCACAAGAAAACCGTCATCCGGCTTAGGGAGCTAGTCGTAATTTTAGAAGATCCAGATATTGAAAGTGGTGCGCAGATTAAACTTTTGGGCAATGATTTTAGTCAGCTTCGCCGTGTTGCCGAAAAGAAGTCCATTCAGTCCATTGAACAAAAAGGCAAAGAAAGTGAAGATGCTGTGATGTTAGACGATTTGACAATGTTGTTAGGAGGTGGTTTTGGCTAAGCATCTGGATAATAGAGACATAAATGCCATCGTGAACCTGATTCGAGGATGGCAGGAACCAAAACTGTCTTGGTCAGCAATTTGTGAGGCGGCAGAGCCATTGGTAGGAAAGTTGCCGTCAAGACAGTCACTTAATGCACATGAGACAATTGTGATTGCCTATCAAACAAAAAAAGAGGCGCTTAAAGGCCGAGGCCCCAAAAATCCGCGTCCGGCTAGTTTGAACATTGCAGCCGATAGGATTGTGAATCTTGAAAGCGAAATCGAAGAGCTTAAAGAAGAGAACTGGAGATACAAACAGAAGTTTGTTATCTGGCAATACAATGCATACAAACATGGAATGAAAGAACATCAACTCAATGCACCGTTGACAAAGATTGACCGTGAGCGTTCTGACGGAGAAAGAAGATAGTTATTGAGTGCGATGAAGAGGGGGGCATTGCCCTGCATAGGGATGTACAGTTTTAGTTGACACTATAATAGTTAAAATTCAAGTTAAAGAATAGCTTGAATGAACTGTGCACATTAAAATTCAACCAATGTCATTTAGGTTGTAAAACACATGAATAGCGTACAAATAGAAGAAAATGTTAAGAGTTTGGTGAAACAAGTATCAAGCCAAATAATCTCGAAAGATGATTTTGTCTACGAACTGTTGCTGGCATACGGACATCGTAAGTCGGTAGTGAACCGTGTTAAGTCTGGTGAGCGTAACTGTAGTGGCATAGTTAATTTGGCCACCTGAATAGAGGTGATATCATCGCCTCATAGTCAAAACAGGTGACATTATGACCGGACGTAACAAACGC
>NZ_JBXAVQ010000023.1:0-57286 GCF_057290995.1 Rahnella sp. 1L-D-7-B-C2 | reverse complement strand
AAAGTTCCATTTAAAAAGGGTCCATGTTGAGCATGAACCCTTTTTACACGAGCCACTGGATCGGTCAACTGATCCTTAAACGATCGGCATTAGGGCACTAGCCCTGTTTTTTTTCGACTGTTTTAACGACGAGTCTGAGGATAAAAATATGCACTTACTCCTGATCGCTGCTGTCATGTCGAATCAGCTTTGGTTCGATACCCACAGCGATGCACAAAGATATGTCGTAACGCCGATGGTCAATCTCACCAAAGCCTGTGCCTGTAAGGTAGCGGTGTCGGTCTCGCAGGAAGGCGGTGCCGGAAACAGTACCAGCCACCAGAGCAGCAACGTCAACCTCTCTGCCAATCAGCCTCAGCCGCTGGGACGTATGCGTTTTTCGGTAACGCCAGGCAGCAAAACGCAAATCATGATTACCGTCACTGACGGTGGCACGTTGCGTCTGGAAAAACAGATCACTTTACCGGGTGATGCATAACGGCATCAGACCGCCAGATTATCGTAGCCTTTGCGGCGATAATTGAGCGCCGAGATCCCCCAGAACACCACAAACACGGCCACCGCGGCGTAACCGACGCTGCCCATATTGTCGTTCAGTTGCTCAACCACCGACCACGCTCCGCCGTGCAGTTCCAGCTTATCGGCCATCAGTCCCAGCGCTTCCAGTCCGCCAATAAACAGCGCAATCACCACGCTGGTAGCAGTGATGGTCATATTGTAATAGAGCTTACGAACTGGCTTGTCGAACGCCCAGCCGTAGGCGCCGACCATCACAAAGTTATCGAGTGAATCAATCAGCGCCATGCCGCTGGCGAACAGCGCTGGAAACACCATGATGCTCCATACCGACATCCCGGAAGACGCGCCTGCCGCTGAAATCCCCAGCAGACCGATTTCCGTGGCGGTATCAAAGCCCAGCCCGAACAAAAATCCGACCAGATACATTTGCCAGCTCTTATTCACCATATTGAAGGCAAAGCTGAATAGCCTGCTCATCACGCCGCCCTGAATCTGGTGCAATTCTTCTTTGTCTGTGAAGGTTTTACCCTGTTTCACTTGCTGAAAACGACGACAGACATCGCGCAGGATCAATGCATTCAGTAGCGCCATCATCAATAAAAATAACGCCGAGACCAGCGTGCCGATGGTGCTGCCGTAATCGTGCAGCCAGCCGATTTTATCGCCGAATACCAGCGATGTGGCGGCGATCGCCACGCAGGCCAGGACCACAATGCTCGAATGGCCGAGTGAGAAAAACGCCCCAACCGCCACCGGACGCTGGCCTTGCTGCATCAGCTTACGGGTGACGTTATCGATCGCTGCAATATGGTCGGCATCTACCGCGTGCCGCAGGCCATAACCGTAGGCCAGCAGCGCCGCCGCAATCAGTGCTGCATTATGGCGAAACGCCGCCAGCGCCCAGCCCCAGGCCAGCAGATTGACAGCTACGAGCCCTAGAAAAAGCCAAAAGGCACGGCGATGGGTATGAAAAAACACGCGGTTAATCATGGGGATCCTTATTTATCATTCAGTTAATTCGCAAACAGATTGAAGACGGGCACAGGCGACAACCGCCTGACCCAGCGCCAGCCCGCCGTCGCCTGCCGGATAGGCGAGCGGCATTAATACGTGCAGCGGTGCTAACGCCTCGTATAAACGCTGGCGCAGCAAGCGGTTATGCAGCACGCCGCCGCCGAGCGCGACCGTGCGGGTGCCGGTTTTCGTACAGTGATAGCGGGCGAGGGCAGCAAAGCCTTGGGCCAGCGCGTCATGAAAGGCAAAAGCCCGCTCCGCCGGTGTCGCCTGCCAGCCGAGCCACTGCTGCCAGAAGACCGCCAAATCGAGAAACGTCCCCTTGTCTGTATGAAGCAGCGGCAGGGTGACCGGATGTTTTACGCCATATGCCCGCCGCGCCAGTGCTTCCAGGCGGCAGGCGGCTTCGCCCTCCCAGCTGAGTTTTTCCGGCGCGCAGCCGAGGGCGGCCGCAACGGCATCGAATAAGCGCCCGCAGGATGAGGCCAGTGGTGAATTAATCCCGGCGGCGATCGCCTTAGCAAGCGGCTGCCACGGATGCGCCAGCAGCGCCTGTGCCTCGGGAAGTTGTTCCCAGCCGGGCACGAACGCCATCCATTGTGCCAGCAGATTACGCCAGGGTTCCCGCGCAGCGCGGTCGCCGCCGGGCAGCGCTACCGCCGGTAATCCGCCCAGATGTTCACAGCGCAGATAATTCACGTTCAGACATTCGCCGCCCCACAGTTCACCTTTCTGACCGTATCCCAGACCGTCAAGCGCCAGGCCGATGACGTTTCCGCCGTCCAGCGGCCAGCGGTGTTCTGCCAGGCAGGCGGCGATATGCGCGTGATGATGTTGAACGTCAATCACCCGTGTTGCGGTGGTGTCGGCGTTAACATGGCTGATGTATGCGGGATGTGCATCGCGCGCGATGACAGCCGGCGTACAGGCATAGAGATGCTGAAAGTGTGTCTGTCCCTGTTGCTGTTGCAGGGCAATATCACGATGCGCCAGCGAGCCAAAGTGTGCGCTAAGCACTGCCTGACCGCTGCGTACCAGGCAAAAGGTATTTTTGAGATCGCCACCCAGCGCGAGTACCGGCGGCGGCGCGATGAAACCCGGTGGGAGCGACAAAGCATCAGGGACATAACCTCTGGCGCGGCGTAATACTTCGATGCCCTGAGGCGTCAGGCGCACCAGCGAATCATCAGCGCGCTGGACGATATCGCGGTTGTGCAGCAGCCACAGATCGGCGATGCCGTCGAGCTGGCTCAGTGCATCCGCGTTGGTTAATGCAGGAGCGCAGCCTGCGGAATTCCCAGAAGTCATCACCAGCGGCGTCTGGCAGGCCTGCATCAGCAAATGGTGCAGTGGCGTAAAGGGCAGCATCAGGCCGACTTCATCGAGTTCCGGCGCAATGGCCGCGCAAAGTGGTGTGATCGCACTCTGCGGCGTCAGTACAATCGGCGCGGTGGGAGACTGCAACACTTCCCGCAGCGCAAACTGTGGGCTTTCGTCGCTGCAACGCGCCAGCCAGACGATGTCCGGCAGCATGACGGCCAGCGGTTTTGTCGGGCGATGTTTCCGCTCACGCAGCCGCATCACGGCGGCCTGCTCTGTGGCATCACAGGCCAGATGAAAGCCGCCGAGCCCTTTGATGGCGACGATTTTTCCGGCGCGCAGCGCAATCACTGCCTGTTCGATGGCCGCCTGACCTTGTGCCACGGTTTGGCCATTTTGCAACGTGGCGCTGACTTGCGGACCGCAGTGTGCACAGGCCACGGGCTGCGCATGAAAGCGCCGGTCGGCCGGGTTTTGATATTCCTGCTGACACGCCGGGCACAGCGGAAATTCCGCCATGCTGGTAGAAGGGCGGTCGTAGGGCATCGCGCGGATCAGGGTAAAGCGCGGGCCGCAATGGGTGCAGTTAGTAAAGGCGTAGCCAAAGCGACGATCGCCGGGCTGATTTATATCCTTCAGGCATTCCGGGCAAGTCGCGGCGTCGGGCACTACCTGAGTATCCATCTGCGCTTTTCGACTGCCGGTAATGGTGAAGTTTTGCGGGGGGCTCTGCCAGTTGAAGGGGGCGAGAGTCATGCTGTCGATTCGTGCCAGCGGCGGGCAGTCGCGTTGTAATTGTTCGATAAAAATATCGATATTGACGGGTTGAAGCAGTCTGATTTCCACACCCGCGCTGTCGTTACTGACTTCGCCACGAAGCCGTAAACGGTCAGCCAGTTGCCAGATAAAGGGCCGAAAACCGACCCCCTGAACCTTGCCGTTGATGCGGATGAGTAAAGAATCAGACATACAACCTCTGAGTTTTTCAGTAATGCCGGGAAGGTCAAAACACACTTCAACTTAGTGATTGACCTTAATTCCCCCCAACCCTCCCCTTCGCAGGGGAGGGTGCCGACCATGCGCTTTCAGGTTTGTCTTTTAGCGCCTCCCCCCTGCGAAGGGGCAGGCGGGGAGGGGGTATAGCAGACGATGCCGTATTAATGCTGTCACCCCATCCAAACCCGCACTCGCCAGAGGACAAAGAGCAAAAAACTACACTTCAACCACCGGGATCACATCTTCAACGGCACTGCGCAGACGCGCTTTCATATCGCTGTAGGTTTGCTGAGCATAGTCTTCAGCCCAGCGTTGATCGGCGATTTGCTCGACGTTGACCGCGCAGTATTTGGTTTCGGGCGTTTTGGATATCGGATCCAGATTTTCCTGCGTCAGTTCATTACAGGCGCCGATCCAC
Source organism: Rahnella sp. 1L-D-7-B-C2 (assembly GCF_057290995.1). Lineage (NCBI taxonomy): Bacteria > Pseudomonadati > Pseudomonadota > Gammaproteobacteria > Enterobacterales > Yersiniaceae > Rahnella > Rahnella sp. 1L-D-7-B-C2. Next base: position 53,019 of record NZ_JBXAVQ010000023.1, on the reverse strand, counting down.
CACTGATAGGTCATATAAACCGCGCCAATGTTGATGCGCTCGTTATAGTTGGCGCGGGAAATGACTTTGCCACGGCGTGAGGCAACCCACACCAGTTGCTGATCGCGAATGCCCAGCGCCTGCGCATCTTGTGGATGCATCTGCACAAAACCCGGTTCGTCGGCCAGCGTTTGCAGGGCGGCGCAGTTACCGGTCATGGAGCGGCAGGAGTAGTGACCAACTTCGCGCACGGTACAGAGAACCAGCGGATAATCACCGTCCGGCACTTCAGCCGGCGCACGCCATGGTGCAGCAAACAGCTGGCCCTTGCCGGTTGGCGTATCGAAATGATTGTCCTGATACAGGTACTGCGTTCCCGGACTTTCCAGCGTGGTACACGGCCACTGTACATGCCCGAGCGTGCCCATTTTTTCGTAGGTCGCGCCGTAAAACAGCGGGCACAGCTCACGCATTTCGTCCCAGATTTCCTGGTTGTCGTTGTAATGCATCGGATAACCGAGTTCGGTCGCCAGCAGACTGATGATTTCCCAGTCGCGCTTCACGTTGTACTTCGGCTCGATGGCTTTCTCGAAACGCTGGAAACCACGATCCGCACAGGAGAACACGCCGCCGTGCTCACCCCATGAGGTGGCAGGCAAGATAACATCGGCCTGTTCGGCAGTTTTGGTCATGAAGATGTCCTGCACCACCACAAATTCCAGCGCTTCAAAACCTTTGCGTACCAGACTCAAGTCCGCTTCGGTCTGCAACGGATCTTCGCCCATGATGTAATAGGCTTTGACGTGGCCTTCCAGCGCAAGATGCGGGATCTCCGTGATGCGATGACCAATCTCCGGATCCATCTGGTTCACGTCGATCCCCCAGGCATCGGCGAATTTCGCACGCACTTTTGGATCGGTAACTGACTGGTAACCGGGGAATTCGTTGGGCAGCACGCCCATATCACAGGCACCCTGTACGTTATTCTGCCCGCGCACTGGCCCAACGCCGACGTTCGCGCGTCCCAGATTACCGGTCAGCAGCGCCAGACCCGCCAGACCTTTCACCACATCCACCGCCTGACCAAACTGCGTCACGCCCATACCCCACATGATGGTGGCTGAAGGCGCGGCAGCATAAGTCCGCATCGCCTGACGAATTTGCTGGGCAGTCACACCGGTCTGCTCTGCCACCGCTTCCGGCGAATAATTCGCCACGTTTTTGCGATACTCCTCGAAACCTTCGGTGTATTTGGCGACGTAATCGTGGTCATACAGATTTTCTTCGATCAGCACATAGGCAAACGCATTAACCAGCGCCATGTTGCAGCCGTTGGTGATTTGCAGATGCTGATCGGCGATGCGGGCGGTTTCGATACGGCGTGGATCACAGACAATGATCTGCGCACCTTTCTCTTTGGCTTTGATCACCCGGCGGGCGACGATCGGGTGCGAATCGGCGCAGTTATAACCAATCACCAGCAGACATTTGGAGTTTTCGATATCGCCGATGGAGTTACTCATCGCGCCGTTGCCGAGCGTGGCCTGCAAACCGGCAACAGATGGGCCGTGACACACTCGGGCACAGCAGTCGACGTTGTTGGTGCCTATCACCGCACGGGCGAATTTTTGCATCACATAGTTGGTTTCATTGCCGGTACCACGGGAGGAGCCGGTATGCATTATCGAACGCGGGCCGTGTTTTTGTTTGATCTCTTTCAGGCGTTGCGCGGTGTAACGGATGGCTTCATCCCAGCTGACGGCTTCGAATTTTCCGCCTTTCTGACGGCGGATCAGCGGCTGCGTCAGGCGCGGGGTCAGTAGTTTGGTGTCATTGAGGAAATCCCAGCCGTAGTAGCCTTTCAGGCACAGTTCGCCCTGATTGGTCACGCCATTGGCGGCTTCTGCGCGGATAATTTTGCCGTTATCCACGATCAGATTCATTTTGCATCCCGCCCCACAGTATGGGCAGACAGTGGTGACTTTTTTCATGTTCTTCCTTCCTCTATTCGAGGTTAAAACAGCAGGGGGGAGGTGCTATCGAGCGCAGCGCGGCGGCGTTTTTCTGCGTTCATTTCCTGTAAGTGATTGCGATCGATGGCATAAAGCGCCTTGGTCGGGCAGATCTCCATACAGGCCGGGCCGCCAGCGCGGGCATGGCACAGGTCGCATTTATGCGCTTCGGCTTTGTCAGAGGTGGCGGTCATGGCCGCGCCGTTCTGGCGGAAAATCGGCTTGGTGACGACTTCCATCGCGCCGTACGGGCAGGCGACGACGCAGGTTTTGCAGCCGATGCAACGTTCCTGCATCACCTGAACGCGGTCGCCGACGCGGCTGATGGCGCCGTTCGGACAGACATTGGCGCAGGGCGCATCTTCACACTGGCGACACATCACGGCGGTGCTCAGATTAACGCCTTTAATCACGTGCAAGCGCGGCGCGAACGTGGCGGCGTTGAGCAGGGAGATATCCTGCGATTCACTGTGAGCCATGACGCAGGCGATTTCACAGGTACGGCAGCCGATACATTTTTTAGGGTCGGCGATAATAAACCGGTTCATCTTCAACTCTCCTGATTCCGGATTTTCTTATGAAGCCGGATGACACCGGCCTGACGACATTGCTGCACTGGCTATACATAAACCGTGCCAGTTGCGGTGGTTAATTTTTACTGATTATATTCAATGAGTTAGAGAGTGATGTTTTGGCAGTGACGAAATGTGTCGCTGACGTCCTGTCCGCTTCGTCACTGCCTCGACAGTTGTGTCGAAAGCCGGCGTCAGGCTATATCCGCTCTGTAAGGGGCGATGCCCAGCCCGCTTTCCAGTCGGGGTAAGAGCCGATGCAAGCGGCTAACCGCCTGTTCCACCACCGGGCTCATCGGGTAATAAAACGCCACAACGTCCGGCTGGATGCCGACAAAGGTGATTTGCGGAATGTCTTCGCGTAGTTGCTGAATAAGGAACGTCAGCGGCAAGTTGTGGGTGGTCATCATGAACATCTCACCGATGTCATTTTCATCGATGATGCGCATCTCACCGGGTGCCAGCCCCATGTCAGTGGCATCGACAATCACCAGATAATCCGGGCGCAGTTCACGTAAAAAACCGATGTCGTTTTCCGGCGCGGCACCGCCGTCCACCACCGTCCAGCCGCTCAGCGGTTGTTCAGCACAAATTTCTGCCAGCCGTGGGCCCGCGCCGTCATCACCCATCATGCTGTTGCCGACGCACAGCAGGGCGAAGCGCGAAGTGGTATCAGGCATCGTATCTCCTGACCATCAGGTACATGGCGGGGTCGTTTTCGATTTGCTGAAGCAGCGCAATCAGTGCGTCGCTCCACCCTTGCTGCTGCGTGTTCATCTTTTCACGGGCATCGCGCAGCGCCAGCGCCAGACAATGGGTGTGGCTACTGTCGATGTTGATTTCGCCAAAGCGCTGCACACCGGCCAGTTTGCGACGCGCCTCGCTGTTTTCCGTCAGGCACTCCATCCACTGACTGTAGCCGTCGAGCGGGCATTCAAGGCGTGACTTCAGGCAGTCGATTACCCCCAGGTGATGGCCGATCGCCAGGCTGTAATAAATCACCTCCTGTACTTTTTGCGAGCTGCGTTTCTGCGCGCTTTTCTCATCGACGAACTTGCTGCTCAGCGAATAGAAAATCACTTTGTTTCTCACTGCTCGTACGCCCGCTATGGTCTGATGCCTGGCGTAACGCTGGTCGTTGGCTGAGGTCATCACAGGCGAATCTCCCCGCGCAGTACCTGCTGATAAATCTGTTGCAGGTTGCCGACGATTTCATTGAGACGCATATCTCCCTGTTCCTCAAGATATGCCGACACGCGCTCATCCACCGGTTGCAGGCCGGGGGCGGCGACCAGTTGCATAAACCGGTCGGCAATCTGGCGACCATAGCGATAACCAGCCATGCGGCGCGCTTCGCGATCGAGTAATACGCGCAGCGGCTGTGGCAAATCCGGGTGCAGCAACGCCGCCGGAAGGGCCGCTTCTTCATCGTGCTGCTGGCCTTTTATTTTTTGATCGAGCAGGCCGAGCGCCATCGCAAAACCATAAATCGTGGCGGCGGGCGTCGGCGGGCAGCCGGGAATATAAACGTCCACTGGCACGATTTTGTCGGTACCGCCCCAGACGCAATACAGGTCATGGAAGATGCCGCCGCTGTTGCCACAGGCACCGTAAGAAATGCAGATTTTTGGATCCGGTGCAGAATCCCAGGCGCGCAGTGCCGGGACACGCATGGCACGTGTCACCGCGCCGGTGAACAGCAAAATATCGGCGTGACGCGGCGACGGCACCACTTTGATCCCGAAGCGTTCAGCATCAAACAGCGGTGAAATTGCGGCGAAAATCTCAATTTCACAACCGTTGCAGCCGCCGCAGTCCACGCGATACACATAGGCGGAGCGGCGGATGCGGGTGAGCAGGGTGGATTTAAGTTTGGCGATGCTTTCGTCAAGTGTGACGGGCACCGGCAGACCATTTTCGTCACGCGGGCCGATCAGTGTCTGGCTCATGGCTGCGCCTCCGTGGCCATATGACGGCCGATATCAATCCGGTCGGTGGATGAAAGACAGTGCAGTTTTTTGCAGGCCGGGCAGGTTTCATACTGCGCCCGGCGGTCAGCGATTTGTCTGTCGCTCAGCGCCCCATTTTCCTGTAGCAGGCTGAGCGCGAAGTCGATTTCCTTTTGCACCGCGTAAGGTTTGCCGCATTCGCGGCAGTGGCAAACCGGGAAATCGGCAGTTTCGTATAAGTCTTCTTTGCGCCACACCGCCAGCTCGAACTCCTGCGAAAGCTTAATGGCCGCCGTCGGGCAGACTTCCTCACAGCGGGCGCAGAAAATGCAGCGTCCTAAAAACAGTGACCAGCGGATGCTTTTGCCGTCTTCGGCGGTGGTCATGGTCAGCGCGTTGGACGGGCAGGCGTTAGCACAGGCACCGCAGGCGATACACTGTTGCGCGTCGTACTGCGGTTTGCCGCGAAAATTCGGGGCCAGATCCAGCGGTGTGAACGGGTAACCCACCGTCGCCTTGCCGGTCTTCAGAACTTTTTTAATCAGTTTCAGCATGATTGGGCGGCTCCTTAAAGCGGCGAGTTTTTACGTTCAATGCCGTAACGTTCGATCTCTTTGTAAGGCACGACGATGGTCGTTTTCTTACGCACATCCACCACCGTCATGCGGTCGGTGCACGAATAACAAGGATCGAGACTGCCGATGATCAGTGGCGCGTCGGACACGGTGTTGCCGCGCAGCATGTATCGCAGCGTCGGCCAGTTGGCGTAGGTCGCCGCGCGGCAGCGCCAGCGGAAGAGTTTCTGGTTGTCGCCGGTCATGCTCCAGTGAATGTCATCGCCGCGTGGCGCTTCGGCAAAGCCCAGTGCAAAGCGATGCGGAATATAGTTAAAGCCCTCCACCGCCAGGGGGCCACCCGGCAGGCTTTGCAGGCCGAACTCGATCATATTCAGGGAGTTGAACACTTCATGGACGCGCACTTTCAGGCGGGAATACACGTCGTTGCCGGTTTCGCTGCAAATTTCAAACGGCAGTTTGGCGTAACCGGCGTAAGGATGATCCTGACGCATATCGCGGCGATGGCCGCTGCCGCGTACCATCGGACCGACGTTGCTGAAATCGCGCGCAACCTGCGGATCAAGAAGGCCGACGCCGACGCTGCGCTGTTCGGTATTCGGCGTACTGAGCAGAATGTCCACCAGCTCATGCAGGTCACGGCGCATGCTGCCCGCCAGCGCAATGGTGGCTATCATGTCGTCTTTGAGAATGTCGCGACGCATGCCACCGATCAGATTCATACCGTAGGTTTTGCGCGCGCCGGTGAGGATTTCGGCCATTTTCATGGATTGCTCACGCACGCGGAAAAATTGCATGAAGCCGGAGTCAAACCCGACGAAATGGCAGGCCAGCCCGAGGTTCAGCAGGTGGCTGTGCAGACGTTCGACTTCCAGCAAAATTGAGCGGATCATCTGCGCGCGTTCCGGCACCACAATCCCCATCGCATTTTCCACCGATGAGGTGTAGGCCACGCTGTGTGTAAAGCCGCAGATGCCGCAGACGCGATCTGACAAGAACGTCACTTCGTTGTAGCCCATGCGGGTTTCGGCCAGTTTTTCCATACCGCGGTGAACGTAGAACAGGCGGTAGTCGGCGTCGATAATGTCCTCGCCATCGACAAACAGACGGAAATGTCCGGGTTCGTCAGAGGTGACGTGCAGCGGGCCAATCGGCACGATTTTGCTGCCTTCTTTGGCTTCGGAAATAAACGGATAGGTTTCTTCGTCAGTGGTCGGCGCGGGCCGCTGGCGATAATCCATGGCATCTTTGCGCAGCGGATATAAATCGTCAGGCCAGTCATCGGGCAGCACCAGACGGCGTTCATCCGGCAACCCGACCGGACGCAGGCCGTACATATCGCGCACTTCGCGTTCGCCCCAGACGGCGGCAGGCACTCGCGGCGTCACAGACGGGAATTCCAGCGAAACCGGATCCACTTCGGTGCGTACTGTAATCCAGCACTTCACGCCTTGCTCCATCGAGAGCACGTAATACAGTGTGTAATTACCACACAGTGTGCGTTCGTCATTGCCGAACAGTACCGACAGCCAGCCGCCCTGCTGGTAGTAAAGCCACTCAACCACTTCCGGCAGGGCGTTCAGCTTGATGGTCACGGTTGCCTGCGTGTCGGTTTGCCATTCACTGCCTAAAATCGCCGACGGAAACTGTTTCGCCAGCGCCGCCAGATAATGCTTACCGACCGGATTTTGGTTTAACGCGGTATTGAAATCACTCATTACTAAGCCTCTTCCCGCCGCAGCGGGACAAGAAAAATGTCAGGTCAGCCTGCGACCAGCCAGGACACCAGCGCCAGAAACGCCAGCCCGAAGCCCGCCCAGGTGGTGCGGGAAGTTTTAAGAAAGCGCAGACGGGCAACGCTGTTTTCGAGCAGCGCGACGACAAAAACGGCAATCAGCAGTTTCAGCAGGCACAGCATCGCGGCGACCAGCAGCGTCAGCGGCGTCAGGTGTTGTGCCAGCCCGAACGGGAAAAACAGGCCAAGGAACAGCTGCAACACCACCAGCTGCTTGAGGCTAATCCCCATTTTCAGCACGCCCAGTGCTGCGCCGGAATATTCGGTCAGCGGTCCTTCCTGTAACTCCTGCTCGGCTTCCGCCATATCAAACGGCAGTTTGCCCATTTCGATATAAGTGGCGAAAGCACAGGCCAGACCGGCCAAAATCAGCGTTAAGGAAGAAGAGACCGGCCAGTGGCGCACGCAGTCAGCAATCGCGCCGAGGGACGTTGAACCGGCGACCAGCGCGGCTACCCACAGGCCGAGCAGCAAAATCGGCTCGACCAGCACGCCGAGCACTGCTTCACGGCTGGCGCCGATGCCAGTGAACGGGCTGCCGGTATCCAGACCGGCGATGGCAAACACGAAACGCACGATAGCGAAGAGATAAATGACCGTGATCAGATCGCCCGCCGCGCCCATCGGCGACGCCAGCGTCACCACCGACAAGGCGGTGGAGATAGCCAGCAGGCCGCCAGTCAGCAGATAAGGCATGCTGCGAAACGCTGCACCGGAGGCCGCTGGCGCTACGCTTTGCCGTTGCAGCAATTTGGCGATATCGCGATATTCCTGTAACACGCCCGGCCCTTGCCGGTTATGCATTTTGGCGCGCATCACGCGGCTGAATCCGGCGAACAGCGGTGCAACCGCCAGCAGCGTAATAGCCTGAATCAGTGCCAACGGCCACAGCGTGTTACTCATCAAAACGGGAAAATTCATCATCAGTTCCTCAGGCGAAAGCCACGACCAGCAACACGGCCAGTTCGATGAAAGCCAGACGGCGGCAGAAAGCACCGAGCCAGCCCTGATGCAGCGCGGCCACCAGTGCAGCAGGCGTAGCGCGCTGACGCAGACGGTACAGCGGCGCAAACATCACGCGCAGCGGCTGGGCGAAACCGGTCGCAGTCACCACCATGTCAGGTGAATGCCCGTAGCCGCAGGCCCAGGCATCGCCGCGCAGCCGGTTCGGCAGACGTTGGCCGCGCAACAGACTGGCGATAAGCCACGGCAACACCGGCATCGCCAGCAGCAGCAGGGCTATCATCGGCGCAGATACGGCGGAAGTGCCGGTCGCCGCCGCGCCCTGACGGGCGAACGGCATCAATGGCGCGTTAAGCACCGACGCTGCCACGGCGGAGAAATGCGGAATAAGCCACGGCGACGCGACGCCAAAAATCACGCACAGCAGCGCCAGTAACACGCTGGCAAGCGTCATCGGAAGCGGTGCCGGTGTGGCATCGGCGGCGGCCTGACTGCGCGGTGCGCCGAGAAAGGTCACGCCGAACACTTTGGCGATACACATCAGCGCCAGTGCGCCGGTCAGCGCCAACCCGACTGCCAACAGCGGCCCGAGCAGACGAGCGATAAACGCATGACTGCCGCTCAGCTGGAACAGCGACTGATAGAGCAGCCATTCACTGGCGAAGCCGTTCAGCGGCGGCAGCGCGGCCATCGACATCAACGCAATCAGCATCGCCATGGCCGTCCACGGCATCAGACGCGCCATCCCGCCAAGCTTTTCCATATCCTTGATGCCGGTCTGCATTTCGATTTCACCGGCACCGAGGAACAGCGCGGTTTTGAACAGGCCGTGGTTGAAGAGATGGAACAAACCGGCCAGCAGTGCGAGAGATGCCAGCACCGGCAGATTCAGCGTCACGCCGACCATCGCGCCGCCGACGCCGAGCAGGATAATCCCGACGTTTTCCAGCGTGTGATAGGCCAGCAGACGGCGGATATCGTGCTCCATCAGGGCGTACAACCCGCCAATAAACGCGGTCAGGATTGCCAGAAGCAACACCATCAGGCCCCACCAGAGTGGTGGTGCACCGAGCAGATCCAGACCGACTTTTATGACGCCCATGATGCCAATTTTCATCAGGGCGGAAGAGAACAACGCGGCGGCGTAAGCCGGTGCGCTCGAATGTGATTGCGGTACCCAGCCGTGCAGGGGAATGATCCCGGCGTACAGCCCGAAACCGATCAGCGCCAGCAGGAAGGCGAGGGATTTCACGCCAGGATTAAATTCTGTATGGCGCAGCACGTCAAAATTCACGCTACCACTGGTGTGATGCAGCAGGGCGAAGGCCAGAATCAGGCACAGTGTGCCGAGACGACCGGAGAGAAACTGATTCAGACCGGCACGACGGCTTTTTACATCGTCGGTTTGCACGATCAGGAAATAGGCGCACAGCGCCGCCAGCTCCATCATCAAAATCAGCAGAGCGGCATTGGCTGAGACTGCCGCCGCCGTTAACGCCGCCAGCAGCAGATTACACAACAGCCCGGTGCGCGCGCGTTTACGCTTGTTCACGCCGTTAAGCCACGCGCAGGCATACAGGCTACAAAACAGCGCCGGAACCGCCATCGCCAGCAGTAACAGGCCGTTGAGCGGGCTGAATTCGGCAGCAAAGTGCAGCGCCGGTAAGGTGATGCTTTGTGCTGGCCCGCTGTGCAAAATCTTCAACGCGGCGATAATGACCGCCAGCGAGGCCAGCATGCCGCCCGCCCCGGATATCAGGCTGCTCAGTCGGGCGAAAGCCGCCACCAGCCAGCTCACTATGCCGCTCAGCAGCCAGATCAACAGCGCCAGCGTCAGCAGAGAGGCGGGCGTAAGAGCCAATAAAGGAATCATAATTCTGCCTCCGCGTCAGGGGCGGTGAAGGTCGTCAGTTCAACAGGAAGTTCTGCCGGGAAAACGTTCATGGCGTTCAGGCGTTTTTGCTGGCTGGCGCGCTCAGAGAGACCGGCGGTGACCAGAGTGATCGCCTGCGTCGGGCAGGTGGTGATGCACGCCGGACCGTCCGGACTGAAGCTGCACAAATCGCATTTCACCGCCACGGCGCGGATGCCGGGAACGCAGTCGAGAAACGGGCTGACAGCGCGCGGCGCACGAGGGGCGGGCAGCGCTTTTGAGGTATTGCAGTTGCTCGGGATATCCACGGGCGTACTGCCGGAAAACGTGATGGCCCCAAACGGGCAGGCGATACCGCACAGCTTGCAACTGACGCACAGACTTTCATTGAGATGAATGGCGTTATTCTCGCGGGTGATGGCATTGACCGGACACACCTGCGCGCAGGGCGCATCTTCACACTGGTGGCACATCACCGGCGCGGAATCCAGACGGTTACGCATCACCTGCAGACGCGGTGCAGACTGTAAGCCGTGACGCTGATGTTCCTGCGAACAGCTGGCCATACAGGTATTGCAGCCGATGCAGAGCTTTGGATCGGCGATCACATATTGATTCATGGCAACGGCGGTGTGGCTCATGAAGTCTCCTCTCTATTTCGTCAAAGATGACGAAATCGGCACTTAAAATGACATTTCGACACTTATGTCAGAATGAATTGCATTAACTCAACGGCAGTTTGGCGATGTTTAATTTCATTTTCGCCATGCCGTGAAAATGTATTCAGGCGAATGCTTACACCTGAATTAATAATTTTTCTAATTGCGGTAAAACGGGCTGATTGTTATGCAGGGAGTCAAACAGGCACTGATAAATGGCGGAAATTTTATTCAGGTAATGTTCCTGTACGGCATTTTTATCGCGGATATCCACGGTGCCGTCGAGACGCCCGTCTTCACTCAGTTTGGCGTGGGCGAAGGCTTTGAAATCAGGCTCCTCACTGGCCGGGGTCATATTCAGACTGTAGATAACATCCTGACTGTAAAAATCGTCGCTCAGATGAATGCTGACTGAGAAATGGTTAAACAGTGTGAAGCGGATGTCCTGTTCTTCACTACAGGTAAACTCATGATTTATTTTCTTATTCGACGTGGTGATCGCCTGAATCAGGCTGTTCTGATAGGTGTGCCATTGCGATTTCAGGTGATTATTTTTGCTGGCAATGTAATCCGCTTTGCTGGTCAGTTCGCTGAGAGTGCTCATGGTGTTTACCCGTTATTGAGTTCTTTATGGGTGCCATTTCGAAATGTCAGATGACGACGAAAATACGGCGCATAAGGCTCTATTGGCATAAAGCGTGCCAGTTACATAAATTTTGATATAACAGATTTAAAATCAACAGTTTGATGCGTTAATAACTTTTTAATGTCTTCTGCAGGCAAAAAAATGACATGTCGATGACACCTTATTTCGACATATATGTCGGGACGTGAATTTAACGTCAGTCACGGATTTAATTCGCGTTAAAAACTCTGGCATTAATATTGCAAACACTTTTCATCACTTTCCAAAAGAGCGGAAATCATGCACGAAATAACCCTGTGCCAGAATACCGTGGAAATCATGCAGGAATTTGGCCGGCAAAATAATGCGCGCAGAATTACTGCCGTCTGGCTTGAAGTGGGCGCATTTTCCTGCGTTGAACCAGAGGCGCTGACATTTTGCTTTGAACTGGCTTGCCGCGAAACGCTGGCACAAGGCTGCGAGTTGCATCTTGCGACGCCCGCCGCCGTTAGCTGGTGCCACGATTGCCAGCAGGATATCCGCTTGCTCATCCCCGGCGTGCTGCTCTGCCCGCAGTGCGGAGGCCGCAATCTTCGGGTCATTGCCGACGATGGCATGAAAATCAAACGTATTGAAATCGAATAACGGGCACGATGTGCCCGGGGAGAAAACTATGTGCAGTACCTGTGGTTGTGCCAGCGGCGAGCTTCGGATTGAAGGCGTCAGCAGCGAACATTCTCATCATCACTCTTCTGACGACGCTTCCCCGCATTCTCATTCTCACATTCACGATCATTCGCATGGGCTGCCGTTCGCGCCGCGTCGCCTGATTGATATCGAAATGGACGTGCTGGCGAAAAACAATCATATCGCCGCTCATAACCGCGAGCATTTTGCGCAGGCGTCGATTCTGGCGCTGAATCTGGTGTCCAGCCCCGGCTCAGGTAAAACGACGTTGCTGACCAGCACGCTCACCCGGCTGGCCGCGCAGTTTGAGTGCGCGGTGGTGGAAGGTGATCAGCAAACCACCAACGATGCCGAACGCATCCGTGCGACGGGCGTTCCGGCTGTCCAGGTCAATACCGGTAAAGGCTGCCATCTTGATGCGCAGATGGTGCACGATGCCGTTCATCAGCTGGCACCGAAAAATAACAGCCTGCTGTTTATCGAAAACGTCGGCAATCTGGTGTGTCCTGCCAGTTTCGATCTGGGGGAACGTCATAAAGTCGCGGTGCTTTCCGTCACCGAAGGCGAAGACAAACCGCTGAAGTATCCGCATATGTTCGCCGCGTCGCGGCTGATGATTCTCAATAAAATCGACCTTCTGCCTTACGTCACTTTTGACGTTGGCACCTGCATTGCTAATGCGCGTCAGGTGAATCCGCAAATTGAAGTCATTCAGCTTTCGGCCACCACCGGCGAGGGCATGGAACAATGGCTGGCGTGGCTGGAGCAGCAGCGATGTGCATAGGCATTCCGGGACAAATTGTCGCGCTGCACGAACAGCAGCCCGATCATGCCTGGGCAGAAGTGTGCGGAATGCGTCGTGAAGTGAATATTGCACTGGTATGTGAAGAGAAACGGGACGCGTTGATCGGCTGCTGGGTATTAATCCACGTGGGTTTTGCGCTCAGTAAGCTGGATGAACAGGAGGCACGGGATACGCTGGCAGCGTTACATGACATGGAAGAAGTGGAAGCCGACGTCGCGCTGTTTCTTGGCAAAGGAGAGGCAAGATAATGCGGTTTGTCGATGAATTTAGAGATCCCAAACTCGCTAAAACGCTGATCGAACGTTTGCATCAGCGGGCGGCGCAATTGCCTTACACCGCCGAAAAACCGATGCAGATCATGGAAGTCTGCGGTGGTCATACTCACGCTATTTTCAAGTTCGGGTTGGATAAACTGCTGCCGCCGCAGCTGGAATTTATTCACGGGCCGGGCTGTCCGGTATGCGTTTTACCGATGGGACGGATCGATGCCTGTTGTGAAATCGCTGCTCATCCGCAGGTGATTTTCTGCACCTTCGGCGATGCGCTGCGCGTGCCTGGGAAGCGCGGCTCGCTGCTGACAGCGCGCGAACGCGGCGCGGATGTGCGCGTAGTTTATTCGCCGCTCGATGCGCTGAAACTGGCGCGTGAAAATCCGCAGCGCAGCGTGGTGTTTTTCGCCCTCGGTTTTGAAACCACACTGCCGGTAACTGCCGTCACGCTACAACAGGCGCGCCGCGAAGGACTGACAAATTTCAGCGTGTTCTGTCAGCACATCAGCCTGATCCCGACGTTGCGCAGCCTGCTGCAACAGGACGACGTGCGCATCGATGCGTTTCTCGCGCCAGGCCACGTCAGCATGGTGATCGGCACTTCGCCCTATCACTTCATCAATGAACAGTTCGGCAAGCCGCTGGTGATAAGTGGCTTCGAACCGCTGGATATATTGCAGAGCGTTTTGATGCTGGTGGAACAAGTTTGCGAGGCATCGTGTAAAACCGAAAACCAATACCGTCGGGTGGTGCCGCAAGAGGGTAACCTGCTGGCACAGGAGGCGATGCGGGAGGTATTTGTGCTTTCCGGCAGCAGCGAATGGCGCGGTCTGGGGCTGATTGAGAACTCAGGAATACAACTGACCGTCGCCTATGAGGCTTTTGATGCCGAACGGCGTTTTAATCCTCAGGTGCAGTCGGTTTGTGATGATCCTCGCGCACGTTGTGGCGAAGTACTGACCGGACGCTGTAAACCGCATCAGTGCCCGCTGTTTGGCGCCGGTTGCACCCCGCATAACGCGTTCGGCGCGCTGATGGTGTCCTCAGAAGGTGCCTGCGCCGCCTGGTATCAGTACCGGCATCAGGAAACTCAATACGTGCAATTTGAAGAAAATCAGAAGGTGGCAGGATGAGCGTGAGCAATGACGTGGTGACAATGGCGCACGGCAGCGGCGGACGGGCGATGCAACAGATAATCGAACGGATGTTTTTGGCCGCATTTGATAATCCGTGGCTCAATGAACGGGAAGACGGTGCGCGGATTAGCCTCGCCGATCTCAGCCGTCAGGGCGATCGCCTGGCATTTACCACCGACAGCTACGTCATCGATCCGATTTTCTTTCCCGGCGGCAATATCGGCAAACTGGCGGTTTGCGGTACGGCTAACGATCTGGCGGTCAGCGGCGCGACACCGGCTTATCTTTCCTGCGGATTTATTCTGGAAGAGGGCTTTCCACTCGGCGATTTACAAAAAATTGTCAGCACCATGGCGCAGACCTCCAGGGAAGCGGGCATCGCGATTGTCACCGGCGATACCAAAGTGGTGCAACGCGGCGCAGCCGACAAAATCTTCATCAATACCGCCGGGATCGGCGTGATACCCACGGCGGTGAAGTGGGCTGCGAAATCTGTTCAGGCCGGTGACAAAGTGATCGTCAGCGGTACGCTTGGCGATCACGGTGCAGCAATTCTGAACCTTCGCGAACAGTTGGGGATGGATCTCGGTGTGCAAAGTGATTGCGCCGTACTGGCACAGATGATTGCGCCACTGCGTATGCTGGCGGGTGTCCATGCTCTGCGCGACGCAACGCGCGGCGGCGTGAACGCCATCCTGCATGAATTCAGTGATGCCAGCGGTTTCGGGATTTGCATCGACGAAAATGCCTTACCGGTCAAAGAGGCCGTACGCGGGATTTGCGAACTGCTCGGGCTGGAGCCCTTGAATTTTGCCAACGAAGGCAAGCTGGTGGTGGCGGTCGCCCCGCAGGCAGAAGACGCTGTGCTGAACATCCTGCGCGACCATCCTTTAGGGATTGATGCAGCCACTATCGGTGAAGTGACTGAACATCCGCAGGTTTGTTTACGCGGGGCGCTGGGTGTTGTCCGGCAACTGATGTTGCCTCATGCGGAGCCATTACCTCGTATTTGTTGATCTCATCAGGGAGTGGTCTGCGACGAAAGGGGTAGAATTTTTGCTTATCGCCCCTTCGATGAAATTCCTGTTACCCAGAATCATGTTACTCATCTTCTTTTTTCAAAAAACAGGTTCCCAGAGCTAACGCTATGCAGAGTGCAACAATGAGCATCACAAAACATAAAGGATTACTGGAACTGACGCGTACGTTGCTGCTGCAACAGACCATGACATCGCTGCTGGAAACCCTGACGCAGGTGGTGCAAAGCGCCGGTATCGCCGAAGCTGTCACGCTGGTGTTGTTCGATAACAACAGCGACCGCGTCAGTTTTTATGGGATCGACCCGCATCATCAGCCGGTCAGCTATGAAGATGAAACTCTGCTGGCAACCGGGCCGGTACATGCCCTGCTCAATAATCCGAAAATGCAGGTCTGGCGTAGTGAGGCGCTCAATCTGCGTTATCCGCAGCTGACGGCGCTGAATCTTTATCCGGCATTTACCGACTACTGTCTGGTGCCGTTGCTGGCCTCCTCGGGCCTGCTCGGCGGCTGCGAATTTACCCGTCAGCACGAACATCCGTTCAGTGAGGAAGATAAAGCCGGATTGCATGAACTCTGTATGCTGGCCGCGATTGCGGTGGAACAGATCCAGCTGCGCGAAAATGCACTGTTTCAGCAATCCCTGCTGCGCCACGAACGCGATGATTTTCGGATCCTGGTGGATATCACCAATGCCGTACTTTCAAAATTAGATCTGGACGAACTGACCGGCGAAATCGCAAAAACTATTCATCATTTCTTCCACATCAACGCCATCAGCATTGTGCTGTGCGATGGCGAAAAAGAGAGTGAACAGGCGAGCGTTTATGCCACGCATTACGTGCAGACGCATGTTGCAGAACGCGAACAGTCGCGGATGGCGCTGGCCGGAACCGTGGAACAGCAGGTGATGAAAAGCGGTGAGATGCTGCTGACTAACCTGCGGCCAGATAGCGAAGGGGAGAACGACGAGAGCACACTGTTCCATCTTCTGTGGCGCGAGCAAACCAAAACGTTGTGCATTCTGCCGTTACGTTTCGGCCATAAAACGCTGGGCGTGCTTAAGCTGGCACAGTGCCAGCCGGACAATTTCAATTCCGCCAATCTGCGGGTGTTGCAGCAAATCGCCGAACGTATAGCCATTGCGGTGGATAACGCGCTGGCTTATCAGGAAATCAAAAGCCTGAAGGAAAAACTGCAACACGAAAACCTGTACCTGACCGAGCAGATCAACAGCAACAACCCGGATTTCAGCGACATTGTCGGACGCAGCCAGAGTATGTCAGCGGTGCTGAAACAGGTGGAGATCGTGGCGAAAAGCGATTGCTCGGTGCTGATCCTCGGGGAAACCGGCACCGGCAAAGAGCTGATCGCCCGGGCTATCCACAATCTTGGCGACCGCCGCGATCAGCGCATGGTGAAAATGAACTGCGCCGCGATGCCTGCAGGGCTGATGGAAAGTGATCTCTTCGGCCATGAAAAAGGCTCATTTACCGGCGCGACTGCGCAACGAATGGGGCGTTTCGAACTGGCAGACAAAGGCACCTTGTTTCTTGATGAGGTGGGCGAAATTCCGCTTGAGCTGCAACCCAAACTGCTGCGGATCCTGCAGGAACAAGAGTTCGAACGCGTGGGTGGCAATAAACTGATTTCAGTGAACGTGCGAATGATCGCCGCAACCAATCGCGATTTGCAGCAGATGGTCGCTGACAAAGAATTCCGCAGCGATCTGTTTTACCGCCTGAACGTGTTCCCGATTATCATTCCGCCGCTGCGCGAACGCCCGGAAGATATCCCGCAGCTGGTAAAATTCCTCACCTATAAAATCGCCAAACGGATGAAGCGCACCATCGACAGTATTCCGGCGGAAACCTTGCGCCTGCTGAGCCGCATGCCGTGGCCGGGTAACGTGCGCGAACTGGAAAACGTCATTGAGCGTGCCGTCCTGCTGACCCGGGGCACCGTGCTGGATCTTCAACTCCCTGAGCTGAACTATCCGCAAATCACCTTGCCGGTAGTGGCGGCTCCGCTGGTGAGGCCAGAACCCGAAACACCGCTCAGTGAAGAGGATGAACGTGAGCGCATTATCGCAATCCTGAAAGAAACCAACGGCGTCGTTGCCGGCCCGCGCGGTGCAGCACAGCGTCTCGGGCTTAAGCGTACGACACTGCTCTCCCGAATGAAAAAGCTGGGGATAGTGGCGCGATAATAAATATCTTAGCTGAAAAATAATGTAAAACCCTGGCATAAGCTCAGGGTTTTTTTATTTTAAAAATAGGAATTTATTAATCAGTACGTCCTGTGAGTTACCAGCGGACGTCAATCACTTTATCAAATATCTGACTGGCTTCAGTATTGAATTCGTCGGCAACGCTTCGGTCTTGAATATAAATGAGCGCAGTGAAACCGGCAAGTTACTTAATTGAAGTCTTTTTTCATTTTATAATGATGAGGTGGTTTATGAATAACGTAATTGAAAGTGGTTTAAAAACGCTGGCGGCGAAAAAACCGAGTATCTGGACGCGTGCTGATGCGCTCAAAGTGAATGAGAATGACCCGACCACCACGCAGCCCTTGGTGAACGGTGATTTCCCGGTGATGAGTAATGAGGTCTTTATCTGGGATACCATGCCGCTGCGCGATATTGACGGTAATGTGCTTTCCGTGGATGGCTGGTCAGTCATTTTTACCCTGACGGCTGAGCGTCAGCCTAATGATCCCGCCAATATTGATGCCAACGGGAATTACGATATAACGCTGGACTGGAATAACCGACACGGGCGCGCAAAAATTTGCTATTGGTATTCTAATACCGGTAAGGATTGGGTGTTTGGTGGCCGTGTTATGACGGAAGGTGTTTCTCCAACCGTACGTGAATGGGCTGGTTCGCCGGTATTAGTGAATAATAAGGGCGAAGTGGATTTATATTATACGGCAGTCACACCGGGTGCGACGATTGTTAAAGTCCGTGGCCGCGTGATTACCCATAATCAGGGTGTCGACGTCGCAGATTTTATTTCGGTAAAACCGTTGTTTGAAGCCGACGGTAAAATTTATCAAACCGAAACGCAAAACCCGTACTGGGGCTTTCGCGACCCGTTCCCGTTCCGTGACCCGAAAAGCGGCAAGCTGTATATGCTGTTTGAAGGAAATGTGGCGGGGGATCGCGGTTCCCACGTGGTCGGGCCGGAAGAGATCGGCGATGTGCCGCCGGGTTATGAAGATGTCGGCAACTCCCGCTATCAGACCGCCTGCATTGGGATCGCGCAAGCGGCTGATGAGAATGGCGACAGCTGGACGCTGCTGCCCCCTTTGCTGACCGCCGTAGGTGTTAATGACCAGACCGAGCGCCCGCATTTTGTGTTCCAGGACGGTAAATATTACCTGTTCACCATCAGCCATAAATTCACTTATGGTGAGGGAGTGACCGGTCCGGACGGCGTTTACGGTTTCGTGAGTGATGAACTTTTCGGACCTTATGTGCCGCTGAACGGTTCCGGTCTGGTGCTCGGTAACCCGCCATCTCAGCCATACCAGACTTATTCTCACTATGTGATGCCCAACGGTCTGGTAACGTCTTTTATCGACAGCGTACCGGTTGATAAGGCCACTACCGGGATGGATTATCGCATCGGCGGCACAGAAGCGCCGACTGTTAAAATCAAACTGAAAGGTGAGCAGACTTTTGTGGTCGGCGAGTACGATTACGGGTACATCCCGCCAATGGCTGATGTGATTCTGGACGCGTAATCTGATAATAAACCTGACTCAGGCTGCCTTCGGGCAGCCTTTCCTGTTTCTATGTTATCTGAAACATTTCTCCATGGCTGAATGACCAGTCTTCCGGTTGGGTAAAGCTCACGACAATCATTACGTCGGCCGGCGAGATCCCAAGCCTAACGTGAAGGTTTTCGGTCAGATGACGGTACAACGCCTGCTTCTGATACGAGTTGCGCGGTTTGCCTGCGGTGATGTGAAACAGCAAAAAATCCTCAGAACGTAAACAATCGTTACCCGCCAGATAACCCGGATGAATGACTCTCTGGCTGGGGCTGGCGGGTTCAAACAGCTGGAAACAGTCGTCTTTTGGTACTGAAAAGGTATACACCAGCGCGTTTTGCAGGACGGCTGAGATCGCAGCCTGCCACTCTTCCAGACGATGTGCAGGCAGTGAAATTCGGGTAAACGGCATAAAAAAACCTCTGTTTATTCTTCACTTAGCGCAGCAAAGCGGGTGAGCGCCGAGGCGGCGGCAGGCCATCCTGCATAAAACGCCAGATGGGTGATCAGTTCGCCCATTTCGCTGTGCGTGACTCCGTTTTTCACCGCCAGTTCCAGATGGAATGGCAACTGTTCAGCGCGGTTCAGCGCTACCAGAGCGGCAACGGTGATCAGACTGCGGTCACGCGGTGACAGCTCGCGTCTGTTCCACAGATCGCCAAACAGCACCTGTTCGGTCAGTTCTGCCAGCTTTGGCGTCAGCCGCACCATGTTTTCAGGTGGCTTCATTGGAAAGGGAATTGTGCTCATATCAGGCTCCTTTTATGGATGTGAAAAGAAGCATAAGCCATTATGATTATCCGTAAAATCGAAAATATCAGCAGCATTGATACATTAAAACGGGATGATGAATGTGGCGAAAAGACCGATAACATTTGATGCTGAAGCGTTGCGAAGTTTTGTCACCGGGATTGAGCTCGGCAGTTTTGTCCTGGCCGCTGACCGCCTGGGGCGTTCGACTTCGGCGGTCAGCGCTCAGCTAAAAAAACTCGAACAGCAGGCGGGAACGGAGCTGGTACAAAAATCAGGGCGGCATCTGATACCCACTGAACGCGGTGAAGTGATGCTGAGCTATGCGCGGCGGATCCTCAGCCTGAACGATGAGGCCAGCGCCGCACTGCTGGCGAGCGCGCTGGGCGGAAGCCTGAATGTGGGGATGCAGGAGGATTTCGGCGAAACCCTGTTACCGGCGATCCTCGGCAACTTTACCCGCGCGCATCCGCAGGTGCAGGTTTCTGCCAGCATTACCCGTAACCGGGAGTTGCTCGACGGCATTCGACACAATGAATTCGATCTGGCCGTGTGCTGGCAGGCAGACGACGCGCCGCTTTTCCCGTCAAGCCAGCCCCTTGGGCGCGTGCCTTTACGCTGGGTAGGCGCGAAGAACTTCCCGCTGAGCCACTATCTGGCGAGCAAAGATCCCTTGCCGCTGCTGGTCTTTGAGGCGCCATGTCTGATGCGCAGTGCGGCAACGGCGGCGCTGGACCGCGCGGGAATTTCCTGGCGCATTGCTTTTACCAGCCGTAGCCTGAGCGGGATCTGGGCGGCGATGTCGGCAGGTTTGGGGGTGACGTTGCGTACTGATTTCGGAAAGCCTGAATCATTGCAGGTCCTGGAGGAACTGCCTGCGGCAGGGGATATCGGAATCAGCCTCCATCAGAGCGAAACGCCGCCGTGTGAGGCCGCAACGCATCTGAAAGAGGCGATTATCGACTTTTTTACCGCGACTACTTTCACCCTGAAGAAGTGAGCGGAGAAGTTTACTTTTTTGCCGGTTGCTGACGATAGTGCGCCAAACGTTCGCGGAAGTAGGTGCGCAGATGTTCCGGTTGTTCCATCTCCACCTGATCGGCGTTCACCGGCAGGTTGTTGCGTTCACGCACCACCACCGTACCGGCAGCCAGCCCGGTACTCACTTTATCCATTTCTTCTTTACTCAGACCTGCGAGAGTGTTGTTCATAGGGTCTCCTTTATTCTTCAACTGCAACGGTAAATAAGGTTTATTTTAGCGCAGAGCCAACCAGTGTTTTTAGCATCCCATCTGCGCAATATTTATCTAACAGCCCCCTCTGAATTCCGGGGGGGATGACCTCAATGAAATCAGTTATCCGTTCGACATTATCTTCCCCCCAAATGAATATCCGGTCCGGGTGATAAAAATCATGCGTCTTTACCGATACATTATTTGTGATCAGTTTTTTATTAAATGCCATTGCTTCCAGCGCGCGTAACGTTAATCCGGTTTGCCCAGGTTTATTAATTTCCACAACAATGGAGGACTTTTGGAGCTTTTCAATATTTTGCTGATAGGTCAGTTTTTTATTAACGCAAACAGAAGGATAGTCGGAATTCTTTTCGTCGCCGTCAACCAGATAAAAATCGGGATGGCAATGATTTTTTTGCAACAAGGGGGCCAGTTCCCGAAGCAATTCTGCACGATAACGGTCGTATCCCCCCACGTAGAAACACGAGGGTGGGGAACAAATTTTCTGCGGTTCTTCAGCGTGGGCACGGATTTTACTGAGAGTGAAAGGTAAAAACTGATCCACGTACGAAAGATTATATTTAAGACAATCTTGCGGGTCGAAACTGTATATGACGTCGAAAACAGAACTCACTCTGTCCAGATAATTTTCATTATCAGAAAGCAATTTCAGGCGTCGTCGTTTGGATGTCAGGGCGTCAACAGAGTCTCGCAGTACGAGTATTTTTTTACAGCGCAGGGGATCAATCAGATCCAGCATCAGGAAGGCGCTGTAAGCATTAGAAATGACAATGTCATTATCGGCAATGTGCCGGAATTTTACCGCGATTTGCAGTTTTCGATGCCAGCGCTTTAGCGTTTTTCCCGGCAGCAATTTATGCACAGATTTAAAATGCTGTTTGACGCGATAAATCTCAACGACGTTGAAGTCTTTTTTGAGCGCGGAAGTCATCATTTTTTCGTATTCTGAGTTCCATTCAACAAAGTGTATTTTCACCGGTTCCCTAAGATTATTGCTCATCATGCCCCCCTTTTTCCCTGCAGTTTAGCATCTCCCGCAGCGAAAATGTCTGCGGTTCCTCTACGTCACTGGTCTGTTATTTCACAATTAGTTTACAAAATCGCCAGAGTCAGGTCATTATTCAGGCTTCTTTTGCACTGAGTGGAGCCTGACGATGACGCGAATGACAGCCAAAGACTTTCCTCCTGAACTCCTCGAATACTTTGATTTCTACGTGCACGGCAAAATGACCAAGCGGGAATTTCTCGATCTTTCGGCCAAATTTGTGGTCGGTGGATTATCGGCGGCGGCGCTCACTACGCTGATGACGCCGAATTACGCCTACGCCGAGCAGGTGGAATTCACCGATCCGGACATTGTGGCCGAGTATATCCAGTATCCCTCGCCGCAGGGGCACGGCAGCGTGCGCGGATATCTGGTGCGTCCGGCAAAAGCCACCGGCAAAGTGCCGGGTGTGGTGGTGGTGCATGAAAATCGCGGACTGAATCCCTATATAGAAGACGTGGCGCGCCGCGTGGCGAAGGCCGGATTTATCGCCCTTGCGCCGGACGGGCTGAGTTCCGTCGGCGGTTATCCCGGCAATGATGAAAAGGGGCGGGAACTGCAAAAGAGCGTCGATCCAACCAAACTCATGAACGACTTTTTTGCCGCGATTGAATTTCTGATGCACCATGAAACGGCGACCGGCAAAGTCGGGATTACCGGTTTCTGCTACGGTGGCGGCGTGGCAAATGCCTCGGCGGTGGCCTATCCCGAGCTGGCCGCGGCAGCACCTTTCTACGGCCGTCAGCCGAAAGTCGAAGACGTGCCACGCATTAAAGCGCCGTTATTGCTGCATTATGCCGAACTGGATAAACCGATTACGGAAGGCTGGCCTGCGTATGAAGCGGCGCTCAAGGCTAATCATAAAGTGTACGAAGGGTATGTGTATCCCGGCGTCAATCACGGGTTCCATAACGATTCCACTCCGCGTTATGACAAAGCGGCAGCGGATCTGGCGTGGGACAGAACGGTGGCGTGGTTCAACAAATATCTGGCGTAAACGAGTTTTCAATGAAAAGGGCGGGAATCGATCCCGCCCTTTTTCCGTTCTGCAAACCGGTTATGACTTCAGTTTGTCGTCGAAATCGGACGCGTCGTGACGCTCTTCGAGTTGTTCATAGGTCTCGCCCCAGGTGCGGTTGACAATCCGCCCGCGCTTCACTGCCGGACGGCTGGCGACTTCATCGGCCCAGCGCTGGAAATGCTTATATGACGCGATGTCGAGGAACTCGCCCGATTCGTACAGGCCGCCTTTTGCCAGGCTGCCGTACCAGGTGAAAATAGCGATATCGGCGATGGTATATTCTTCACCCGCGATAAAGCGATGATCTGCAAGTTGTCTGTCGAGCACGTCTAGCTGTCGTTTGGCTTCCATCGTAAAGCGGTTGATGGCGTATTCGATTTTCACCGGCGCGTAATGGTAGAAATGCCCGAAGCCACCGCCCAGATAGGGTGCGGAGCCTTGCAGCCAGAACAGCCAGTTAAGGGTTTCGGTGCGGCCAGCGAGATCTTTTGGCAGGAACTTGCCAAATTTTTCTGCCAGATACAGCAGGATGTTGCCGGATTCAAACACGCGGATCGGCGGGGTGGCGGAGTTATCAAGCAGGGCAGGGATTTTTGAGTTTGGGTTTACATCCACAAAGCCGCTGGAGAACTGATCGCCTTCATTGATGCGGATGATAAAAGCGTCATATTCCGCGCCGCTTACGCCGAGCGCCAGCAGCTCTTCCAGCAGGATCGTTACTTTCTGGCCGTTCGGCGTGCCGAGAGAGTAGAGCTGAAGCGGATGTTTACCCACTGGCAGCGTCTTCTCATGCGTCGGACCGGCTACCGGGCGGTTGATGTTCGAGAACTTACTGACTTCGTCTTTATTCCACGTCCAGACTTTCGGTGGCTGGTAGTTATCTGACATTGAAAGCTCCACATCGGTTTTTGAGGATAAGACAAAAAGTCTAGCAGGAGAACCCGATGTGCGATGCTGAGAATGTGCCCTGCGATCTGCCTTCCTCCCTGACATGTCAGGCCTGCTGCGGATAAAGCCCTTTGCGCTTCCATTTCACATCGGCCACCGACTGGCCGGGGTATATTTTCCCCTGTAACAGCAGATTGAATTTCGCTCCCGTGGCGCGCATCAGGCGGCTTTGCAGAATGTAGACGGCCTCGGTACCGAGTTCCCTGCAGGGCAGAAGCATCGCGCTGAAATTCATCGGCGACGCCACTTTCATTTCGTGTTCAAAATCCATACTTAACAGCGAAATGTCTTCCGGAACTTTTATGCCAAGTGCCGTCAGTGCTTCCAGCGTCGCATGCGCAATGGGCGTGCTGCCGCAGATAATGGCGGAAGGCAGTGATTCACGTTGATGCATTTTCAGATACTTTTCAACACTTTCCCGCGCCTGTTCTTTGCCATTGCCATGATTAATCAGCAGATGTGTGGCTTCGTCGAACACCACATGATGCTCAAGACAGGCACGCTTGAAACCATCCAGCCGCTGCATCATGGTTTCCCTGCGCAGATCGGTGAACAGTAAAACCGGCCGGTGGCCGCGCTGAAACAGATAATTAGCGGCACTGTAGCCAAGGGAATAGTGATCTGCCGACACACAATCAAGGCGCATTTCGTTGTCCCTGGCGTTGATCATCACCACCGGTTTATTCGATTCTGCCGCCAGCCGGTAGAGCATCACGTCGTCGATGCCGATAATAATAATGCCATCCACGTCTGACTGATTAAGCGCCTGCATAAAGTTGGCGATATCCGGTTCGTTGACTTCCAGTGCGCATTTACGAACGTGGATATCGAAACGGGTGACCTCAGCCGTTATTTCCTGAATGGCTTCATAATAGTAGAGATCTTCATGCGGAGAGAATGCCGCCGGTGGAGCGCAAATTAACAGGGTATTCATTAACAACCGGCTGGCCGGAATGTCACGCAAGATACCCATGTTTCGTGCATGGTTAAATACCTTCTCTTTTGCCTGCGGGCTGACATTCGCTTTACCTGCTAATACCCTGGAAACGGTGCTGGGAGAAAGCCCCGTTAACTCGGCTATTTGCCTGATTTTTAATTTTCCTGTCATTTTGTGATCAATGCCTCATTAGCTTATGGACTTATTACCACAGTTAACTGTTTGTAAATCATCAGCTATTCATCATCATATCAAATCCAAAACGCCACGCTGCAATTCCTGTCACAAATACCGGTTGTTGGAAAAAAATGTCATTACTATTCTCAATCCAATTCGTATCGGAAAAGAAATAAAGTATTTATCCGCGCCTGATTTAATAATGGATTAATTAAAATCGTCATTAAATCAGCAAGGTGACGGCTGCCCGTCAGTCTGAAATCAGGAGTGAAATAATGTTGAGAATAGCAATTATCGGTACTGGTAATATTTCACACAATCATATTCAGGGATATTTAGAGTTTGCTGACCGTTGTCAGATAGTCGCACTGGTCGATATTTATCCCGAAAAAGCAGAGGAGAAAAAACGGCATTACGGTCTCGCGACGGCGAAAGTGTATGCCAGCCATCAGGAGATCCTCAACGATCCGGATATCGACGTGTTTGATATCTGCACTCCGCCATACGTACATGCGGAAATTTCCATTGATGCGCTGAAATCCGGCAAACACGTATTGTGCGAGAAACCGATGGCGGCGTCGTTGCAGGAATGCGATGCCATGATTCTAGCGGCAAAAGAGAGCGGAAAAACGCTGTCTATTATCGCACAGAACCGCTTTACCGATGCCTTCTGGCGGCTGAAAAAAGTCATCGATTCCGGCGAAGCGGGCAAAGTCTGTCATGCGCAGGTGGATTCCTTCTGGTGGCGCGGTCACTCCTATTATGATTTGTGGTGGCGTGGTACCTGGGAGAAAGAGGCGGGGGGCTGCACGCTCAACCATGCGGTTCACCATATCGATGCTATCCAGTGGATGCTCGGTTTTCCGTCTGAAGTGGTTTCGATGATCACTAATGCCGCTCACGATAATGCCGAAGTGGAAGATCTCTCGGCGGCAATTTTCAAATATGACTCGGGCGCGCTGACGCAGCTGACCGCTTCGGTGGTGCATCACGGCGAAGATCAGAAGATGGTGATTCAGGGCGAAAAGGCGCGGATTTCTGCACCATGGGACAAATTTGCCAGCATTTCTGCACCCAACGGCTTCCCGGTGGAGGCGCGCGATACGGCGCGGGAAAACCGTCTCGACGATATTTATCAGTCGATCCCTAAACTGACTTACACGCTGCACACCGGCCAGATAGACAATTTCCTCACCGCACTCGAGACCCATACGCCGCCGCTTATCGACGGCGTTCAGGGCAAGCGATCGCTGGAGCTTATCGCCGCCATCTATAAATCAGCCATTACCCGCAGCATCGTGACGCTGCCGATCCTGCCGGAGGATCCGTTCTATCAAACCGGCGGGCTGGTGTCGCTGGCCCCGCACTTTTATGAGAAATCTGCCTCTGTAGAAAACTTCGCCAATGAAGAGGCGATCCCGCTCGGCAAAGACATGGATAAAGGAGCCTGAAGATGAGTAATAAAGACGGAATGAATTATGCGCCGGTCGGGAAACCGCAGCCGGTGGTGAAGCCGGGCGAATTTGTGATCGCCGCCGCGGCGCTGGATCACGGGCATATCTACGGCATGTGCAACGGACTTATCGAAGCGGGTGCCAGCCTGAAATGGGTTTACGATCCGGACCCTGAAAAGGTGCAAAAATTTGTCAGCCAGTATCCGCAGGTGGCGGTGGCTGATTCACTGGACGTTATTCTCGGCGATAAAGAAGTGCAGCTGGTGGCGGGCGCGGGGATCCCCTCCGAGCGTTGTGAGCTCGGGCTGAAAGTGATGGACGCCGGAAAAGATTATTTCGTCGATAAAGCGCCGCTGACCACCCTTGGGCAACTGGCCGCCGCGAAAGCCAAAGTGGCCGCCACTGGGCGAAAATATGCGGTGTATTACAGCGAGCGGTTACACGTTGAGAGCGCGGTATTTGCCGGACAGCTGGTGCAGGAAGGGGCGATCGGGCGGGTTGTGCAGACGCTCGGCACCGGACCACATCGCGAGGGTGAAGGCCGCCCGGACTGGTTCTATGAAAAGGAAAAGTTCGGTGGGATCTTGTGCGATATCGGCAGCCATCAGATAGAGCAATTCCTGTTTTACACCGGTAACCGCAATGCGCGCGTGGTGGCAGCGCAGGCGTTGAATTTCACTCATCCTGAGTCACCGCGTTTTGAAGATTTCGGTGATGCGATGCTCGAAGGCGACAACGGCGCGCGCGGGTATTTCCGCTGCGACTGGTTCACGCCACAAGGGCTGAGCACCTGGGGTGACGGGCGACTGACGCTGCTGGGTACCGAAGGCTATATCGAGATCCGCAAATATGTCGATCTTACGCGCGGGGAACAGGACGTGGTGTATCTGGTGAATCAGCGCGGCGAGTTCCGCTATCCGGTGTCAGGCACCGTCGGCTTCCCGTTCTTCGGCGAACTGATCCTCGACTGCCTGCACCGCACTGAAAATGCCATGACGCAGGAACACGCGTTTAAAGCCGCCGAGCTGTGCGTGCGGGCGCAGATGCTGGCGAATCAGCCGGTTTAATCCGGGAGGTGCACCATGAAAATCACCAATGCGGCGATCATCGGCTGCGGGGCGATCCACACCTGCCACGCAGAGGCCATCCGGCAAAATCCGGCCAGTCGTTTGCTGGCTATTGCTGAGTGCGATGCAGGTATTGGACTGCCGCTGGCGCAGCAGTATCAGTGCGATTTTTATACGGATTATCGCGAGATGCTGCGCGATCCGCAGATCGACGTTGTGCATATCTGTCTGCCGCATCATCTGCATCAGGAAGCGATCCTCGCCGCGCTGGCAGCACGAAAGCACGTTTTTACCGAGAAACCGGTGGCGCTCAATGCCACCGAAGTGAAAGCGATCCGGCAGGCCCAAAGCCGTTCCGGAAAGTTGCTCGGCGTGTGTTATCAGAACCGGCTGAATCCGTCGAGCCAGAAGATCCGAACGCTGCTGGCAGGTGGGGAACTGGGAAAAATGCTGAGCATTAAAGCGGTGCTGACATGGTCACGCGGCGGCGCATATTACACCGACAGCCCGTGGCGCGGGCGGTTCGCCACGGAGGGCGGCAGCCTGCTGATCAATCAGGCGATCCACACGTTGGATCTGATGCAGTGGTTCGGCGGCGGCATTCACGCGCTCAAAGGCGTGGTGGACAGTCATTTTCTGACCGATGTGACCGAAAACGAAGACACCGCGATGGCCAGCATGAAACTGGCGAACGGCGCCCGCGGTTTGTTTTATGCCAGCAACGGGCACAGCACCGATTCACCGCTGCTGCTGGAAATTCACTGCGAAAAAGGGCTGCTGCAACTGCACCACAACACGCTGTGGCTGATCGAAGGAGAAACCAGAACGCAGCTGGTGAACGATCTGAGTCCGGCGGGGAATACTAAACGTTACTGGGGCGACAGCCATCGCCAGGCCATCACCAATTTCACGCACGCTGTGCAATATCCTGAAGATAAAAACTATACCTCGCTGGCCGATGCGGAAATTTCTTTGAATATGGTGGAGGCGATTTATCGATCCTCACAATTAAGACAATGGATAACGCTTTACGAATAAATAATTTTAATAATAACCCTACATTCACAGGATAATAAAAATGAAGCCTACTGAACGCAGAGTCGGTTACGGCACGGCCATAGGATATGGCGTGACGGATTTATTTGGTGGCGGTGCATTCGCCGTGATCGGAACCTGGCTGTTATTCTTTTACACCACCTATTGCGGATTATCTGTTTTAGAAGCGGGATCGATATTCGCTATCGCCCGCGTAATCGACGCCATATTAAGTCCGATCATGGGCTATATCACCGATAACTTCGCCAATACCTGGCTCGGAAAAAAGTTTGGCCGCCGACGTTTTTTCCTGCTGATAAGCGCGCCACTGATGTTTCTGTATGCGCTGGTCTGGGTGACCGACATGAGCTACTGGTATTATCTCGGCACCTACCTTTCTATCGAGTTGCTCTCCGCCATGGTGCTGGTGCCGTGGGAGACGCTCTCTTCTGAAATGACCAACCGCTTCAGCGAACGCACACGTCTTTCGGGCGTGCGCATGATTTGTTCCCAACTCGGTGGCCTGCTGGCGGTGTCGATCCCCGGTGTACTGATGCAGTTCACCGGGAAAGATAATCCGATGACCTACACTTATACCGGCATGATTTTTGCCACCATTTTTTGCATCGCCGTATTCACCACCTGGATGTGTACCTGGGAAGCCAAAGACGTGCGGGAAGAGTATGAGCCGGAAGTGCCCGGCGCGCGCAGCGGTAATCTCTGGCATCATTTGAAAAGTCTGGTTGTCGATCTCCTTTCCTCTTTTAAAATACGCATGTTTCGCCAGCATATTATTATCTATATCTTTTCATTTACCGCGCTGGATGTTTTCGGTGCCGTATTTACCTATTACGTGGTGTACGGATTACATCTTGATGCATCGGCGGTGTCCGGTTATTTAACCGTGGCTGCGCTGGCCTCGGTGCCTTCGACTTTTGGTTTTATGATGCTGCTTTCAAAACTGAATATGACACCGTCCGGGGCGCTGCGTCTGGCATATGGCATTATTTTTTGCGTGCTGGCTTTTTTATTCTATGTCTATATCACCGAAATGGCGGTGTCTGTTCTGTTATTCTCAGCGGTATTTGCCGTATTCGGTTTTGCACGCGCCGGCCTTTATTATATTCCGTGGAATATTTACAGCTTTATTCCCGATGTTGATGAGATCGTCACCAAAAAACGCCGCGAAGGGATCTTTGCCGGTGTGATGGTACTGACCCGTAAAAGCACCGTAGCGCTGGCGATTATGCTGATCGGTATCGTGTTGCAGGAAAGTGGTTTCGTTAAAGGGCAGGGGGTGCAACCTGACAGCGCACTGGATGCGATTATCGGGCTGCTGGTTTTCGCTACCGCAGCCTTACTGGCCGTCAGCTTTTACATGACCTTCAGGTTCAAACTAACGCGCGAAACGCACAAAATGCTGATTCAGGAAGTCGCCCGCCTGAAGTTAGGGGGGAATCTGCAAGACTGCACGCCGGAATGTCAGAAGGTGATTAAAGACCTGACCGGCTATGAGTATCAGGAAGTGTGGGGCGGAAATGCCACCGGCAAAGCGGTACGCAAAGACGTTGCGCTGGGGTAGTCGTTATCGAAGCGGGCAGTTCGGCTGCCCGCTTTAAAGTTAAAATAATTCATCCAGTTTATTAAGAAAATGCTAATAAGAAGTCGGGAGGCCAGATAGTGACTTCGCCATATTCTGCGATAAATAATCAACGTCATGAACCCGAGGTTAAAAAGTTAAATAATCGCTAAGGAGTGTAAGAAAATTCTGTAAATCACGTGGTGAATATGTCCTTTGTGATCTATATTTAAGGCAAATGTATTGGGGTTTATCATCTAAACTCGGTCATTTTTCCTGCTAATATAACCAGCGATAAAATATGAATTCACCCAAACCGCGCTCTCCTTTTCGTCCCCGTACCCATCGTTTTGCGCTTGAAAGCCGTCAGCTTTTTGACGGTGCCGCAGTGACCGAAGCCGCACAGCATAACGACACGCATCCCGATGGTAGTCATGGGGTCGCCGAGACGTTAATTCGCCCGGTTACGGTGGAGCGGGCGGCATCCGCACAACCTGTCACACCTAAAGAGGTGTATGTCATTGATAGCCATATCAGCAACTGGCAGTCGCTGGCAAAGCAGTTGCCGGAAAACAGCAAAGTGGTGGTAATCAATGATGTGTCCTCCGGCCTCGGGCAACTAAACACCGCCCTTGCGGGTGAGCGTGGCATTACCGCTATTCATATTATCAGTCATGGTGCAAATGACGAGATTACCCTCGGCAGTGATCAGATCACGGATAAAAACGTGGCCGACTGGCAGTCACAGCTGGCTGAGTTGGGGGAGAAACTCTCGCCTGAGGGTGATATTTTGCTTTACGGCTGCTCCGTCACTGGCCGTGACAGCTTGCTGCTGAACAAAATAGCCACATTCACGCAGGCCGATGTGGCTGCTTCTGATGATGCAACCGGCAGCACTGACCACGGTGGAAACTGGGTGCTGGAATCTCATACCGGCGAGATTGAAACACGCACCCTGACGTTCGATTACGACGGCATTCTTGATAATCCGGAACTTGAAAATACGCACGGTGACCTGATCGTCAGTGAACCGACGACGTTATATCCCGGAGGCGAAAAAGGGCAGTTTAGTGGCTGGACGCTGACCTCTGACGATCCTTCCCGTGTGTTTGTTGTTAACGTGTATCTCGATGATCATGATACCGGGACGCTTAGCAATGGCGCGCAAAGCGGCACACTGCTCACTTTTGGTGGCTCGGCAACTGAGGTGCAAAACTGGCTTAACCAGATCACGTTCACCGCCAGCAACATTGAACTCGGTAACCAGACCCGTACCACTGACGCTTCTGTTTATGTGTTTGGCGACAATGGCGGTATGCAATACGTTCGTCAGGGCATCATTATTACTCCCGCTAACGATCCAGCCACCATTAATAACGGTTCGCAGACAGTGCCTGAGCGTGGCAGCGGTGGCACGGTGATTGATAAAAATATCCTAAGCGTCATTGATCCGGATTTAACCGCCGGTGCCCAGACACCTGCGCAAATGGTGTACAGCCTTACCGCATTGCCGGTATATGGCTATCTGACCCTTAACGGTCAGCGGCTGGGGGCGGGCTCCGTATTTACCCAGCAGGATGTGAATCAGGGCAATCTGCGTTATTTCCACACCGCGACCGGGCTGGATCAAAACCAGACTGACAGTTTCTCTGCGCAAGTTAATGATGGCGCAACGCCGGTGAATCTGTCGGCGTCGTTCACCTACAGTCTGGTGATAAAGCCTGAAAACCAGCTGCCTTCAGTGTCCGGCAGGGGTACGGTGCTGGAAGGGCAGCCACAAAATTCTATCGTCGACAGTATTGTCGGCAACTATATTGAGGCCAACGGCGGCGGCGATCCGCAGGATCTTGACCTTACGCTGACCATTACACGTCTGCCCGAACACGGCATTTTGTATTTTAACGGCCAGCCGGTGCAGGTCGGGACCCGGTTTGATTATGCTGACCGCAGTTTACTGACCTATGCCAACGATGGTGCGGAAAATGTGGCTCAGGATACCTTTGGTATTCGGGTAACGGACCAGGGGGGCGGAACGGGGATCCCTGCCAGCAGCGATGGTGTAGTGACGCTCGACATTAACAGTATCAATGATGATCCGCTGTTCGACAGCAACAGCACCCTGCAAGCCATTGTCGATACCGGTACCGGCAGTGTCGTGCTGACGCCGGACATGCTGAACGCTACTGATGTTGATTCCACCGACAGTCAGGTTAGCTTTGTGGTAAACACCGCCAACATGACTCACGGTTATCTGACCCTCAACGGCCTGAGGTTGCAAAATGGTGATACCTTCACCGTGGCCGCAGTGAAAGCCGGGCAGATCGCGTATGTGCAATACCGCAACACGAGTGCCGTGGGTGAGCAGGACAGTTTCGATTTTCAGGTGATCGACCACACGCTGTCGGTCTACTGGACACAGGATGGAGTGATCCATTCGCGTCCTGGTGGCGTGTACAGCGGTGATACGCCGCAGGATATATTGTCGCGCTATCGTTTCACTTTATCTTTGACCGATAACGTCGCCAATGCGGCGCCGGGGCAGGTACCGACGCTTGATCAGCCGGTAACCTCCGTCATTTCACCTGTTTTTGGCACAGACGTTAACGATCCCAACGCTCTTTCGCACGGTACGCTGACCGAAGGAGGAACGCTGGTGCTGGCCGGAACCGGACAAATTAGCGATGCTAATCCGGGGCTGAGCTACGTGGTTCCCAACGTTTCGCCGGATGAAGTCGTTTACACCTGGCAGGGAATGGCAGATCTCAGTACCAGCCTGAGCCTGCAGAAAAACGTCGGTGGCGTCTGGCAAACCCTCGGTCTGCTGGGGACTTTTACGCAGGCTGATATCAATAACGGATTGATCCGGTTTGCCCACGACGGGGGCGAATCATTCAGCTTTACCGGCCTCTTTGAGGTGACGGCCGGGAAGGTGACGCTGGATCCCAACGGTGATCCGGTGCCGGTTGTCTGGGAACCAAGCGTCGACATCTACGTCACGCCAGTTAACGACCTGCCCACAATCAGCGGTTCTTCCAGCAACGTTTTAGCCGAGGGAGATACGCTGGTGATAACCCTCGATATGCTCTCTGCACGCGATCCTGATGATGCAAACAGCGGCTCGCCGTGGGAAACCAGTCCGGCCTTAAATGGCAATCCTAACTATGCCCTGAATAACGATGCTACCGGTGCAGACGCCCTTAAACTGGTGTTCAAAACTTTACCGGCAGGCGGGACGCTGCAATATTTCGACGGCGCTGACTGGCAGGATATTACTGCTGCGGATATTAATACGCTGCAGCTGGATGCTTCGCTACTGACCAATGATGCCACCAGCCGTCTGCGTTTTGTCAGTGATGGCAGCGAAGTCAGGAGTGCGTCGTTCAGTGTGTCAGCAGTCGATCGCTGGGGAGCCGAATCAGCCACGGCGGCCAGCGTGGGGTTGATCATTACCAACGTTAATGATGCACCACAAATTGCCGCAGATCCCACTCAGACTGATCCGTCCGTTCCTGTGGATTCCCCGAACATGGCGGGCGGGTTGCCTGCCAATAATCCGCTGACGGTGACGGAAGGCAGTTACGCGAAAATAACCGATGCGATGTTGCAGGCTTATGATCCTGACAGCAGTGCTGAACAGGTTCAGTACACGCTGAACAGCACACCTGCTTATGGCCGTCTCGCCCGATCAACCGATGGTGTCAATTTTAATGTCATCAGCACCGGATCCTCCTTCACTCAGGCGGAGATTTCGGCGGGCTATATTTACTATCTGAATAACGGCGTTGACCGTGCGGTGGCCACCGACGGTTTCAGCTTCACGCTGTCAGACGGCAATAAAGAACAAACCAATAACCAGTTCGTAATCAACATCAGCCCGGCAAATGATGCGCCGGCGGTGGTCTACAGCGGCGGGGCAGTGAATGCCGGAGCCGGTGCGACTGGCGTGGGCGGATTCACGGTTGATGATCCGGATCTCGACGCCGGAGCAGGCAACGTCAGCGATTTCCTGCAAACCACGGTGCGTTTATTACACAGTGACGGCAGTGCTTTTTCCCGCAGCGAATACAGCGACGTAGTCCTGCAGGTGGCGAATGTGTCGGGGCTGAGCGTGACGGGCGGAAATGGCGAACTTTTGATGCTGACCGGCACAGCGGCGCAGATCAACAGTGCTCTGGCGGGACTGAGCATTTCTTTTGCCAGTGACCGTAATGCGATTTATCAGTTGCAGGTTCTCACTGACGATCGCCTGCGAGACGCGAGCGGCGTTCTGACCGGCAGCGCAAACGGTGGCCCGGTGAATCAGCCTGCCGTACCGGCGTTTGGCACGTTGCCAGCGCCGGTAGATAACCGCGAGTACAACTGGTACAGCGATGTCGTGCCAGCGAACAGCGGGAACCTTGCCGCCAGTGTTGCGCTGCTGCGCGCCTCCAGCATCAATGACCCCGGCACGTTGAGTGCTGGAAACGGTAAAGTGGTAAATGAAGATCTGCCGACCTTTATCGGCGGAGATTTCGTGGTAAGCGATACCGAATCCAACGCATTTGGTCTTCCGGTCACCGTCACACTGAGCGTTGCGCAAGGGACGTTGGGCATCGGCGGTGACGGGGTACAAACTGAGTTTAACGGCGTAACTGTTCAGGGAGACGATAGCGGAACCCTGATACTGACCGGTCAGGCCAGCGCGATTCAGGCATTGCTTAATGATCCCGTGAACGGTTTGACGTACCTCAGCGCACTCAACGCTAATCAGGATCAAAACGGCGCCGCCGCCGGGGATGTCACTCTGACGGTGAATCTCGATACGCAGGCGTCTGATGTCGGCGCAGCCAGCGGTGTGTCTCCGGCCAATGTGTCGATCGCGCTGGTGATCCAGCCGGTCAACGATGCGCCGACGGTCACGGCAGCGACCGGTATCATTAATCTGGATAACGACAAAGCAGGAGGCAACAGCGTTCCGGGCTTTGTGGTAGATGATCTGGATATCACTCTCGATGGCGGCATTGCCAACGGCGAAACCGATCATTTACGTGTCACAGTCCGTGTGACTCAGGCAGATGGCACGCCGTTGCCCGTAGGGTTATACCGCGACCAGCAAAACTCGGCGATCACCATCACCTCTGGCAATACTGCCAGCGGCGTGACTGTTCAGCAGATCAGTCAGGACGGCGTGAATCCGCCTTCAAACGGCGTCAATGCACCAATTGTTATTGATGGCACCAGGGCGCAGGTTCAGGCTTTTTTAGATCAGCTGCAGGTGACCATGCGGGGTATCGCCTTTGATGATGCGGATGAATATTACCGCGTCGAAGTCATTGTTGACGATCGTAACCGTACCGCCAGTGGCGCGCTCACCGGGCTGGCAAATGGCGGAAATAACCTGAACGCTGCGGGTGATAATATCTCAAGCGCTCCGGCCACTGAGATTGACCCTTATGCCGCGCTTCCGGCGGGCCTGGCTCAAAATGTGGCATCAGCATCGCGTCTGGTCTTCCAAAGTAACGCTAACGATGCGGCGCAAATCACGCTGGGGAATACTCCTTCGATTTCCCGGGATGAAGGCAGCGCTACCATCACCTTACCGAAAATAACGGTTTCCGATGTCGATGCGGCAGATGGCAATTTGACGGCGACGGTGAAATTGCCCGCCGGTTTTGTCTTTGTCTCCGGTGGCACGGCGAACGATCCTTCTGTCATGACCCTCACCGGTACGCTGGATCAAATCAACAACCGGCTGGCGAACTTACAGGTGAGATTGCCGGATGTTGCCGGTGTCGCGACGGCCGCAGACTGGAACGGCAACTTTGCGGTCACGGTGACTGTCAACGACAACGCCAATAGCGGTGAGCGCCCGGCGACATTACCCGCAGATATGAACAATGCCCAAAGCGATCCGGGTAAAGCGGAGTTTGCCGATGCGACCTCGGCGGCCATTATGACTACCCGGCAATTTACCTTCACGGTTAACCCGGTGAACGATGCGCCGGTGGCGACGGATACCACCGCACAGCTGCCCGCCATTAGCGAAGATGCCCTCAATTCCGGCATTGTCGGCGATTCAGTCGCTCATCTGTTCGGCAATAAATACACCGATGGCAAAGACAGCATTGATAACAGCACGAACGGCGGCAGCGGCGGCTCACAAAGCGATACCTTCTGGGGAGTAGCAATAAGCCAGTCTGCGGCGAACGCCCGGCAGGGTGAGTGGCAATACTCTGTGGATAACGGCAATAACTGGGTAGCGGTAGGCTCGCGCAGCGACAGCAACGCGCTATTCCTCAACGGTGCGGCACTGTTACGTTTTGTTCCTGCGCAGAACTTTTTCGGTACTCCGAATACGCTCGGTGTGCGGCTGGTGGAAAATAACAGCTATACGGATAAAACCTCTTCCAC
Source organism: Rahnella sp. 1L-D-7-B-C2 (assembly GCF_057290995.1). NCBI lineage: Bacteria > Pseudomonadati > Pseudomonadota > Gammaproteobacteria > Enterobacterales > Yersiniaceae > Rahnella > Rahnella sp. 1L-D-7-B-C2. Next base: position 16,643 of record NZ_JBXAVQ010000023.1, on the reverse strand, counting down.
GGTACAACCTGGCAATGGTGTGACGAGCAGCGCCAGCAACAACGGTGGCTCATCGCTGATTGGCAGTCAGGTGATTTTGCTGAGTACTTCTGTCAACAATGTTAACGACAGCCCGACGCTGAACAATGCGCAGTGGAGTTTTGCTGAAGATGGCAATACGCCGCAAACGCTGGGCTCACTGTTACAGAATGCCTATAACGATAACCTTGATAACCAGTCCGCGATCGCTGGCGGTGGCAATGCCAGCCAGCCACTGAATTATGTTGCGGTGTACGGCGACACCACAGATGCAGCCAGGGGGCACTGGGAATATTTCTATAACACCCAGTGGAACAGGCTGCCGGCTGATCTGACGCAGGACAGTGCCCTGATCCTCGACAGCACTACGCAGATGCGTTTTGTGCAGACCAGCGATTACAACGGTGCCGTGAGCGGTGGCCTGCAATTGCGGGCATCGGATTCCCGTGACCCGTCGTTGGTAGGCGGAAATGGCGTCAACACGCGGGTCAGTCTGACCAGTTACGCACCGAATTACTCCAACTCTACCAACCACTGGTCCGATACCGCGCAGCTGTCGGTGTCGATCACGGCAGTCAAAGATGCGGTGAATGATCAGGTGCAGGTGCATGCAGGTAACCCGCTGAACATTACCGCTGAGCAGCTGCTGGCCAACGACAGTTTTGAGAATGCCGGGCGCACGGTCACCAGCGTCAGCCAGCCTTCACACGGGACACTGACTTTTGCCAATGGTGCGATGGTGTACCGTCCGGCCACAGGCTACGTCGGACAAGATACCTTCACCTATACCGTCACCAGCGGTGGGGTGACCGAAGCGGCGACGGTCACGATTGATGTCACCAATATTAAACCGGTAGCCGTCAGCGACAGCCGGACACTGGCAGAAGACAGCCCGGAGATCACGGGTAATTTGCTCAGCAACGACAGCGATGCCGATGGCGATCGCCTGACCCTGACGACGTTCAGTATTAATGGGCAAAGCTACGCGCCAGGCCAGATCCTCACCCTCGACAATCACCGGGGAACGCTGCTGATCAACAGCGACGGCACCTACCGCTATACGCCGGTCAGCGACTGGAATGGCAGTATTTCGCTGACCTACACGGTTTCTGATGGCAATCTTGGCGGCACGGCCAGCGCTGAATTTGTGCTGACGGTGAGCGCGGTCAGCGATATTCAGGATGACGTGTACTTCGCCCATGCGGGTAACCCAATCACCGGCGATGTGCTGGCAAACGACACTTTCAGTAATGCGGATCGACAAATCACCGGCGTCACTAACGGCGCGCACGGTACGGTAACCATCACCGCGAACAACCAGGTGATTTATACCCCGGAGCCGGGTTTTGCAGGGCTTGATGAGTATACGTACACCGTGACCAGCGGCGGAGTGACCGAAACCGCGACGGTGTATGTGCAGATGCTTAATCAGCCACCCAATACCAATAACTTCTTTGTGACCACGCCGGAAGACAGCGCGGTGCAGGGCAATCTGCTTAGCGGCATCAGCGATCCGGACGGGGATCCGATTTTCATTCAGGAATTTACCGTCGGTGGCCAGACTTATCAGGCCGGTCAGTCCGTCTTTCTGACGGGCAGCGGAACCTTGACGATGGGCCGTGACGGGAGTTACCGGTTCATTCCGGTCAGTGACTGGAATGGCCAGGCTCCGACCGTAGGGCTTATCATCAGTGACGGTTATCCAGGGGGAACTAATCACGCAACGCTTGATATTACGGTCACTCCGGTTGCCGATATCGCCGGTGATTTCGCGACCGTACATGCGGGAAAATCAGTCACTATTGATGCGCTTAATAACGATAGCTTTGAGGATCCGGCACGGCTAATTACCGGCACCGGCCCGTCGGCGCATGGCACGGTGCAAATCGTCAATAACCAGCTGGTTTACACCGCCAGCGCGGGCTATGTCGGTACGGACAGTTTCACCTACACCGTCACCAGCGGTGGGGTGACAGAGCAGGCGACAGTCAATATTACGGTGACCAATGCTGTGCCCGTTTCCACAGATTTGACGCTGCTGACGCCGGAAGACACGGCCCTGAGCGGAAACGTCGTGCAGCTGGCTTTTGATGCCGATAATGATCCTCTCACACTGACCGGATTTACCCTCAATGGCACGCAGTATAATGCCGGCCAGACTGCCACTATTGAGGCGGGATCGCTGACCATGAGCAGTGACGGTAGCTGGCGCTTTACTCCTTCTGCTGACTGGAACGGCAGCGTGCCACAGGCCACCTTTACCCTGTCTGACGGTAATACGGGTGGACAGGTGACCAGCCAGCTGTTGATCACCGTTGTACCGGTAGCGGATGTGCTGGATGACCTGACCACCGTCCACTCTGACAATTTTGTCGATATTCCGGTGCTGGATAACGACAGCTTTACTGACAAACAAATTGTCAGTATCAGCGCCGGAATTCCGGTGGTGAACTCGATTTATTCGCTCAGTGACCAGGGCGGCCGTGTGCAGGTGCTAAGTGACAATACGGTGCGCTATCTGCCTCCGGCTGGCTTTACCGGTACGGATACTTTCACCTACACAGTGACCAGTTATGCGGGAGTGACGGAAACCGCTACCGTCACCATTCTGGTGACCAACGCTGCGCCGTCTGCCGGTAATACCGCGATTTCAACCGCAGAGGACACGAGCATCCTCAGCCAACTGGACGTGACTGATCCTAATGGCGATGTATTGCAGGTGGTGACCTTTACGGTCGATAACGTCAATTACGATTTTTCCAGTGGGAATACGCAAACCGTGAATATCACCAGCGTCGGCCAACTGGTGATGAACCGTGATCTCACCTATTCCTTTACGCCTGTCAGCGACTGGAACGGTGTCGTGCCGCCAATTGCCTATACGGTGAGCGATGGCAATGCTGGCGGCGAAGTTAGCGGATCGCTCTATATCGTCGTGACGCCGGTGAGTGATGTGCACAATGACAGTATCAGCCTGCAGGCCGGCACATCGGACACCCGAAATCTGTTAGTCAACGACAGTTTCTCAAACAGCGATCAGCGGGTTACGGCGGTCACGCAAGGCCAGCACGGCACTGTATTGATCAATACCGACGGCACCGTAACCTATACCCCTGCCAGCGACTATGTGGGCAGCGATATCTATACCTATACCGTGACCAGCGGTGGCAAACAGGAAACGGCGACGGTCTTCGTCACGGTGACCAACAGCATACCGGTGGCGCAACCGCAGCCCGTGAACTCCGGCCCGGAAGACGCTCCGCTCAGCGGAAATGTGTTTGACCATATCAGTGATGCCGATACCACGGATACTCTGAAGGTAGTGAGCTGGAATCTGCCCGGCGACACGGCGCCGCGTCCTGCCGGGATCAGCATCCCTATTCCCGGCCAGGGCACTTTCATTATAAATCCCGATGGCAGTTACCTGTTTACTCCGACGGCCGACTGGAATGGTGCGGTGCCGGTCATCAGCTTCTCGGTAAGCGACGGCCATGATGGCGGCAGTATCAGCAGCCAGCTGACACTGAACATTACGCCGGTCGATGACATCGCGCCGGACAGCGTGCGCGTGCATTCCGGTACGTCAGTCATCATTGATGTGTTGAAAAATGACACCTTCAGTAATGCCGATAAACAAATTGTTTCGGTAGCGAACGGAACTCACGGCCAGGTCACCATTGTGAACGGCAAAGTCGTCTATGTGCCGACAGCCGGATTTGTTGGCACAGATACGTTTAGCTACACCGTTATCAGCGGTGGACGACAGGAAACGGCGTTGGTGACGGTTGAGGTATGGAACACCGCGCCTCAGTCTGCGCCGGATTTTGTCAGCGCTGACGAGGACCATGTGGTGACAGGCAACGTGCTGGCTAATGACAGCGATCTGGACGGCGATCAGCTGAAAGTGGTGAGTTTTACCGTCGGCAGCGATCTGACTGTCTATCAGGCTGGCGGGGCGGTCACGCTGGCGGGGATGGGCACCTTTGTCTTACAAACCAACGGAACCTACACATTCCGTCCGGTAGCTGACTGGAACGGCAGCCTGCCGGATATTCGCTACACTGCCACTGACGGCAACACCAATGGTGAAAGCAGCAATATTCTGCGTATCTCGCTGCGGCCGGTGCAGGATGCCCGCGACGATCGGGTAAGCACTCATTCAAACGTGCCGGTAGATACCGACGTCCTGGCCAACGATAGCTTCAGTAACAGCGATAAAACGGTGAGCGCCTTTAGTCAGCCCGCGCATGGCACCGTATTACTGGTCAATGGCCAGCTGCGTTACACCCCGTCAGCAGGATATGTGGGGGATGACCAGTATACCTACAGCGTTACCAGTGGCGGGATCACTGAGACGGCCACTGTCCGGATTCAGGTATTAAACATCGCGCCTGTCGCCTCGCCGGATATCAGTAATATTACCGAGGATGGGGCCGCCTTCGGCAACCTGTTGCTTAACGACAGCGACCCGGATGGCGATACTTTGAGCGTAACCGGCTACAGCGTGGGCGGACAAACTGCGCTGGCAGGCGTACCGCTACAAATTTTGGGCATTGGTGCTGTGCAAATTAACGCCAACGGTGACTGGTTGTTTGTCCCTGTGCCCGACTGGAACGGTGACGTACCGGAAATTACCTATACGCTGACTGACGGCAATGATAACGGTGTGCGCACTCAGACGCTTAACATCGGCGTAAGTGCGGTCACCGATGCGCATCAGGATCAGGTGTATACCCATTCGGGCCAGCCGGTGAACGTCGACGTGCTGGCAAATGACAGCTTCAGTAACCCGGATGCTACGCTTACAGGCGTCACCTCACCGGCCAGTGGAACGGTTGCCATCGTCAATGGTCTGGTGGTGTATACGCCGCGTGCAGGCTTTGTCGGCTACGACAGTTTTGAATATACGGTGACCAGCGGCGGTATTGAGGAAAGCGCCACGGTAGTGGTCTGGGTAACGAACCAGCAGCCGGTCGCCAGCGATATTCATGCGGCGATGAATGAAGATGGTGGCACCTTAAGCGGGCGTCTGACCGTCAGCGACGGTGACAACGACGCGGTATGGCTGACATCCTTCAGTCTGGCGGGGGACGCCACACAGTATCAGGTGCCGCAGTTCGGCAGCAGGACGATTAACGTGCCGGGGGCGGGCGAGCTGACACTGACCAGCGATCGTCAGTTTATTTTCCGTCCCTTGGCTGACTGGAATGGCACTCTGCCGGTCATTACTTGGCAGGTAACGGATGGTAATGAAAACGGAAATACCGCCGGGCAGCTGGCGATCGTCATCAATCCGGTGGTCGATATTGCTGACGATCGCGGCACCTTGCTGGCGGGCGGGAGCCTCACCAGTAATGTGCTGGAGAATGACAGTTTTGAAAACCCTGACCGTCAGATAACGTCAGTCACACAGGGACAACACGGGCAGGTGACGCTCCTGGCCAATGGCCAGATTCGTTACGTGCCGGACGCCGGTTTTATCGGAACGGATCGCTATACCTACACCGTCACCAGCCACGGCGTGACCGAAACCGCCAGCGTACTGGTGGTAGTAAAACCGGTGCAGGAGGTCACGGTCTACGAATCAGGATTACGTAACCCTGCCAGCGGAAATGCCAGCGTTGAGGGTACGTTCGACGTTTCTTCATTGGATGCGACCCGCTCACTGACCATCAATGGACAGTCATTCACCCTTGCTCAGTTACAGCAGCTTAATAACCAGCATCCGCTGACGCTGGATATCGGGGGAGGTGCGCTGCAGTTGCTGGGGTTCAGCGCTCGTGATGGGGCTTCCGGCACACTGGCGTATCGCTACATACAACATTCTGCGGTAGATCATCACGGTGCCAGCGTGGTAACGGTCAGCTTTAACGTGTCGGTAAACGGAGAACTGGCCGGTCGGCTGACGGTGAATATTGTCGACGATGTACCACAGGCACAGCCGAATGAGGCGGAGATCTTACAGGATCGCGGGCAAACATCCGTCAGCGGCAATGTGTTTGCTGATGATGTGATGGGGGCAGACGGGCCGGCAGCACAGGGGCCGGTCGTCGGCGTGATGTCGCAAAATACCGGTCGTATCGGGAGTATCAACGGCGTCAGCGCCGGTGCCTATGGCACGTTGCAGCTCGATGCGCAAGGCAACTGGCGTTATGACATCAACCGTGGGGATCCGCGCGTGGCGGCACTTGATTTCAATGCCAGCCTGCGCGATGTGTTCGTTTATACCCTTGAGGACGGCGACGGCAATACCAGCCGCTCGACCCTGACCATCGTTATCCACGGTGTCACGGCCATGCCGAATGTTGCGAAGGACGATACCTGGCACGACGCCTTATTGAGCAGAAATGAGACATTGCAGACCCCGCGACCAGGCTTCACGCCGGGGCTGTTCATTTTGCCGATGATCCATGAAATAGAAGATCTTGAGCAGAAAGACGTTCTACGGACTACTTTCAGATTAAGCATGCTGGGATATGGTCCGGAGTATCTTCAGGCACCCATACTGGAGCAGGGGATCTTGTCCCCGCGCTGGATTGACAGTACGCGGCAAACGCGCGACGCCGCTACCCTGCAAGGCAATGGTCTGGGGCAGAATCTGCTATGGGATGCGTTCAGTCCGTTCAGTCTGCGGCAGGTCGAAAAACGGGAAGTATTACGGGGGCCGGAGGGTGAGAAGGCCGCACCCGTTCGGGAACCGGTGCAACAGCCTGAAAATCAGGCGCACGACCTACAACCTCTGGCGGCAGGACATGAGCCAGGCAGTATCAACTTACAACGATTAACGACATCGGTTCACGGCGCCCGGTCATTGTCAGCGCAGCTTGCGGCACTACACCGACCTGCGTCTGACCACTCTATTGTGCTGATACCTGCCGCTGTGGCGAAGCAGGATAAGTAATTGTAAAGGGATTAATAAATGAGAATAACCCCTGTTCGGAACACTGCTGTTGTTGCGGATAAAGGGCTTTTTGCCCCTCTGAGTATGCTGGTTGCCGCTCTGGTATTAAGTGGTTGTGGCACCATCAAACCCACGCCTATGACGCAGGATGAAATCAGTGCGCGAGTCCGTGAAGATCGCGCAGCGATGTACCGTGGTCAGGAATCGATCAGTCAGCCTCTGACGTTGTCGGACGCGATGGCCCGGGCCCTTAAATACAACCTCGATTACCGTCTGAAGCTGATGGAAACCACGCTGGCCCGCAGTCAGCTGGATCTTACCTCGCAGGATATGTTGCCAAAACTGATGACGGACGCCGGTTATCGCTGGCGTAATAACGATTCCGGCGGTACCAGCGTCGGCATCGACGATCGCGTGGTCAGTTTACGACCTTCCACTTCAGAAGAGCGCCGGCACTCGCTTGCCGAAGCCACTTTCTCCTGGGATGTGCTGGACTTCGGTCTGAGTTATTTCCGCGCCCGCCAGCAGGCGGACGAAGTGAATATTGCCGAAGAACGCCGCCGCAAAGTTTTGCAAAACATCGTGCAGGAAGTCCGTGACGCCTACTGGCGTGCGCTGGGGGCACAGCGTTTGCTGGGTGAAACCGAACCGTTGGCTGACCAGATAGCCTCGGCGCTGACGAAAACCCGCGAAGCAGAACAAGGGGGAATATTGCCACCGGTCGAGGGGCTGGAATACCAGCGTGCTCTGCTGGACGCCATGACGACGCTTAATCAGAAGCGTCAGCAGATGGAGATGGCCAAAAGTGAGTTGCGCGCACTGATCAATGCCCCGCCGGGCAGCCAGATCGTCCTCGAAGATCAACCGCGACCGTTGATTGCGGTGCCGCAGGACGTCAATAAACTGGAACAGATGGCCCTGGAGCGTCGACCTGAGCTGCGTGAGGAAGATTACAAAGCGCGTATCGACAGCTACGAAACAAAACGTCAGATTGCCTCACTGCTGCCGAACCTGAATTTGTTCGCCGGTGTTAACTATGATTCTAACGATTATTTGTACAACGACAGCTGGGTGCAGGGAGGCGTCGGCGTGTCGATGAACCTGTTCAAGCTGCTGAGCATTCCGGCCATCAATAACAACAACGATGCGCGCAAACAGACCGATGATGCGCGGCGTATGGCACTGAGTATGGCGGTATTGACTCAGGTTCGGGTCTCGGTCGAACGTTACAAACTGGCAGTGTACGACTTCCAGATTGCCGATCAGTCCGCGCAGGTGGATCAGCGTCTGGCCAGTATTTCTCAGGTGGGTTCCGATAACTCGCTGACCAGCGATCTGGAAACGCTGCGCACGCAGGCGCGTTCGATAGTGTCCCGCTTCCAGGCGGCCGGGTCTTACGCCGAAGCGCAAGCCGCGTATGGCAGAGTACTGAACTCGGTGGGGATTGACCTCCTGCCAGAACACATCATGCAAACCGATGTTGCCAGTCTTTCGCGGGAAATATCATCCAGTCTGGCCCGTGAGGAAAATAACGTCTACACCCGCGATAGTGCGGGAGTGGCGCAATCGCAAAGCGTGCAGGTATCGATACTTCGCGTACCGAAAGGCGTTGATCGCAATGCCGTACTGAGCGCGGTCAAACAAGTGATTGCCGCCAACCAGATGACGCTCAGCGACGATCCGAAAAGTTTACGTCTCGAAATGCGTTTCAGCATGCTGGCCAGCAATACGGCCCGAAAAGGGCAGTGGACGATGACGTTGATTGACCATGACGATAATGTGCGCATGACGCGGGAATATCAGAGTTATTTACCTGAGATTCCGGACACCCGAGCTCTCAGCGCGCTTGCCCAGGCGGCGGCGCTGTCGGCAACGGACGATATTCAGCGCATCAGCGGCAGCCGTGCACAACGGATGACGTTACCGTAATTTCAGGCTAAGGATTTTTATGAAGTGTTTTATCTTGGTGCTGAGCGTTATCGCCAGCGCTGTGTTTTTTCCGGCGCATGCGCAGGAGTCTGATACGCAATCCAGTCCGGTGCGTTTTCTGGTGCAGGCAAACCAGGAGAGCCCGCTGTCGAGCGTCGTGGCCGGGCGGGTGGCGAAAGTCAACGTCCAGCTTGGTGATCTGGTGACCAGCGGTAAAGCGCTGGCCAGCCTTGACTGCAGCGATCTGACCGCACGTAAAAATGCGGCGCAGGCAGAATATCATGCCGCACAGCTGCGCTATGAAGCTAAGGCCAAGCTGCAGGGGCTAAAATCGGCAGCGCAACTGGAGGTTGGGCTGGCGGCGGCGGAAGTTGACCGCACCAAAGGGCAGATGGCTATTTTTGACGCCCAGCTGGCACAGTGTCGCTTTGTTGCCCCCTTCAATGGCCGCGTGGCGCGCATTTATGTGAAAGAGGGACAGGGTGTCGCAGCCGGTGCGCCGGTGATTGATTTGGTCGGCAGCGGCACACCGAAAGCGCGGCTTAACGTGCCATCGGGCTGGATCGGCTGGTTGAAAACCGGGGTTAAACTTAATGCTACGGTCGGTGAGACACATAAGCAGTATCCTCTGACTATTACCCACATCAGCGCGCGTGTGGACGCCGTCAGCCAGACCATTGAAATCGAAGCCCGCTTCCCTGACGGGACAAGCGATGTATTGCCGGGAATGAGCGGGCAGGCGGTGCCCTTATGTGACGCTAAAGAAGTCACCTGCCCGAAAACGGCTAGCGGGCCATGAGTGTCAGCACCGCTTTTTACCGCCTGTCTGCACGGATCGGACAGGTTCAGGGGATTAACGAACTCGGGTTCGTTATCTGCAACGATACCCTTCAGCTGGTGAATTACCGTCAGGCGGCGCTGATGCGCATCACCGGCGTGAAACAGGCGCGCCTTTTCGCCCATTCAGGCCTGAGTGATACCGATCCTAATACCCCTTACGCACTGTGGCTGGCGGAAGTCAGTGCCGAAATTGCGCCACAATGTCGCGAATTGAAGCAAGGGGCGCGGCTGCTCCCGCTTTCCCCCGAGATGCTCAGTGAACCGCTTCGGGCTGCCTGGCAGGAGTGGTTACCGGAACATGTGTGGATATTTCCGCTGACCGGACCGCAAGGTGAACTGCTGAGCATATTGTTGATTGGCCGGGATGAGCCCTGGCCCGGTACGCTGACGCCTGACTCTGCCGAATTTGCGTTACTGCAGCTGTGCGGGTTGTACGGCTATGCCTGGTGGGCACTGGCTGCGCGGCCATCCCGCCTGACTCGCCTCTGGCAGCGCAGCGGGGGTAAACGTCTGCTTTGGGCAGTGTTATTGCTGCTGGTAATTTTCTGCATTCCGGTGCGTGAATACACTCTGGTGCCAGCGGAAATTGTATCGCTTGAAAGTGAAGTCATCGCCGCCCCTGAACAGGGCGTGATCAACCGTATTGTGGCGCTGCCTAATTCAGCGGTGAAAAAGGGAGACGTATTGGCGCAGATGGACGCCACGACATTGCAGAGCCGGCTGGCCGTCGCTCTCGCTGAGCTCGCAACAGCTGACACAACGCTGCACCAGACCACGCAAAAAGCCATTGAGGATCAACTTGCCAAAAGCGATCTGGCGATGGCGGAAGGGCGTTGGCGTGAAAAGCAGGTCGAGGTAGCTTCCCTGCGGCGTGAACTGGATAAACTGACTATCCGCGCGCCGCGTGACGGCGTCTTTGTCTATTCCGACCCTGATGAATGGGCCGGGCGACCTGTGCAAACCGGCGAACGCATTGGCCTGCTGGCCGATCCGACCAAGCCCGGCGTGCGTGCGTGGGCACCGGTCAGCGAATCGACCAATCTGAACTCAGGTGCGCCGATGACGGTGTTCCTGAAAGTCGCCCCCCTTAGCCCTCTCACCGCAACGCTTGATTACGCCGGTTATCAGACCGTCGAAGCACCCAATGGTGTGGCGAGCTATATTTTACGGGGGACCCTGACCGGTGATCAGGCTGAGGCACGTATTGGCTTACAGGGAACGGCGCGCATCTCCGGTGACTGGAAGGCGTTGGGTTATCTGTTGCTGCGTCGCCCTATTGCCACCGTTCGTGCCTGGAGTGGCTGGTAATGGTGGGAGAAGTTCAGGCTGCCTGGCCGTTGCTGCGCGATGAACTGCAATTGTGTGCAGCGGGGAATAACCGGGACGGTTCACCGGCCTGGCACCTGAATGACCCGGTGCGCAATTTGTGGTTTCGTCTGGGATGGCTGGAAATCGAAATGCTGAAGTACTGGCCACTCGGTGATCCGCAGGCTATTGCCCAGCAGATCGGTCAGCAGACGACCCTGCAGGTCGAGGGCAGTGACGTGGAGGCATTTGCTGCCTTTTTACAGCAGCAACAGTTGTTGCGCACTGCCCGTTATCGTCCGGTCAAAAGTCCCTGGAAAACGCTGCTGCACAGCTATTTATTCATCCGTATTCCGCTGATTCATCCAGGTAAACTACTGCAACGCTTACTGCCATGGGTGAGCTTTTTATTCACTCGAACATTTCTAAAACTTACTGCTGTGATCGGCGTTCTAGGAATGATACTTGCTGCGCGCCAGTGGGATGATGTGGAAGCCAGGGTGCAGAATCTTGTCAGCTGGCACGGTGCGGTGGGTTTTGTTATCGCGCTCATTTTTTCAAAATGCTGGCATGAGATGGGACATGCGCTAACCGCCACGCGCTATGGTGTGAGGGTGGGGCACATGGGCGTGGCATTGCTGGTCATGTTGCCGATGGCCTACACCGACACGGGGGAAAGCTGGAAGCTGAGCCGTTCGCGACAGCGCTTCAAAATTGCCTGTGCCGGGATTGCTGCGGAACTTGTGCTCGCTGCCTGGGCGACGCTGTTTTGGTCATTTGCTCCCGAAGGGGCGGCCAAAAACGCCTTATTCTTCCTTGCCACGTCGGCATGGGTAATGACGGTGGTGGTGAATGCCAGTCCGTTTATGCGTTTTGACGGTTATTACATTCTTTGCGACTGGCTGGATTTTCCTGGAATGCATGAGCGTGCCGGAAACTGGGCAAAACGCGCTATGCGCTGGCATTTGCTGGGCATAGAGGATCCTGCCCCGGATAACGTTTCGCCTGGTTTTGCACGCTTTCTGACTCTGTTCGCTTTCGCTGCGTGGATTTATCGTCTGTTGCTGTTTGTGGGGATCGCTGTGGTGGTTTATCACGCTTTTTTCAAGGCACTGGGCGTGCTTCTGTTTTTAGTCGAGATAATGACATTTGTGGTACTTCCTATGATCAAAGAAGTCAAAGTCTGGTGGCAGCGACGCCGAGAAATACGTCGCTTGCAGGGACTGCGCATCACCTTGCTGCTGTTGGTAACACTCGCTATCTTGCTGGTGCCATGGTCGCGTTCGGTGACGATGAATGGCGTGATTGACGCGGCGGTGACGCAGCCTGTCTATACGCCATTCGGGGCGCAAATGACACGCGTGCTGGTGCACGAGGGGGAAAAGGTGAAAGCCGGGCAGGTTCTGTTTGAACTGGATGCACCTTTGCCAGAAACCGATGAGCATCGGGCCGTTGCCATGCGTAATGCGTGGGAAGTGAGTGCACGGGGTGCTCTGGGGTTGGAGAAGGAGAGTGCGGCGAAGCAGGTCATCGCGGAAAGGATGGTGCAGCAGTTTGCTCTGCAACAGTCGGCTGGCAGCCTTGAGATGCGGCGTTTGCGGTTGGTGGCAACCAGCAACGGCGTGGTGCAGGATCTGGACATGACACTTCAGCCAGGCAGTTGGATTTCGCCTAATTCGCGGATCGCGACGGTGATAAATCCACATGGTTGGCGCGTTGACGCACTGGTGGGGGAAGACGATCTCCAGCGCCTTGAAACCGGCGCTCAGGCAAAAGTATTCCTTCCGGGAAACTGGCAACCGCTGGAAGGCAAGGTCGTCTCGATTGAATACAGTGCGGTCACCCGGTTGCCGTCTCTCGCCATGGCGAAAAATCACGGTGGTGACCTGCCACTGAATCCGCGTACGCCGGCGAAAGAGCTGAAGCCGGAAGATGTCTGGTATCGCGTAACCCTTTACGGTGAAACGCAAACGGCGTCCATTGCCCGCGAAACGCCGGTCAGCTCAGTAGTACAAAGCGCCCGGCAAAGTCTGGCCCATCGCTGGCTCAACAGCGCCATGCTGATGCTGATTCAGCAAAGCGGCTTAGGGAAAGAAGGATAAGAGCAATCAGCGCTTATCCCTCTGCCTTAGCCGGAAGCGTCTGATTTCCCTCACCTAGCGCACGCTGCATAAAGACCGTATCCAGCCAGCGTCCGTGTTTGAACCCCACCGAGTGCAGTGTGCCCGTGACGCGAAATCCGGCGGCCAGATGCAGGCCAATTGACGCGTTATTTTCGCTATCACCGACATTGGCGATCAGCTGCCGGTAGCCGTGGGTATCCGCCCAGTCTATCGCGCGGCGAATCAACGCTTTCCCCGCACCGCGTTTCTGAAAATTGGGATCGATATAAATCGAATCCTCCAGCGTATGCCGGTAAGCAAAGCGCTCGCGGTAATGCCCGAGATAGCAGTAACCTTTTACTTCCCCGTCCTCCAGCACCACCAGCCAGAGCAGCCCGGCGTCTTTAATCTTCTTCAGGCGCGCGGACATTTCTTCTTCGCCCGGAGGCTGCGTCTCGAATGACGCGGTTCCATGAATAACGTGCCAGGCATAAATTTTCTGCATTGCGGGAACATGTTGTTCATCCGCTTCAATAATTTCCATTCCTAGTGCTCCGTGGAGGGGGACGACGCGAGACAACTACTTTTTGCGATAACAGGGCATAAAGGCAAATTGTTTCTTGCTGTTATAAGTAAAACATATGGATAACGTTTCCTGAGGGTAAACAAAGAGCGGGATGCTCCCGGCAATCCGCATTATTCCTTGTATAGACTTTTTTCTTCTTACCGATGCTTTTTCGTTTTTTAATCCGCCAAAGTCTTCCTGCTATAGTCAGTTCTTTGCTCATTAACGCTTATTTTTTAAGGATAAAAAGTGAAACTGACGACCTCTTATTTCCGGACCGGCGCTGCGGTCTTACTGGCGGGTTTACTGCTGGCGGGCTGTGATCAAAAAAGCAGTGATACGAAGCATATCAAGGTGGGTGTGATTAACGGTGCCGAGCAGGATGTTGCGGAAGTGGCGAAAAAAGTCGCCAAAGAGAAATACGGTCTCGACGTGGAACTGGTCGGGTTCAGCGGTTCTCTGCTGCCTAATGACGCGACCGATCACGGCGAACTGGACGCGAACGTCTTCCAGCATCGCCCGTTCCTCGAGCAGGATAATAAAGCGCATGGCTATCATCTGGTGGCCGTCGGCAATACGTTTGTTTTCCCGATGGGCGGATATTCGAAAAAAATCAAAACCATCGATGAGCTGAAAGATGGCGCAACCATCGCGATCCCTAATGACCCGACCAATCTGGGCCGCGCGCTTTTGCTGCTGCAAAAAGAAAAACTGATCACCCTCAAAGAGGGCAAAGGCCTGCTGCCGACGGCGCTGGATATTACTGAGAATCCTCACCATCTGAACATTATGGAGCTGGAAGGCGCGCAGCTGCCACGTGTGCTGGATGATCCGAAAGTCGATGTGGCGATCATCAGCACCACTTACATTCAGCAAACCGGATTATCGCCGGTGCATGACAGCGTATTTATCGAAGATAAAAACTCGCCTTACGTGAATATTTTGGTCGCGCGGGAAGACAATAAAGATGCAGAGAATGTGAAAGACTTTTTGAAGTCTTATCAGTCGCCAGAAGTGGCGAAAGCTGCGGAGAAAATCTTCAACGGCGGTGCCGTGCCAGGCTGGTGATGAAGGTGCCTGACAGGGGCTTTGCGCCGCCTGTCAGGCCACCGCGTTAAATCATTAACGCCGGTTTATTTATGCTGTTTCGCAAATTCTTCTTTCGCTTTCTTCAATTGCTGCTGGAAAGCATCGTTGGTATGCAGCGTGGCCACCACGGCGGAGCCGACGATACGAGCGGCATCCACATCGCTCTGCCAGTGGTATCCGCAAATCACGCGGCTCTGCCCTAAATCGTAACCGCGCTGGAGGATCTGATCCTGGCGCTGCGGATTGATTTCGGTGAGCACCAGCGCGGTCGCCCAGCCGATAGAGGTGTGGCCTGAAGGATAAGATCCATTCTTCGACAGCTTATCTTGCTCGGTGGTGTTGCAGGTCGGGACGCCGTAGAACGCAAACGGACGAATGCGCATGTACTTCTCTTTGGCCGAGCGCGTCGCCAGATCGCCCGCGTCTTCAATCATATTGGTCAGAAGTTTATGCAGCTCCGGCGTATCTTTCGCCGTAATCGGTGAACCGAACGCACCGGAGAAGGCATTTGCCACGCCACCACCACTCAGGTTCGCATCTTCAGCCGCCTGCTTGCCGCGTTCGGTCGAGCGCAGCAAGCGGCCCTGCTCATACATCGCCTGGTCGTTCAGAAATGCAATACTGCCAACCGCCGGCGGCGGCGGGAGCAGCGTCAGGCTGTTGATCGCCTGATCATTTTTCAGATAATAAAGGTCTGGTTTGGTGGTCGCATCGTTGCCGGCGAGGGCAAATGCATTGACAGAGAAAAGGCTGGCGAGGCAAAAAGTGGTCAAAGTCTTCATTAAAAGTTTCCTTACTTACGTCATAGATGTCATTACGAACTCATTTCCGTAACATTTCTTAACATGTGCAAGTAAAACAAATTTTTTGCAGAAAAGTTTGCGTGAGGTCTCATAATTCGGAATTTGTGGAGATAGCGTTTAATTAAGCCATTCCGCTACGCCACCGTGTCTTGAACAGGTTCCCCGGCGGTGCTGGCTGAAACTGTACGTGCCGTCCCTGCACTTAGCGGATGCGCCGTCAGGGGCATTTCCCGACCGGGTATGCGCCGGGCTGTGGACATCCTGCCCGTCCGAGTTTATGTAATCCCCTTGCTCAATGAGCTCATTATCCTGAGAGGCTGACGGAGAGTGCTGACTGGCAATGGCCGTGTTGAATAAAAGGGTTACTGCGAAAAAGATAAGTCCAGGCAAACGCATGATCTTACTGCATCCTTGTGATGAGTACTTTTGTCCAGTTGAGTTGGCGACGAGAGTACGCCTAATAACCACACAGACAATACTGATATTTAACCAGTGTCCGGATATGCGATTCCGACGTGAGGAATAAGAGAATTAATGACATACGGAGAGGATCAACAGGGAGTCGATTTATTCGCTGAGACAGCGGAGGAATTTATAAGGAGGTAGCAACGTTATGGTGTCCCCTACAGGAATAGAGTCTATCTATATGATATTGTTTTTATAGTGTTTTAATTTAAATCTGTTTATTTGTACCCGTTATTGTACCCATTTTTGAATTGATGAAAAACTTAGTAAGGAACATATCTTAGAGCCTTTGTATTTTCTGGTAACACTAACGCTACTCAAAAGTGACGTTAGTGGTTTTCGAGTCAGAGACTTACAAAGCAATTAAATTACTATTAATCAGAGTTAAGAGTTCATAATCCTGCGATATCTTTGTTGCAGCGCAGCTCTACCACCCTCCATGATATCGCATACTGCCTGCCTAACAGCCATATCTTGCAAGCCACCAATAGAAAGTATTTCAGATCTACCTCGTTTCTCACGAAGAGCTAAGGAAGGTGCGAATAAGCGGGGAAATTCTTCTCGGCTGACTCAGTCATTTCATTTCTTCATGTTTGAGCCGATTTTTTCTCCCGTAAATGCCTTGA
>NZ_JBXAVQ010000022.1:0-57346 GCF_057290995.1 Rahnella sp. 1L-D-7-B-C2 | reverse complement strand
TGGTCACTCTAAGACTTGATATTTTTTGCCACCGAGGTGGCTGATATCGTCTTGTGAGTGCCCACACAGATTGTCTGATAAATTGTTAAAGAGCAGTGAGTTACGCGCTTTCGCTTGGCAACTCGAGGTGGCGTATATTACGCTTTCCTCATTCAGTGTCAACCGTTTATTTCGCCGGATGCCGCTGTTTTTAATCTTTCCCGACCCGGTTACTTCGTGATGTTGTTCACGTTGTTCCCTGTCGATGGAGCGGCATTATAGGGAGTTGAATTTTAATGGCAAGCGAATAAATACAGTTTTATTTCGTTTGCCGTTTTTTTATCCAAAGACGGTTATTTTAGTGCTTTTGCTATAAAGGAAGGCAAGGCGGTAAGGCTTTCAAGTACTGCGTCTGCTGCACTTTCGCTTTCCGCTGTCACAGGCTTCCCTGTACGCACTAAAATTTTAGTGCCCACGCCTGCGGCGGTAGCAGCCAGCATGTCTTCAAGCTTGTCGCCCACCATATAAGAAGAGGCCATATCAATATTTAGCTCTTCTTTCGCCGTTAAGAACATCCCAGGCAAAGGCTTACGGCAGTCACAAACCTGAGTAAACTCTTTCACCGATCCTTCAGGATGATGCGGACAGAAATAGATGCCATCGAGATCGACACCACGATCGGCGAGAGACCAGTCCATCCATTCGGTCAGTGTCATAAACTGGTCTTCGGTAAACTTGCCGCGTGCAATTCCCGATTGATTCGTCACTAACACGAGTAAGAAGCCCATTTCCTTTAACTTAAGGCAGGCATCGATTACACCGTCGATAAACTGGAATTCATCGATTTCATGTACATAACCGTGATCGACATTCAAAGTGCCATCACGGTCGAGAAAGATTGCTGAAACAGGTTGTGCCACGTATTTGCTCCTGATGGCTGATTAACGGCGTCAGTATCGCATGTTTTCAATGTCAGTGAGAATGTTAACCTGGTTGACTTAGCCGTCTAGACGCCTTAGCATCCACGACATGCTACGGGGGTCACCCTCGCAGAGTTAAATTCATCATGTGACGTCAAAAAGACAGAATAAAAAATAATATGATTAAACTTTCAAATATCACCAAAGTTTTCCAGCAGGGAGCGCGCCAGATCGTCGCGCTTTCCGACGTGAGTCTTCACGTCCCTGCAGGACAAATATATGGCGTGATCGGCTCATCTGGCGCAGGTAAGAGTACATTAATCCGCTGCGTAAATTTGCTCGAGCGTCCGACCGAAGGCCAGGTGTTGGTCGATGGCCAGGATCTGATGTCCTTTTCAGAAAAAGCATTGACCCGCGCGCGGCGCCAGATTGGCATGATTTTTCAGCATTTTAATTTGCTGTCATCCCGCACCGTTTTTGGCAACGTCGCACTGCCGCTGGAGCTGGATAACCTCTCAGGAGCCGAAATTAAGCAACGCGTTTCGGAGCTGCTGAAACTGGTTGGACTGGAAGATAAACATGATGCCTACCCTGCCAACCTTTCCGGTGGACAGAAGCAGCGCGTAGCGATTGCGCGCGCACTGGCGAGTAACCCTAAAGTTCTGCTGTGTGATGAAGCGACCAGCGCATTAGACCCGGCAACTACCCGATCCATCCTTGAATTACTGAAAGACATCAACCGCCGTCTGGGATTAACCATCCTGTTGATCACCCATGAGATGGATGTGGTAAAACGAATTTGCGATCAGGTTGCGGTGATAAGCGACGGTAAACTGATTGAGCAGGATAAAGTGAGCGAGATGTTCTCACATCCCAAAACCCCGCTGGCTCAGCAATTTATTCAGTCAACGCTACATCTCGATATTCCGGAAGATTACGCAATACGTTTGGTGCCCGCCCCGGAACAAGGCCGCGTGCCTTTATTGCGTCTGGAATTTACCGGTCAGTCCGTTGATGCTCCACTGCTTTCCGAAGCCGTACGACGTTTCGATGTAAACAATAATATTATCAGTGCTCAGATGGATTATGCAGGTGGCGTGAAGTTCGGGATTATGCTGACAGAAATGCACGGTTCAGAAGAAAACACTCAGGCTGCGATTCATTTCCTGCATGAGAATCAGGTGAAAGTTGAGGTGCTCGGTTATGTCTGAGGCAATGATGTGGTTAATGGGCCGGGGTATCTGGGAAACTGTCATCATGACACTGACCTCTGGCTTCTTTGGTTTTGCGCTCGGGCTACCCTTTGGTGTGCTGCTGTACGTCACCCGTCCGGGGCAAATTGCTGAGAATAAAAATGTCTATCGCGTGATGTCTGCGCTGGTGAACATATTCCGGTCGATTCCATTCATTATTCTGCTGGTCTGGATGATTCCGTTTACCCGCGTCATTGTGGGAACCTCCATTGGATTGCAAGCGGCGATTGTTCCGCTGACCGTAGGCGCTGCGCCATTTATTGCACGTATGGTGGAAAATGCGCTGCTTGAAATTCCAAGCGGTCTGGTTGAGGCCTCCCGCGCAATGGGTGCCACGCCGATGCAAATCATCCGCAAAATTCTGTTGCCGGAAGCCTTGCCGGGTCTGGTTAACGCAGCCACTATTACTCTGATCACTTTGGTCGGGTACTCTGCGATGGGCGGTGCCGTAGGTGCCGGTGGTCTGGGGCAAATCGGATATCAGTACGGTTACATCGGTTACGACGCGACCGTCATGAATACGGTGTTAGTCCTGTTAGTGGTTTTGGTGTATTTAATTCAGTTTTGTGGCGACCGCATCGTAAAAGCAGTCACGCATAAATAACGAAATAACAACTGTAAAACGTAACCCTGCGAATGATTTTTATCCGCTTATTGAGGAAAGGACATGTCAAACAAATTTAAATCCATTGCTGTTGTCGGCGCGCTTCTGGGATCGCTGGCTTTAGCGGGCTGTGGGCCAAAAGAACAAGATCCAAACCACATTAAAGTGGGCGTGATTGTCGGTTCTGAGCAGCAGGTAGCTGAAGTTGCACAGAAAGTAGCGAAAGAAAAATACGGTCTGGACGTTGAACTGGTGACTTTCAACGATTACGTTCTGCCGAATGAAGCGCTGAGCAAGGGTGATATCGATGTTAACGCCTTCCAGCACAAACCTTATTTGGATCAGCAGATCAAAGACCGTGGTTACAAACTGGTGCCAGTCGGTAACAGCTTTGTTTACCCGATCGCGGGCTATTCCAAGAAAATCAAATCTGTTGATGAACTGAAAGAAGGCGATCAGGTGGCATTGCCAAACGATCCAACTAACCTCGGCCGCTCTTTATTGCTGCTGCAAAAACAAGGTCTCATCAAACTGAAAGACGGCGTTGGCCTGCTGCCTACCGTTCTTGATGTGACTGAGAACCCTAAAAACCTGAAACTGGTTGAGCTGGAAGCACCACAGCTGCCACGTTCACTGGATGATGCCAAAATCGCACTGGCGGTAATTAACACGACTTACGCCAGCCAGATTGGCCTGACGCCAGAGAAAGACGGTATCTTTGTTGAAGATAAAAACTCACCGTATGTGAACCTGATTGTTGCCCGCGAAGATAACAAAGACGCTGAAAACGTGAAGAAATTCGTTCAGGCTTACCAGTCTGATGAAGTAAACGCTGCAGCGAACAAAATCTTCAACGGCGGCGCAGTGAAAGGCTGGTAATACCTGCCGTCAGGAACTCAGTATTACGCCTGAAAACTCCTGTGAAATATAGATTTCTTAAATAAGTACAAGGCGGGCATATGCCCGCCTTGTTATTTTCTCAATACCTTGGTTCAATAACGCCACATTCATTCCTGTAAACATATTAAAAAGCAGAGGATTTACCATGCGTGCTTTACCTCTCTGTTTGTCGGCACTTTTGCTGGCGGGTTGTTCCCTGACTCCACACACACAGCCAATCACCACTGCACCTGTTGTTAAAGAAGAGCCAAAACCCGTCAAACCCAAACCGGCTCCAGTTCGCCCGGCTCCAGTAAAACTGTATAAAGATGCAGAAGCGCTGGTCGGCACACCATTCCGTGACTTAGGCGAAGTCTCCGGAGAATCATGTCAGTCCGATCAGAATGATGCTCCGCCGAGCCTTGCCACAGCACGTAAAAGAATGCTGACCCGGGCATCCTATATGAAAGCCAACGCAGTGCTTTTACATCAGTGCCAGATCCTTGGCGGTGTACCAGGCTGCTTCCAGCAGGCAATTTGTCAGGGCTCTGCCCTGAACGTCACCTTTAAATGACTTCATTTTCTTTTGAGCAAATAGGGACCATCCACTCGCCCTATAAAGAGAAATTTGCTGTCCCCCGCCAGCCTGGTCTGATTCAGGATGGCGGCGGTGAATTACATTTGCACGCGCCGTATAACCAGCCCGAAGCCGTTCGCGGGCTGGATGAGTTCAGCCATCTCTGGGTGATGTTTATTTTTCATCAGACGATGGATGGTGGATGGCGTCCGACAGTGCGCCCTCCCCGCCTTGGCGGTAACGCGCGAACCGGCGTATTTGCTACACGTTCAACCTTTCGCCCTAATCCACTAGGAATGTCTTTGGTTGAGCTGAAAGGGATCCACTGCCAGGGGCAAAACGTCATCCTGCAGCTCGGCAGTCTGGATCTGGTCGATGGCACGCCGGTGGTAGATATCAAACCTTATCTGCCCTTTGCGGAAAGCCACCCGGATGCTCGCGCAGGCTTTGCTCAGCACGCACCAGACGCTGATATGCCGGTAGAGTTTTTGCCTCAGGCCGAACAGCAGATGGCCGAGCACATTCATCAATACCCTCAGCTGCGCCGGTTCATCACGCAAGTGCTGGGGCAAGATCCTCGCCCGGCCTATCGCAAGGGCGAAGCCACCGAACGGGACTATGCCGTTCGCCTGCTGGAGTTTAATGTACGCTGGCGGGTGACAGGCTCTGTGAATCAGGTATTGTCGCTCGACAAAGACTAAATTTCCTCTGCGTCTCTTTTGGCGACACCAACTCGCTGGTAAACTAAACCACTTTTTACGTTTTGGCGGCTTTTAGCCGCCTGATTGCAATTTGCAGTGCTAACGGAATCAACACATCATGCGTACTACTCAATATCTGCTCTCTACTCTGAAAGAGACGCCAGCCGACGCGGAAGTTATCAGCCATCAGCTGATGCTGCGTGCGGGGATGATCCGCAAACTGGCTTCCGGCCTGTACACCTGGCTGCCGACCGGCCTGCGTGTTCTCAGAAAAGTTGAAAACATCGTGCGCGAAGAAATGAACAACGCGAACGCCATCGAAGTGTCGATGCCGGTAGTGCAGCCCGCCGACCTGTGGCAGGAGAGCGGACGTTGGGAACAATACGGCCCTGAATTGCTGCGTTTTGTTGACCGTGGTGATCGTCCGTTCGTTCTGGGTCCAACCCATGAAGAAGTCATTACCGACCTGATCCGTAATGAAGTCAGCTCATACAAACAGTTGCCGCTGAACTTCTTCCAGATCCAGACCAAATTCCGTGACGAAGTTCGCCCGCGTTTTGGTGTGATGCGTTCCCGTGAATTCCTGATGAAAGATGCCTACTCGTTCCACACGACCCAAGAATCTTTGCAGGAAACGTATGATGCAATGTACGCAGCCTACAGCCAGATTTTCAACCGCATGGGTCTGGATTTCCGTGCAGTACTGGCTGATACCGGTTCTATTGGCGGCAGCGCGTCTCACGAATTCCAGGTTCTGGCGCAGAGCGGCGAAGATGATGTCGTATTCTCTGACTCTTCAGATTTCGCTGCCAATATCGAGTTCGCAGAAGCGTTGGCCCCGACCACAGCTCGCGGCCCGGCGACCGAAGAGATGCGTATCGTTGAAACGCCAAATGCAAAAACCATTGCTGAACTGACAGAACAGTTCCAGGTACCGGTTGAGAAAACCGTGAAGACCCTGATGGTTCATGCAACGGCAGAAAGCGGCCATAAACTGATTGCACTGCTTATTCGCGGCGATCATGAACTAAACGAAATCAAAGCGGAAAAACTGCCACAAGTTGCAACGCCACTGACTTTTGCTACCGAAGCGGAAATCCGTGAAATCGTTGCAGCTGGCCCGGGCTCACTCGGTCCGGTCAATCTGCCAATGCCAGTTGTTGTTGATCGTACGGTTGCTGCCATGAGTGATTTCAGCGCGGGTGCCAACATCGACGGCCAACATTATTTCGGCATTAACTGGGATCGCGACGCTGAGCTGCCAGAAGTGGCGGATCTGCGTAACGTGGTGGCTGGTGATCCAAGCCCGGATGGTCAGGGTACGCTGGTGATTAAACGCGGTATCGAAGTCGGCCATATCTTCCAGCTGGGCACCAAGTATTCAGAAGCGATGAATGCAACCGTTCAGGGTGAAGATGGCCGTAATCAGGTGATGACCATGGGTTGTTACGGTATCGGTGTGAGCCGCGTGGTTGCTGCCGCTATCGAACAAAATCACGACGATCGCGGTATCATCTGGCCGGATGCTATTGCTCCGTTCCAGGTCGCTATTCTCCCAATGAACATGCACAAATCTTTCCGCGTGAAAGATGCGGCAGAAGCCTTGTATGCAGAACTGCGTTCACACGGTATTGACGTGATCCTCGACGATCGTAAAGAACGTCCGGGCGTAATGTTTGCTGATATGGAACTGATCGGTGTTCCGCATCACGTAGTGATTGGCGATCGTAATCTGGATGCTGAGGAACTGGAATACAAAAACCGTCGCTCCGGTGAAAAACAAATGATCAAACAAAGCGATATCGTTTCTTATCTGCTGGGCCAGATCCCGCGTTAAGGTTCGGCCAAAGATCGTTGTATATAAAAATGCCCGCATTGAGCGGGCATTTTTATTTGTGCTTTTCGCTTAGTAACAGTCATTACGGGCAAGCTTTGGTTGCATCAAACTTTACGTTTTTATCTGCCACTACGGCTTTCTGCATCTGGCCTTCTTCCATCGATGGTTCCGTCATGAAATGACCGTCCATCGCTACAAAGATCAGCTGATTTGGTGCCTTACGCGCCGCGAGATATCCCTGTTGCAGCGATTTGCTGGCAGACATTGGGAAAACTTTACCTGTCGCACAATCCTGGAAAGAAGCAGCGTCGGCGCTGTACTGCATCATACCGGTCAACGGCATGGGGGTCTTCGGCAAACTCTGCTGTGTAGGTTTCAGCGTGTAATTGAGCGACGAAACAATCGGCGCACCACGGGTATCAAGCATTTCAAGATTTTCATCTTTCGGATGGAAGTAACGCTTTTCACCTTTCGCATCGGTCAGGACCAGTTTGTCTGCGGTTCTCGCCCAACTGCCATAACTGGCAAAAGTTTGGTCGCCGTCTTTCGCGCCCTGATAAATTTCCTGCAGAACATAAGTCCCATCCTGCTGGAGGAATAAGGATGTCTCCAGCCCTCCGCAATCGGCGCACGGCAAGATACCGCTGTAACTTTGCTGCATCGCCTGCAAGGGTTTTTCCTGATTGAAGGCGGCGGTATGGCAACCAAACAGTGATAACGCCCCGAGCGCCAGCACTGCGGTTATGATGATTTTTTTCACAGTCTCTCCCCTACTGCTTTTCCTGAGTGTTGCGATAAAAATTGTCCTGCAACACGATGTAAGGCTATCGAACTTTGCCCCTCAATGCTTTTGTCGCGCCTTTGCGCACTTTACTTTCTACCCGACGGATCTTAGAACCACGGGTTGGCTTAGTCGCACGCCGGGGTTTTTCCACCACCATCGCCTGCGCGATCAGAGTGCTCAACCGGGCCAGCGCCGCTTCGCGGTTCTGTTCCTGGCTCCGGGATTCCTGCGCCTTAATGACCACCCAACCGTCAGCCGTGATGGAATGATGATTGAACGCGATCAACCGCTCTTTATAGTAGTCTGGCAAACTTGAGGCTTTAATATCAAAGCGTAAATGTATTGCCGTTGATGTTTTATTGACGTTCTGGCCACCGTTGCCCTGAGCGCGGATCGCCGTTAATTCAATTTCACTGTCGGGAATTTCAAGTTTACCGGAGAGGATAAGCACAACGATTACCTTGATTCTTTTACGACAGACTCTTTCCATTCAGAAAAGTGTATTTCTAAATTACTCTGAGCATCAGAAAGCCAAATAGTTCCGTCCTGCAACGTCGCCTGTAAATCCATGGTTCTGCTGCCAAAGGCGGTCAGCTGAGTGAGCATTTCATCGTCGATATAACGAATGCGCAAATTCTCAAAACCTCTGACTTTGCCTTCGATTTGCGACCACCACACTCTGGCCGCCCGCTCACCGTAAGCGTAAAGCACCACTTCGCGCGACTGGTTACAGGCTCTTTTCAGACGCTTCTCATCGGGCAGCCCTAATTCGACCCATAACTCGATGCCATTATGGTCATTTTTACGCCAGATTTCCGGTTCATCCTCTGCGCTTAATCCACGGGTAAATGTCAGTCGCTCATCGGCATGGTAAATCCAGGCGAGCAGGCGCAGCATCATGCGTTGTTCTGTTTCTGAGGGATGCTGGGCCAATGTCAGGTTAGCGTCGTGAAAGAAATTGCGATCCATATCAGCGATATTGATCACTGCTTTATAAATAGTTGCTTTTAACGCCATGGGAAACCTCTTGATGATAGACGCACAGTGTACTTGAAAGCGTCATGTCGCGACCAGTTTAACCCCGCAGGTCCTTCTGAATAACCGTTTCAACGCAAACGATAAACCTTTGTGGGTTGTCTAATAACTGAGACTCTCCTGTGCTATAGTCGATAAATACTGAGAGCTTATCTTTCTGCGCTTTCCTCAGAGGGATACGCTTTTAAGGGAGAACCTATGCAACAATACTGTGAGTTGGTACGCCGTAAATATTCAGAGATTGCCAGCGGCGATCTGGGATATGTGCCCGATGCATTGGGCTGTGTATTGAAAGCATTGGACGAAGTGGCAGCAAACGCTGACCTTCCGTCCTCCGTTAGGGACCAGGCGGCCTATGCCGCCGCTAACTTATTGGTGAGCGATTATGTCGATGAATGATGAGTACCAACCCATCAATTGTGATGACTACGATAATCTCGAGCTCGCCTGCCAGAGTCACCTGGTGTTGACACTGAAGCTGCGTAGCGGAGAAATCGTTGAGGCGAAGGCTAACGATCTGCTGATGCGTAAGAAAGTAGAATATCTGGTGGCCGAGGTGAACGGCGAACAACGCGATCTGCGTCTGGATTACATCGAAAGCTTTAGTCATCCGGAAATTGGCACCGTGGTGGTCAGCGCCGAGTAGCGCGTCCTCCACACGTCAAACTAACGGGCAATCTCAGGATTGCCCGTTTGCATTTCTGAGCTCCCGCTATTTCAGCGGCTCGAGGCTGGCGTAATATGCCGCCAAATCGTTGATATCCTGATCTGAAAGCGATGCCGTAAACGCCTGCATCACCCCCGCCTGCCCACCACTGCGTTCACCTTTCTTATATGCCTGTAACGACAACGCCAGATAATCTGCATTTTGCGCGGCTAAGTTAGGGTAAATCGAATTTGTCGCTTTACCGTTTGCACCATGACAGGCGGCACAACTGGCCGACTTAGACTGTCCGTCCGCACTGTTTCCCTTGGCGAAAACCGGCGAACTTACCACCAGCAGCGCCAAAATACCTGCAACGATACGCATTACTTCTCCCGCGGGCTTAGAATGTCCGCCCAAATTAATCATCTCATTTCTTCTCAGGCAACGGACCAGATGACCTGCCATTGCGCTTCATGGTCTTCAGCCAATGCCTGACGGGTAATAAACCAGCCCGGCGCGGCAATAAGTTGCTCATTGTAGTAAATCAACGGAATACGATCACGCTGCCACGGCGGCACACCGAGTTCAGACCATAATTTTTTGGCCTGTCGCGCACGGTCGCGCCCGACTTTTTCGATATTCCCGTGTGCCTGAAAACGTATGGAGACGATTTCACCGGCGCGCGGCTGGCGAAAAAATGAGTTTTCAACGCGCGCAACAGGAGAGGAAGCGATAGACAGAGTACCCAGTCCGTCCGGCAGTGTTAAAGACTGGACAGGATCCCAGCTCAGCACGACGTCTTTTAAAGGCTGAAATTCTGGTAACAGATACAAGCGTTGACGAAAGCGACGTACGGTCAACGCGCCCAATCTTAACTGCGCCTGCGCATCTTCCCGGCTCAGCGCAACTTCATTCCAGATCATTTGTAACTGTTCCCGCGAAGGCATCTTCGCGCCGCGTGCGGCCAGCCAGCGGCGCAGTAAGGCAGAACGTTTCACGTCAGAAACGTCGAGCAGCCCTTCTACCGCCAGACTGCCCTGCGAATCCGTTAATGCGCTCAGAGCTTCACTGAGCAGTTCATCCAGAAGAGACTCCTGTTCCGCACACAGCGCTGCGCTGCGGGCGGTAGCCTGTGCAAAGTGCGGCCAGCGCTGATACAGCTCCGGCAGAATATTAAGCCGCAGGAAGTTACGGTCAAAACGGGGATCCTGATTGCTGTCGTCCTCGATCCAGTTCAGCTGATGCTGACTGGCGTAGCCTTCCAGCTGTGCACGACTGAGATCCAGCAGAGGGCGTAACAGACGATAACGCGGCGTCAGGCTGTCTTCGCTCATCGCCGACAATCCCGCAGGCCCGCTGCCGCGTTTGAGCGCCAGCATAAACGTTTCACACTGATCGTTCAGATGCTGCGCCGTCAGTAGTACTTCATCTTCCGCGAGACTGTTTGAGAATGCCTGATAGCGCGCGGTTCTCGCCGCCGCTTCAATACCGCCGTAATGGGCATTTACCTGCACATGAACGACAGAAAATGCGATGTCATGGTGCAGGCAAAATCTCTGACAATGTGCCACCCAGTTATCGGCAAACTGACTTAAGCCATGATGAACATGCAGCGCACGCAGCTGAATCTCCGGCAGCAAAGTACCACGCAGCTCTGCCAGACCAGCGAGCAGCACGGTGGAATCCAGCCCGCCGCTGAACGCCACACAAAGCTTTCTCGCATCGCCAATTTTTTGGTGCAGATGCTCTGACAGAAAGCTGGCCGCAGAATGTGAATTCATAGAATTACCGGGATTCGTACAGTTCTAACGGCAGGCCGTCAGGATCGTTGAAAAAGGTAAACTGCTTGCCGGTATAGGGATCAACGCGAACCGGTTCACAGTCCACGCCCGCCTGCTCCAGCGCGGCAACAGACTGCGCAATATCATCCACGCTGAACGCCAGATGGCGTAGTCCGCAGGCTTCCGGGCGACTTGGGCGTGCCGGGGGAGTCGGAAAGCTGAAGAGCTCAATGATATATTGGCCATTCAACGCTAAATCCGCTTTCCATGAATCACGCTCTTCGCGATAAAACTCCGCCACCAGCGTGAAACCGAGGATATCGCAGTAGAAGCGTTTACTGGCCTGATAATCAGACCCGATAACGGCGATGTGATGAATTTGGCGTAGTTTAAGCATGGCGTTTGTCCCGTAGATTCTTGTGGTGCACGTTACTCAGCACACCCGCAGACGTCAATAAAAAGCCCTCATCATGAGGGCTATGGGTTATTCCGCATCCGGGAGTTTAAGGACTTTCACCAGATAGCGTCCGTCTTCGGTCAGCCGCGCACCGTGAATATCCGTTTCAAAGCCCGGATAACGTTCACCAATCGAACAAAGCATGATCAGGAAATCGAGCACGGCGCGGCTTTCCTCGGTGATCATCTCGCCCGGCATCACAACCGGCACGCCTGGCGGATAAGGTAGGATCATATTGGCCGACACTTTACCGATCAGTTCGTCGATATCGCATTCGTCGATATGTCCGCGCACCTGATGCTGGAACATTTCGTACGGTGTCATTTTCATTTCCGGCAGGACATCAAAGGCTTCGAGCATTAAGCGCGGCAGATCGTGGCGGACGATCAGCTTGTGAATCCCCTGCGCCAGATCCTGAATCCGCATATTGCGATAGAAATCAGGATCTTCTGCATAAAGGTCGGGCAGCATATTTTTAACGCGCAGATTGAGATCATAACTGCGTTTGAAATCGGTCAGCCCGCGCATCACGCTCATGGACTTGGTTTTATCAATGCCTATGCTGAACAGGAACAGAAGATTGTAAGGGCCGGTTTTTTCAACCACCACGCCCCGCTCATCAAGGAATTTCGCCACCAGCGCCGCCGGGATCCCCTCTTCTTCCAGCTTGCCCATTTCATTCATGCCGGGCGTGAGGATCGTCACTTTGATCGGATCCAGATACATATGCTCGGTATCCGCATTGGCAAAGCCGTGCCAGTTGTCATCCGGATTCAGCGGCCAGCACTGAGCTTCATCAATGTGCTCCGGCTGCCAGATATCGAAGAACCAGCCGTCCGTTTCCTCGCGCAGTCTCTGGATTTCTTTACGAAAATGTAGCGCGCGCTCAACGGAACGGTTGATCAGACGCCGCCCCGGATTACCGCGCAGCATCGCGGCTGCCGTTTCCGCTGAGGCCACGATGCCGTAGTTAGGCGATGTCGTGGTGTGCATCATGTAAGCTTCATTAAAAGTGCTTTCATTGTAATCACCTTTAATGTGGATCATCGAGGCTTGCGAGAAAGCAGCCAGTAACTTGTGCGTAGACTGGGTTTCGTAAATGACTTTACCAGGCACGCGTTCGCCGCTCATGCCACTTTTACCCTCGTAGATCGGGTGGAAATTGGTATAAGGCACCCAGGCTGAATCAAAATGAATCGACGCCACGTCCAGCGTACTTTTAATGTAGTCGGTGTTGTACAACAGACCATCGTAAGTGGAGTTAGTGATGACGGCATGCACCGGCCAGGTAGCATTTTCCGTTTGCGTGATTTTCTCTTCGATACTTTCACGGGAGAATTCGTGTTTGGGGATCCCGCCAAGAATACCGTAAGCGTTTCGGTGCGGACGCAGATAAATCGGCACGATATTAGTCATCATCATCAGATGCGCCAGCGATTTATGGCAGTTACGATCAATCAGAACCGTGCTTCCCGCCGGCGCGGCGTACATCCCGACAATTTTGTTGGCCGTCGAGGTACCATTCGTCACGATGTAACTTTGCTCGGCTCCAAAAGTGCGCGCGATATATTCTTCGGCTTCAAGATGCGGACCGGTGTGATCGAGTAAGGAACCGAGTTCAGTGACTGAAATAGACACGTCGGCCTTCAGCGTTTTGGCGCCAAAGAAATCATAGAACAGGGTGCCGACCGGGCTTTTCAGAAACGCCGTGCCCGCCATATGCCCAGGCGTACAAAACGTATACTTACCTTCCTCGACGTATTTGAACAGCGCTTTGGTCAGTGGCGGCGTGATTGTATCAATATATTCGTCAGTATACTGGCGGATGCGTTTGGCGATGTCGTCTGCGGCGGTCAGCGCATACTCGAAGAAATAAAGTACCATTCGCATTTCATTCACATCCACGTCCAGCGTCGAATGCGTGTTGATGAACGCGTACAGCGGCAGATATTCGTTCAGCTCATTAATTTCTGTACACAGCTCTTCGCTATGTTCGTCCCAGTCAAAAATAGCCCCGCAAATTCGGGCGTTATTTTCAATCAGTTTCAGTAAGTCAGCGCGGTCACGTGGATAAATCACCTGGAATCCGAGAAGCGTCAGGGCGCTATTCAGTTCGCGGATTGGCTCTTCTTTATAGTAAGCCCCTTCCGGGCGCATGATAGCGATAATATTCATCTGACAAATCCTTCTGTTATTGGTATCTCATTTATTTATAGAAACACGGTTAGCGCCGGGTGTGTACCCTTTAGCATTGATTTTCTGGCTGGCGGAGGGAAATTAAGAATGCAGGAAAGGCTGACGAAGAAAAATAGACAATAAAAAAGGCCATGCGTTTGCATGGCCTTTCGGAAACTGGGTTTGAATCAGCAATAGCCGTAAGTCATCAGACGCTGATAACGACGGTTACGTAATTCTTCAGTGCTCAGCACATCCAGATCGCTCAGATCAGCTTCCAGTTGCGCGCGCAATGAAGCCGCCATTGCTTCAACGTTACGGTGAGCGCCGCCCAGAGGCTCAGGGATCACCGAGTCGATCAGCTTCAGTTCTTTCAAACGTGGCGCAATGATGCCCATAGCTTCTGCTGCCAGAGGTGCTTTATCCGCACTCTTCCACAAAATTGACGCACAGCCTTCCGGCGAGATAACCGAGTAGGTGCTGTACTGCAGCATGTTAACTTTATCACCCACGCCGATAGCCAGTGCGCCGCCAGAACCACCTTCACCAATGACGGTGCAGATAACTGGCACGTTTAAACGTGACATTTCACGCAGGTTACGGGCGATCGCTTCAGACTGACCACGTTCTTCTGCACCGACGCCAGGATAAGCACCCGGAGTGTCGATGAAGGTAATGATTGGCAGTTTGAAACGTTCGGCCATTTCCATCAGGCGTAACGCTTTACGATACCCTTCTGGCGCAGGCATTCCGAAGTTGCGACGGACTTTCTCTTTTGTTTCACGGCCTTTCTGATGACCAATGATCATCACGGCACGCTCACCCAAACGAGCAATCCCGCCAACGATAGCTTTATCGTCAGCGAATGCACGATCACCAGCCAGCTCATCAAAATCAGTGAAGATATGTTTGATGTAATCCAGGGTGTAAGGGCGACGTGGATGGCGCGCCAGTTGAGCAACCTGCCAGGCGCCCAGATCAGAGAAAATCTTACGAGTCAGTTCAACGCTTTTCTCGCGCAAGCGTGCAACTTCCTCGTCCAGATTAATATCCAATTTTTCGTCTTGACGGCTGACTGCAGTCAGCGAGTCAATTTTCGCTTCGAGTTCCGCAATCGGCTGTTCAAAATCAAGAAAATTCAGACTCATAGCATTCCTATTTTAGTCAAATTCCAGTTCCACCTGCTCACTACCGACCAGGCCTCGCAAATCCAGCAACAGTTTGTCCGTTGGCGTAACACGCCATGACGCCCCGAATCGAAGCCGGGCTCTTGCGTTTTCTCGTTGGTAATACAGATGTACTGGTATCGTCCCCGATCGGTGAGGTTCCAACGATTGGCGGAGACGGTTCAAAAGCTGGTCATCAATTTGCCTGTCAGTCAGCGAGATAGCAAGACCGCGAGCATATTTTTCCCGTGCTTCACTGATGTCCATAATATCGCGGGCCATCATTTTAAGCCCGCCGCTGAAGTCATCAAAGCTGACCTGTCCTGTGGCGATAAGGATACGGTCTTTTTCCAACAAATGCTGGAATTTTTCCAACGCTTCGGTGAACAACATCACTTCCAGACGACCTGAGCGGTCATCTAACGTACAGATCCCAATGCGGTTACCGCGTTTGGTGACCATAACCCGTGCAGCGAGAACCAGCCCCACTGCAACTGTCATTTTTCCCCGATCGGTCGGGTGCATGTCTTTCAAACGCTGACCGCCGCCATAACGCTCGATTTCTTTCAGATATTGCGTGATCGGATGGCCGGTAAGATATAGCCCTAACGTTTCGCGCTCACCGTCCAGCACCGTCTGTTCCGGCCAGCGCATGACGTTGGCGTAGGATTTCTCCACCTGCTCCGGCGCTTCGGCCAGAACACCAAACATATCCACCTGACCGATAGCTTCGGCTTTGGCGTGCTGGTCGGCGGCTTTCAGGGCATCCGGCAATGAACTCATCAATGCCGCGCGATGGGGACCTAAACGGTCGAACGCCCCGGACATGATCAGTTTTTCCAGGATGCGCTTGTTGAGTTTTTTTACGTCCGCGCGGGCGCAAAGGTCAAACAGCTCTTTGAAGTAGCCACCTTCATTACGCGCTTCAATGATCGCTTCGATCGGGCCTTCACCCACGCCTTTGATCGCACCGATACCGTAAACGATTTCACCTTCGTCATTCACGTGGAAATGATACTGCCCGCTGTTAATGTCCGGCGGGAGGATTTTCAGCCCCATACGCCAACATTCATCTACCAGCCCGACAACTTTCTCGGTGTTATCCATATCCGCGGTCATTACTGCCGCCATAAATTCAGCAGGGTAATGCGCTTTCAGCCACAGTGTCTGGTAAGACACCAGCGCATAAGCGGCGGAGTGGGATTTGTTAAAGCCATAACCGGCGAATTTCTCCACCAGGTCGAAAATTTTGATCGCCAGCTCGCCGTCGATGCCGCGCGCTTTCGCACCGTCTTCAAAGCCACCGCGCTGTTTCGCCATCTCCACCGGGTTTTTCTTACCCATGGCACGACGCAGCATGTCCGCGCCGCCCAGCGAATAGCCCGCCAGAACCTGAGCAATCTGCATAACCTGTTCCTGATACAGGATAATGCCGTAAGTCGGCTCCAGTACCGGTTTCAGGGATTCGTGCTGCCACTGGATATCCGGATAGGAGAGCTCTTCGCGACCGTGTTTACGGTCGATAAAGTTATCTACCATGCCTGACTGCAACGGCCCCGGACGGAACAGCGCCACAAGGGCTATCATATCTTCGAAGCTGTCGGGCTTCAGGCGTTTGATCAAATCTTTCATGCCGCGGGATTCAAGCTGGAAGACTGCCGTGGTCTCCGAGCGTTGCAGCATGTCGAAACTTTTCTTGTCATCGAGCGGAATGGCTGCGATATCCAGCGGCGGCTCGCCCGCTTTCGCACGGCGGGCGTTAATCATCCCCAGCGCCCAGTCGATGATGGTCAGCGTACGCAGGCCAAGGAAGTCGAATTTGACCAGCCCCGCATATTCCACGTCGTTTTTATCGAACTGTGTGACCGGGTGATTACCCTCGGCATCACAATAAAGTGGCGCGAAATCGGTAATTTTGGTCGGTGCGATCACTACACCGCCTGCGTGTTTACCGGCGTTACGCGTGACACCTTCCAGCTGACGCGCCATGTCGATCAGCGACTTAACTTCTTCATCCGCTTCGTAAATTTCCGGCAATTGCGGTTCAGCAGCAAAGGCTTTTTCCAGCGTCATGCCCGGATCGGGCGGCACCAGCTTGGAAATACGATCGACAAACCCGTACGGGTGTCCCAGCACGCGGCCTACGTCGCGGATAACCGCTTTGGCGGCCATCGTACCGAAGGTAATGATCTGCGAAACCGCTTCACGACCATACATTTCTGCCACGTGATCGATAACCTGATCGCGTTTTTCCATACAGAAGTCAACGTCGAAGTCAGGCATGGAGACACGTTCGGGGTTAAGAAAACGTTCGAACAGCAGGTCGAATTCGAGCGGATCCAGATCGGTAATTTTTAGGGCATAGGCCACCAGAGAACCCGCACCGGAACCACGTCCCGGTCCGACCGGCACGTCGTTATCCTTTGACCACTGGATAAACTCCATCACGATCAGGAAGTAGCCCGGGAAGCCCATTTGGTTGATCACTTTGAGTTCGATATCCAGACGCTCGTCATACTCAGGGCGTCGCTGGGCCCGAACTTCAGGATCGGGGAATAAAAACTCGAGGCGCTCTTCGAGGCCGATTTTCGATTTATCGACCAGGAAATCTTCTGTAGTCATGTCACCGGTCGGGAACTGCGGCAGGAAATACTCGCCCAGCCGGATGGTGACGTTGCAGCGTTTAGCAATCTCTACGCTGTTTTGCAGCGCTTCGGGAATGTCTTCAAACAGCTCGCACATTTCATCTTCACTGCGCATATATTGCTGAGCAGTGTAATTACGCGGGCGTTTGGGATCGTCAAGAGTAAATCCATCGTGGATCGCTACGCGGATCTCATGGGCGTCAAAGTCTGTCGGCAGCATGAACCGCACATCGTTGGTCGCCACAACCGGCAGGCCGCGCTCGGCGGCCAGCGCCACGGCGGCGTGCAGATAGTTTTCTTCTTCGGCGCGGCCAGTGCGGATCAGTTCAAGGTAATAGCGATCCGGGAAATATTGTTGATAAAAGTCCAGGCACAGCTCGACCTGCAAATCGTTACCGCGCATCAGAAACTTGCCGACATCGCCCATTTTAGCGCCTGAAATCAGGATCAACCCTTCATTCAGTTCGGCCAGCCATTCACGATCAACAATCGGGCCCGCTGCACCATAACCGCGCTGATAAGCCCGGGAGATCAGTAGCGTCAGGTTCTGATATCCCTGATTATTCATCGCCAGCACCGTCAGTTGCGCCAGCTCGTCACCAAGGATCTCGCTTTGGATATTTAAATCAGCACCGATAATCGGCTTAACGCCAGCGCCGTGTGCAGCACCGTAAAATTTGACCAGACCACACAGATTGGTGAAGTCAGTGATCCCCAGAGCGGGCATGCCGAGTGACGCTGCGCATTTCACCAGCGGACCCACTTTCGCGAGTCCATCCACCATGGAATAGTCGCTATGTACACGCAGATGAATAAAACGAGGTTCGGCCATATCCAGAGTCCAGAAATGAGTGAATTAAGGGTTTGTATCTCCCGCTAAGGCAGGAAAGGAACAAGGCGACGCGTTACGCCAGCCCGAGTGCGCGTTTCACTGGTGCGAAACTGCGGCGATGATGCGCTGTCGCGCCAAGTCTGGCGAGGCTCTCAAGATGCACCGGCGTCGGATAGCCTTTATGTTTCGCAAAACCATATTCAGGGAACTGCAGATCCAGTTCAACCATTTCGCGATCGCGGGTGACTTTCGCCAGAATGGACGCCGCACTGATTTCGGCAACTTTACTGTCCCCTTTCACCACGGCCTGAGAAGCCATCGGAAGTTTTGGGCAACGATTGCCATCGATCAGCACCATATCTGGCGTAACGCCAAGTCCGGCGACAGCTCTTTGCATTGCCAGCATGGTGGCGTGCAAAATATTCAGTTCATCAATTTCATGCGGTTCCGCGCGGCCAAGACTCCACGCAAGCGCCTTTTCTTTAATTTCGATATACAACGCTTCGCGGCGTTTCTCGCTGAGCTTTTTGGAGTCCGCCAGACCTTTAATCGGATTGGCTGGATCCAGGATCACTGCTGCGGTCACTACAGCG
The DNA here is from genome assembly GCF_057290995.1 of Rahnella sp. 1L-D-7-B-C2. Lineage (NCBI taxonomy): Bacteria > Pseudomonadati > Pseudomonadota > Gammaproteobacteria > Enterobacterales > Yersiniaceae > Rahnella > Rahnella sp. 1L-D-7-B-C2. The sequence goes on along the minus strand of NZ_JBXAVQ010000022.1, from coordinate 38,482 downwards.
CCCACCAGCGGGCCACGACCCACTTCATCCACACCGGCAATGCACACGGCCTGTGGATAGATAAACACGTCACTCATCGGCTTGCCAGCTCCATTACGGCCTGAGCGGCCTGCTCATCAGCATCACGGCGGATGCTTTCGTGCAATTCCAGAAAAGTATTACGCAGTTCCTGGCTCTTCTCACCGCCGGCCAGCAAAGGCAGCAGCGCAGCGGAAAGTTTATCCGGCACGCATTCAGTTTGTAGCAGCTCAGTGACAATTTCACGTCGGGCAAGCAGGTTGGGCAATGAAACGTAGGGCGTTTTCACCAGACGCTCTGCGAGCCAGAAGGTAAACGGCTTCATGCGGTAACCTACCACCATCGGGCATTTCGCCAGCATACACTCGAGTGCTGCCGTACCGGACGCCAGTAGCGCGGCATCGCTGGCGATCATCGCTTCGCGCCCTTTGCCATCGAGCAAGTGCGCAGGAAGGTCTGGTGCAATTTCAGCTTTGATACGTTCGAACTGTTCACGACGTTTGGCATTCACCAACGGCACAACGATGTGCAAATCAGGATACGTCTGCCTCAGTTGCAGCGCCGTTCTTAGGAAATCAGCACTGAGCATTTCTACTTCCGCATGACGACTTCCCGGCAGCAGAGCCAGACAATGCACGTCATCAGGAATGCCCAAAGACACGCGGGCAGCCTGTTTGTCCGGATGCAGCGGCATCGCATCAGCCATCGTGTGGCCGATAAAACGGCAAGGTACGTTGAATTTATCGTAGAACGCTTTTTCAAAAGGCAGAAACGCCAGGACCAGATCGGTGGCTTTACCAATTTTGAAAACGCGTTTTTGTCGCCATGCCCAGACGGACGGACTGACGTAGTGGATGGTGCGGATACCGCGCTGCTTCAGACGACCTTCGAGCGTGATGTTAAAATCAGGGGCGTCGATGCCCACAAACACATCAGGCTTAAGTTCGCTGAAACGTTGGGTCAAATCTTTGCGGATTTTCAACAAGCGTGGCAGACGCTCTAATACTTCCACCACGCCCATTACCGCCAGCTCTTCCATTTCGTACCAGGTTTCACACCCTTCCGCCTGCATCAGCGGCCCCGCGACGCCCACAAAGCGTGCGTCCGGATGGTGCTTCTTCAGGGCTCGAATCAGCCCGGCGCCAAGAATGTCACCGGACGTTTCACCGGCCACCAGGCCAATTGTCAGAACAGGCTTTTGCATTATTTTCCGTAGCGCAGATCAGCGAATAATACCGCGGGTTGAGCGGCTGAAGAAATCACTGAAAGGTTTAGCTTTCGGGAATTCAGCGGCGATCGCAGCGATTTCCGGCTGTGCTTCTTCCAGCGTTTTGCCACTGCGATACAGTAACTTATAAGCATTACGGATAGCGTGCAGGTCTGCTTTCTCAAAACCACGACGTTTAAGCCCTTCGATGTTAATACCGAAAGGTGTCGCGTGGTTACCCTGCGCAATCACAAACGGGGGCACGTCCTGAGCAACTCCAGAACACCCGCCAACCATGACGTGTGCGCCGATGATGCAGAACTGATGCACCGCGGTCATACCGCCAATGATAGCGAAATCGTCAATCTCAACGTGGCCGCCAAGGGTCGCGTTGTTAGCCAGAATGCAGCGATTACCAATGACGCAATCGTGGGCGATATGCGCGTTAACCATTAACAGGTTATCGCTGCCCACTTTTGTCAGACTACCGCCCTGAACGGTCCCACGATGAATGGTCACGCTCTCACGAATATTGTTGCGATCGCCGACCTCAACGCGTGTTGGTTCACCGGCATACTTCAGATCCTGGTTAATTTCACCAATGGATACGAACTGGAAGATGCGGTTATCGCGACCAATTTTGGTCACGCCATTAAGAACTACGTGTGATTTAAGCTCAGTACCTTCGCCGATTTCCACTTGGGAACCGACATAGCAGAAAGGACCGATATGAACACCAGCACCGATAACGGCGCCTTCTTCAACAATAGCGCTTGGATGTATAAAGGCGGTTTTGTCTATCATGTATTAAGACTCCCGGCGACGGGCGCACATCATTGATGCCTCGCAAGCAATCTCACCATCTACTTTTGCGACACCTTTAAAACGAGCAACACCACGACGCTCTTTAATGAATTCAACTTCCAGAATCATCTGGTCACCCGGCAACACCGGACGTTTGAAGCGTGCATCATCAATTGCTGCAAAATAATACAGCTCGCCCGGTTCCAGTTTTCCAACGCTTTTAAACGCCAAAATACCGGTGGCCTGTGCCATGGCTTCCAGAATCAGAACACCTGGAAAAATCGGCTTGCCTGGGAAATGCCCCTGGAAAAATGGTTCGTTAAAGGAAACGTTTTTCACTGCGCGCAAAAATTTCCCTTTCTCAAAATCCAACACGCGGTCAACCAGCAAAAACGGGTAGCGGTGTGGCAGTAAATCCAGTATCTCTTCAATACGCAGAGTATGAGTGTCAGTAGTCAAAATACTCTTCCTGTCTATAAAAACTGATGGCATCAAAAACACGGCCTGCCAGACCCCAAAAAAAAGGTCATCAGGCAGGCCGCAAATAGGAACGAATGCCGCAGGTTCACCCGTAAAGGGAACACATTGCAGCACCGTAAGTGGTAATTAGTCTTTTTCGATTTTACGCTCGACAGCTTTCAAGCGCTTATTCATCTCGTCAATATTCATTACCAATGCAGCCGTCTTACGCCAAACTTTATTCGGTTGTAACGGAATACCGGAGGAGTATACCCCAGGTTCGGTGATTGGTCGCATTACCATTCCCATTCCTGTCACCACGGCCTGGTCACAAATCTCCATGTGACCATTGATAACACTGGCTCCGCCTATCTGGCAGTAACGTCCGATTTTCAGACTACCGGCCATAATTACGCCGCCAGCAACCGCCGTATTGTCTCCAATCACGACGTTGTGTGCAATCTGACATTGATTATCAATGATGACACCGTTGCTGATAATAGTGTCATCCAGCGCACCGCGGTCAATGGTGGTACAAGCACCAATCTCAACGCGATCACCAATGATCACGGTGCCCAGCTGTGGGATTTTAATCCAGTTACCACGTTCGTTTGCGTAACCAAAACCGTCAGCACCGATCACCGTACCTGACTGAATCAGGCACTGCTCGCCAATCTCAACGCGATGATAAATAGAAACATTGGCCCAGATACGGGTACCTGCTCCTATTTTAGCTTCTTTACCGATAAAACAACCTGCGCCAACGATAACGTTATCGCCCAACACAACGCCTGATTCGATAACTGCATTAGCGCCAACCGAGACATTCTTACCTAAAGAAGCACTTTCAGAAATCACCGCACTCGCAGCAATATCTTGTGCCGGTGCCGGCGTGGTATCCAGCAGTTGCGCCATACGCGCATAGGTCAGGTAAGGGTTTTTAACCACTAGTGCCGCTGTAGGGCAAAATGGCAGATCCGCTTCCGTCAACACTACGGCGCCTGCACTGCAGGAGGCCAACTGTTCACGGTAACGGCTGTTTGATAAAAACGTGATTTGCTCAGAGTGTGCGGAATGCATTGAAGCAACGCCGGTGATGGCAATTTCGCCATCACCGTGCAATTGTGCATCCAACTGCTGTGCGAGATCAGCCAGTCGAATTGAAGACATGTTTATTTAACCTGTTTCAGCACATCAGCAGTAATATCTTTGTCATTGCTTGCATACGCGATTGCATTTGCATCAATAACAACATCATAACCTTCTTTGCTTGCAACAGATTTCACAGCGTCCTGAATACGGCTCAGGATTTTGTTACGTTCTTCGCCCTGACGACGACGGTTGTCTTGCTCAAACTGCTGCGCTTTAGCGGAGAACGCTTCACGCTGAGCCATCACGTCTTTTTCAAGTTTAGAACGATCGCTGGCTTTCATGGTTGAGCCATCGCGTTGCAGACGTTGCATTTTTGTTTGCAGATCACGTTCCTGAGATTGCAAATCAGTTGCACGGCTTTTGAACTCATTTTCGAGTTGTTTGGCCACAGCTTCACGCGCTGGCATCTGTTGGAAAATGCTAGCGACGTTAACGATAGCAATTTTGTCAGCAGCCTGAACGCTAGCTGAAGAAGCCATAACTAAACCGAGGCCTGCGGCATATAACCACTTTTTCACTATAAACTCCTTCCATCACCCGTTTGTGCCATCTGGCACAGTAAATTACACAAAACACCTGACTTTAAAACGATACACGGGCCGAAACCCGTGTATCCAGTTCCGCAATCAGGCGATTGCGATTCTGCTGAATAACTCTTGTTCAGGCAGGCCGTTACCAGGTTTTACCAATGTTAAACTGGAACTGCTCTGCTTTATCGCCTTCGTATTTCTTAACTGGTTGTGCGTATGAGAAGACCAATGGCCCCAGCGGAGACATCCACTGCAACGCAAGACCTGAAGAAACACGAATGTTGCCTGGTTTACTGTAATCAGGCACACCGGCAGCCATAGTCTGCGGGGTGTTTTCCCAACCTGTATCCCAGACAGTACCGCTATCCACGAACAGGGAAGTACGCAATGAGTTAGCGTATTTTTCGCTAACGAACGGAGTTGGAACAATCAGTTCTGCACTCAGTACTGCCATTGCATTACCGCCCACCGCATCATCCGAATTATCGATCGGACAACCGCTGTACGAGGTATTAGCCGTAGTACATTTGTAATACGCTGCTTTTGGACCAATGGTGTTCGACTGGAAACCACGAACACTGCTTGAACCACCGGCATAGAAGTTATCGTAGAACGGTACTTCTTTCCCGCCCAGACCATCTGCATAACCTGCACGCGCGCGGCCCATCAGTACCCAATCACGATCCTGATTCAGCGGCATATAGCTGGTTGAATCGAAAGTGATTTTGTAATATTCGTTATCAGAACCCGGAACGGTGACTTTACCGTTCAGGCTGGCTTTGGTCCCTGACGTAGGGAAGTAGCCACGGTCGAGGTTGTTATACCCCCAACCAAGGTTCACGAAGAAGTCATCAGCACTGAAATCTGCATCAGCGTTGTCGCTGGTGGTGACCGCAGGTTTAAGGCCCACTGAATTCAGATAACGGAACATGGCGATCTGAGGTTCCATATTGGACAGATCGTTATGTACGTAATCCAGACCCAGACGCAATGAGTTGTTCTCATTGATTGGGAAACCAAGGTTGCCGCCAATACCATAACTTCTGTTGGTATAGTCAGACAGATCAGCATTATCCGCTTTAAAATCATTATAGAAGATACGGCCGCCCAGACTTACACCGTCAACGGTGAAATACGGGTCAGTGATCGTGAATTCTGCATACGTCTGATAGTCGTTTTTAGTACCGCTGATGCCGACAGAGTTACCTGTACCCAACCAGTTGTCCTGCTGGACGCCGACCTGGAAGCTGACACCACTTTCTGTACCGTAGCCCACACCGAAGTTGAATGTCCCGGTGTTACGCTCTTTAACTTTATAGACCACATCAACCTGATCCGGTGTACCCGGAACGCGTTGCGTATCCACATCTACCGTTTCGAAGTAGCCAAGACGGTTCAGACGCTCTTTACCTTTATCGACCAGATCGTTACCTAACCAGGCACCTTCCATCTGACGCATTTCACGGCGCAGAACGCTGTCTTTACTGGTGTCATTACCTTCAAAGCGGATGTGACGTACATAGAAACGGTTACCCGCATCTACGTTGATATGCAGTTTGACGGTCTTGTCTGCATCATTAATTTCTGGCTGCGTGTTCACACGTGGATAGGCGTAGCCATAACGACCCAGCATCTGCTTGATGTCGTTTTCCATCTTGGTGACTTTAGCGCCGTTGTACAGCTCGCCTTTATCAATCTTAGTCAGGCTTTGCACTTCTGCTGAGTGACCGGCCATGCTGCCAGTGACTTCAACGCCAGAAAGTTTGTATTGCTCACCTTCTGTGATGTTCAGCGTGATGTAGATGCCTTTTTTGTCCGGCGTCAGGCTGACCTGCGTCGAATCAATGTTGAAACGGGCGTAACCGCGATCCAGATAGAAGCTACGCAGGGTTTCAAGGTCACCCGCCAGTTTCTGTTTCTGGTATTTGCGATCGCCAACCACGTTCCACCATGGCACTTCATCACGAAGCTGGAAATGTGAAATCAGTTCATCAGTACTGAAGGCGTGGTTACCTACGATGTTGATCTGCTGAATTTTGGCAGAAACACCCTCGGTAAAGACTAATTTCAGGTCGACACGGTTACGTGGCAAAGGGGTAACAACCGCTTTTACCGACGCACTGTATTTTCCAACGCTGTAATAGAAGTCTTCCAGACCTTTCTCGATACTGCCGATTGTTGTACGGTCAAGCGCTTCGCCAACACGGACGCCAGAGGCCTCCAGGTTTTGTTTAAGCATGTCATCTTTCACCGATTTGTTACCGGAGAAAGTGATGCTGGCAATCGTTGGACGTTCCTTAACCTGAACAATCAGAGAATCGCCATCGCGCAGGACGCGAACGTCCTCAAAGTTGCCAGTGGCAAACAATGCACGAATGGTATTACTGATGTCATCGTCAGTCACCGTATCACCGACGCGAACCGGCATATTGAGTAACGCCGCACCGACGGCAACTCGCTGCAGGCCTTCGAAATGAATATCTTTCACTACGAAACCGTCTGCACCGTATACGGTGGCGCTGCCAAACAGCAGCGACGCTATGAGCAACTTTTTGATCGCCATCGTTGTTATGCGTTCTTCCTAACCTAATCTCCAGCCTTAAAGACGGGAGAAATCATTGAAAAGTGCAAGCCCCATTACCAGGAACAGCAATACCGCACCGACCTGATAACTGAAGTTTTGAACTCGCTCGGAAACTGGACCACCTTTTAGTTTTTCTATTGCCAGAAAAACCAAGTGTCCACCATCTAATATCGGTAATGGGAACAGGTTTACGATACCGAGATTGACGCTGATAAGCGCCAAAAACGTCAGGTACGACACTAAACCATACTCTGCTGACATTCCTGCGCCCTGTGCGATGGAAATTGGGCCACTCAGATTGTTCAGCTTCACATCACCGGTAAACAATTTGCCCAGCATGTTGACTGTAAGCTTCATCAGTTGCCAGGTTTTATCACCCGCCTCATATAAAGCGACAAACGGACCATACTGACGAACTGTCTTGTACTCTTCAGGCAACGGTATGACTTTGGGAACCACCCCGGCAAAACCTTGTACAATACCTTTACCCAACGTCCGACTTTCCGGTGTCAGGGTCAATGCCAGAGCCTCGCCATTACGCTCAATGTCTAACGCAATGGGCTTACCCGGATTATCGCGAACCTGTAACGTAAAATCACGCCAGCTCGCCAAAACCTGACCGTCAACTTTAACGATCCGATCGCCCGCTTGCAAACCTGCCTTTTGAGCGGCGGAGGCTGATTGCACCTCAGATAATACGGGTTCTGCCTGCGGACCACGCGGAATAATCCCCAACGCGACCACCGGATCTTGCGTTTCAGGATCAAACGACCATTCACGCAAATCGACAACTTTTTCAATTATCGTTGATGAGCCTAACTCGGCTACCCCGAGCGTCATTTGGCTATTGCCAATTTCACCCATCAACGACATTCGAATTGAATCCCAATCAGGCGTTTCGATACCGCCAATAGACTTAAGTTCCATCCCTGGCAAAACTTTGGCTTGCGCGGCAATGGATTGAGGCATGATTTCGGCCACTACAGGCCGTACTGTTGGTACACCAACAATAAAAATGATCCAGTAAGCAAAAACCGCAAAGATAAAATTGGCTATCGGACCCGCGCTGATAATTGCGGCACGCTGCCAGACAGTCTTACTGTTGAAAGTAAGATTTTTTAGCTCAGGCGGTACGGTTTCTAAACGCTCATCGAGCATTTTGACGTAACCGCCGAGGGGGATGATAGCAAGGACATATTCAGTGCCGCGGCTGTCGGTTCGACGCCATAGCGCACGACCGAAACCTACGGAAAACCGCTCAACGCGTACGCCACAGCGACGAGCAACCCAGAAATGGCCGAACTCGTGCACGGTGATAAGCACCCCCAATGCAACGATAAAGGCGGCCAGGCTCCAGAGTATGTTCATCATATGTCCAACTATTCCTTAGAAAACTTCACCGTCAGCGACGGATTAATACACTAACAGCATCAGGCAGGCAAATACAGGAACCGCAGCAGTCAGGCTGTCGATACGGTCCAATATTCCACCATGCCCTGGGATCATATGACCACTGTCTTTGATCCCGGCTTCGCGTTTAAACATACTCTCGGTCAGGTCGCCTAAGACTGAAGCCAGCGCAGCAACCACGGAACAAATCAATAATACAGACGGCTGCACGGTAAGCGGTGCATAGCGGCCAAACAGCCAGGCAATCAACGCACATGTCAGTAACCCACCGATGAACCCTTCCCAGGTTTTCCCCGGCGAAACTTTAGGTGCCAGCTTGTGCTTGCCGAATAGCTTACCAAACAGGTATGCACCGGAATCCGCACCCCAGACGAGTAGCATCACATATAACAGCCACCATGCGCCAGTATGAGGATTCTCAACGTAACCATATTGACGCAGCGCGACCATGCCCCAGAAGAACGGCACTATCGTCAGTACGCCAAAAAGCACCCGCAGCACGCGCGAGTGCCGCCAGAATGCAGCTGAAACCGGATATCCCACGACTAACACCAGCGCCACACACCACCAGGCGAGTGCAGCCCATAGGGATCCACTTACCAGCGGCAACTGCGCGTTGTGATGATAGGCTGGAATGCTTAGCATCATGGCTGCCAGCAGAAAACCACAGAGGATGGCGAGCCAGATCCTCTGATTACGGCTTCCGAGACCCGCTAGTTGCCCCCACTCCCACGCCGCCAACATGCACACGATTAACGTGACAATGGCAAAACCGACAGGCGGTAATAAAAAGAGTGCAGCAATAACAATCGGTATTAAAATCAGAGCTGTGATAATGCGATACTTCAGCAAATGTTCTCCCTAGGACGCATTGGCGCCGATAGGTGTAGTCCCCCCGAAGCGGCGCTCGCGTTGTGCAAAAGCATCCAGCGCATCTTCAAAGGTATTTTCATCAAAATCAGGCCAGAGGACATCCGTAAAGTAAAACTCCGCATAGGCAATTTGCCACAGCAGGAAGTTACTGATTCGATGTTCCCCACCGGTTCTGATCACCAAATCGACTGGTGCCAGTTCGCTCATACAGACGGCTGAATCCAGCATGTCTTCTGTTATTTGCTCTGCCCGCAGGGTACCGGCTTCAACCTGACCCGCCAGCGTCTTAACGCCCTGAATAATATCCCATCGCCCACCATAATTCGCAGCAATGTTCAGCGTAAGACCGTCGTTATTTTCTGTAAGTGTTTCTGAACGACGAATGCGTTCCTGCAGACGAGCACTAAAGCGACTGACATCGCCAATGATCCGCAACCTGACATTATGTTTATGCAGGCTTTTGACTTCACTGTCGAGTGCACGTACGAACAGTTCCATCAATGCGGCGACTTCCTGAGCCGGGCGATTCCAGTTTTCACTACTAAAGGCATAAAGCGTAAGCGCATCAAGTTGATGATTGGCTGCAAAACTCACGGCTTTGCGCACTGATTTTACGCCCGCTTTATGACCAAACACCCTCATTTTACCCTGACGTTTTGCCCAACGTCCGTTGCCGTCCATAATAATGGCGACATGGCGCGGCTGAGCGCAGGACGTATCAGACATCTGTTGATTTTCGAGGGACATAACGCGTACTCATTTCCTTTTATCAGAACACGACGGCTTTTTTAGCTGGCGTTGCAGTTCAAACGCGGGCGCAATAACACGCGCAAAAAAGCCGTGTCTCCCTTGCGGGCACGGCTACTCTGACAGCTTACCGATTCCACATGTCAGATCCAGAGACTAAAAACCTGAATCTACTGTCAGCGTGGCGCAGACTATACCATTTCAATGTGATGCTAACAAACTGCTGCATAAGCAGTAAACTTAGCGTCAGGCCGCAAATGTGCGAAGTTTTTGTTGAGCGGATGCGCGCGATTGTTTGTCAATTTCCAGCACTGCATCCACAGACTCCGGTTCAGCACTCACCAGCTCTTCCATTACCTGACGATTAATCGAAGCAATATCGGTGAAACGAATCTCACCATTGAGGAATGCCGCTACGGAAATTTCGTTCGCTGCATTCAGCGCCGTCGTCGCAGCCTGTCCGGTGTTGCTGGCTTCGATAGCCAGTTGCAGGCAAGGATACCGCGCATAATCCGGCTCAGAGAAAGAGAGTTCGCCCATTTTACAGAAGTCTAATGCCTGCACGCCAGCAGCGACACGGCGCGGGTACGCCATCGCATGTGCAATAGGCGTACGCATGTCCGGCGACCCCAGCTGCGCCAGTACGCTGCCGTCACGGTAACGAACCATCGAGTGGATCACCGACTGCGGATGGATAATCACTTCCATTTCGGCCGCGGACGCATTGAACAACCAGCGAGCTTCGATGTACTCCAGGCCTTTGTTCATCATCGTGGCGGAATCGACGGATATTTTACGCCCCATGGACCAGTTAGGATGCGCGCACGCCTGATCCGGTGTCACATCGTTAAAGTGGTTTAACGGTAACTCACGAAAAGGCCCGCCGGACCCGGTTAGGACGATGCGGGAAATCCCGTTTTCTTCAAGTGAAGCATAGCCCAGTTGCTGCTGCACGGACTCAGGCAAACTCTGGAAAATCGCGTTATGTTCACTGTCTATAGGCAGGAGTTGGGACTGATTTTCACGGACAGCATCCATGAAGATACGACCACAGGTAACCAGTGACTCTTTATTCGCCAGAAGGATCTGCTTACCTGCGCGCACGGCGGCGAGCGTCGGTAAAAGGCCGGCAGCACCTACAATGGCTGACATCACTTGATCGACATCATCCAGCGCAGCCAGTTCAATGGCTGCGTTTTCGCCGGAGAGCACTTCAGTTTTCACACCCTGTTCAGCCAGAATGGTTCGCAGAGCTCGGGCTGAAGTCTCATCAGCCATGCACGCATAGGCCGGACGAAACTCGATACATTGCTGCGCCATCACATCAACATTATGTCCTGCAATCAGGGCTTTGACTGCGAAAGCGTCGGGATTGGACCGGACAACGGAAAGCGTACTGGTGCCGACAGACCCTGTCGAACCAAGAATAGTCATTTGTTTCATGAAAATGCCCGGGATAACGCCATCAATTCAGAATAGTGCACAGTCTGAAACCTCTTATCCGGCTTGTCCATGAGATTGTGGCAGCGGAGAAAAGATTTGAGACCCGTAAAAAAATAAAGCGCCGCATTTGCGACGCTTTATATGAGAACAAACGAGTCTTATTAGAACTCCATCAGCTCAGCTTCTTTCTCAGTCAAAGCTACATCGATTTTCTTGATAAAGATGTCTGTCAGCTTCTGGATATCGTCCTGAGAACGACGATCTTCATCTTCACTGATTTCTTTATCTTTCAACAGTGCTTTGGTTTTGTCGTTAGCGTCACGGCGGACGTTACGCACAGAAACACGGCCCTGCTCTGCTTCGCCACGCACGACTTTGATCAGGTCTTTACGACGCTCTTCAGTCAATGCAGGCAATGGAACGCGGATAGTCGCGCCTGCTGAAGATGGGTTCAGACCCAAATCAGAAGTCATGATCGCTTTTTCAACGGCAGCGCTGATAGAGCGGTCAAATACAGAAATAGCCAGAGTACGGGAATCTTCCACCGTCACCTGAGCCAGCTGACGCAGTGGCGTAGCAGAACCATAGTATTCCACCATGATGCCGTCGAGAATGCCGGGAGAAGCGCGGCCTGTACGGATTTTGCTGATATGGGTTTTAAATGCTTCAACGCATTTTTCCATACGAATTTCAGCGTCTTTTTTGATTTCGTTAATCACGTTGTGAACCCTTGAGAGCTGGTTACCTGGCAGACCATACCATCAGTATAGTCCGTGAATACTTATGCCAGCACTGGCTGGCTGAACGCAATGTTCAATGGCGAAGGATCACTCAGCGTTAGAAATCAGCGTCCCTTCGTTTTCACCCATCACCACGCGGCGCAGTGCACCGGGTTTGTTCATGTTGAAAACACGAATCGGAAGATTGTGATCGCGGGCTAACGTAAACGCCGCCAGGTCCATCACTTTCAATTCCTGTTCCAGCACTTCCTGATAGGTCAATGTTTCGTACAGCGTTGCTTCCGGATTTTTGACCGGGTCAGCGGAATATACACCGTCGACTTTGGTGGCTTTTAATACCACATCGGCTTCAATTTCGATACCACGCAGACAGGCTGCAGAATCGGTAGTAAAGAAAGGATTACCGGTACCGGCGGAGAAAATGACCACGCGGTTATGACGCAGCAGGCTGATGGCTTCAGCCCAGCTGTAATTATCACAAACACCGTTCAAAGGAATTGCAGACATCAGACGCGCGTTAACATAGGCACGGTGTAATGCATCACGCATTGCCAGGCCGTTCATGACAGTCGCCAGCATACCCATATGGTCGCCTACAACACGATTCATGCCCGCCTGCGCCAGACCCGCGCCGCGGAATAAGTTACCGCCGCCGATCACAACGCCTACCTGAATGCCGAGTTCGACCAGCTCTTTAACTTCCTGAGCCATACGATCTAATACACTCGCGTCGATACCAAAACCTTCACTGCCCTGCAGGGCTTCGCCACTGAGTTTGAGCAGGATACGCTGATAAACGGGTTTCGCATTGGTAGCCATGGTGTCTGTCCTAGAAGCAATGTGTCTTAATGAGAATTCAATCTTTACATCATAGCGTTGTTGCCGGGTGTTGCTACAGCACATCGCACAATGTCATTGGAATTTGGGGCTGGATAAAACGGAACCGCCAACGTGCAGCGGTTCCATTTTATAGTGCATCAGTTACTGATTAAGACTGTTTGGACATCGCTGCAACTTCTGCAGCAAAGTCAGTCTCAACTTTAACGATGCCTTCACCCACTTCGAAGCGGATGAAGTTGATAACGTCGGCGTTATGCTCTTTCAGAATCTGACCAACAGTTTTGCTTGGGTCGATAACGAAAGGCTGGCCAGTCAGAGAAACTTCGCCGGTGAATTTCTTCATGCGGCCTTCAACCATTTTCTCTGCGATTTCTTTTGGCTTGCCAGATTGCATCGCGATGTCCAGCTGAACCTGGTACTCTTTTTCTACCACTTCAGCAGACACATCTTCTGGTTTAACGAACTCAGGCTTGCTTGCAGCAACGTGCATAGCAATCTGCTTAACCAGCTCTTCGTCAGCGCCTTTAGCAGCGATCAGAACGCCAATGCGTGCACCGTGCAGGTAGCTACCCAACACTTCGCCTTCCAGGGAAGAAACGCGACGGATGTTGATGTTCTCACCGATTTTAGCAACCAGTTGCACACGTTCTTCTTCGAACTGTGTTTTCAGAACTTCAACGTCGGTGATTTTGCCTGCAACAGCAGCATCCAGTACTTTGTCAGCAAATGCCTGGAAACCGGCATCTTTAGCAACGAAGTCAGTCTGGCAGTTAACTTCCAGAATCACGCCGTAGTTGCCTTCAATCTTAGTTTTGATCACGCCGTCAGCAGCTACGTTGCCTGCTTTTTTCGCCGCTTTGATCGCGCCAGATTTACGCATATTTTCAATGGACAGCTCGATGTCGCCGTTAGCTTCAACCAGAGCTTTCTTACAATCCATCATGCCAGCGCCAGTACGTTCGCGCAGTTCTTTTACCAGGGCAGCGGTAATATCAGCCATTGTATTTTCCTCGATTATCTCAGTGCAAAAAGGCTTTTTGCGGTGAGATATTTCTCGCATTTAAGATAAGCAAAGGGGGCCAATAAAGGCCCCCTAACCAACATATTTCAATACCTGGTTAATAAGGGCTCTGCTGAGCTTGCCTTATTATTCAGCTTCTACGAAGCTTTCTTCTGCCTGTACAGCCAGATCTTGCGAACGGCCTTCACGGACAGTGGCAGCAACAGCGCTCAGGTACAGATTTACTGCACGGATTGCGTCATCGTTACCAGGGATAACAAAGTCAACGCCATCCGGATCGGAGTTGGTATCAACAATGGAGAATACCGGGATACCCAGGTTGTTAGCTTCTTTGATTGCGATGTGTTCGTGATCAGCGTCGACAACGAACAGTGCGTCAGGAAGACCACCCATATCCTTGATACCACCCAGGCTGTTTTCCAGCTTAGCCAGTTCGCGAGTACGCATCAGCGCCTCTTTCTTGGTCAGCTTCTCGAAAGTGCCGTCCTGAGACTGAATTTCCAGGTCTTTCAAACGTTTGATGGACTGACGAACGGTTTTCCAGTTAGTCAGCATGCCGCCCAACCAGCGATGGTTCACGAAGAACTGGTCGCAGTTGTGTGCAGCGTCTTTTACCGCTTCGCTTGCTGCGCGTTTAGTACCAACGAACAGGATCTTGCCTTTACGGGCAGAGATCTTCTGCAACTCAGCCAGGGCTTCGTTGAACATTGGAACAGTTTTCTCAAGGTTGATGATGTGAACCTTGTTACGAGCGCCGAAGATGAATGGCTTCATTTTCGGGTTCCAGTAACGGGTTTGGTGACCGAAGTGAACACCGGCCTTGAGCATGTCGCGCATGGAAACAGTTGCCATGATAAAACCTCTATTAAGTAGTTGGGGTTATGCCTCCACGTATCCCATACAACCGACCCTGCAGAATAAATTCCCAAGGCACCCCGGCGTATGTGTCGATACGTGTGTGTTATTACTTACGTTAATAAGTACACATATGAGTGAATTCGGCTTTAATCCCCCGGAGTCTGGGACCCAGAGCGGATTGCCGGCGCGTTTTATACCACAAATAACGGCCAGGCAGCAACTTTTGTTCGCCGAATTGCGCCCCGGGAAATGATAGTTTGGCAGCTAATATCAGGGCTGATACCATAAGCCACAGCTAATTATTGATGACAACGGTGTAGAAATACAGCACACCGGATGTACAAACCTGCAGGAAGACTCATGGCCATTTCAATCAAAACCCCTGAAGATATCGAAAAAATGCGCGTCGCTGGCCGTCTGGCTGCGGAAGTGCTGGAAATCATTGAGCCTCACGTCAAACCTGGCGTTAGTACCGGTGAATTGGATCGCATTTGTTCTGATCACATCGTGAATAACCAAAAAGCCATTTCTGCCTGCCTGGACTATCACGGCTTCCCGAAATCCGTCTGTATCTCCATTAACGAAGTGGTGTGTCACGGTATTCCAAGTGACGACAAAATTCTTAAAGACGGCGATATAGTTAACATCGACGTGACGGTTATTAAAGACGGTTTCCACGGCGACACCTCCAAGATGTTCATCGCGGGTAAACCGACGATTCTGGGTGAGCGTCTGTGCCGCGTGACGCAGGAAAGCCTGTATCTGGCACTGCGTCTTATCAAACCGGGTATCCGTCTGCGTACCCTGGGGAAAGAGATCCAGAAGTTCGTGGAAGCGGAGAAATTTTCCGTCGTACGCGAATACTGCGGTCACGGCATTGGGGAAGGTTTCCACGAAGAACCTCAGGTTCTGCATTACGATGCAGACGACGGCGGCGTAGTTTTACAGGCCGGTATGGCTTTCACCGTTGAACCTATGGTCAACGCGGGTGATTTTCGCATCCGTACCATGAAAGATGGCTGGACAGTAAAAACTAAAGATCGCAGCTTGTCGGCTCAGTACGAGCATACTATTGTGGTGACTGATAACGGTTGTGAAATTATGACGCTGCGTAAGGATGACACCATCCCGGCAATTCTGACGCACGAATAACAGTTGCCGCTCTGCGAAGCGCGGTTAAATCTGTCAATCAAACCGGCGAAAGCCGGTTTTTTTATCTTTAACGTGTAGGAATGGGCTGCGCATCTATGACTGAAAACTTCTCTGCTGAAAAGCGCCTGCAACCTGAACTCTCTCAGGAATTGCCGTTGGCGTGCCCGCCACAGCCTGTCTCCCCTGCCGTCTATCCGGATGATGATTTAAACCGTCAGAACCTCAAGCAACATATGGAACAGTTTCAGGGCTGGCTGGCGGATGCATTCAATGCCGGACTGCGTGCCGAAGAATTGGTTGATGCGCGGGCGCATTTCATCGATCAGCTTCTGCAACGTCTTTGGACGTTCTACGGTTTCGACAACATTCCCGAAACCGCGATGGTCGCCGTAGGTGGGTACGGCCGTGGTGAATTGCACCCGCTTTCCGACATCGATGTGCTGGTCCTGAGCCAGAAACGCCTCAATGATGAACAGGCGCAACGCATCGGTGAACTGATCACCCTGCTGTGGGACGTGAAGCTGGAAGTCGGGCACAGCGTTCGCACGCTGGAAGAATGCCTGCTGGAAGGACTGGCGGATCTCACCGTTGCCACCAACCTTATTGAATCGCGTCTGATTTGCGGCGATGTGGCGCTGTTCCTCAGCATGCAGAAACACGTTTTCAGCGACGGTTTCTGGCCTTCGCCCAACTTCTTCCGCGCCAAAATTGAAGAGCAAAACGAACGCCATCTGCGCTATCACGGCACCAGCTACAATCTGGAGCCTGATATCAAAAGCAGCCCCGGCGGCCTGCGCGATATCCATACTATTCTGTGGGTCGCGCGCCGTCACTTCGGTGCGACGTCGCTCGATGAAATGGTTGCGTTTGGTTTTCTAACCAAAGCTGAGCGCAATGAGTTGCTGGAATGTCAGAGCTTCCTGTGGCGCATCCGCTTCGCTCTGCACTTAGTTCTGCCGCGTTACGACAACCGTCTGCTGTTCGACAGACAGCTCAACGTCGCCCAGCTTTTGCAGTATCAGGGCGAAGGCAATCAGCCGGTCGAACGCATGATGAAAGATTTCTATCGCATGACCCGCCGGGTCGGCGAGCTGAATCAGATGCTGTTACAGCTGTTTGATGAAGCGATTCTGGCGATTGGCCCGAATGAAAAGCCACGTCCGCTGGATGAGCATTTCCAGCTGCGAGGCGATCTGATCGACCTGCGTGACGAATCGCTGTTCGAACGCCAGCCGGAAACCATTATCGGCATGTTCCACCTGATGGTACGTCACCGCGAAATCAAAGGTATTTACTCCACCACCGTGCGTCTGCTGCGTCACGCGCGACGTCATCTCAAAGAGCCTTTATGTATGATCCCGCAGGCGCGTGAGATGTTTATGTCGATTCTGCGCCATCCGGGCGCCGTGTCGCGCGCGCTGGTGCCGATGCATCGTCACAGCGTGCTGTGGGCATATATGCCGCAGTGGGGTCAAATCGTTGGTCAGATGCAGTTCGATTTATTCCATGCTTATACCGTGGATGAGCACACCATTCGTGTGCTGCAAAAGCTCGAAAGCTTCGCTCATGAAGAAACGCGTCCGAAACATCCGCTGTGCGTAGAGCTCTATCCGCGGCTGCCGCAGCCAGAACTTTTGCTGATGGCCGCGCTGTTCCACGATATCGCCAAAGGCCGTGGCGGCGATCACTCCATTCTCGGGGCGCAGGACGTACTCGAGTTCGCCGAACTGCACGGGTTGAACTCGCGGGAAACTCAGCTGGTATCATGGCTGGTGCGCGTTCATTTACTGATGTCAGTAACGGCACAGCGTCGCGATATTCAGGATCCTAACGAGATCCAGCAGTTCGCCGCAGAAATGCAAACCGAAGTTCGCCTGCGTTATCTGGTCAGTCTGACGGTGGCCGATATCTGCGCCACCAATGAAACCCTGTGGAACAGCTGGAAGCAAAGCCTGATACGCGAACTGTATTTCGCAACAGAAAAACAGCTGCGTCGCGGTATGCAAAATACGCCGGATCTGCGCGAACGCGTGCGCCATCACCGCCTGCAGGCGCTGGCGTTGTTGCGTATGGATAATATTGATGAAGAAGCGCTGCACCGCATCTGGAGCCGCTGCCGTGCGGATTACTTCCTGCGTCACTCGCCCAATCAGCTGGCGTGGCATGCGCGACATCTGCTGGAACATGACTCCACCAAACCACTGGTGCTGGTGAGCCGTCAGGCCACGCGCGGCGGCACGGAGATTTTCATCTGGAGCCCTGACCGCCCTTACCTGTTTGCCACGGTTGCAGGCGAGCTGGACCGGCGCAACCTGAGCATTCATGACGCGCAGATTTTCACTAACCGCGATGGCATGGCGATGGACACCTTTATTGTGCTCGAACCGGACGGCAGCCCGCTGGCGCAGGATCGTCATGAAGCAATCCGTTACGCGCTGGAACAGTCGATGACGCAGGCATATCAACCCCCGCGCGCGCGCCGCCCTTCGCCAAAACTGCGCCATTTCAGCGTGCAGACCGACGTCAGTTTCCTGCCGACGCATACCGATCGCCGCACCTATATGGAGCTGGTCGCGCTGGATCAACCTGGCCTGCTGGCCCGCGTTGGGGAAGTCTTCTCTGATTTGGGATTATCGTTGCATGGCGCACGCATTTCGACCATCGGCGAGCGGGTGGAAGATTTATTCATTCTGGCGAACTCCGAACGTCGCGCGCTCGACAAGCCGACGCGCAAGGAAATCACACGCCGATTAACCGAGGCACTCAACCCCGGCGATAAAATGTGATACAAGTACGGTTGTCTATTTAACATCACTTCAGGAAAGAGAACAGGATGCAGCAACTACAAACCGTTATTGAACAAGCCTTCGAGCGCCGTGCAGACATTACTCCGGCAAACGTAGACAGCGTAACGCGCGACGCGATCACTCAGGTCATCAACAAAATCGACAGCGGCGAACTGCGCGTGGCTGAAAAGATTAATGGCGAATGGGTAACGCATCAGTGGCTGAAGAAAGCGGTACTGCTCTCTTTCAGAATTAATGACAACCAGGTCATGGAAGGCGGTGAAAGCCGTTACTTCGATAAAGTGCCAATGAAATTCGCTGACTACGATGAAGCGCGTTTTCAACGTGAAGGTTTCCGCGTAGTGCCACCGGCTGCCGTTCGTAAAGGCGCATTCATCGCCCGCAACACTGTGTTGATGCCTTCTTACGTCAACATCGGCGCTTACGTTGATGAAGGCACCATGGTTGATACCTGGGCGACCGTCGGTTCCTGCGCGCAGATCGGTAAAAACGTTCACCTGTCCGGTGGCGTTGGCATTGGTGGCGTACTGGAGCCGTTGCAGGCTAACCCAACCATCATCGAAGATAACTGCTTCATCGGTGCGCGCTCAGAAATCGTTGAAGGCGTTATCGTGGAAGAAGGCACCGTGATTTCCATGGGCGTTTACATCGGCCAGAGCACCAAGATTTACGACCGAGAAACCGGTGAAGTGCATTACGGCCGAGTTCCTGCGGGCTCCGTCGTGGTTTCCGGTAATCTGCCGTCTAAAGATGGCAGCTACAGCCTGTACTGCGCCGTGATCGTGAAAAAAGTGGATGCGAAAACATTAGGCAAAACCGGCCTGAATGAGTTGTTGCGTAACATCGACTAAACTGAGCAGTACTGAGAAATAGCGGGTCAATTTTTGTATTTACAACAATACCCGCTATTTTTTTATCTTGTTGATGGCAAATTGTGTCATTAATCAACGATTCGAACCGCCGTTCGGTTCATCATGATGATCAAATATTCTCCTAAACGAAGGTAGCGCTATGTATGACAATCTGAAAAGCCTGGGCATTAATAATCCCGACGATATTGATCGTTACAGCCTGCGTCAGGAGGCGAATAACGACATCCTGAAGATTTATTTCCGCAGAGACAAAGGCGAATTTTTTGCCAAAAGCGTGAAATTTAAATATCCGCGCCAGCGTAAAACCATCGTCGCTGATAATGCGGGGCAGGGTTACAAAGAAATTCACGAAATCAGTCCGAATCTGCGTTATGTGATTGATGAGTTAGATCAAATCTGCCAGCGCGATCAGGTTGAAGTTGATCTCAAACGTAAAATCCTCGACGATTTACGTCATCTGGAATCCGTGGTAGCCAATAAAATTACCGAGATCGAATCTGATCTGGAAAAACTTACCAGCGGTCGTTAATTCCATTAATACATGGCCTCATTGATGCCATGCAGAAATGCAAAAAGGTCAGGTTAACTCCCCTGACCTTCTTTATTATTTGCAGCGCAGTACTTTATTTCAACAATAACGCCCACTTCTCGACCCACGGAATGGCCACCGTTTCCGGCTCCGGATTTTCCATAGCATCTATTTCCAGCAAATCGCCGATACGCGCCGCGCCCTGCTCCTGCAATAAATCATCCAGCTTATGACCGCCGCCGCAAAAATGATCGTAACTGCTGTCACCTAGCGCAATCACGCCGTAACGCAGTTCGGGCTGGTAGCCAACAGTATCGCGCACAGCAACGTACAGCGGCGCAATACTATCCGGCAAATCACCCTGGCCGGTCGTGGAGGTTACTATCAGAACGAAATGATGACGGTAGTACTGCCAGGCTTCCAGCGTTCCTTCTTCGAACAGCTTCACCTCATGACCCTGGCTTTTCAGCACGGTTTCCGCTTCTTCCGCTACCAGTAACGCATTGCCGTATACCGTACCGACAAAAATTCCGACTTCTGCCATGGCTTCACTCCTGTGTCGTTCGACTCACTCTTTCGCAAATGCGTCCGAAGGCTTTAAATTTGTTCACTATCCTGACCGCAAGCGGGGGCAACTTCAACCCTTTCAAGCTCAGGGATTTTCCCCTGCCAGCCAAACTGTTCGACCACGCTTTGCCAGCGATTATCCCAGCGCGCCTGCAAAGACAGTAATTCACCGGTGACCGGATGTGGTAACTGCATATGACTGGCGTGCAGCATCAGGCCGGAACAGCCAAAATGCTCGGTCATTCCGCGGTTTTGCTTGAGATCGCCATGGGCGCTGTCCCCGATGATAGGATGACGCAAATGTGACATATGACGACGCAGCTGATGCTTACGTCCGGTTTCCGGCTTTAGTTCGACCAGGCTGTAACGGGCCGTGTCATAGCGGCCAATGGCGACCGGCATTTCGACCTGCGCCACCACGCGATAATGGCTGACTGCGGATTGCGGCGCTTTATCGGGATTAGCAAACTTGTCGGCAATTTTATCCAGCTCTTCCGTCAGGGCGTAATCGATCGTACCGTCTTCGCTGACATAGCCGCGAACCACTGCGTGATACACCTTCTTCATTTGGTGATTTTCTAGCTGCTGGGACAACAACCGCGCCACGTCACTCGACAACGCCATCAGCAACACACCCGATGTCGGTTTATCCAGGCGGTGAACGGTAAACACGTGCTGACCAATCTGATCCCGCAATGTTTGCATCACAAACACCGTTTCATGTTGATCCAGCCAACTGCGATGAACCAGCATGCCCGCAGGTTTATTCACTGCGACCAGATGTTCGTCCTGATACAAAATTTCCAGCATGTCAGTCTTCTATATTCAGTAAATCATCGAGACGTTGCAGCTGACTCAACAACATCGTTGCTTCAGGCATCGCCACTTCAAAATAAGGTGTGATGGCAAAACGGGTTGGTAACGCCGCACCGGCTTCCAGCAGGGCGTACATTCGGGGCACCAGCACCCATTGCAGCCATTGTTCCGCAGACATGGTATCGACTGAAAATGGCTCCTGGCTTTCAAAAGCGTCCGTATCAGGTGGCGTGGCATGCCAGAGTTTCGCATTGCGCATCGCCTGTTCGATATCTTCTAAAATCTGACGAACCTGTTTTTCTGTATTCATGAGTCGCTCTCTTCATTCATGGCCCCTGGCAGCCTCCGCCGGGGGCGCAAAGCATAACATTGAAGACCTGTTGCCCCAACTTTCTGCATCCTGTCCGGTATATCGCTCCTTCCATACGTTTTTCATAGTGGCGAAAGGTGCCCGATACGGGCAAACTACCGCCACTTTTTTCTTTACAGATGTGTACCTATGTCCGCTCAACACACTCAAAAAGCACACGCAACACCCGCCAAAGCGATGCTGGCCTCCGTGACAGGCTACGCGATGGACGGCTTCGATCTGCTCATCCTCGGTTTCATGCTCCCGGCCATCTCCAGCGAATTTAGTTTGAGTTCCTCGCAAAGTGGTTCACTGGTGACCTGGACCCTGATTGGTGCAGTGCTCGGCGGCGTGATTTTCGGCCCGATCAGCGATCGCTTTGGCCGTATACGCGTACTCACTTTCACCATATTGATGTTCTCAGTGTTTACCGGTTTATGCGCGTTCGCTCAAGGTTATTGGGACTTATTGATTTATCGCACGCTGGCTGGTATCGGGCTCGGCGGCGAATTCGGTATCGGTATGGCATTGATCGCTGAAGCCTGGCCGGCTGAAAAACGTAACCGCGCGTCTGCCTATGTCGGCATGGGCTGGCAGCTCGGGGTGTTACTCGCTGCCTTCCTCACGCCATTATTGCTCGACGTAATCGGCTGGCGCGGTATGTTCCTGGTCGGCCTGTTACCGGCGCTGGCGTCCTTCCTGATCCGCCGGACCATGGGCGAACCAGAAGCGTTCGTGAAAAGCGCTTCCACCGACAACGGTGGTTCACTCTTCAGCCGCATCAAATTGCTCTTTCGCGATAAAGCGACCACCAAAGCCAGCCTCGGTATTTTCATTTTATGTTCTGTGCAGAATTTTGGTTATTACGGCCTGATGATTTGGATGCCGAGCTACCTGTCGAAGAACTTTGGCTTCTCGCTGACTAAATCGGGTTTATGGACGGCGGTGACCGTCATCGGTATGACTTTTGGAATCTGGCTGTTTGGCGTCTTATCTGACCGTTTTCCGCGCTGGAAAATCTTCCTGATCTATCAGGTGGGCGCTGTGGTGATGGTGGTGTGTTACGCGCAGCTTTCTGACCCAACGCTGATGCTGTTCGCGGGCGCGGTGATGGGGATGTTCGTGAACGGTATGATTGGTGGGTACGGCGGGCTGATTTCCGATCTCTATCCGGTACGCGTCAGGGCAACGGCACAAAATCTGTTGTTCAACATGGGGCGTGGTGTGGGTGGTTTTGGACCGCTGGTGATCGGGATGCTGGTGGCGCAGGTTTCTTTCACCGCAGCCATTTCTTTACTGGCCGCCATCTACCTGCTGGATATCTTTGCGACGTTATTCCTGTTACCGAAAAAGCAGGGGCAGGATGACGTGCTGGGCGCTATTGGCTAACGCCGGGCGCTTCGGTTAACGCCGGAGCGTCCGTTTGTTTTTCATCAAACCACAAAATTCAGACAAAAAGTTGGGGGCACTGTTTTCACAGTGCCCCCGGTTCGTTTTATAGCAATCCAGCTACCAAAGTGCTCCCTGCTCAATCCCTGAAAACTTTTCCTGCGGTTATCCTAACCTGCTGTCCTTTGCATCGTCCAACTTTCATCCTGACGGTTTATCCTGAGCCATCCTGACTCGCATCCTGGTCATCTGTGACCCGCTCAGCTTCCTTTGTGAGCTCTCTTCTCCGTCCTGGAGGTGTCCCTGGTTTCGTCCTGAAACATCCTGGCATAATCCGATGCCGTCCTGACTCACCCTGAGTCATCCCCTGCTTTATGAAACAGCCATCATCCTGATGTTCCGTTTCATGCTTCCCTTCTGCCCGACTAGAATCGTTGATTTTGGCCTCTCAGGCAATACAGGCTGTAAGCCAAAATAGAGGAATGTCAGTCGACTCACAGAGGAGATCAATATAACAATCTGAATTACAATGAGTTTATTATTTGAAATGGGGAGGGATTAAGTCAAATTAGCGAGATCTCTTACAGTCTTTGTGAGAGATCTCTCACACGCGTGTGAGCCATTTGTGCTCTGCGGGAATGGGTTCTTCTGCCGATAATATCAGATAGGGTTGATAGCGGTCAGCATTGTAAGGAATTCCGACAATGATGGCGAGAGTATCGTTCTTTTTTTGCTGCCGAACTGCTCCAGAAAAACATTACCGGTCACATTACACAATGAAACCAAATCCAGCTCTGAATCGGTCGTCGCCAGAAACACCGTCGGCGTCAGCTTCAGACGCTTTTGTGTCACCAGATGACCAATCAGGTTTTCCTGCAAGCGGGTAAAATCTTCCAGGCTCCAGACCTGCAGCAGCGTCAATGCATTTCCCTGCCATTCGGCAGTCATGTCGCCAGCAAATTGCGTGGTGTAGAACTGATGCGCTTCCGGGCGTAACTGCAGTTCCATCGCGCGTTCGACATTTTCCAGCGTACTTTCAGGGCTGAAGGTGTGTGTCAGCCAGAACACTTTGTCTTCGTCGGTTTTCACAACACAGGGGGATTCGACGCCAAACAACGCCTCACTCGACGGTGGCATACCGGTTTTCTGTTGCCATAGATCGACATAACGCTGAGTAAATTCACGCAATGCTACAGAAACTTCAGACTCCATAATTCTCTCATCTTCAGGTAAGGCTGGGGTAAACTAGTCACTATTCTCTATTGTACCGATCTCTTAGCAAGGTGACACCATGTCCTCTTATCAGGATAACCCCGTACTGGCGCAACTGACGCTGGGCAAAAGCACGGCTTACGTCGATCACTACGATGCTTCTTTATTGCAAGCCGTTCCCCGCAGTATGAACCGTGAACCGCTGGGCCTGTTCCCAGATAACCTGCCTTTTCATGGCGCAGATATCTGGACCCTGTACGAACTGTCATGGCTCAATGCCAAAGGATTGCCACAGGTCGCCGTCGGCGAAATCAGCCTGAATGCCAACAGCCAGAATCTGATTGAATCCAAAAGCTTTAAGCTTTACCTCAACAGCTTTAATCAAACCGTTTTCCCGGACTGGCGCACCGTCGAAGAAACCTTAACGCGTGATTTAAGCGCCTGCGCGCAGGGCGATGTCAAAGTGACAGTCAGCCGCCTGTCAGAAATTGAAGGCACACCGGTCGGGCATTTTGCAGGAATATGCATTGACGATCAGGACATCGAAATCAATAGCTACGAATTCAGCACCGACTTTCTGGCAAGTGCTGCAGGCGATGAAATTGTTGAAGAATCACTGGTCAGCCATCTGCTCAAATCCAACTGTCTGATTACTCACCAGCCAGACTGGGGTTCGGTGCAAATCCAGTATCGTGGCCCGAAAATCGATCGAGAAGCCCTGCTGCGCTATCTGGTGTCATTCCGCCATCACAACGAATTCCACGAACAGTGCGTCGAGCGAATTTTCAACGATCTCCTGCGTTTCTGTCAGCCTGAGAAACTCGCCGTGTACGCCCGCTATACCCGTCGCGGCGGTCTGGACATCAATCCGTGGCGGTCTAACTTCCCGTTTGAACCTGCAACCGCGAGACTCGTCAGGCAATAATGCGAGGCATTGCTCAAGTTTTACGCTAACGCTCTGGGAGTATTGGTAAAAGCCGGACGACAAGGTTACTGTTAAATCAGAAAGAGATGGCGGGCAAACCTGCACCGTTCATCCTTTCTGTTAACAGATAATTGTTTTTGTTTGCCCAACGCTTTGCGATGCAAAAAACATGATCCGAAAAATCATGCACGGCGTCCGGCAGCAGAAATAATCACAGCACCGATTGGTGTCAAGGAGCAACTTTGATTACACATATCAGCCCGTTGGGCTCCATGGATTTGTTGTCGCAGTTGGAAGTCGACATGCTCAAGCGTACTGCGAGCAGCGACTTGTACCGTCTTTTCCGAAATTGCTCACTGGCCGTCCTCAACAGCGGCAGCCAGACCGACAGCAGTAAAGAACTCCTCGAACGTTACGAAAGCTTTGATATTAACGTGCTGCGCCGCGAGCGTGGCGTGAAACTCGAACTGGTCAATCCCCCAGAAGATGCCTTTGTCGATGGACGGATAATTCGTTCATTACAAGCAAACCTGTTCGCCGTGCTGCGAGACATCCTGTTCGTTAATGCGCAAATCGCCAGCAACCCCCGCTTTGAAAACTTTAACAGTGACAATGCGGCACACCTCACCAATATGGTGTTCTCCATTTTACGCAACGCCCGCGCACTCCATCTCGATGAAGATCCGAATATGGTCGTTTGCTGGGGCGGGCATTCCATCAATGAGGTGGAATATCAGTATGCCCGCAATGTCGGCAGCCAACTGGGCCTGCGTGAACTGAACATCTGCACTGGCTGCGGCCCTGGCGCGATGGAAGCCCCGATGAAAGGTGCCGCCGTCGGCCATGCGCAGCAACGTTACAAAGCAGGCCGTTTCATCGGTATGACTGAACCTTCCATTATTGCTGCGGAACCGCCAAATCCTTTGGTCAATGAACTGATCATCATGCCGGATATCGAAAAGCGCCTTGAAGCGTTTGTTCGTATCGCTCACGGAATTATTATCTTCCCCGGCGGCGTCGGTACAGCGGAGGAATTGCTGTATCTGTTGGGCATTCTGATGGATCCGGAAAACAGCGATCAGGTATTACCGCTGATCCTGACCGGACCGAAAGAGAGTGCAGATTACTTCCACGTACTCGATGCTTTCATTAAATCTACGCTGGGCGAGGATGCCGCTAAGTTCTATACCATCATTGTGGATGATCCGACAGAAGTCGCCCGTCAGATGAAACGTGCGATGCCGCTGGTGAAAGAGAACCGCCGTAACAGCGGTGATGCATACAGCTTTAACTGGTCGATTCGCATTGCGCCGGACTTGCAGCATCCGTTCGAGCCAAGCCATGAAAACATGGCGAACCTGAACCTCTATCCGAACCAGCCGCCACAGGAACTGGCCGCCGCCCTGCGCCGCGCCTTCTCCGGTATTGTGGCCGGTAACGTTAAAGAGTTTGGTATTCACGCTATCGAACAGCACGGGCGCTTTAAGTTGCACGGCGATCCGGCGTTAATGAAGAAAATGGACAGTCTGTTGCAGGGCTTCGTCGCACAGCACCGCATGAAATTGCCGGGCAGTGCGTATATTCCTTGCTATGAAATTTGTGCCTGATGTTGAGGGTACGAATTTAAGCAGACTTCAGGGCGACGAAATGTCGCCCTGATTTTTATAAAGAATAGATTATGGAGAATGGATTATGGAGTTTGCCGATGGCGATACATCTGCTGATTATTGATGCCCTGAACCTTATCCGCCGTATTCACGCGGTGCAGGGTTCGCCTTGCCTGGTTACCTGTCAGAATGCGATTGGACAACTGATCCAACATACCCAGCCGACCCATGCGGTGGCAGTGTTTGATGAAGACGATCGCGCCGACAGCTGGCGTCATCAGTGTCTGCCAGATTACAAAGCCGGACGCTCACCGATGCCGGATAATCTTTTCGCCGAAATGCCCAGCCTGAAGGCCGGGTTTGAAGCGCAGGGGATCACCTGCTGGCACTCCGCCGGCAACGAAGCCGATGATTTAGCCGCCACGCTGGCGGACAAAGTGTCATCCGGCGGACATCAGGTAACCATCGTTTCGACAGACAAGGGTTACTGCCAACTGCTGGCCCCTAACGTACAAATTCGCGACTACTTCCAAAAACGTTGGCTGGACATGCCGTTTGTGCGTGATACCTTCGGCGTTCTGCCCCATCAGCTCACCGATTACTGGGGGCTTGCCGGGATCAGCAGCAGCAAAATTCCGGGCGTACCTGGGATTGGCCCCAAAACCGCCGTGACCTTGCTGACGCAGGCCGGTTCGCTGGATGCGCTGTATGACAATCTCAGCGGCGTGCCAGAAAAGTGGCAGTCTAAATTGCAGGAACATCGTGAACTGGCGTATGCCTGTAAACGGGTTTCGACACTGCAAACAGATATTGTTCTCGACGGAAATTTGCAGCAGCTGCGCCTGCCGTAACCCCGACACACGACCTGCGGCCAAAAAAAAGGCGCTTCCCGAAGAAAGCGCCTTTTCACATCACGTCAGAATTCACTTAGCGATGATCAGTGATCGCGTTCATCACGACGGCCACCGATGGCTGACCAGAAACGACGAATATGCACTGTCACTTCCTCACGGTCATGATAAAGCTGCTTGGCAAAGATCTCGGCGTTTACACCATTTTCTTTCAGACGTTCGTCAATGCGCGCAAGAATGTTAGACACTTCTTCGTAGCGCTTCTTCATCGGTAATTTCAGGTTGAAGATCGCTTCACGACACCAGCCGTTGACCAGCCAGTCACACATCAGTGCGGCCACTTTCGCCGGTTTTTCTACCATGTCGCACACCAGCCAGTAGTTCTTGGTACTGGTGGATTTATAGCGGAAGCCGTCTTCACGCAGGTGAATAACCTGACCGGTTTCCATCAGGCTTGGTGCCATAGGACCGTTATCAATTGCAGTGACCATCATGCTGCGTTGCACCAGCTGATAGGTCCAGCCACCCGGGCATGCCCCCAGATCCGTCGCATACATTCCGCTTGCCAGACGCTCTTCCCACTCATCGGCAGGAATGAACACGTGGAACGCTTCTTCCAGCTTCAGCGTAGAACGGCTTGGCGCCTCGGAAGGGAATTTAAGACGGTGGATCCCCATGTAATACGGTGAGTTGTTGTTGCTGTAGGAGTAGCCGACATAGCAGCAACCCGAGGCAATAAAGAACACATGCACAACCGGGCGCAGCGGGTTTTCACGTTTGCCCAGCACACGGCGTTCACGCATCGCAGTACGCAATGGCACGGTCAATTTGCGGCAGAACTTGGTCAGCTCTTTACTTTCATTAGTATCCGGCACTTCAACGCGCAATTCACCGCCGTTGGTGATGACGTTCTGTACCATGCCCACGATCGGCGAAACACGATCTTCAGGTGGTAAGTCTTTCAGCAACTCGCCAACAACGATCAACTGACGGGCAAAGATCAGCTCGCGGAAAGGCAGTTCTTTTGCCAGACGATCGGCGTCGTCCGGCTGATAGCATTCAAACAGCACATAACCGCTGTTATCTTTTACACGGGCAAAACCGAAGATTTCCATCTTCGCGGCTTTGTCCGTAATTTCTGCTGCGCATTCTTTTTCAAAACCCTGACGGCAGTAGAGAGCAACTTTATTCATGGCGTTCGGCCTTTTTCTTCAGGCGCAGTGCGCCGATCAACATCAAAATCCAACCGACCAGAAACAAGGTACCGCCAATCGGAGTCACAAAAGCAAATAAACGGAGGTGAGACAGCGCCAGACAATAAAGGCTGCCGCTGAATAACACGGTTCCCAGCGCCAGAAACGCGCTGCTCCAGTAGAACCACACATTACGCTGACGCTGCATCGCAACGCCTAAAATCATCACCGCCAGCGTGTGAATACTTTGGTAGGTCAGGCCGGTATGGATCCAGGCCAGTTCGGCTTCTCCCAGCGACTGACTCAGTACGTGTGCGCCGAAGGCACCAAACGCCACATAGATAAAACCGCTGATCGCGGCGAAGATCAGCATTGAACGGCTGGTCATTATACGTTACCTGTTATCGTTGTTTAATGATGGAAACCTTGAATAATCAGGCTCATCAGTACGTTCATGTCCATCAGTTTCCGGTATTCAGACCTCAGGCCTGATCAAACCGAAAGCGCAGTTTTTCCTGCTCGCTGGCTGCACGCGCAAGGATCCATTGGCGAAAGGCGGCTATTTTACCCAGTTCTGCCTGACTGTCATGACAAACCAGATAAAAAGCGTTTTTACTGACTAAAACCTCGTTGAACGGACATACCAGACGACCGGCTTCGATTTCAGTCTGCGCCATCACATTATTCACCAGCGCCACCCCCTGCCCGTGTACGGCGGCCTGCACCACCATCGCGCTGTGACTGAAAATCGGCCCTTGCTGAACATTCACCTGTTGCAGCCCCAGCTGTTTGGTGTAAGCCAGCCAGTCGCGGCGGGACGCATCGTGCAGCAAAGTGTGATGCCCGAGATCGGCAGGTTCTTTCAACAAATTATCGCCCATCAATAAAGACGGAGAACAAACGGGGATTAAGTACTCCGCATATAAACGTTCGGCGCGCAGACCCGGCCAGTTGCCTCGCCCATGGAAAATCGCCACGTCCACATCGTCAGACAATTTGTCCTCCTCGCGGTCAACAGCCTGAATCCGCACATCGATACCCGGATAAGCTGAGTTAAAGCCAGACAATCTTGGCACCAGCCACTGGATAGCAAAGCTCGGCGGCAAACTGACCGTCAGCGCACCTTTCGCACTGCGCGCCTGAAGTTTACGGGTCGCTTCATTCAGCGATGAGAATATCTCTTTGATATCTAGATAATAGCTCTGCCCTTCTTCGGTCAGTAACAAAGAGCGGTTACGGCGACGAAACAGTTTTAGCCCCAAAAAGTCTTCAAGTGACTTAATCTGGTGGCTAACGGCAGCTTGCGTGACGAACAATTCCTCTGCCGCTTTAGTAAAACTAAGGTGGCGCGCTGCGGCGTCAAACACACGCAGTGAGTTAAGAGGCGGTAAACGTTTTGACATAGATAGGATACTTGTTGTGTGCCGGTCAGCGGGACGCCTGTCCGTGGCTCTGGATATTAGTTTTTTTAATCCGAGACATTATAATTTGTCCGTTGAGGATGTACAGGCAAAAACCTATAGTGGCGCCACTTCCTGAGCCGGAACGAAAAGTAGATTGGTATGAGGATGCTGAAATACTTTTGGCTTGTGGTTGTGATGTTGTGTTTGCAATTGTCCGGCAATCCGGACTCGTAGCTTGAATGCTACAAACTTTTCACTTCCTGTACATTACCCTGTCTGTCCAAAGTGATTTTTTAGCACCGCATTTTGCGGTGCTTTTTTTTGTCCGGATTTCGGCCATCCCGCCAAAATCACTACGTACATATGTGACAAAACCGGCTACGTCGCATACGTATCCGGTTTTGTCGTGAGGCGCAGTGAGGTTACCCGAAGGTGGTGTCACTCAGGGGATTATTTCCCTTCAGCCATCTCTTTCACTTCAGACTTATTGATCTGCTGCTTGTTGCCATACGCATCGGTATAACTGATCATACCGGTATCACTGTCGGTGCTTGGTTTGCCTTCAGCAACGATAGTACGGCCATCGTTGGTGTGCATCACGTAGTTGCTCGAACAGGCGGCAAGTGTAGTGGTCAGCAGTGCGGCTGAAATTACGGCGACGATCTTTTTCATTGTAGACTCCTTGCAGATTAAAATGCTTTCAATTCCCGGGAAGCCCCCAGGGTAATGCGTCTAGTCTTCGTAATTCAGCATAACAAACCTCTGATATATTTCCAGGTAACCATTCCTAAAATGAATAGATGGTTTGCACAAACGGAAAGTTTGTACTCTTTACCCCGCAGCCGAAGGATTTAATCTTGCATGACAGACTTTAACGCCGCTGATTTTCGTCAACGCTTCCCCGCGCTCTCACAGTGCCAGTGCTATCTCGACAGCGCAGCTACTGCACTGAAACCGCAAGCGGTCATCGATGCCACCGTGAATTTCTATTCACAGGAAGGCGCGACGGTTCACCGCAGCCAACACCACGCCGCGCAAACGCTGACTGATGAATACGAGCAGGCACGCGCTCTGGTGGCGGAATGGATCCATGCCCCAAGAGCTGCCGATATCGTCTGGACGCGCGGCACCACGGAATCCATCAATCTGGTGGCACAAAGCTATTTGCGCCCAAGGTTGCAGGCCGGTGATGAAATTATTGTCAGCCAGGCTGAGCACCATGCGAACCTGATCCCGTGGCTGATGCTGGCGGAACAGTGTCAGGCGCAGGTCGTCACGCTGCCGGTAGACAAGCATGGCGCACCCGATATCGCCGCGCTCCCCGCCTTGCTTAGCGCCCGCACCCGGCTGCTGGCTGTCACGCAAATGTCCAACGTCACCGGTGCCATGCCCGATCTTGCGCGTGCGATCACACTGGCACATGCCAACGGCACGCCGGTTCTGGTGGATGGCGCACAAGGCGTCGTGCATTCGCCGCCGGATGTCCGCCAGCTGGACGTCGATTTCTATGCGTTTTCCGGCCACAAACTGTATGGCCCAACCGGCATCGGCGTGCTGTACGGCAAAACCGAATTACTCGACAGCATGGATCCCTGGCACGGCGGTGGGAAAATGCTGACGCAGGCGTCGATGTCTGACTTTACACCGCAGGCGGTGCCGCATCGTTTTGAAGCCGGTACACCCAATATTGCCGGCGTGATCGGTATGGCGGCCGCTCTGAAATGGCTGCAAACGGTGGATCTGCACGCCGCTGAGCGCTATGCGCAAAATCTGGCGACCCTGGCAGAAGAACAACTTTCACAGTTCGAAGGTTTCCGCAGTTTCCGCGCTCAGAACGCGTCACTGCTGGCTTTCGATATCGCCGGGGTGCATCACAGCGATCTGGTGACATTGCTGGCAGAACAAGGCATCGCACTGCGCGCCGGACAACATTGTGCGCAGCCGCTGATGGCTGCATTGGGCATCAGCGGAACATTACGTGCGTCGTTCGCGCCTTATAATAATGAGCATGACGTCGTCCGCCTGACCGCTGCGGTAAAATATGCCCTCAGTCTGTTAGCCGATTAATTTATTTGAGAAACACGCTTTTTGAGGAATACGATGCACGCGCCACATCCTTTTGGACATGAGATCACCGAAGCCTCGCTGACGGAAAAATTTGCCGCATTCCGTCAGTGGGAAGATCGCTATCGTCAGTTAATCCTGCTGGCAAAATCTCTGCCGCCGCTGGATGCGTCACTGAAACTGCCGGAAAATGAGCTGTCGGGATGCGAAAACAGGGTCTGGCTGGGGGCAGAAAAAGCAGAAAATGGGACAATGCATTTCTACGGCGACAGCGAGGGAAGGATCGTCAAAGGTTTGTTGGCCGTGTTGCTGACGGCGGTAGAAGGCAAAACGCCAGACGAGATCCTGAACCGGGATCCGCTGGCGTTGTTTGATGTTTTAGGTTTGCGGGAACAGCTGAGCACCAGCCGCGCCAGCGGGCTGAATGCGCTGGCAGAAGGCGTATTACGTCTTGCCCGTCAGACCGCCTGAGCCTGACGCTGCTGTTTCGCCATCATCTTTTTAAGCACATGGGAAACCGCGACAAAACCGAAGGTGGCGGTGACCATGGTCGCCGCACCAAATCCTGACGCACAGTCCATACGCTTTGGCCCTTCCGCCGTGGCGCGTGACGCACAGACAGAACCGTCGGCCTGCGGGTACATCAGCGGTTCGCTGGAAAATACGCAGTCGATCCCCAGTTTACCTTTACTGTTTTTCACCACGTTGAAATCGTTTTTCAGACGCTCACGCAGCTTCGCCGCCAGCGGATCCTGAATGGTTTTCGCCAGATCGACTACCGCGATCTGGGTCGGATCAATCTGTCCGCCCGCACCGCCGGTGGTCACGACAGGAATTTTGAAGCGGCGACAATACGCGAGTAATGCCGCTTTCGGACGCACACTGTCGATGGCGTCAATCACGTAGCTAAACCCTTTATCGAGCATCTCTGCAACGTTATCCGGCGTAATGAAATCGTCGATGCAGGTTACCTGGCATTCCGGGTTAATCGCCAGAATACGCTGAGCCATCACCTCGGTTTTCGCCTGCCCGACGTTTTCACGTAGCGCGTGGATCTGCCGGTTGGTATTGGTGGTGCACACGTCATCCATATCAATCAGCGTGATCGCGCCGATGCCGGTGCGGGCCAGCGCCTCAGCTGCCCAGGAACCTACCCCGCCGATACCAATCACGCAAACATGTGCCTGCGAAAACAACGCCAGTGCCTGCTGACCATAAAGACGTGCAGTGCCGCCAAAGCGTTGCTGGTATGCGTCGGAGTATGTTGCTGTCATGACCTTCTGAACCTCAGTACGTGTCGAAAACTTAATTTGGCTGGGCAGACGCGGTGAACAGCGGTTTGCCATTTGGCGCTGATTTTAACACCCAGACGCGGCCGTAGTGGTTATAAAATCCGGCTGCGTGTCCGGCATCAGTACCAATCCCCTGATACATATCGAAATGTTGCCCTTTAATTGCTCCGCCAACGTCCAGCGCGACCATCAGACGCATGTGATATTTTCCAGTGAACTTACCTTTATCGTTAAGCTCCGGTACTTCCGCCAGCAAAGTGCTTCCGGCCGGGATGAGCGAACGGTCAGACGCTACGGACGCTTTAGCGATCAATGGAACGCCGCTGGCACCGCGGACTGGTGCGAAAGGTTCAGGCTTAAAGAAGACGAACGACGGGTTTTGTTCCAGAAGTTCGCGCACTTCGGCGGCGCTGTGCGTATCGGCCCACTGGCGGATTGCCTGCATGGACATATTCTCGCGCGCTACTTCACCGCGATCGATCAGCACTTTACCGATACTGCGATAAGCGTGGCCGTTTTTGCCCGCATACCCAAAGAACATATAAGGACGTCCATCGCCGTAATCGACATAGCCGCTACCCTGCACTTCCATCATGAAGTTATCCATCAGGGAGTTGGTCCAGGCCACGACGTAATTTTCGCTCAATGCGCCCGAATAAATGGCAGCGCGATCCGGCAGACGGCCACGTTTTGGCGGCATGCGGTACAGCGGATACTGGAATTCGCCCTGACGGGTATAGCGCGCCTGCACCACCGGCGTGTAATACCCGGTCAATTGAACGTTACCGAAGTTATCGGCACCTTCCATCTGATAAGCACTGATGCCGTACTGGCTTAGATTGCGGGTATCTGCACCGGAACGCAGCCATTGCTGAACAGCCTGAAACGTCGGATTATTTCGGCCATATAAGGAAGAAGAGGCGATTTGCACGGCAGCGACCTGATTGGAGTAATCCAGGGCATTGACAGGTTTGCCTGTCGCATTCGGCTCATTAACGTATTCCAGCGCGTTTTCCAGCCGCCCATCCTTATATTGCTGACCCCGGTCGGTCGGGCGCGAGGAACAACCTGCAAGCACCGCAATCACCAAACCACCCAGCAGATATTTACTCCAACGTCCTTTCATTATTGCCGCGCTCTCTTACTTTCAGGGGAAATGACAGGCGAAACGATAACAAACGGCCTATCAGAAAGGAATTGGCATAGCCGAAAAAATTGCCCTCAACCAAATTGGGTACAAAACAGCAACGATGTGGGTAAAAAGCCAGCAACTAAGTGCTTTGTTTGAATAAATTCAAATAAAGGGTTGCGCGAAATCTCATGGGGAGTATAGTTCGCCTCCATCGGACGCGGGGTGGAGCAGCCTGGTAGCTCGTCGGGCTCATAACCCGAAGGTCGTCGGTTCAAATCCGGCCCCCGCAACCAATTCGATTCGCAGGCAATAAAATGCCCGATTCAATTGAACGATGAAGTAAAGAAGTAAGAAGTGCTACGGACGCGGGGTGGAGCAGCCTGGTAGCTCGTCGGGCTCATAACCCGAAGGTCGTCGGTTCAAATCCGGCCCCCGCAACCAATTCGAGACTTATGCATGATGTGCAAAGTTCGAATGATGTGATGAAGTAAATGCAGTACAAAGTAGTGACGGACGCGGGGTGGAGCAGCCTGGTAGCTCGTCGGGCTCATAACCCGAAGGTCGTCGGTTCAAATCCGGCCCCCGCAACCAACTACTAAAAAACCAGTAAACATCAGGCACCTTAACCGGTGTTTTTTTGTGTCTGAATTTTGGCTACAAAATCCTCTCCCCCTTCTTCCTGATGCCCCCTTAAATATTCAACCCCTTGCAGACATGCCACCCTGAGCGAAATAGGCCTTAATCCCTGCCAGTATAGACTCCGCGACCTGCTGCTGAAAATGAGCCGTACGCAGTTTCTTCTCTTCATTAATGTTACTGATAAATGCGGTTTCCACCAGAATGGACGGGATGTCCGGTGCTTTGAGTACAGCAAATCCGGCCTGATCCACTTTGTTTTTATGCAGAGGGTTAATCTTGCCCATCCGCGTCAGCACTTCCTTGCCGAATTTAAGACTGTCGCTGATAGTCGCAGTCTGCACCAAATCAAATATCGTGTGATCGAGATACTTGTCACCACTTTTACTCACGCCGCCAATCTGGTCGGATTCGTTCTGAGTTTGCGCCAGAAAACGTGCTGCTGAGCTGGTCGCGCCCTTAGTCGATAAGGCAAAAACGGACGAGCCTTTAGCCGCTCGGCTGGTAAACGCGTCGGCATGAATGGAGATAAACAGATCTGCCCGCAGCTTTCGCGCCTTGGCGACACGCACTTTCAGCGGAATAAAGACGTCTTCATTGCGGGTCATATGCGCTTTCATGTTCTTTTCACGGGCGATAAGCTTTTGTAACCGTCGGGCAATCTGCAAAACGACATCTTTTTCACGCGTTTTATACTTGCCTATAGCACCGGGGTCCTCACCGCCGTGACCGGGATCTAACATGATGACCAGAGGCCGGCTGCGACCTGCCTGCCCGTCTTTTACCGCTTCCGGCGGTAAAGTCCTTTCCACGTCCCCACGATTGTAATCTTCCAGTAATGCCAGCAGCGGATCATCCTCAGCGCTGACCGCACCTTCTTCCGGATACAGATCGACGACCAGTCGGTTATGGAATTCTGCCACCGGTTTAAGTGTGAATACGTGAGGATTGATTGAGCGTTTGAGCTCAAGCACCATACGCACGGTGTTGGCATCAAACTGCCCTACCCGAGCCTGCTGAATATAAGGATCGCTTTGCTGGACCTTATCCCCCAGGCCTTTCAGCACGCTGTTGAGGTGAACGCCTTCGATATCCACCACCACGCGTGCGGGTGAGCTCAGCAGAAACTGCTTATACTTCAGAGGAGTACTGGATTCCAGCGTGATGCGGGTATAAGTCGAAGAGGGCCAGATACGCACGGCAATAACCTGTGAACTGGCAGCGAACCCCACTTTACTCACACTGAGCATCCAGGAAGCCGCTACGGTTTGAAGGAGTCGTCGTCTTCCGGGGTTGTGGTTATCGTCAGTCATGCAGTCTCAGGCAGATTTTTAAAGTCTTAAAGTGTTGATAAAAAGCTCAGTTTGGGAATTTTAACCAATCCGTCCCTGCATGTCATTCCTAAACATTATTTCGATATATCAATTTGTTGTATGTTTGTAATCGTTGTTAATAGAAAAACAGAGATTTCTTACTTGCCACACAGCCCTAAAAGAATAAAAATACAGAAATTACGAATAAAAATTCAAATGAGGTTTTGCCGTGAAGGAACGTAGTACTGAACTGGTTCAGGGATTTCGCCACTCAGTTCCCTATATCAATGCGCACCGTGGCAAAACATTCGTTGTCATGCTTGGTGGAGAAGCCATTGAACATGAGAACTTTAGTAATATTGTCAATGATATCGGTCTATTACACAGTTTAGGGATCCGGCTTGTCGTCGTCTATGGCGCACGTCCGCAAATCGACGAGAATCTCGCCGACCACAATTGTGAGCCGATTTATCATAAAAACATTCGTGTCACCGACGCCCGAGCCCTCGAACTGGTGAAGCAGGCGGCGGGACTTTTGCAACTGGATATCACTGCCCGCCTGTCGATGAGTCTGAATAATACTCCGCTACAGGGCGCGCATATCAACGTCGTTTCCGGTAACTTTATTATTGCTCAGCCGCTGGGCGTGGATGACGGCATTGATTACTGCCACAGTGGCCGTATTCGCCGCATCGACGAAGAAGCCATTCACCGCCAGCTCGACAGCAACGCCATCGTATTGATGGGGCCGGTTGCAGTGTCGGTGACCGGGGAAAGTTTTAACCTGACTTCCGAAGAAGTCGCGACGCAGCTGGCCATCAAACTGAAAGCGGAGAAGATGATCGGCTTCTGTTCTTCACAGGGCGTGATAAACGAAGAAGGCAATATCATTTCTGAGCTGTTCCCAAACGATGCGCAGCTTCGTATTGATACGATGGAAACCAGCGGCGATTACCTCTCCGGTACAGTGCGCTTCCTGCGCGGTGCCGTGAAAGCCTGCCGCAGCGGCGTACGTCGTAGCCATTTGATCAGCTACCAGGAAGATGGCGCTTTGATTCAGGAGCTGTTCTCGCGTGACGGTATCGGTACACAAATCGTGATGGAAAGTGCCGAACAGGTTCGCCGTGCTACCATCAACGACATAGGCGGGATCCTCGAACTTATCCGTCCGCTGGAACAACAGGGAATTCTGGTGCGCCGCTCCCGCGAACAGCTGGAAATGGAAATCGACAAATTCACTATTATCGAACGGGATAACCTGACCATCGCCTGTGCGGCGCTGTATCCGTTCCACGATGAAGGCATCGGTGAAATGGCATGCGTGGCCGTGCATCCTGATTACCGCAGTTCATCACGCGGCGAAATGCTGTTGCAGCGAGTGGCCAGTCAGGCGAAGCAAATGGGGCTAAACCGTTTGTTCGTGCTCACGACCCGAAGCATCCATTGGTTCCAGGAGCGTGGCTTCAAACCGGCCGAAGTGGATGTTCTGCCGATTCAGAAACAGGAAATGTATAACTACCAGCGCCGTTCTAAAATCCTGATCTCCGAACTCTGAACTCTGATTTTCATCCATAAAAAAGGACGCTAACGCGTAATGCCGATCGTTTAAGGATCAGTTGACCGATCCAGTGGCTCGTGTAAAAAGGGTTCATGCTCAACATGGACCCTTTTTAAATGGAACTTTCAC
>NZ_JBXAVQ010000021.1:0-61404 GCF_057290995.1 Rahnella sp. 1L-D-7-B-C2 | reverse complement strand
CGGCGACCCCACCTGTCGTTAAAATACAAAACGCCCGATGAAATTCATCGGGCGTTATAAGGCTAAAAAGTGTCAACCTATAGCAGGACTAGTCATGGCCGTACCGGAGAAATAAAAAAAGCAGCCGGAGCTGCTTTTCATTATTTCTCGTCCATATCAGGAAACAAGATCACTCTTCGCGATGTACCTGCAAACCGGCGAGAGACTGGCTGACCGGCATCATCTCAATACTGTTGATGTTGACGTGCGCAGGCAGCGTTGAAACCCAGAAGACGGATTCGGCGACGTCCACGGCGGTCAGCGGATTGGTGTTGTCGTAGGTTTTGCTGACTTTCTCATCGTCGCCTTTAAAGCGCACGCTGGAGAATTCAGTACCGCCGCACAGGCCCGGTTCGATGTTGGTGACGCGAACGTGGGTGCCGTGCAGGTCGGTGCGCAGGTTCAGGCTGAACTGACGGACGAAGGCTTTGGTCGCACCGTAAACGTTGCCGCCCGCGTACGGCCAGTTACCGGCGGTAGAGCCAATGTTGATCACGTGCCCGATATTACGTTCAACCATGCCCGGCAGCACGGCGCGGGTCATGTACACCAGACCTTTGGTGTTGGTGTCGATCATTTTATCCCAGTCTTCCAGCGAGGCTTTGTCGGCTTTTTCCAGACCGAGCGCCAGACCGGCATTGTTCACCAGTACGTCGATATTACGCCATTCGGCAGGCAGGCTGTCGATGGCATCCTGAATGGATGCGCGGTTGGTGACGTCCAGTTCTACCGCGTACAGCGCGTCTCCCAGTTCGGCTTTCAGATCATCCAGACGCTCTTTGCGGCGGCCGGTGGCAATGACTTTATGACCTTCTTTGACAAACTTACGTGCGATTTCTGCACCAAATCCGGCGGTGGCGCCGGTAACAAAAATAATCATCCCGGTATTCCTCTGTTTTAAGCAAAGTGCGCCTGCGGCACACAAAAAGACGCTGTCAGTATTAACACAAAAATAACGAGACCGGCAGGGTAAGCCGGTCTGCGTTGGTATCATTTTATTGCCATTACTTATTCAGATAGGGCGCAATCAGTGATAAATCCGCCGCCGAGAGGCGGTCTGGCGCCGTCTGCGCCTGGTGCCAGTAAGGATACAGCAACGGCAACTGACTGACAGCATTGAGTTTTTCTATTTCTTCGTGGGTGAGCGTTAAGTCAGCGGCTTTGAGATTGTCCTGCAGCTGGGTATCGTTGCGCGCGCCGACGATCACCGACGTCACCTGTGGCCGGGCAATCAGCCACGCCAGCGCGATCTGCGCCGCTGAGACGCCACGGGCTTCGGCGATCTCTACCAGCACATCCACCACGTCGTAAAGTGCGCTCTCATCACGCACCGGCGGCTCGCCCCAGTCGGCCAGATGGCGGGTGCCTTCAGGCGCTGCCTGATTGCGGCGATATTTGCCGGAGAGCAATCCGCCCGCCAGCGGACTCCAGACCAACGTGCCGAGCCCCTGATCCTGCGCCGCAGGCAGTAATTCGTATTCGGCTTCGCGGGCCTGCAAGGTGTAATGGATTTGCTGGCTGACCGGGCGAATATAATGACTGGCTTGCGCGACGCCCAGCGTTTTCATTACATGCCAGGCGGAAAAGTTCGAGACACCTACGTAACGAACTTTACCGCTGCTGACTAAGTCATCGAGGGCGCGCAGTGTTTCTTCCAGCGGCGTCTGGCCGTCCCATTGATGCAGCTGATACAAATCAAGATAGTCAGTGTTCAGACGCTTCAGGCTGGCTTCGCAGGCGCGCAGGATATGGTGACGCGATGAGCCGCGATCGTTCGGGCCATCGCCCATCGGGAAGCGCGCTTTACTGGCGATCAGCACGTCGTGGCGTTTGTCGCGGAGCGCCTTGCCGAGGATGACTTCAGATTCACCGCCTGAATAGACGTCGGCGGTGTCGAACAGGTTGATGCCCGCATCAAGACACAGTCCGATCTGGCGTTGTGCGGCTTCGACGTCAGTCTGGCCGGTTTTGGCGAATTTCCCCTGGCCACCAAACGTCATGGTGCCAAGGCTGAGAACTGAAACTTTCAGGCCAGAGCGGCCTAACAAGCGGTATTCCATGGTATTTCTCCATTTTTCGGATACTTAATTTCAGTCTGGCTGCGCTTTATTTATCCGGCGCAGCCGGTTGGGGTACAGATTCTTTTTTATATCGCAATTCGTCGCCCGCGGTCTTATCTAGCGTCAGGCTGTCGAGCGTGCCTGCCAGCGAAAACACACCGATAATGATGAAGGCAATGTGGAACGTTCCCACCTGCAGGGTTTCACTGGCTGGTAAAAAGTGTTCGGCGATGCGCAGGGAGAGCGCGCCAATGGCAATGCCGAGGCCGGTGGAGAGCTGCTGCGCGGTATTAAACAGCGTATTCGCGCCGCCCATCTGCTCGCCGGGAACCTGCGAGAAGGCCAGCGTATTCAGCGCCGTGAACTGCATCGACCGGGTCATGCCGCTGGCGAATAGCAGCAACAGCGTCAGCCCAGTCGGTACTTCAGGCGTTAACAAAGCGCAGGCAAAAATCGTCGCCGAATTGAGCAGGCCGTTAATCAGCATAATCGACTTAAAGCGGAAGCGGTGCAAAATCGCCGAAGTAAAAGGCTTCATCGCCAGATTTCCGGCAAACACGGCCAGCACCAGTAAACCGGCATCAAACGCGCTCATGCCGTAACCAAGCTGGAACATCAGCGGCAGCAGGAATGGCAGGGCGCCGATGGCGATACGGAACAGCGAACCGCCGTAAATTGTGACGGCGTAACTTCTGATTTTCAGCGCCACCAGCGGCAGCAAAGGATGAGCAGCCCGTTTTGAATGCCATGCCGCCAGCGCACCCGCAATCAGTGCGCCACCGACCATCGCGACCGGTTTCCAGTCGATCTGGCCTTCGTTGAATTTATCCAGCCCGAAGGTAAGCCCCAGACAGGCCATGCCGGTGAGGATAAAACCGGTGACGTCAAACGGCACGCCTTTCTGCCCCGGTGCCTGCGGAATAAGCCTGCGGGCGAACAGCAATGCGATAATCCCTAACGGCGCGTTGAGAATAAAAATCCAGTGCCACGAAGCATAGGTGGTAATAAAACCGCCGAGCGGCGGCCCGAGGATAGGCGCGACCAGACCGGGCCAGGTAATGGTGGCTATCGCACGGATCAAATCCGATTTTTGGGTATTTTTCAGCACCACCAAACGCCCGACCGGCACCATCAGCGCCCCGGCAAACCCCTGCAACATGCGCGCGGCGGTAAAGGTCCCGAGGCTGGCGCTGGCGGAGCACAACATCGAGGCGAGGGTGAACAGAACGATTGCCAGCGAGAAAATATTGCGCGTGCCAAACCGGTTAGCAATCCAGCCGCTGGCGGGAATAAACACCGTGAGCGTCAGAATGTAGGCCGACACGCCAATGTTCATATCCACCGGATGCACGCCGAAGTCTTTCGCCATTTGCGGCAGCGCGGTGACGATCACCGTCGCGTCGAGGTTTTCCATGAAAAATGCCCCTGCAACCAGCAGCGGCAGTGCGGAACCCGGAGGCAGCGAGAATTTTTTGATAGGGAACAAGCTCATAGATGGTAAGCGCGCTAATCAACCAGGCAAGGTTTGAGCATAGCGTATTGGGGGGAAGCGTCAATGACAGAAACGCCTTCCTCGTATGAGGAAGGCGTGGGGAAATTATCCCTCCGCCAGCCGCTCCCCCGTTGCCGCATCAAACAAATGAATGGCGTCGCTGTTGGCTTCAAGATACAGCGGCTGATCGGCGCTGACGCGCGCCCGACCGGCGAACTGAACGTGCAGCGGGAAGCCGCTCCAGTCGATGTGCAGCAGGCTGCTTTCGCCGGTGACTTCCAGCAGTCTCAGCGTCGCGGCGGGCTGGGCGCTGTGTTGAACCGGACGGAGATCGTGCGGGCGCAGACCGAGCGTGACCGGCAGTCCTTCGGAATGCCGCGCCTGCAATGCCCATTTTTCCGGCAGCGCGAACCACAGCTGTTCGCAGGTGACGCCCGGTTTTCCGTCGATACTCTGAAACACGCCGCTGAGTAAGTTCATCGGCGGAGAGCCAATGAACCGCGCCACGAAGGTGTTAACCGGTTTATCGTAAATCGACAGCGGATCGCCCTGTTGCACGATAAATCCGTCTTTCATCACCACGATATTGTCCGCCAGCGTCATCGCC
Source organism: Rahnella sp. 1L-D-7-B-C2 (assembly GCF_057290995.1). Lineage (NCBI taxonomy): Bacteria > Pseudomonadati > Pseudomonadota > Gammaproteobacteria > Enterobacterales > Yersiniaceae > Rahnella > Rahnella sp. 1L-D-7-B-C2. Next base: position 57,206 of record NZ_JBXAVQ010000021.1, on the reverse strand, counting down.
TCTACCTGGTCGTGCGTCACATACACCGTCGTGGTGCGGAACTGCTGATGCAGCGATTTGATTTCGGCGCGCAGCTCCATACGCAACTGTGCGTCGAGGTTTGAGAGCGGTTCATCGAACAAAAACACTTTCGGATTACGCACCAGCGCGCGACCCATCGCCACACGCTGACGCTGGCCGCCGGACAAATCTTTCGGTAAGCGTTTCAGCAGATGGTCAATGCCCAGCACTTTCGCCGCCTGCTGAACTTTCGCCTGCTGTTCGGCTTTCGGCACTTTTTTCACCTGCATATGGAACGCCATATTCTCGGCTACGGTCAGGTGCGGATACAGCGCATAGCTTTGAAATACCATCGCGATGTCACGATCGGCGGGGTCAAAATTATTAATCTGCTGTTTATCGAGCAGAATATCGCCGTCCGAAAGGGATTCGAGACCAGCCAGCAAGCGCAGCAGCGTCGATTTCCCACAGCCCGACGGCCCGACCAGCACGGTGAAACTGCCGTCAGGAATGGTCAGATCCAGCGGTTTCAATACCTGTACTTTGCCGTAACGTTTGGCGACTTTTACCAGTTCTACCAGAGCCATTTAGATGTTCTCCACAAGGCCAAAAAGCGATTGCCAGTCAGGGTAACGGCGCGGGGAACTGCCAATCGCACAACCGGCGACGCGCACCCCCCATTGCAGCGCCGTGGCAGGCGGCAGGCCATAAATCAGCGCGGATAAAAATCCGGCGTTAAAACTGTCGCCGGCACCGATGGTATCGACGACCTCCACCGGTTCGGCGTGCTGATGCAGTGTCAGAGCGGCTGACCACAAACGCGCGCCCTCAGGCCCGCATTTGGCAACGCAAAATGCACCGTCTGCCATCTGCGAAAGCAGGCGGTGAGCGGCGGCGTCGAGCGTTACGGCATCGGCCAGCCCGAGCGTTTCAACTTCATTAAGCAGCAGCGCATCGCAAAACGGCAGCCAGTTCGCCGCTTGTTCACGCAGTGCATCGCTCCAGTCCTGCGGTGGCCAGCCGCTGTCGACGGCAACGTGATAACCGCGCTGTTTTAGCGTGGAAAGCAGTTGCGGATAGTCCGCGTACAGCGCGGTACAAAGCCAGGTTCCGCAGAGCAGAACCCAGTCGCCGGGCTGCGCGGTTTCCGGTAATTGCGCGAGCACGTCCTGCATCGAAAGGCGTACGATGTGCCCCTGATTACTAAAGAATGTGCGCTCATGGTCCGGATGCGTCACGCCGAAAGTCAGCGAGGTTTCGCAGTCGGCGGTCGGCCAGTGGGGTGCGCTTTCTGGAAATAAACCCGCCAGCCAGCCGGTAAACTGATCGTTGCCCTGATTGGCGACTAAACGATGGGGCGTACCGAGCGCCGCCAGCGCCAGCGCGCAGTTACCCGCAGAACCCCCGGGGCGCAGTGAGCTGCTGTCGAGCATCGCTTCGGTGCCTTTTTTCGGCCAGGCGTGCAGCGTGCTCATGATCAAATCCACATTGATATTGCCCGCCACGAACAGCGTGGCAAAGGCGTCGGGTTTCTTCATTCTTGTTACGTTTCCCATGAGCTTATCCCTTGCTGCCGCCAGCGGTTAACCCGCTGACCAGTGTTTTTTGCAGCCAGAGGGCAATAAAGAGCGGCGGAATGGCCGCCAGAATGCCGACGGCGGCAATCAGCCCGTCATCGGTGGCGCGCCCGGCGGTGAAACCGGCGATGGTGACCGGCAACGTCTGGGCGTCGATATTGTTGGTGAACAGCAGCGCGTAAAAAAATTCATCCCATGCCAGCAGCCAGCCAAACATCGCTGAGGCACCCAGCGCCGGTTTTGCCAGCGGCAACGTAATGCGCAGAAGCACCTGCCAGTAGCGAAGACCGTCAAGGCGCGCGGCCTGTTCGATGTCGATCGGCAGGGCGTCGAACTGGTTTTTCAGCATCCACGTCAGGAACGGCAGGATCATCGAGCAATACACCAAAATCAGCCCGAGGTGCGTATTGAGCAGCGAAAGCTGTTGCAGGATAAAGTACAGCGGCAGAACGAACGCCACCGGCGGCACCATGTAAATCGCCAGACTGCCAAACAGCCAGCCGTCGCGGCCGGGATAGCGCGAGAAGCTGTACGCCGCAGGAATGGCCAGCAGCAGGGAGATGATTGTCGCACCGCAGGCCACCAGCAGGCTGTTGCCAAGGGCGTGTAAGAACAGCGCGCCGGGCTGCCCGGCCTGCAAGGTCAGCAGGCTGGCGTATCGGCTGAAATCCCAGTGGCGCGGCAGCCATTCCAGCGGAATGCGGGTCAGATCGGCCGCCGAGCTGACGCTCATCAGGAACATCCACACCAGGGGTGCAAGGATCGACGCGGCCAGAACCAGCGCGGCGAGATAGCGCAGAATAAGCCGGATTTTCTGTTTCATTCGACGCTCCCTGAACGGCGCTGACGCAGCAGCATCACCATGTAAATCAAAATGAGCAGGGCACAAATCAGCGTCATGAGTATCGCGTAAGCGGCACCGCTGCCTGCGCGCAGATAACTGAAGGATTCCTGATAGACAAAGAAACTGACGGTTTTGGTGCTGTCGAGCGGGCCGCCGCGGGTCATGACGTAAATGATGTCAAAGACTTTAAACGCGTCAATGGTGCGCAGAATAAGCGCCACCGCCAGCGGTGCGGCGATCGCCGGTAAAGTGATTTTACGAAAACGCCGGAATGCGGATGCGCCGTCCAGACGGGCCGCCTCGAATAAATCCTCTGGTATTGTCTGCAACGCGGCCAGCACCAGCAGGGTGATCAGCGGGTAGTTCTTCCAGATATCCGCGAACATCACAGCGTTAATGGCCGAAGACGGGTCACCGAGCCAGCTGCGGTAGGTGTCGATGAGGCCAAGCTGCGTGAGCAGGGCGTTGATGCTGCCGTAATCCGGATTGAAATTCAGTCGCCACATGGTGGCGTTGACGATAGTCGGCAGCGCCCACGGCAAAATCACCAGGACGCGCAGTGCGCTGCGTCCCCAAAAGGGCTGATTGAGCAGCAGGGCAACCAGCACGCCGATAAAGCCTTCAATAATTACTGAGACTACGGTGAAATACAGCGTGCGCCAGAGTGCTGCGCGAAAATCCGGGTCGGTCAGCGCGTAGAGAAAGTTTTCGCTGCCCACCCAGTTGGGCGCAGAGCCGTCGCCGATAAGTCCGGCGTCGGTAAAACTGAGCCACAGCGTGCGGGCCAGCGGCCAGGCGGTCAGCAGGAACATCATCAGCAGCATCGGCGCGAGGAGCACCCAGGCCTGACGACGTTCACGTTGCGGTAAAGTAAGCATGCTTGATTCCCGGCCCGTCATCATGGGGAGATGACGGGCTGTAGTGTTGGCTTAAGAGTGTGGTGAAAAGCAATTAACGTAAACGATCGGCGGCTTTGGTTGCGGCTTCCATACCGTCCTGCGCCGGGGTTTTACCCTGCAATACCGCCTGAATGTTTTGCTGCAAAATGTTGGACAAGCGGGAGTAATCCGCCGTCACCGGACGCGACAACATTACGTTCAGCGAGGTTTTGGCGGCGGCGATCAGCTGTTCCTGATCTTTCTGCACCGTCGGATCGTCATAAGAGGATTTCCATATCGGCAGGCTCAGCTTGGCGTATTTGTTCTGCACCGGCTGGGAGGTCATGTAGCTGATAAATTCCCACGCCTGATCAGGATGCGCACTGGCTTTGGCGATACCCAAACCCATCGAGCCGTTGACGCCGGATGCGCCGCCCGCTTCACCCCCCGGAGCCGGAACTACGCCGACGTCACCCGCGACTTTGCTCTGTTTCGGGTCATTGGCCATGTTGTACATGTATGTCCAGTTCAGCGCGAACGCCGCATCACCGTTGGAGAATGACTTGCGCACGTCTTCTTCCAGATACTCGCGGGAGTTCGGGTTGGTCAGCCCTTTATCCAGCGTCTCTTTCATGTAATTGATGGCTTTCATGGCGCCGGAGTTAGTGAAGTTAAGCTTTCCGTCTTGATAGAAATCGCCTTTGAAGGCGGAGACCAGTGTGGTGTAGTCACACAGCAGCGCTTCAGACTGCGACCAGCTCCACACCAGTGGATATTTCACAATGCCTTTTTCTTTCAGGATGGCCGACTGCTTCTCAACGTCAGCCCAGGTGGCCGGTGGCGTCGTGATCCCGGCCTTCGCCAGCATGGCTTTGTTGTAATAGAGATATTTGGTGTCGAGGATCCACGGCATCCCCCAGCGCTTGTCTTTGTAAGTCACGGTGGAAATTGCACCGTCGAAGATCTTATTGCTCTCTTCGGCCGGAATACGCGCGGTGACGTCCTGCAACAGGCCGTACTTGTTGAATTCGGCAGGCCAGATCGCATCGAACAGCACCACGTCATAGCCTTTGTCACCGGCACCGCGTGCGGCGACGATTTTGTCGTGCAACGCTTCGTACGGCACAAATTCCAGATTCACTTTGATGTCCGGGTGCAGTTTGGTGAAATCAGCGGTCATCGCGCGGATATCCGCTTCGCTGTACGCCGCCTGGGTCATGAACAGGGCGCTAAGGGTCGTGTCCGCCAGCACGCTGGCCGAATAACCGAAAGTCAGGGCAGAAAGGGCGCACAGGGTCGCCGCTGGGGTAAGTCGCAGGCTCATCGTCATTCTCCGAAACAGGGTTAGGTTTATTAAATCAATTTGATTGCTTTAATCGGCTAAAAAAAATGGGAAGGCCTATTTCTGCCAGTCCCTGCGTCCCTGCCGGATTGTGCTACTGGGTCTGAAGGTGAATCTCAAAAATGCTGCAAATGAATAGTGACTGGCGATTATTATTAACATGCCAATAACATTCAAAGCTGTGATGACACCGTCAAATTCATATACTGATAATTATAAAATCAATTTGATTGCTGTAATCACTCTCCGCATACTGCCCGCAAGGTCTTCACCGTGGAGAGAGATGTGATTACAACGTCGGGTACCAATCTTGAGCACGCCCGTGCTCACAATCGTCGGGTCGTGATTGAAGCTATTCGTCTCAACGGTGAACTGACCCGCGCCGAAATTGCCCGGCTGACGTCGCTTACGCCACAAACCGTGTCCAACATCGCCACCGAGCTCGAACAGGCGGGGATCCTCTCCTCCCATCTGCCGCGCCGCGAGGGCGGACGTGGTCAACCAGCAACGCCACTGACACTCAATCCTGACAGCGCCTATTCCATTGGCATCCATCTTGATCATCAGTCGCTGCTGATTGTGCTGGTCGATCTCACCGGTTCGGTCCGTTTTCGCAGCCTGATCCGGGTACAGAAACCGCAGCCAGAGCCCACGCTGGCTCTGATTGATCAGGTACTGCAAGAAATGCGCCAACAGGTGAAAATCGACTGGCGGAAAATGTTGGGCATAGGCGTGGTGATGCCGGGGCCATTCGGCGTGGAGGGGATTTCGTCGCAAGGCCCGACCACGCTGCACGGATGGGACGACGTCGATATCGAAGCGCATCTGAGCGCGGCAACAGGCTGGCCGGTAACTCTCGAAAATGATGCCACCGTGGCCGCCATCGGCGAGCGTTTTCACGGCGTAGCCAAGCAATTATCATCCTTTGTGTATCTGTATATCGGCACCGGTCTGGGGGCAGGCATCTTCACCGACGGGCGAATTTACACCGGTCATGCACACAATGCGGGCGAGGTCGGCCACATTGTGGTGCAACCGGGCGGACGCGAATGCTATTGCGGCAACAAAGGGTGCCTCGAACGTTACCTTTCTTTGCAGGCGGCTTACGAAGCTTGCGGATTAGATCCGGCATCAGCCATGCCCGAAGATCTGCTGGAAGTGGACGAAAAACGCTTCAGTCAATGGCTGGATACTGCCGTTGAACCCGCCTGTCAGGCCATCAATATCATGGAATGCGTGTTCGACGCGCAGTGCGTCATTATCGGCGGCACCATGCCGAAACCGCTGGTCGAGAAACTGATACAGCGCCTGACGCCGCTCTACAACTCTGTGCGCAGCCGCTATCCGCAGCACGCGCGTATTCGCCTGGGGATGTCCGGCAGTGACACCGCTGCGCTCGGTGCCGCCGCGTTGCCGATTTTCGATGAATTCAATCCGCAGTACGAAGTGCTGCTGAAATAAAGCTCCCCGCAGTAAAAAACATCCAGACGGTCTGACCGAATGGTCAGATTTGGCATAAGCTTTGCAAATGTTCTGTTATCAGTCATCAATCAGAATGTTGCAGAAAAGGGCTATGCCATGAGTCAAATCATCACCCGCGCGGTTCGCGGAAACTTCTTTGATATCCGTGAACCGGTATTACATCCGCAGGATCTTGAGGCGCAGGTGCGCTATATCGAAGACGGACTGATGCTGCTGAGCGGCGGGCATATCGTCTGGCTGGGCGAATGGCTTGAGGGTGAGGCAAAGCTTTCGCAGGCGCGGCACACCGACGGTCTGGAAATAGATGATTATCGCGACAAGCTGATCGTGCCGGGTTTTGTCGATACCCACATCCACTATCCGCAAACCGAAATGATCGGCGCCTACGGCGAGCAGTTGCTTGAATGGCTTCAGCGCTACACGTTCCCCACTGAACAGCAATATCACTGCGCGGATTACTCCCGGCGCATGTCGAAATTCTTCATCGAACAGTTATTACTTAACGGCACTACCACCGCGCTGGTGTTCGGCACCGTGCACCCGCAGTCGGTCGATGCGCTGTTTAAAGAAGCGTCCGACATCAATATGCGGCTGGTGGCGGGCAAAGTGATGATGGACAAAAATGCCCCTGACGCCTTGCTGGAAACGCCGGAACAAAGCGAAGCCGATACGCGTAAGCTCATCGCGCGTTGGCACAACCGTCAGCGGCTGAGTTATGCACTGACGCCAAGATTTGCGCCGACCTCCTCGCCTGAGCTGCTGCAAAAAGTCCGCCTGCTGAAAGAAGAGTTCCCGGACGTCTATCTGCATACCCACCTCAGCGAAAACGTCGCGGAGCTGTCGTGGGTGAAGGAGATGCACCCGGCGCATCAGCACTATCTGGATGTGTATCATCAGTTCGGTCTGACCGGCGAACGCTGTGTGTTTGCGCACTGTTTGCATCTCGATGACAGCGAGTGGGATTGCCTGCACGACACCGATTCCACCATCGCCTTTTGCCCGACCTCCAACCTGTTTCTTGGCAGTGGCCTGTTTAATTTGCAGAAATCCTGGGAGAAACACATCCGGGTCGGCATGGGTACAGATGTGGGGGCGGGCACCACCTTCAACATGTTGGAAACGCTGTCGGAAGCCTACAAAGTCGGGCAACTGCAACGTTACCGTTTATCCGCCTTTGAAGCCTTTTATCACGCTACGCTGGGGGGCGCACGGGCGCTGCATCTCGATGACAAAATCGGTAATTTCAACGCCGGTAAAGAAGCGGATTTCGTGGTGCTCGAGCCCGGCGTCAGCGCGCTGCAAAAACTGCGCGCCGCTAACAGCGAAACGCTGGCCGAAAAACTGTTTGTGCTGATGACCCTCGGCGATGACCGCAACGTGTTCTGCACCTATATCGACGGCGAACTGGCCTATGCGAGGGATCCTGCATGATGAACAACGAATCGGTCGGCAAAATCCGCATTGCACGTGAGCGTACGCTGGAAAATATTCATGCGGCGGCGATTGCAGAATTCAGCGAAAAGGGCTTTCAGGGGGCGACCACGCAGGCCATCGCTCAGCGTGCCGGGATCAAAAAAGCCCAGTTGCATTACTACATCGCCGGAAAAGAAGAACTCTACGAAGAGCTGCTGCAAAAGGTGCTGAAAGTCTGGGGTGACATCATCCAGTTCGACCCGACGCTCAGCGAACCGGACGCAGTACTCAGCCGGTATATCCGCAACAAGCTGAACTTCTCCTTTGACCAGCCTGAGCTTTCGCGCATTTTCACCAGCGAAGTGCTGGGCGGCGGCCACTATTTGCAAAAATACTGGCCGCAGGCAACGGCAAACATTACCGGCAAGGAAAACCTGATCCACGAGTGGATCGCCCTGCAGAAAATCCGTCCGCTGGATGCGCGACTGTTCATCATGCACATCTGGGCAGTGACGCAGTATTACGCGGATTTTGCGGTACAGGTGAAGCATATGTACGGCGATTTTGAAGGCGATAACGCGGCGCGCGAGCACATCATTGAAGAAGTCACGACGCTGATTTTGAACGGCTGTAAGAAGGGAGAAGGCGTATGATCCAATTTTTAATGAACGGCAGTATCCACACTGAAAATCTGCCAGCCGACACGACCGTCTTACAGTATCTGCGGCAGAACGCCGGGCGCTGCGGCACCAAAGAAGGTTGTGCGTCCGGCGACTGCGGCGCGTGTACCGTCGTGCTGGCTGAACCACAGGGTGATGCGCTGAACTACCGGACGGTTAACGCCTGCCTGACGTTTATGCCTGCGATACACGGCAAACAGCTGATCACCGTTGAGGATCTGAAACATCAGGGCGAACTGCATCACGTACAGCAGGCGATGGTGCACAATCACGCCTCGCAGTGTGGTTTCTGCACGCCGGGCTTTGTGATGTCATTGTTTGCTTTAGAAAAAAAACAGCAGGCATTTGATGTGGAACACACACAGCAGGCGCTGTCCGGCAATCTTTGCCGCTGCACCGGCTATCGCCCGATTATGGCGGCGGCGAAAGACATCTGCCAGCAGCCGCAGGCCGATCAGTTTGACGAGGATGCGCTGAATACGCTGCAAAAACTGCGGGCTATTTCTGCCACTGAGCAGCCGACCTGCATCGAACAGCTGGCGCAGTTATTCATTACAGAACCTGATGCCCGTCTGGTGGCTGGCGGCACCGACCTGGCGCTGGAGGTCACGCAACGCTTTCAGCGGCTGCCAAAACTGATGTCCCTCAGCCACATTGATGAGCTGAAACGTATTACGCTGACCGATCAGGCTATTCACATCGGCGCAGCGGCCACCCTCAGTCAGTGTCTGCCAGTTCTGCGTGATGAATTCCCGGAATTCGGCGACCTGCTCGAACGCTTTGCCTCGGAGCAGATCCGCAATCAGGGCACATTCGGCGGCAATATCGCCAATGCTTCGCCCATCGGCGACGGCGGACCGGTCTTGCTGGCGCTGGGTGCGACGCTGCTGCTGCGGCTTGGCTCGCAGCAACGCGAATTGCCGCTGGAGCATTTTTTCCTCGGTTACCGTAAAACGGCACTACAGCCTGGCGAGTTTATCGAGCAAATCCGCATTCCGCGTGCGACGTCAGCGGCGCGTCAGCTGCGGGTGTATAAAGTCTCGAAACGGCTTGAAGACGATATTTCAGCGGTGTGCGCCGCGCTGCACATCGAAGTGCAAAACGGCGTAGTGATCCATGCCCGTATCGCTTTTGGCGGAATGGCGGAAGTGGCAAAGCGCGCGACCGGCTGTGAGGCCCTGTTGCTCGGTCAGCCGTGGCAGACCGCGACAATTGAGCGCGCCTGTCAGGCGCTTGAACAGGATTTCACGCCGATCAGCGATTTTCGCGCCAGCCGTGAATACCGCATGCAGGTGGCAAAAAATTTGCTGCGCCGCTGCCATATCGAAATGACCTCTCCTGAAACGCTGATGCGGGTAACTCACTATGTCTGAATCCAAACCTTCACTCTCGCAACAGCAGATGGAAGCGCTGTTCCGCGCCGGTTTACAAAGCGGCGTCGGCAAAAGTCAGCGTCACGAAAGTGCCGATAAACACGTAACAGGTGAAGCAATATACGTCGATGACCGGCTGGAATTCCCCAATCAGCTGCATCTGGTGCCACTGCTCAGCCCGCACGCGCACGCCGATATTGTGCATATCGATACCGAGGCTTGTTACACCGTGCCCGGCGTGGTGCGGGTCATGACCGCAGAAGATGTGCCGGGCAATCTGGATATCGCACCACTGACTCATGGCGATCCGCTGATGGCGCAGGGCTGCGTGGAGTACGTCGGGCAGATAGTGCTGGTGGTCGCTGCCACCTCGATGGACGCCGCCCGCGCCGCCGTCGCGCTGGCGAAGGTGGAATATCAGATGCGTGATGCTGTGCTGACCATTAAACAGGCGCTGGCGCTTGAACATTACGTCGAAGAGCCGCATCAGCATAAACGCGGCGATGCACAGATGGCGCTGGCCTCGGCGAAACACCGTTTGCAGGGTGAACTGGAAATCGGCGGGCAGGAGCATTTTTATCTGGAAACACAGATTGCCTCTGTGATGCCCGGTGAAGATGGCGCGATGCTGGTGTACAGCTCGACGCAGCACCCGACCGAAGTGCAAAAACTGGTCGCCTCAGTGCTGGATTTGCCAATGCATAAAGTGGTGGTAGATATGCGCCGCATGGGCGGCGGGTTTGGTGGCAAAGAAACTCAGGCGGCGGGCACCGCCTGTCTGGCGGCGCTGGCGGCACATCTCACCGGACGCCCGGCGAAAATGCGTCTGGCAAGGCAGGATGACATGCTGATCACCGGCAAACGGCATCCGTTTCACGTCAGCTACGACGTCGGCTTTACAGACGAAGGTGTGATCCATGGTATCGACATCAAACTGGCGGCGAACTGCGGCTATTCGCTGGATCTGTCCGGTTCTATCGTCGATCGCGCCATGTTCCATTCCGACAACGCGTACTACCTTGGCGATGCGCTGATCACCGGCTATCGCTGCAAAACGAATATGGCGTCCAACACCGCTTACCGCGGATTTGGTGGCCCGCAGGGGATTGTGGCGATCGAGCATATAGTCGATCACATTGCCCGCGAGCTGGCGTTAGATCCGCTGACAGTTCGCAAGAACAATTATTACGGACAGGAAACCCGCAACGTTACACATTACCATCAGCCCGTCGGGCAAAACCTGTTGCAGGAAATGACGCAGCAGCTGGAAGAGAGTGCGGAATACGCCGTCAGACGTGACGCTGTCACTGAATTTAACCGTGTAAATCCTTATCTGAAGAAAGGTCTGGCGCTGACACCGGTGAAATTCGGCATTTCATTCACCGCCAGCTTTCTGAATCAGGCGGGTGCGCTGGTGCTGGTTTACACCGACGGCAGTATTCAGCTCAACCACGGCGGCACCGAAATGGGTCAGGGGCTGAATACCAAAGTGGCACAGGTTGTCGCCCAGGTATTTCAGGTAGATATCAGCCGTATCCAGATAACCGCCACCGACACCGGCAAAGTGCCGAATACCTCGCCGACCGCAGCGTCATCGGGGGCCGATCTCAACGGAAAAGCCGCGCAAAATGCCGCAGAAATCATCAAAGGGCGGATGGTTGAGATGCTGATGCGCGTTCACGGCGCGGATGAAAATGATGTGGAATTCAGCAACGGTCAGGTGCGGGTAAAAGATCTGTATTTCAGTTTTGAGCAGGTCGCCACTCAGTGCTGGCTCAATCAGGTGCCGCTTTCCAGCACCGGTTATTACAAAACGCCGAAGATTTTCTACGATCGCAGTAAAGCGGCCGGGCATCCGTTCTATTATTTCTCCTACGGCGCGGCCTGCGCCGAAGTGCTGGTCGATACGCTGACCGGCGAATACCGGCTGCTGCGCGCTGATATCTTGCACGACGTGGGCGATTCGCTGAATCCGGCCATTGATATCGGGCAGGTTGAGGGCGGATTCGTGCAAGGCATGGGCTGGCTGACCACCGAGGAACTGGTGTGGAATGACCAGGGGCGGCTGATGACCGGCGGTCCGGCGGCTTACAAGATTCCGGCGATCGGTGATATTCCGCAGGATCTGCGCGTGAAGCTGGTGGAGAACCGCAAGAATCCGGAAGACACGGTTTTCCATTCCAAAGCCGTCGGTGAACCGCCGTTTATGCTCGGCATTTCGGTCTGGTGCGCAATTAAAGACGCGGTGGCCAGTCTCGGCAATTACTGTGTTCACCCGCACATCGACGCGCCTGCCACGCCTGAAAGGGTGCTTAGCGGAGTGAATCAGCTGCGTTTTTCAGGTGACGTTGTCACTCATGTCGCTGATAAAATGGCCAGCTAACGGAGGTTCTCATGCGTACAGATGACTGGGTGAGCTGTTTACACAATTTGCAAACGCGCGCAGAACCCTGCGTGGTGGCCACCCTGGTCGATCAGCAGGGTTCCACACCGCGTGATGCGGGCTGCAAAATGCTGATCACCGCTGACCAGCTTTTCTACACGCTGGGCGGCGGTAATCTGGAGTTTCAGGTCACAGCGATTGCCCGCGAGATGCTGAAAAAGGGTGAACAGAACAGCCGGTTTGAGTGCTTTTCACTGGGTGCCCGGCTTGGGCAGTGCTGTGGCGGAATGGCCTCGGTGCTGCTTGAACCGCTCGGATATCCGCAACCGCAGGTGGTGGTCTACGGCGCAGGCCACGTCGGACGGGCGCTGGTGAACATTCTCAGCACGCTGCCGTGCCGCATCACTTGGGTGGATGCCCGCGCCAGTGAATTCCCTGCGCAGGTCGATGCACAGATTACCTGCATCGTTGACGAGGAACCGGAAGGCACGGTGGCGCAGATGCCTGCGGGCAGCTATTTCATGGTCCTGACTCACGATCATCAGCTGGATTTTGCGCTAAGTGAGCGGATCCTTAAACGCGGGGATTTTCGCTATTTCGGCCTGATCGGCTCAGAGACTAAGCGAAAACGCTTCGATTATCGCTTATCCGGCAAAGGAATTTCGCAGGAGCAACTGACCAGAATGCGCTGCCCGGTTGGATTGCCTGACGTACGTGGCAAACTCCCGGCAGAAATCGCCGTGGCGATCGCCGGGGAGTTTATTGCCGCTTACAGCGCGCACAATACGAAAGTCAGTGAAGTTTCTTAAATTCGAAAGTGCCGCCGAGCGCGACGGCGTAACGGCTGACGGTATTGAGCGTCGGGGATGTTGTACCGTTTTCAAACCGGCTGATGTTTTGCTTTTTCAGCCCGGTACGCTTTGCGATGTCTTCCTGAGTAAGGGATTCGGCAAGGCGTGTAGCTTTAAGCTGTGCGACCATTTTTTTATGGACCTGAAGGGCGGCGTAAGCGGCGGCGACCTCAGGGTTTTGAAGCATCTCTGCTTTCACCACGCTGAAAGGGATCAGTTCATCGTCGTCATCATCATCTTTCACATTTCATTCCTTTTGATTGTTTTCATGCGTTGTAGTGCCAGCTCCAAATCCTGACGAGGTGTTTTAGCAGTTTTCTTATGCAGAATATGGACGATATAAATCCGCCGACCCTTCATAAAAAAGTAAAACGCTCGGCCAAAACCTTCAGGACTGCATACCCGAAGCTCCCGTATTCCATGTCCGACATACCGGACCTCCGGATCCTGTAAGGCGGCACCATAAATCCCCAACTCGTCAACAGCCTCAATTAGCGCTGCGATCAGCGTGGCGGGCATTTTATCGAGTTCCCTTTGCGCATTGCGGGTGATGGTTACATCGTACACAGTGGCTTTCCTTGCGCAGAAGTATGATTACCTTTCATACAATTTAAAAGTAATCATTTATGATTATTTTTAAACAGGAAGCAACTTCACATTTTTGCCCGCTTCCTGCGTTTTTTACCGCTACGAAAGGCATTCTGGACAGGTTTTCAGGTTTGTGAATGAGGGTGATGTTTTCCTTCGTGATGTCTCGCAAAAACGTAATAAGGGTGGCCAAAGCACCGGCAAAAAAAATCACAGGGGCGGCTCCGCTCGCTTACAAAGCGTCAAATTCGATGTGCTACAGTTAAAGGGAAATAAACTGGAATGAAAAACGTCAGGAGGCGTAATGACTAAAGTTGCAATCGTGGGGTTTGGTGAGGGAAATGTGTGGGATTTGTAACAAAGTTGTGCATGATTTACGCCTGAAATCCTGAACAAAGAGTGCTAATTTAGTCGCAAATATTGCGTAGAAAGACAGACCTGCATAAGAGGCTATATCCCATTCCATGAGCACAAACACCACAACCGCTAAACAGCTGGAAGTTCAGCGTATTGCCGAAATCCTCTCGAAAGCCATCGGCCAGCAAAGGTTGCGTCCCGGAACACGCCTGGTGGAGTCTCAGCTGGTTGAAGCGCTGGGGGCAAATCGCAACCACGTTCAGGTGGCGCTCCAGCGTCTGGCCATGCAGCGCATTGTGACCATCGAACCCAACCGTGGCGCGATGGTGTCTCAGCCTACCGCAAAAGAAGCCCGTGAAGTTTTTATCGCCCGCCGCGCCATCGAGCGGGCAATTGTCGAGAGTATTACACCGGACGTAATGCGGACTCATCGTCAGCGCATCATCAGCCATATGCGTAACGAACGTGTGGCCACCGCATCAGAAGACCGCCGTGCTATCGTGCGCGAGCTTAGCGAGTTTCATCTGATCCTCGGTGAGATTTGTGGCAATAGTGTACTCAGTGAAATTCTGTCGAATCTGATGGTGCGCAGTTCACTTATCGTGGCGCTTTACCAGCGTAACGAAGTGCCTTCCTGCCAGTGCGATGAGCACGAAGCGATCATCAACGCGCTGGAAGCGGGAGACACCGCGCAGGCAGCGGAAATTATGCTGGAGCATCTCGACGATTTGGAAGGTGTGTTAGACCTTGATGACGCGGATACGGGAGAAATAAATCTGCGGCAGGTTCTGTCCGATTTGTAGCGATGAGATGATAAATGCGCCCGCAATGGCCGGGCGCAAAAGGGGATTACTAGGATTTCAGGCTGCGCAATTGCGCGCGGTCGTTGTAGAAACGCTGAAAGGCCAGATAACCCGCGATAATGGTCGATAAGCTTGCGGTGCCCAGCAACATAAACGTCACCATTATCTGATATTTGATGGCTTTCACCGGGTCTATTCCGGCAAAAATCAGCCCGGACATCATGCCCGGCAGGCTGACAATCCCGACGGTTTTTGCCGCATCCACGGTCGGGATCATCGCTGCACGAATGCTGTCGCGAATAATCCGACCGGATGCAATTTTTGTCGATGCGCCGAGGCTGAGCATCTCCAAAATTTTTTGCTGATTATCCAGAAAACGCTGGTTCAGATTGCTGTAACACAACCCCACCGCCACCATTGCATTCCCGGCCACCATGCCTGAAATCGGGATGACCTGCATCGGCAGAAACTCAATCGAACCGGTCAGAATAAGTATTGTCAGCGTCAGCGTGGTGCCCACCGTAATCGCGACAAACGAAATCACAAAACCGTTATCAATATTGCGGCTGCGTTTTTTGGCATTCAGCGCGGCATTCACGCAGATGAACAGCACCATCAACACGGTCAGCCAGCCATTATTGAGATCGAATATGTATTTCAGAACATAGCCGACAATCACCAGTTGTACGATCGCCCGCGCTACGCTCCAGATGATGTCTTTTTCCAGCCCGAGTTTTTCTTTGCTGCTGACCAGCAGGGCGACGACCACCAATATCAGCGCCAGCGCCAGGGATTCATTAGTAATATTATGCTGATTCATGAACGGCGTTCTCGTGCGTGGAATGGGATAACGTAATGACGTTTTTTGCGTGGCGTATTTCATTCTGATCGTGGCTCACCCACAGCACCGCGAGCTGTTTGTCCTCCACCAGACTGGCGATAATCTCGTTGATATTTTCTTTGTTGTCTTCATCGAGTGCGCTGGTGATTTCATCGAGCAACAACACGTCAGGCAGGAATTGCAGATTGCGCAGCAGGGCGATGCGTTGTTTCTCACCGCCGGACAGTTCCTGAATATTTTTGCTCAGGATTTCAGGTGAAAGATGCACCCGTTTCAGCCAGGCGCGCAGAAGTGCTTCGTCCACTTTTTTCTGTCTGATCTGATAAGGCAGCGCCAGATTGTCCCGCACGGTTTCGCCAAACAGTGACGGCGTCTGGAAGCAATAGGACACCCGCTGGCGATAAGTCTCCGGTTTAATGCGGCTGATATCTTCACCTTTAAACAGAATCGTCCCGCCGGTCGGGGTTTGCAGCGACGCCATGATTTTTAGCAAGGTACTTTTGCCACTGCCCGAGGGGCCGGTAAGCAGGGTGAATTCACCGGGATTAAGGGTGAGCGAGACGGGCTCAAGGAGCGGAGTAGTGTTGAGCGTGAATGACACATCGTTCAGACGGAGTAAATCCGGTGGAGCAGACATGGTGATATCCGGGGGAAGTAATTGAATGTGGGAATAATATCACTATTTGGGGTGATGGCCGCGGGGGCGTTTGAATTCAAATTCAAGGTTTTCAAGTTGAAGTTGAATCTCAACGCCCAGTGTGCGGTGGCCTCCGCACAATCAACTCGGGTACGGTACCCATCCTCCGCCATTCAACCGTATGTAGATCTTCCCCTGATATTCCATCACCACGGCGTTTTCATTCTCTGAAACCAGCGGTGTCTGTGGCAGGTTGGCACTGAAGGTTTTCCAGTCCATCGACGGACTGGTGAAGACTTTGCCGTCTGCGGCGCGGGACACCATTTCAGCGATGGCCAGATAGCTGCTTGGCGCGTCGATCTTCATCGGTGAGGCACTGTGCGGCGCCTGCATCCCGAAGAACTTCACGCCGACCGGGATGTGGGTTATGCCAGGGCTTGGGATATCGCGCAGGCCAGAAATTTGCATTTTATCGCCAACCAGCGCCGCGCCGTGCTCCGGAACCACCACCAGCATCACTTTACGACCTGATTTTTCCAGCTGATCCATAAAAGCATTCAAATTGTTGAGCAGGGTTGTGGCACGGCTGCGGTAGTCGGCGCTTTTGTTGCTACCGACGTAACGGTTGCCGTCGTGCAACGGGATCAGGTTGAAGAACGTCGCAGTACGCGCGGTACCGGCTTTTTCCTGATTCTCCAGCCAGCGGGTGAATAACTGCCCGTCGTTGAAGATAGGCGAACCGTCAAAAGAGGTCAGCTCATGGCCGAGACCCGCCTGCGACATCAGCGGAGATTTCATGTCGGCGTCGTCGCGCAGGTTGCCGATGTAATTACCGAACTCGCCGGTGTGATCCATCGCCAGCTGGGAAGTGAAGCCCAGACGCGCCAGATCGTCGAACAGATAACACTGCTGCCCGGCGGCCTGATACAAATTGTGATGCGATGACTGGCCACAGCTGGCGCGCAGCAGGCGGATTGACGCCGGGCCGCTGTAGGCGGTCGCCGAGTTGAAATTGCTGAACACATAATCAAAACGCGACCACAGCGGGGAAGTGGAAAGATTAACCGCGTCCAGATCCGCCCAGGCCAGTGAACAGATATTGATAACCAGGAGATCAAAAGGCTGTGCGTCAGCAGGCAGGGCGTCCGGGAAACGTACCGTCCGGCGGCTTTCGTTCTGGTAAAACTGCTCTAAATAGGCGCTAAGGTTGGCATCCGTCGGCGGGCCGTTAACCGTATTCACCGTGCCGGACGCAGCAACCGGCTGTGCAGTGACTGTCGGTTGCACCGCAGCCGTCACCGGCTTTGAGGCCAGAAACGGGGTGATGAGGAAGCTCAGGTTCACCCACAGCAGCGCGGCGACGGTGAAGGTCGTCAGGCGGATCCACTGTGAGACGAACAGATAACCCACCAGCAGGGCGAAACCGACGCCGATCCACTGCCAGTTGATGAAGCGGTCAGCCAGCTCCAGCAAATAGCCCATACTGAAACCGGTAACGTCCGCGCCCTGACTGACAATCGAACGCCAGCCCGGCAGCCAGGTGTCGTGATACAACAACGCCAGCCCGAATGGCAGGGCAGTCCACTGACGCCAGCGGTGCACCCGTAAAGAAGGCAACGGGAATAACAGCGCGGCGGCGAAAATCAGGTTGCCGAGCGCATCAAAATTCAGATAACCCTGCCAGAGCAGGACAAATTTGAGCAAAAAATAGTAGTTCCAGGCGCCGAGACCGCGCCAGGATTGCCAGACCCGCAAACGCGGTGCAGAAGATTGCGATGCTTTCATAATGACGTTTTGGATTTCCCTGTAGCAGGAGAAGCTTCTGCCTGCGCGGCGCGCTGGCGGTGCTTATTGACCATGCTGATAGTGATAGGTGTTAAATAGCGCGGTTTGAAAAAACGTGCGGCCAACTGATTTTTCCAGCGCGGCACACGGCTGCGCAGCGCATAACCAAGCGGGATAAAAAGAATCGCCGCAACAATAAAAATCTCAATGATGTCGCTGATATTCATGTCAGAGTTCCGGTGTCTTTATCACCGGCGCATCACTGATGGCCAGCGTAATGGGAACGGGCTGATGCACCGGGGCGCGTTTCAGCGGTTCGATTTTATGCGCTGTATAGGCTTCGGCAGCCATGACCGGCTGTGCCATCGGCGGTTTGGCGGCCAGACGGCGGACTTCGGTCCGGATATCCGTTTCCTGACTCCAGAAGGTCTGGCTGGTAAAAACGTCTTTGACCGGCAGATTGAAGAGAAACGCCAGCACGCTGTCGACATCACTGACCAGGCAGTTGGACAGGAACAGATATAGATGTTTTTCCGTGACGGTCAGGATGTCGCCGTCGCGGCGCAGCGAACACAGTGACATCGCCTGCTGCGGGTTGATGCCGATGGCCGGTCGCAGGGAGATAAGGATCCCGCGCGATTCGGTCGCCAGAGAGGCATGCGCCCAGATATCTTTCATTACGCTGCAAAACACCGGCAGCGGCAGATAGCCTTTATGGTGCGTGGGCAAACGGCTGTCGAGCAGCACCTCAATATCTTGCGGAACATGGCGGGTGAAGCTGAGGTTTTGCAAATCGTCGAGCAAGGTCAGGAAGTTGGAGAGGCGCGCCGCGTGCGGAACCACCAGATTTGCCCCGCAGGCTTGCAACAAACGCTGATCGACATAGCGCAGCGAGGAGTTCATTTCGCGAATAACGATTTTCAGTCCATTGCCGCGTTGTATGCGCAGGCGGTGGATCTGGCGCGCCATGACTTCCACTTCGTCATTGCCACTGAGCGCAAAAATCACCGTTGCCACGCGGGCATGTGCAGCTCTTTCTGCCAGCGCGGCATTATCATCGAACAGGAACCAGCGTTCAGAAAGCGGGGGGGCGCCTTCGAGCACCGAGCGTTCCGCCAGTAACATCCACTGGTCATCGCCGGTTTGTTCAGCCACTGACGCGGGAATATTTTTCTGGATTTCCCAGCCGGTTTTTCGCACGCTCAGCGGGTAAAGCGTATTGGCTTCGGATGCGATATTGTCATGCCACCACGACACGGCCCACTGATTCGGTTCAATATTTGTTTTAAGTTCGGCTACCCCGCTTATTTGACGGTGGTATAAATGCAGCTGGGTTTTTAACGCATTAATACCCGCGCCGTAGCAGAGAATAAGACAGGTACTGTTTTTATTATCGGCTGAGTCGCTGATTCCCCGCACCCAGCGGGTCAGTTGTTTATCGTTTAACGTCAGCCATGAACTGGCGGGCAGCAATAAAATCATCAGTGAGGATTGTGTGTGGCGTAAACGATTAATATCCACCGGTAATGTCAGCAAGGCTTTCTTTCCATTGGCCAGCTGATAATAAAAAATTTGCTTAGGCGTTTCTTTTAAAGCGGTGAAAAGAACGTCATCTTCGGCTAGCTTTTTTTCAGGGTCATTGCAAATTAAATTGTGCTCCGAAAACAGAACATTGACCGGTGCAACGCCTTGCTGTGCCTCAAGAACTTGACCGCATAAACGATACGCCGCCTCCTGGCTGTCCGCATTGACCCAGTAAAGACCCCGATTTTGCATTTCCGCTAATCCATTCCAGAATTGCTTCATGCCCAATGAAAAGGAGAGTGCCATAGAGTTAATCTGCTTATATTCGTTTTCGACGGAAACCCGCTTGGGACACTTTGATAAATGTGAGTATAATAAATTCTATCATTGCTACATTAAATAATCATAAATCTTCACAATAATGTTTGATACTAAAAAGCCTAAAGCCCCGCTGAAATTTGGCGGGAGCAGAGCGTCAGTTTTTGAGTGAATGCAGGGAGGGGAAAGAGTGAGCGCCAATATTATAGACTCAGACGAATCCGAACCGGGTAAAGACGATGATTTCTTTGCACTGAGTCACCTTTTTTCTGTCTCCGAATTAAATTATGTCGATATCGCCCGTAAAGAAAAAATTCCGCAGCTGATGTCACGCTGGCCATTACTGGCCGAACTGGCAAGACTTGATGAATTGTCGTCCCCTGACGCGGAGAAAAAATAAGTATGGCTGTTATCGCGTTACAGGGTTTTCGTGGAGGGACCGGCACCACGTCGGTCACTGCCGCGCTGGCCTGGGCTCTGGCACAGTTGAATGAAAAGGTTCTGGTGATCGACTTTTCACCGGAAAACATGTTGCGTCTGCATTTTGGTATGCCGTTTGAGCAGGCACGCGGATGGCGATCTGCCCACCGTGCCGGGGATGCATGGCACAAGGCAGCGATGCGTTATCACTCCCATCTGGATTTTTTGCCTCACGGTGACGTTTCGCTTTCAGGCGTTCAGGTTGACGACTTCGACTGGCCAGCGGCCATCACGCAGCTTAAAAATACCGGTGTGTATGACTGGATCCTCATCGACTCGCCGTCTGCGGATCCGCTCCCCGCACAGTCGGTGGCTGACAGCACGTTGATTTTACTCCATGCCGACACACAGTCTCACGTCCGTTTGCATCAGCATCCGTTGCCGCAAAATGGGCGCTATCTGGTCAATCAGTTCATCACTTCCAGCCAGTTGCAACAGGATATTTTGCTGTTGTGGCAGGAGACGCTGGCGCCGCTCGTCCCGACGATTTTGCATCGTGATGAAGCCATGGCGGAGTCGCTCGCGGCCAAGCAGCCGGTGGGCGAGTGGAATGCTAACAGCAAAATCAGCCGCGAATTAAATACGCTGGCGAGCTGGTGCTTACTGCATTTGCGCAGCAAAAACGATCCGCGGAGTGCCAGAGTATGAGCCGCCTGCTGAACCTGTTGCTGTTGCCACCGGTGATGTCAGCATTACAGGCGCGTTATCGTCAGTACCGGAGCCATCACGCATCACGCAGCGCTGCCGCCGTCATGGTGTTTTGCGTTGCCGCGGGCTGGCTATTCTTACGCTTTGAATCGCCTTCATGGCAGCGCGTCATTGCACAACGTACGCGCTGGTATCCGCAGATTTCTGCCGAACACCCGAAGTTCGCTGACCCGTTGCGCTATGTGCTGCAAAGCCTGTGGCTGCTGGTCATTCTTCCCTCTAACGGTGTGCGTGAACGTTTTACCTACGTGCGTTGGCCGCAACAGCTGCGTGACAAAATCTATGGCTGGCTGGAAACGCTGCCGGTTCAGGTGGAGCAGAATCCGCTGGAGGCGCGCGTCATCCGCCGTGTGAGTACGCTCAATCGTGCGGCGAAACGAGTACTGATGCTGCTGGCCGGTATTGTGGCGCTGGTTCTGGCGATGTTTTGTATTTCGCAGCCGTTCGGTTACACGGCGCAGTTTGTTTTTGTCGTGCCTGCAACTGACCGTCGGCTGGTTCTTCAAAGACAAAAAACTCAGCATGTTGCAGACGCCGCATCACTTCTTCTCGCCGGATCCCTTTGAACGTAACCTCGGGCGCATGCGTCGCACGCCAAACGAAGGTGAGCTGTTTTACGGGCTGGTGCAGGACGGCAACGATCTTTGGGATGCCAGCTTCTTTTGCGGCTCCTGTGCGGTGCTGCGTCGCGATGTGCTCAATGAAATCGGCGGCATTGCGGTCGAAACGGTGACCGAGGATGCGCACACCTCGCTGCGGATGCATCGCCACGGCTACAGTTCGGCGTATATCCGCATTCCGCAGGCGGCCGGGCTGGCAACGGAAAGCCTGGCGGCGCACGTCAGTCAGCGGATCCGCTGGGCGCGCGGTATGGTGCAGATCTTCCGTCTGGATAATCCGTTGTTCGGCAAGGGGCTGAAACTGGCGCAGCGGCTGTGTTATGCCAACGCCATGATGCACTTTTTGGCCGGTATTCCCCGCCTTATTTTCCTCACTGCGCCGCTGGCGTTTCTGCTGATGCATGCCTATGTGATATACGCGCCGGCCTTTGCTATCGCGCTTTACGTGCTGCCGCATATGATCCACGCCAGCCTGACTAACTCCCGCGTGCAGGGGAAATACCGCCACTCCTTCTGGAATGAGATCTATGAA
Source organism: Rahnella sp. 1L-D-7-B-C2 (assembly GCF_057290995.1). Taxonomy (NCBI): domain Bacteria; kingdom Pseudomonadati; phylum Pseudomonadota; class Gammaproteobacteria; order Enterobacterales; family Yersiniaceae; genus Rahnella; species Rahnella sp. 1L-D-7-B-C2. The sequence continues at coordinate 35,190 of NZ_JBXAVQ010000021.1, read as the reverse complement.
ACCGTGCTGGCCTGGTATATCGCCCGGCCGACCACCGTGGCGCTGTTTAATCCCCATGCCGGGACGTTCAACGTCACCGCCAAAGGAGGGCTGAATAAGCATGCCTACGTGGACTGGAAAATCAGCCGACCTTATCAGGTGCTGATGCTTCTCAATCTGGCCGGGCTGTTCTTCGGTATTTATCGCATGATTTACGGCCAGGCAGATGAAATGCTGACGGTGCTGGTGAGCATGGGCTGGGTGATTTACAACATGATTATTCTGGGCGGCGCCATTGCCGTGGCGTTTGAATCCAAGCAGGTGCGTCAGGCGCATCGCGTCGAAGCCAAAATGCCCGCCTCCTTACTGCGCCCGGATGGCCACCTGTATGTCTGTACCGTACAGGACTACTCCGACAACGGCGTCGGGCTGGAAACCGACAGCGCCAGCTATTTCAATACCGGTGACAATGTCACTTTAATTCTGCATCGCGGTTTACAAGAATATGCTTTCCCGGTGCAGGTCAGCCGGGTGTTCGGTAAAAGCATCGGTATGCAGTTGCAGCCGTTAACCACACAACAACACATCGATTTCATTCAATGTACGTTTGCCCGGGCAGACAGCTGGGTATTGCGTGAGGACAGTTTCCCGGAAGACAAGCCAATGGAAAGTCTGCGGGAAGTGCTGGGGCTGGGTATTCGCGGTTATTTGCGGATGCTGGATATCGCCCCGCAACGTTACCGCCCGCTGGCCGCGAAAACCCAGTCGGTTGGCAGCTGGCTATTGTCTTTTGCCCCACGTAATCCGCCGCTGTCCGTTCAGCCTGATGAATCAACCCTGATGATGACAAAATAATGAAAAGACTTCCTTTGACGACTTTTGTGGCCTCCGCGCTGATGACGCTGGCTTTGGGTTCTGTGGCACCCGCATTCAGCGAGCCTGCTCCGGTCATTTTACCTCAGGCGGACATCAGCACACCTCAGGTGGTGTTGCCAATGGTGGCGCCTGCGGTTAATCCGATGATTATCCCCGGCGCGCCGGTGCGCAGCCTGACGTTGCCGTTCGCCGATGTGGCGCCGACGCCGGGCGCGATTACCTTGCGCGGCATTCAGCCCAACGGGCAGATTGAATTCGGCGTGCGCAGCGATGAAGTGGTGACGCAGGCGACGCTGAATCTGGAATTCACGCCGTCGCCGTCGCTTATTCCGGTACAGTCACACCTCAAGGTGTATCTCAACGATCAGCTGATGGGCGTTGAAGTCATCGATAAAGAACAGCTTGGTAAGAAAAACCACCTGCAAATGGCGATTGATCCGCGCTACGTCACCGACTTCAACCGCATCCGTCTGGAGTTCATCGGCCATTATCAGAACATCTGTGAGAACCCGGCCAACAGCACGCTGTGGCTGGAGCTTGGCAAGGGCAGTTCGCTCAGCCTGCAATACCAGAAGTTACCGCTGAGTAACGACCTGGCACATTTCCCGGTGCCGTTCTTCGATGCGCGCGACAGCCGTCCGCTGGATCTGCCGATGGTCTTTGCGGCGTCGCCGGATGCCACACAACAACAGGCGGCGGCTATTCTGGCCTCGTGGTTCGGTACCAAGGCGCAGTGGCGTGGTCAGTCGTTCCCGACGCTGTATAACCAGTTGCCGGACAGCCACGGGGTTATTTTCGCTACCAACGATAAGCGTCCTGATTTCCTCAAAGATCTGCCGCCGGTGAAAGGACCGGTAGTGGAGATGATGAGTCATCCGGATAATCCGTACGTCAAAATGCTGCTGATCCTCGGTCGCAATGATCAGGATTTGCTGACCGCTGTGAAAGGGATTGCGCAGGGTAATATCTTGTTCCGCGGGCAGACCGTGGGCGTGGATAAAGTCGATCAGATTCACGCGCGTCAGCCTTACGATGCGCCAAACTGGGTGCGTACCGACCGCCCGATGAATTTCGGAGAACTGAAACAGTACGCCGAGCAGCTACAGTCGGACGGTATTCAGCCGAACCCGATCACTCTGAATATTAATCTGCCGCCGGATCTGTTCCTCATCAGCAGTTCAGGCATTGATATGCGGCTCAAGTACCGCTACACCTCGCCGCAGCTGAAAAATACTTCGCGGTTGAGCATCAGCCTGAATAACCAGTTTATGCAGGATCTGACGCTTAAAACCGGTCACGATGAAGATTCGCAATTGTTGCATCTGTCGCTGTTGCAGGGGCTGCTTGATGGCAGTAAAGACCTGAATATTCCGGCGCTGAAACTCGGTGCGGTCAACCAGATGCGCTTTGATTTTGATTACACCTCGCTGCTGGCGAGCGGCACAGAAGGGCGCTGCGAAACCTATACGACAGTGCCAAATCACGTAGTGATCGACGACAGCTCGACCATTGATTTCTCCGGTTACCGTCACTTTATGGCGATGCCGGATCTGCGCGCATTTGCCAACGCCGGTTTCCCGTTCAGCCGGATGGCAGATTTGTCCCAGACGCTGGTATTAGTTCAGCCGCAGCCGCAGCCGGTGCAACTGACCACGCTGCTAAATGCAATGGGGAATATTGGCGCGCTGACCGGTTATCCGGCACTGGGTGTCGGCCTCACGGAAGATGCAGCGAAAGCCAAAACGACGGATGCTGATTTGCTGGTGATCGGCGCACTGCCTGCCGATTTACGTGATGACAGCATGCGGGATGACAAGAAAGCCAACCTGCTGATTAACGCCGCACGGGATGCTATCAACACACCTATTCGCCAGACGCCGTTGCCGGATAACACCGCGCCGGCCAGCGACGCCCGCGTCGATGCCAGCGCGCAAATTACCGCGCAGGGGCCTATTGCCGCGGTAGTCGGTTTACAGTCGCCGTATTTCGATCAGCGCAGCGTGGTGGCCCTGATGGCCAACGGTCAGCAGGGCTTCGACATGCTGAACACGTCATTGCAGGATGCCAAACAGCGCGCGCTGATTTATGGCTCCGTGGCGGTAGTGCGTGATTCCGGCACCAACAGCCTGCGCGTCGGCGATACCTATTACGTCGGGCATCTGCCGTGGTGGGAGCGCGTCTGGAATGCGCTGGCCACCCATCCGGTTTTATTGGCCTTTATGGCCGTGATCGTGGTGATTCTGGCGGCTATTCTGCTGTGGACCGGCCTGCGCACGTTAAGCCGTCGTCGCCTGCACGAAGACGATCAGGAATAAGCGTGTGAAAACTTGTCGTAATACGCCGCTCACCTTTAACCGACTGGCCCTGACGCTGGGGCTGGCGCTTTTGTACAATCCGTTTTTGTACAATCCATTTTTATACACTCCGGCTAACGCTGCGCCGGTCGTGTCGCCGGAGCAATGGTTGCTGGAACAGGTGCGGGTCGGCGAGGCCAGCCATCAGGAAGATCTGGTGCGTCAGTCGCTTTTTCGACTCGAACTGATGGATCCGCAAAATCCGCAGGTACTTTCCGCGCGTTTGCGTCTTTTCCTGCGCGAGGGGAATCAGGCACAGGCGAAACAGCAGCTGGAGAAGATTCAGCAGGTCGCGCCCGGCTCTGCCGAATACCGTCAGGCGCAGCTGAGCCTGCATATTGCCTCACCGGAAATGCAGCAAAAACTGCAACAGACGCGTTTACTGGCAACGGCCGGACGTCTCGATGAAGCCAAAGCGCAGTACGACGCGCTGTTTCAGGGGCAGCCGCCGACGCTGGATTTAGCGGTGGAATACTGGCAGTTAGTCGCGCGTCTTCCGGGGCAGAAAGCCCGTGCTCAGGCGCAGCTTCAGGCACTGAATAATCAGTATCCCGGTGACGTTCAGCTGCGCCTGCAACTGGCGCAGATGGCGTTTGATGCCGGTGATAACGCCCAGGCGGTGGGTCTGGTTAAACAGATCGCTACCACCAATGAAGGGCGTTCACCGGCGGCCGATCTCTGGTTGTCGCGCATCAGGGCACAGCCGGTCGGCAATGCCAGCGTCGACGCATTGCAGCAGTTTATCGCCACCTTTGATACCGGCCCGCAGGTCATTGCCGCGCAGCAGGAACTCCAGCGTCAGCAGGCCATGCTGGCGGATCCGCATTATCAGGCGCGCGTCAAAGGGCTGGCGCAGGTAGAGAAAGGCGGTTCGACGGCGGCGATTGCGCCGCTCAAACAAGCCTTGCAGGAAAAACCGAATGACGCCGAAGTGCTGGGTGCCATGGGGCTGGCGTATTCCCGCGCGGGCAACCGTCAGCAGGCGTTAGCGATGTTCCAGCGTGCCAAAGCCGCTGAACAAAATGGCTATAACTCCAGTAAATGGAACAGTCTGATCCAGACCAACAGTTATTGGCTCAAAATCGATCAGGGCGATAAAGCACTGAAAGCCGGGCAGACTGAGCAGGCCGAGGCTGCCTATAAACAGGCGCAGCGTATCGATTCCCGCGATCCGTGGGCGCAGATTGGCCTCGGTGACGTCGCCGTAGCGCGCAAAAACGATCCGCTTGCTGAACAGGCTTACCGCCGCGCACTGTCGCTCGAACGCAACAACAGCAGCGCCGAGCGCGGGCTGGTGAATATCTATCAGCGTCAGTCGCCGCAAAAGGCGCTCGATTATCTGAATACACTTTCCGCGACGTCGCGGGCTAAACTCAGCGATCGTCAGAAGAGTTTGCAAAGCGATATGCTGACCGCGCAGGCAGAGAAATATGTGGCGGAACGTCAGTGGGATCAGGCGGCTAACCGTTATGCACGGCTGCTGAAACTCAATCCGGACGATGTCTGGAGCACTTACCATTACGCCAATGCGTTGCGCGCAGCGGGAGAACCGGCGAAAGCCGACGCGGCGTTTGCGCAGCTGGCTGCGAAGAAGCCTGCGGATCCGCAACAGGTATACGCTTATTCGCTGTATCTCTCCGGTTCAGATCGCGACGATGCCGCGTTACGTCATTTGCACACACTGCCGGAAACCAGGTGGGACGCCAATATGCGCGAAATGGCGCAGCGTATCGAGCTCGATAAAACGTTCACTGGCATTGATACCGCACTGACATCGGGCAATACGGCGCTGGCGAAACAGCGTTTGCAGCAGGTCACTTTTTCCACGGAGACTCTCAGTCTCAACCAGCAGCGCCGCGTCGCTACCGCCTGGCTGGACGTCGGTGAAACCACCAAAGCCTATACCCTGTTGCAGCCGCTCAAAACCGCTGCCCGATCGCAACCGGTCGGTCAGGACAAGGCGCTGATTTACCGCAATGCGGCGAATGTCGAACAGCAGCTCGGCCAGCCAGATCTCGCGCGTCAGGATTACGGGCAGGCGATGGTAGCCAGCGGGATAACCGACAGTGTGCCGCAAGACAACGACGGCTATACCCGTCTTACCCGTAATCACGCCGGAGATGACTGGTTAAAGCGCGGGATCCGCGCCGATGCCCATGATTTATACCGCCAGCAGGATGTGAATTTCACGGCAGATAACGACTCCTGGACATCGAGTGGCACGCCGGGAAAATCCGATCTGACGGCCAATACCATGATGTTTCAGGCAGATATGCCGGTTTATCAGGGGCGCGGATTCCTGCGGGCCGACTGGGTGCGGATGGATGCGGGCACGTTTGACAGTCAGAACGGCAACTATGATGAAAGCTTCGGCACCTGTGGCGACATCAAATCAGCGTGCCGCCGTTACCGTAGCCAGACCGCCAACGGACTGAGCCTGGCGGCGGGCTGGGAAAACGAAAAATGGAAAGGGGATTTGGGCACCACGCCGCTCGGGTTCGAGGTAGTGGATTGGGTCGGCGGGCTGGCGTACAGCGGTGACTGGCATCAAATTGGCTGGACGACTACCGTGTCGCGCCGCCCGATTTCCAGCTCATTACTCTCTTTCGCCGGAGCGAAAGACCCCGGCACCAACACCACCTGGGGCGGCGTTCGCGCAACGGGGGCCAGCCTCGGCCTGAGTTACGATCAGGGTGAAGCCAACGGCGTCTGGGCCGATCTCAGCGCACATCAGCTGACCGGCGAGAACGTGGCGGATAACACCCGCGAACGGCTGATGGGCGGCTATTACTACAAAGTCATCAATGAAGATAACCGGCGCGCGACCGTTGGCCTGAGTTCGATGATCTGGCATTACCAGAAAGATCTCAGCGGTTACACGCTGGGACAGGGCGGTTATTACAGCCCGCAGCAATACTTCTCACTTGCGGTGCCGGTGAATTATCGCCAGCGTACGGAAAACTGGTCATGGCAGCTGGGCGGCTCGGTCTCATGGTCACGTTCATCTACCCGCGATCAGAAACGTTATCCGATCCAAAGCCTGGTGGCGGATACGAATATGGATGATGCAGATAAAAGCGCGGTGGATTCTGGCAGCAGCGGTTCCGGTTTCGGCTATACCGTGCAGGCGCTGCTGGAAAGAAGGGTGAGCTCGCACTGGACGGTCGGTGCGGGTGTGGATATTCAGCAGGCGAAGGATTACACGCCGAGTCACTTTCTGCTTTATGCCCGATACTCACTCGGCGGATGGCAGGGCGATCTCGATTTGCCTCCGCAGCCTCTGACGCCTTACGCCGACTTTAAATAAGCATCGGAAACTAAATAACAAAGAGGGGGATCATCCGATCCCCCTCTTTGTTTTCATTGCAGCGCTGAGCGCCTTTTAACGTCTTTGCGGCAGATTACTGGGCCGGAACCGGCGCCACCGGTGGTGCCAGAGGCGCTGGCGCTTCTGACTGTGGCTGAGCAACAGAACCGCCGAAGATGCCAAACAGACCGGCAAATTCCTGCAACGTCATTGTCTGACCGTTCAGGTTAACCTGATTGCCGGCATAGCTGAAGGTGCTGGAAAGGGTGTCATCTTTCACTGTAGTCAGTTTAAACATCTGACCCATTGCCGCCAGACCCTGCACCTGCTGCTGTGCCAGCTTGGTCGCGTCATCGCCGCTGTAACCTTCCAGTTTCGCGACCTGAGTGGTCACTTCTGTCGCCATTGGCAGCGGGATAGACAGTTTAGCGTCAACTTTGCTGATCAGCTGAGACAACATCTGATCCTGAGTTTGTGCCGGCGTTGCGGACGGATCTTTCAGATCCAGATGCAGATTAAAGGTACTTTCACCCTTACTGTTTTTCCAGCTCAGCGGAGCAATGCTGATGCTTGGATTGCCTTTAAGCAGCAGTGGCAGATTGGCCAGCAGCAGGTCGGCGGCTTGTTGCTGATACACCGCCGGATCCAGTTCGCCTTGCTGCAATAGCAGGGCACGGGATTGCTGGTTGTAGTTATCAGCAAATTGCTTCAGCGCTGCGCCGTCCAGCTTATCCAGCTTGAGGGACAGTTTTGCAGAACCAAAATCAGCGCCCTGAATTTTCAGTGCGTCGATGGTGTAATCCTGTTGGCCGCCAATGTTATTGCCGTTTTCAGAGAACTTGCTGACCAGTTTGAAGTTATCCAGTGAGCCTGCGTCTTTACCGTCAACGTTCACCAGGATCTGCTTCACGCTCAGGTTTTGATCGCCCACGCCGACCTGGAATTTACCCTGTTGGGTATCGCTGTCCATGTCGAAACCGGTCAGCGTCACTTTCTCAAGCTGGCCCCACTGGTTTTTGGAGGTGATCGCCACGCTGTCGATGTTGCTTTTCAGCTTCATCGCCGTCAGTTCTTTATCTACATCTACATTCACCGTACCGCCGGAGAATTGCAGCTGGCTGTCTTCTTTCTGGTAAGTCACCGGAATGATGTCGATAGCCGAAGAACTCGCGCCGCTGTAGGACACGCGGCTGTCTGCGGTAATCAGCGAACGGCCTTTAGTCACGTCAAACAGCGGTTTCAGTGTTGGGGTGTTTTGCAGTTCAGAATGCACCGACGCCATGCTTGGGATCAGGTTGAATTTCTTCAGCTGAGCGGCAGGGAACGGGCCGTGATCGATGGTTTCGATAAACGCGATTTCATCACCGGTTTTCAGCGCGCTGGTGCCTGCGGCGGCAGCGGCGGCGTCAGGTTGCAGAACGATGCGCAGTTTGCTGCTGAACAGCCCGCGATGATAATCCTGATAGCTGACTTTCAGACCGGCTTTCGGGAAGGCAGTCTGCAACTGGGTATTGGCCGCGGCGACTTCCTCATCCATATGCTGCTCAATGAGTTTACCCGTGTACCACGAGACGCCTGTCCAGGCTGCGCCAAGGACCACAATGACGCTTACAGCGACTAACGACTTCTTCATATCTCTGTTTATCCTTATGAAATGTCTCGAAAACAAAAAACGCCTTGCGGCGTTAATAGTCCCCTGAGTGTAGCTCAATCAGTAAATAATTCATCCAATTGAGGCCATTAGTCTCAATTTGTTTAAGCAATTGATCATTTACTGAGGATATTGAACACCCGGGCAATGCGTCCGTTGCCGCTGGCCGTGACCGGTGATTCGCTGGCAGACAGATAAGCGGATTCCCCCGGACTCAGCACCAGCGATTCATCGCCTTTTACCAGCACGCTCTGGCCTTCAATACAGAAGACGATAGCTGCACTGTCCTGAGCCAGCGTTTGTGGCTCAGCAGAGAGGCGATGAACAGAGAACGCAAAATCTTCGACCGGGATCGGGAAGTTGAGTTCCGCGCCTTTCTCCACCGGCGTGGTCAGCAGCTCGCTGGCCGGTTTGGCGTTGAACTTCAGGTTGGCCAGCAGTTCAGGAATATCGATATATTTCGGCGTCAGACCGGCGCGCAGAACGTTATCGGAGTTCGCCATCACTTCAAGCGACACGCCTTTCAAATACGCATGCGGAGTTTCCGCATACAGGAACATGCCTTCGCCCGGTTGCAGGGTGATGACGTTCAGCAGCAGCGGAGAGAAGAGGCCGGTATCGTCAGGATAAAATTCATAAATGCTGCGGATGGTGTCCCAGGGCTCACCGTGCTGATTGATCAATACGGATTTCAGCACGTCCAGCGCGCGAGATTTGTCTTCGCCTTCCAGACTCAGTAAACCGGCAAACAGCGTACGCAGGTGATCGACATCAGGATAAGAGAGGAAACTGGCAATCAATGAGTGCGCACCGGCGACGGGTTGTAACAGAGAAACAATTTCACGCAGTTCGCGAAAACCGTTCATCGCCTGGAACGGCGTCAGGGCATAAACCAGTTCCGGCTTGTGATTGGGATCTTTGTAGTTACGTTCAGCGGCATCAAGAGGAATACCGTTGGCGTTCTCTTTGGCGTAACCCAGTTCGGCGGCGCCTTTACTCGGGTGAACCTGGATTGACAGCGGTTGATCGGCACACAATACTTTGAACAGGAAAGGCAGTTCACCAAAACGTTTGGCGACTTTTTTACCTAACTGTTCGTCAAGACTGGTGCTGATCTGGTCGCGCAGTGAGATCGTCTCACCGGCGGCATTCTCAACCTGCGAACTGCTTTTCGGGTGGGCACCCATCCACAATTCTGCCATCGGACGACCTTGCGGATCCGTAATACCATAAAGTTCGGTCAGCGCGTCTTTACTGCCCCAGGCGTAATTTTGTACACCGTTATGCATCTTTTGCATTGCTTCATCCTGAATGGAAAATTCTACCCGCTAGTAAACAATGACGGCGCATCCTTTACAACTGCGATGGGTCAAAAAGTGCGGTGAATGACAATTCATCTCATTTACAGGCCGGGGAGCGATACGTTAGGCTTATATGTCACTATACTCGACTGGCCGCTGATGAATGCCTGGAAGCGCCAACGGCTTTTGAAAATCCTGCATAAAACCTGACACTCATTCGAAAATAAGTATCTAAGGAGACAACAATGACAGCGACTCGCATTGAAAAAGACTCAATGGGGCCTATCGATGTTCCGGCAGATAAGCTTTGGGGCGCACAGACGCAACGTTCGCTTGAACACTTTCGTATTTCCTCTGAAAAAATGCCTGCGGCGCTGATCCACGCACTGGCCCTGACCAAGCGCGCGGCCGCCAGCGTCAATATGGATCTGGGATTGCTGCCCGCTGAACGGGGCGATGCAATTGTTGCCGCCGCCGATGAAGTGCTGGCCGGTAAACATCCGACCGAATTCCCGCTTTCCATCTGGCAGACCGGTTCCGGTACCCAGACCAACATGAATATGAACGAAGTGCTGGCTAACCGCGCGAGTGAAATCCTTGGCGGCGAGCGTGGCGAGGCGCGTAAAGTGCATCCGAACGACGACGTGAATAAAAGTCAGAGTTCGAACGACGTCTTCCCGACGGCGATGCACGTCGCCGCCGTGCTGGAACTGCGCGAAACGCTGCTGCCAGAGCTGAAAGTGCTGCATAAAACGCTGGAAACCAAAGCCGAAGCCTATCGCGATATCGTTAAAATTGGCCGTACACACTTGCAGGACGCGACGCCGCTGACGCTAGGTCAGGAAATCTCCGGCTGGGTCGCGATGCTGGCGCACAGCGTGACGCACATTGAAAACAGTATTCCGCACATTGCAGAGCTGGCGCTGGGCGGTACGGCGGTTGGGACCGGGCTGAACACTCATCCGGAATACGCGGTGCGTGTGGCGAAAACGCTGGCAGATCTGACGATGCAACCTTTCGTCACATCACCCAATAAATTTGAAGCGCTGGCCACCTGCGATGCGCTGGTTCACGGGCACGGTGCGCTGAAAGGTTTGGCCGCGTCGCTGATGAAAATCGCCAACGACGTCCGCTGGTTATCTTCTGGCCCACGCTGCGGCATCGGTGAGATTTCCATTCCTGAGAACGAACCGGGCAGTTCGATCATGCCAGGTAAAGTCAATCCGACGCAGTGTGAAGCTATGACCATGCTCTGCGCGCAGGTGCTGGGAAATGACGTTGCGGTCAATATCGGCGGCGCTTCCGGTAACTTCGAGCTGAACGTGTTCCGCCCGCTGGTGATCCACAACTTCCTGCAATCCGTCCGCCTGCTGGCTGATGGATTGCGCGGTTTCAATGAACACTGTGCGGTCGGCATCGAGCCTGTCCGTGACCGCATCACGCAGTTGCTGAACGAATCGTTGATGCTGGTGACGGCGCTCAATACTCACATCGGTTACGACAAAGCGGCGGAAATCGCCAAGAAGGCCCATAAAGAAGGGCTGACTCTGAAAGCGTCGGCGCTAAAACTCGGTTACCTGACCGAAGAACAGTTTGACGAATGGGTTCGCCCGGAAGCGATGGTCGGCAGCATGAAGGGATAATTCCTTCTGATGTAAATACCCTGAGAGGTCCGGCTTGCCGGGCCTTTTTTCATTTATAGCAGCAGATCACAGTGGATAATCGGTATATAAATGCAGCCGTTTAATCAGCAAACTCAGCGGCTGTGATTGAGGCTTGTACTTATGTTTGATGGTGGTGACGTCGTAATCCGGCAGTTCACCTAACTTTGGCACCTGCATCATCGGCGTTTTCTGGCACAGCGCAATCAGCGGCAGCGGGCAGGGGTGTTGCACCTGTTTCTGGCTGTTGCGGTACCACACGCGGGCGATTGGCTGCACCTTGACTGGCCGTTTAAACTTCAGCGCGGCATGTTCCGGCAATCGTTTAACATCAATCATTTCCCGGTTAATGTTTTCCATCCACTGCTCACGGGTATAAGGCGATACAGCCCGGCCAGCGTTCAGGCTTTTTTCGAGCATCGCCAGCACTTCCCCACGGCTGACGTTCTTAATAATGTGCTTGTTCGCCCATCCAAATCGCACCGAATCGGGGTCGTTCAGGAAAGTCACCGAACGATAAGCGTTAAGCGTTATCAGACCGCGCAAATGGGTATGTACGAACTCGAAGCGCTGCTCGCGGGCAAGACCTGATTCCACAGTGACAATGTGTTCGAGTTCAGCTTTCAGTTTATTCACTTCTTCGATGAGCAGCAGGGCAGACTGATGTTCAGCGGCATCAACGGCGTAGCACAGCACGCCTGGCAGGCGGACAGCGGATTTGCTGCTGATATTCTCGTTATTATGATGAATGAACAGCCGCTGAAAATGTTGCAACGCCATCTCCTGTGCGGCTTCGCCGATATAAGGCGTTACTGTGATTTTATCGGCAGGATTATGTTCCTCACCTTTGGCAATTTCCGGCAATGCAAAGACCCGCGCCTGCAATAATTCCAACTTACTCAGGAAGTTCCCGAGATCGTGCAACGCCATTTCCAGCTCGTTGAAACAACCGTTCATACGCGCAATTAAATCATAATCTGCCATACCGCCTCCAATTAGTTACAACATACAGTTTAGGGGAAGATGTATCAAAGTGCACACTTTTACTGTTGTGTTCGGGGCATTGTTTGGTAGGGCGGAAAAACGCCGTATGGGCGGCTTAAAAAAGACCAAGAATATTTCGGTTTCTCACGCTAGGCGGTGCCTTTACTCGGTCCTGAAGCAATAAGTCTTCAGGCCGCTCCGTTCAGCAGGCTTTTTTGATCGCGCCATCTCACCATTTTTAAAAACAAAATCAAAAAATTGGCATAGTATATTTGGTTTTCTGAAATGATCCGAACCGCGGAAGTTGTGACCTAAAAAGCCTGTGGCCGCGTTCAAAAATCACGCCGGAGGGAGAGGTGGAAAACCGCGCAGCTGTTTTGCGCGGGTTGTAACCCGACCGGAGGGCACCGCACAGCGGCGGGATTTTGCGGCAATAGCGGAATTTCTGAAACATAGCCCGTTTGCATGGCACGTGTTTTAAAAACGCGGGAGTCCAGAGGGCGCGCGTTTACGCGTCCTTTGGGCCAGTTTGGGCGGCAGCCCAAGGTTTTGACTTTAATGTCGATGCAGGTGTCAGCACAAGGTCTCAACCTTAAGTCCTGTCCCACGGACTTAATTTGTTTTTAACAAACCCCGTCGGGTAGACTATCCCAAACCCACGGAAGTGAGCCCCATGATGAGCAATGCCTTGATCCGTTGTCCCTGGAATCTCAACGACGCCCTAATGATCAATTACCACGATACAGAATGGGGAAAACCGGTCCGCGACAGCCGCGCACTGTGGGAAAAACTCATGCTCGATGGCTTTCAGGCAGGGTTATCCTGGCGGATTGTATTGAAAAAGCGTGATGCGTTACGTTTGGCATTTTGCAATTTCGAACCACATAAAGTCGCCGAATTTACTGAAGAGGACATCGAAAAATTAGTGAACAACGCCGATATTATCCGATCCCGCAGCAAGATAACGGCGGTAATTAATAACGCGAAAATGTATCTGGCGATGCAGCAGGCGGGGGAAGATTTCGGCGAGTGGATTTGGACGCAGATCGGCGGTAAAGCCATCCAACATCATGGGCCGGTGCCGACCAAAGATGCACTGTCTGAACGTATATCGAAAGAGCTGAAAAAGCGCGGTTTTAAGTTTGTCGGGCCGACCATTGTGTATGCCTGGATGGAAGCCACCGGGCTTATTAATACCCATCATCCAGATTGCTTCCGCCGGGCAGAGGTAGCGGAAGAGGCTTGACTTATCAAGCGATTATGTGTCAGGAATACTGCTTTTTATATCGTGACGGTGTCACGTTTAGCCGCCGTAAAAAGGCTCTTCGCAAAATATCTACGCTGGAAAATCCACATTGTGCGGCAATTTGCTTCATCGCCAGCCCGCCGGATTGCAGTAGCTGACGGGCATGAAAGACCCGCTGTTGTTCCAGCCATTGTGCCGGTGTCTGGCTCATTTCCTGATTGAACAAACGTGTGACGTGACGGCCGCTCAGCCCCATGTGTGTGGCAAGACTTTGAACGTTATGTGGTTGTTCGAGTGAGTTCAACACCCAGCGCTGCACATCCTGTAACGCCGAACGACCACTCAGCGAGGCCTGTCCATGTCGACTAAACTGAAGCTGGCCTCCGGGGCGTTTAAAAAACATCACCAGCTGCGCCGCCACATCCAATGCCGTTTTCCGGCCAAGATCTTCCTCCACCATATTTAGCGCTAAATCCAGCCCGGACGTCACGCCTGCGGCCGTTCGCAGTTCACCGTCGGCAATAAAGATGGCATCAGCTTCTACGTTAACCTGCGGATAATCCAGACTCAGTTTCTCAGCCACCGACCAGTGGGTGGTGACACGCCGTTGATTCAGCAGTCCTGCGGCGGCAAGCAGCAACGCGCCGCTGCAAACGGAACCGAAGCGTTCTGCATGATGACTCCAACGGCAGATTTCTTCCTTTAATAATTCGTCATGGATAAAGGGAATTAGCGCTGGTGCACCGGCCACCAGAAACGTGTCCAGATTGGCGGGAAGCGGGGCGGCCAGTGTTAAATCAGCCAGAAGGCGGGTGCCGGACGAAGATGTAATAATAGGATCGGTCATCGCCATCACGCTGAGTTTGTAAACTTCGCGGCCACGCTGCTGATTAGCTTCGGCAAAAACATCCATCGGACCGGAAACGTCGAGCAGTTGCACGCCGGGAACGGCCAGAATCACAATGTGTTTAGGCATGAACAGGTTTCCTGTCGCAGAACATCGTAATGTCCTTAATCGTAATATTACGTCGATTGATGACATTCATCCTGCGGCTTAAGCTGGTTTTAATCAACCCTTCAGGAGAACTATCATGAGTCTGAACATTCATGGCATCCGCATTCCCGACAGCAAAATGGCCCGCGAAGCGACCGAATTAGTTCGCGATACCGAATCAGATTTATTGTTTCACCATTCCAGTCGTGTGTATTACTGGGCTGCACTGGCTGGCCAGCAACGTGAATTGAAGGTCGATCACGAACTGCTTTATATTGGCTGTATGTTTCACGACATGGGCCTAACGCATGAAAATTGCAGCTGCGATAAACGTTTTGAAGTTGACGGAGCCAATGCCGCACGGGAATTCATGCAGCAATACGGCGTCAGTGCCAGGGATATGGATAAAGTCTGGACAGCCATTGCGTTACACACCACACCCGGCATTCCCGAGTTTATGGATCCAGTGATTGCACTGGTGACAGCAGGCGTAGAAATGGATGTTCTGGGGATTAATTATCTGGAATATCAGGATGATGTGCGAACAGCCGTGGTCGATGCGCATCCGCGTACGGCTACGTTTAAAGAAGATATTATTCAGGCCTTTTATGACGGCATAAAAAACAAACCACAAACGACGTTCGGTAATGTTAAAGCCGACGTGATTGCTGATAAAGAACCAGCATTTATCAAAGGGAATTTCTGTTCGATTATCCGCAATTCACGCTGGCAGGGCTGAGAAAGAAAAGGGAGCGCCGGTGTTAAAACGGCGCACTTTATGGCAATTAAATCAGGCGGAACTCAATCATAAACAGCTGTTTAAGCCCCGGATAAATCTCGCTGATCACCTGTTTCAATTCCGGTAATGTCATGTTTTCTTGTACCGCGTGGGCGTTGTTGAGATCGTCAAACAGTACCGGCGTCACGCCAGTCACTTCAATAGTGCAGAAATACACATCATCTTCATAACGGCTGACGCGCACCTGATCTCCTGCAACAAAATCTGCATCGCTGGCTTCACGCAGTGTGATGGTTTTACGACCGGCAAGGATATCGGTTTCAAAACGGCCATAAAAAGTGATTTTTTTCATAAATTTTCCTGCATTTCCAAAATGGTAAATCGTTTGTGAAGACCTAAGAACACATTTCAACACAATAACCATAATTATCCGCATTGTTTAGTGCGTATAAGGGGTTCTTATCCCGTAAATACATGGCTTCCTGAGCATACTTTTCGGTTAAGAAGCAGGGGGATTTTCGGTTAGTTCCCAGCACTAAATGTGAAAGTTCATGTGCCAGAGCGATAATTTGTACACCGCGTGTATTGCGGTTTTTCATCAAATATTTCACTCTTTCATTAGGTTCAATTACGCTGAACTTTTTCGTCAGATAAATGGCAGGAACACGTAATGGATCATCTATACGTCGTGCAAACGTATAAGCAACTGCCGTCGGAATATCCCGGCTTCGGTCATAGGCAATGGTCAAAGGTTTAGTCGAATTAACGAAATTCTGCAGTAAAATAAGATTATTCAACAGCTCTGAAGATGACACCATTTCTTTTCCAAACCAGCTACGACGCGCTCCACGAGCCCGCGCTGAATTCCCGGTTGCATATCCAATTCCATTAACCATGTCATTCCACGCCTGCATAATAACCATTCTTGGCGCGATATGTTCGATCACATCATTTGTAATAATAGGGATCATAAACTCTCTATTTTATCAGTTGAAAATACCGGGGGATGTAGCGCCAGACTTGAGAGAATATTGAATTGCAAGATTCATATTCTCACAAATCCATTTTCCGAAATGTGAGTAAATTTAAATATTAAGAGGGGATAAATTATCCAAACTAAGCCACTTAAACAATAAGGTTTTTGAGTGGGCGCTTGAAATATTATGTAAGTTTGACTAAGCGCAAAACTATCATCTGATAGCGGTTGAGAAGACGTTGCACCTGACGAACGCTGAGGTTCTGGAGAGTACGATATTTTAAGTTTGCTAGAACCGGACATCTCAATTTAGCTACTACACCTTAAGTACGCATAATGTATATTATGTTAAATAGGATATCAGGTTACGCACCCGCAATCCTAAGTTACCTTAATCCAACTTCCCTGCCTCATCTTCAGTCCTTACTTCACCATAATGCACAGCTACCCAGACCGTTGTTTCTTTATCATCTGTCCATTCGACGCGGTGCTTACAGAGCGCGGGAATATTCACGAAGTCACCGGCTTTCATAACCCGCGTTTCGCTTTCATCTCTCAGCCGTAAACCGGCTGAGCCTTGCAGCACCATCACCCACTCGCTTTGTGGCTGGCAGTACCAGAAATCTGGTGGGCTCGATTGTCCGGTGGAAATAATTCTCTCGATACGCACGCCTGGCTGAGTTAACAACCTTTCAAAGGTTTCGGCTTGTCTGCTTAGCGCCTCGTCTGGAAAATCCGTAAACATATTATCCGGCATTGAAAACGACCTTTTCTCTAATAAAACGGTTTTGAAATTGATCGCGCTACGTGAATTCTGAGATTTCATCAGTACCATAATACTGCAGAATTTACGTAGCAAACTACCTGCTGTCAGGTTTACGCACTATAAACCGGCATAGACTTTTTCGACTTTTGCCATATATCTTGGAGCCTGAGCTGCCGGATGATATTGGCGGACGTGCCAGTGAAATGCTTCGGGCGACAGCTGGTTAATCATGCTGATGGCCGTCTGGCGGTTGCTGGAAAATGTCCGAAGCAATGCACCGGCACCGTTGGCATAAGCAACTTCGGTTGCGTAACGCCGCGTAACCGGATTATTGATCCAGTTTAGTTGCTGATGCTGCAACGCGCTGATGTAAGCCGTTCCCAAATCAATGTTGGTTTCGGGATCATATAAATCGTCGTTATCCGGGCAACCGCGTTTACCTTTGTATCGGTATGCGTCACAGCCGCTCGTTGAGGCTTTCAGCTGCATCAAACCAATCGCGTTTGAAGGACTGACGGCTTTCGGATTGTAACTGGATTCCACCTGAATGATGGCTTTCACCAGTTTCCGGTCGACTTTGTATTTATCAGCAGCATATTCGATTTCATCGTCAAAGGCGTGAGAATCATATTTTTTATAATGCGGTTTGCTGGAACAGCCTGCCAAAATCAACAGCATTAGAATCATGCATAAACGAGACGGATTTTTGAGTAATGAAGTCATGAATTACCAGGAATAAATTAGGGATTATTGGCGAAAACAAGATACCGTTATCGTCTCTGAAGGTCATGTATTAATTGGTTTTTTTTTGACTACTTAACCTCTTTTCAAGATGCGAATTCTCAGAGATTGACGATTGTTGCGCCCTGCTCTGGCATTATTCTTACGCACAGACTATTGACTTATTTTGTACAAAAAGTACCTTTAACGCCATGCATACATTTCTGATTATCATCCCCGACGGGGGCATGTTGTTCGAAGCAGCTGGTATCGCCGATATCCTCATGCAGGCAAATCGTCTGATGTCTAAGGACGCCCGAACGCCAGCTTATCAGGTTACCCTGGCCACGACGCAACCGCACCGTGTGGTTCACGGCGCTTCTGGTCTGAACCTGTTGGCTGATCACCGTTTATGCGATCTCGATCCACTCATTCCACGCGATACCATCCTTATCACTGGCAAAGGCCTGACTAAAGAAGAAGGCTCCGACGTAGTTCAGTGGATAAAAAAGGCTGCGCCCCATGCCGGCCGCGTTGTTTCCATTTGCGGCGGCGCAATGCTGCTGGCGGAAACGGGTCTGCTCAATGGACGCCATGCCACCACACACTGGCGTTTACTCGATACACTGCAATCAGAATTCCCACAAGTCCTGGTTGAACGCGGTCCGATCTACGTTCAGGACGGTACAGTCTGGACCTCCGGCGGTGTCAGTTCAGGTTTTGACCTCACTCTCGCATTGGTCGAGGACGATCACGGTTTCAATCTGGCCCGCGACGTGGCACAGGATTTAGTGATGTTTCTGCGCAGGCCCGGTAGTCAGGCGCAATTCAGCCGCTATTTGTTAAATCAGGCCGCAGAAGGCCCGATCCGAGACCTCCAGAGCTGGCTGCCAGATAACATCACGGCAGATCTTTCTGTCGAACAACTGGCAGAGCGCGTCGCGATGAGTCCGCGCAATTTCACCCGCGTATTTACTCGTGAAACCGGAATAACACCGGCGAAGTATGTCGAGGAAGTCCGTCTGAATGCTGCCAGACAGCGGCTTGAACAAACCACTCTTGGTGTTGAACAAATCGCGGTCATGACAGGCTTTGGCACTGGCCTGAATCTGCGCCGCGTTTTTGAGCGTAATCTACAACTCACCCCCACTGAATATCGCGAACGATTTTGCGCACGTATGTTGGCGTAAAATGATTCTTTATTGTCATTTACGCCAATCCAGCTTGAGGCTACATTGAATGCAGTTCCGCTAACTAAGGAGTGCATCATGGTCAAAGTTGGTATTAACGGATTCGGCAGAATCGGACGAAACGTCCTGCGCGCGGCTCTCGGTCGCGATGACTTTCAGGTGGTGGCGATCAATGATCTCACTGACAGTAAAACTCTCGCCCATCTTCTTAAATATGATTCCCTTTCCGGCACGCTGAACGCTACCGTTGAAGCAGGTGAAGGCCAGCTTTTGGTCGATGGCAAAAGCATCCGCGTATTCTCTGAAAGAGATCCGGCCGCTATTCCCTGGAGCAGTACCGGCGTCGATATCGTTATCGAAGCCACCGGTTTCTTCACGGATAAAGCTAAGGCTGAAGTGCATATCACTCACGGCGGCGCGAAACGCGTCATAATTTCCGCCCCGGGTAAAGATGACGATATTACCATCGTGCTGGGCGTGAATGACGATCAGTATGACCCGGCTAAACATAAAGTGGTGAGTAACGGCAGCTGCACAACAAACGGTTTAGCACCGGCCGCACAGGTTCTTCATCAAACCTTCGGGATTGAACATGGCCTGATGAACACCACCCACGCCTATACCAACAGTCAGGCTCTGCATGACCAGCCGGAAAAAGATTTGCGCGGCGCCCGTGCGGCAGCAGTGTCGATTGTTCCGTATTCCAGCGGAGCGGCAAAAGCCATCGGGAAAGTCATCCCGGAACTTGCCGGACGCATGACGGGTTATTCACTGCGCGTGCCGGTACCGGTGGTTTCAATCGTCGATCTCACAGTTAATTTAAAACGCGAAGCAACGGTAGAAGAAATCAACTCGGCATTCCGTCAAGCTGCTGAATCCGGCCCGCTCAAAGGCATTCTGGGCTACAGCGATGAACCACTGGTTTCGAGTGATTATCGTGGCGATCCGCGCTCGTCTATTATCGACGGCCTTTCTACGTTGGTTATTGGCGGAAAACTGGTGAAGATCCTCGCCTGGTATGACAACGAATGGGGCTTCTCCAATCGTCTGGTTGATCTGGCGGTTTTGATGGAAAAACGCGGATTATAAGCCCCCTTTTCCTGCCAGACATTATAAGTAGACACCGCCGTCTGGCGGTGTTTATCAGAGTTACAGACGACGCTGTTTTTTAAAAAGAAACAGAAAGTATGTTGTAACTAATTACTCATCTTTTGGCCCGATTTTCATAAACGGGTTATAGGCGATTTCCCAAAGATGTCCGTCCGGATCGGCGAAGTAGCCAGAATATCCGCCCCAGAATACTTTCTGTCCTGGTTTAATTAGCGTCCCGCCTGCTTTCACTGCCTGTTTAAGAATCGCGTCCACTTTTGCTTCACTGGCCACGGTTTGTGCCAGAGCCATACCGCGAAAACCTTCCCCCTGAGCACTGACCTGCGCGTCCCTGGCCAGTTCATCCCACGGGAATAAGGACAACCACGCGCCCGCCAGTTCAAAGAAGCTGACGCTGTCTGAATCAATCACCACTTTTGGAAATCCTAATCCATTTTGATAAAACTCGGTGGCGGCGGCTAAATCCTTAACGCCCAGCGTGATCATATTAATGACAGGTTGCATGCGATTTTCTCCTGAATATTGATGAATGGTTTGCCGATGAACATCTGATGCCGTTCTACTCGTGTATTTTCGATGCAATATCTCCCACGTGGATATCATCTCCCCAAAATAGCGCCCCGCTGTCTGGTTCTTCACTGCCAGACAGCGCCTTACGGTTGTCTCAAAATGTTAACAGCGGCCTCACTTTTGTGGAAAATATCACATACCGTGCTAACCTGACGCCATCAAAAGCACCATCTGTGAGGATCCTTTGACTACATTACGCCGCCGACCGGAGGCCGCTTCGCCTACCCTGCGCTTCCTCCCGGAAACCATCCATATTGGCCGCCAGTTACGGACTTATTGTGATGCCCGTTTCAAAACCATCGGGCTGACACTTGCCCGTGGACAGGTCCTGTTGCATCTGGAAGCGGCCAATGGCCGTCTTCCGCAGGGAGAGCTTACCGCACTGCTGGAAGTCGAACACCCGACCGCGATACGCCTGTTTGACAGCCTTGCACAGCTAGGGCTATTAGAGCGATGCCCCGGTGAAAACGACCGTCGGTCCAAAGACATCGTGCTGACCGAAGCAGGTAACGATCTGGCCAATCAGGTACGCAGCATGACTGACGACATATTAATCCGTGTGATGGAAGGCATCCCTGAAGAAAATATCACCGTTGCCCGTGGCGTTCTTGCCGCCATAACTGCCAATATCGCCGCGCTTTAAGTGGCGATTCTTTCTCCTTACCCTCTCTTTTTACCCGCAATAATCACTTCTGTAATTGATTGATTATTCCCTATTTGAATTTGTAAATATCACTGATATGAATAATTGAACTAGACACTTTTGAAATGCCTCACTACATTATGTAGCAAGCTACAAGCTAGTTGGGTAATGACTTATAAGGCATAACGATGACGACGCGTTCTGATTCAGATGTCCGGCAGGATGCCGGTGAATTAACAACACGGGATGCATCACCACTAAAAGAGCCCCCCGCGCCAGCAACCGAAGCCGGATCGGTCCCGCCCTCAACGCATCACCCGTTTGCCGTTCAGGTGCATGACTGGCTCTCCCGTTACCCACGATTACGTATCGGTGTATACGTCATGGCGTCGTTGATTATTGGTATGACGCAAGGGCTGGGGATCAATCTGGTGGGATCAAATCTGCCTGGGATCCAGGGATCGCTTGGAATTTCTAACGTCGAAAGCTACTGGCTGATTGCCGCGTATACCGCCACCAGTGTGACCGGCACCATCCTGCTGTATAAAATCCGTACCCAGTTTGGCTTTCGTCGCTTTGGTGAATACGGCCTGCTGTTTTTTGCCGTCGCCTCCATGGCGCAAATGTTTACCCATGATTTTCAGACCGCCGTGGCCGTGCGCGCAGTCATGGGTTTGGCGATGGCATCGCTTGGGCCGCTGGCGTTGTTCTATATGTTTGAGATTTTCCCACCGGCGAAAAAGCTGACAGCGGGACTGTGCTTTGGGCTGGCGGGCAGCCAGATTTCGTTGCCGATTTCCCGCATCATTTCGCCGCACCTGCTAGATCTCGGGCACTGGCACCAGCTGACGATGCTGGAATCCGGTCTGTCGCTGATCTGTCTGGCCATCATCTGGATTTTGCCGCTGACTCACCCGCCGCGCGTGAAAGTCTTCGAGCGTACGGACTGGATAAGCTACCCGCTGATCGCAACCGCCGTGGCCTGTATGTCGGTCGTGCTGACCATGGGCCGCTACTACTGGTGGCAGGAAAAGGACTGGATTGGTGAAGTTCTGGTCGTCGGGATTATCGCGCTGACGCTCTCATTTATGGTGGAGTTGCGACGCAAGAATCCAATTATCGATTTACGCTGGCTGATGACTCCCGAAATGCTGCTGTTTACCGGTTCAATGCTGTTCGTTCGAATGCTGCTTTCAGAGCAAACCACCGGCATGGTGGGCTTTCTGAATCTGGTTGGATTGCTCAACGATCAGCTTATTACGCTGTTTTGCATCATTCTGGCCGCGACGTTCGCCGGGCTGGTGTTCGTCAGCATTATTCATAAAGCCAACCGGATTGTTTACATCCATTTGTTCTCAATCGCACTGATTGGCGTGGCGGCGTGGATGGATGCGCATTCGACTCTGGATACGCGCCCCGAGCAGTTTTATCTGACGCAGGGAATGGTTGCCTTTGGTGGGGCAATATTTCTGCCCACCTCCCTGTGGCTCGGGTTTATCCGGGCGCTGCAATACGGCCAGAGCCAGATCATCAGTTTTGTGCTGGTGTTTCTCTCAACCCAAAATGTTGGCGCACAGGTTGGCGGTGCGTTCCTCGGGACAATTCAAATTTTGCGTGAGAAGTTTCACTCGAGCGTGCTGGTCGAAGGGATTTCACTGCAAAATCCGCTGGTGCTTGAGCGGCTTGCTCAGTACAGCCATTTGCTGAAACCGGCATTAAACGATGGCGCACAGCTCAATGCCGAGACGGTTACGCAACTGAGTCTGAAAGTGACTCAACAGGCGGGATTGCTGGCGTATAACGATGTTTTCATGGTGGTGTTTTACATGTCGCTGGGCTGCTTTGCCGTCCTTTGCGCGCACATTATTGTCGGACGGATCCAGACCAAAAAGCGCGAAGCCGCTGAGGCTGTTGCGTAAGTCATTCGTTTCTATCATCGAACTAAAAGAGTAATGCAGGAAAAGTGATGAAAAATCTATTTCGTTATCCGTCAATCATAGTGGTGCTGTGCCTGGGTGTGGTCGGCGTGATGTTGGTTTTATACAGCTGGCAATTATTTCCCTTTAATTCGCAGGTAGAATCAACCGATAACGCCTACGTACGTGGCAATGTCACCCTGCTCAGCCCACAGGTGTCAGGGTACATCACTGACGTTAAAGTACAGGATTTTATGCCGGTAAAAAAAGGTGACGTGCTGTTTCTGATCGACGACAGCACTTACCGGCAGGAATTGTTGCAGGCACAGGCCGCTGCCGCACAGCAGCAGGTGACACTGCAAAACTTCGAGCAAAATCGTGCGTCGAGCGCCGCCAGTTTGCAACTGGCCGAAGCAGAACTGCAAAGTGCGCAAGCCGCCGAAAGTAAAGCCTCGCTCGATACCGGCCGTAACAGTACCTTGCTGGCGAAAGGTCTGGTGTCGAAAACCATCGGGGATGAACTACATGCCGCCTTGCTGACGGCCAAAGCCAACGTGGCTAAAGCGCGGGCTTCGGTGAATATCGCCCGTCAGGATCTGGCTCTGGTGGATGCCAATAAAGCCTCGCTGGCAGCAGCCTTAAAGGCCGCACAGGCCAAAGTGGAAGTCGCAGAAATTAATCTGCAACATACACGAATTGTTGCTCCCTCAGACGGACAGCTCGGCGAGGTCAGCGCCCGCATGGGGCAATATGTGACGGCAGGCACGCAGATGACGTCCATCACACCGAAGGTAGTCTGGGTGACAGCCAACTTCAAAGAGCGCCAGCTGGCGGAGATGAGCGTCGGCACACCGGCGACGTTTACGGTCGATGCCCTTAACGATCGCGCTTTCAAAGGCCACGTGGTGCGAATTTCCCCGGCCGCAGGTTCTGAATTCAGCGTGCTAAAAGCCGATAATGCTACAGGTAACTTCACAAAAATCTCACAGCGAATTGCAGTACGAATTGAGCTGGAACCGGATCAGCCACAAAGCGATCGTCTGCGACCTGGGATGTCAACAGTGGTCAGTATCGATACCGCCAACTCGCCACAAAACTGATCAACGCGTGACGTCCGAATAATAACGCTGCGCGACATCAGGATGTGAGCGCAGCCGCCCTTTCAGATAATTGAAACCAACATCGCGGAACAGCGGATTCAGCGGATCGCTGGCCTCGCCCCGCGCTTCTTTCGCCAGCTCTGGCGGTAACGGGAACAGCGGCACCACGGCGTCGAGCTGCGCGCCGAGGAAGAACGCCAGCGAGAGGCGCTCACCGGCTGCAGGCGGCGACACCACGCGGTGAACGGTGGCACGCAGATAGCCGTTGGTCGCCAGCTCCAGCAACTCACCGATATTCACCACGAGCGTATCCGGCACAGGCAACGCCTCCACCCATTGGTCCTTTTCCACTTCAACCTGTAATCCGCGCTGTTCGTCCTGCAACAAGAAACTGAGGAAACCGGAATCTTTGTGCGCCCCGACGCCCTGATTCCCCTCGCCTTCAGGCCGCCCCGGATAGCGTATCAACTTGATATGTTCATTGGGCTTTTCGCCATACAGGGGATCAAACGCCTCTTCCGGCAGTTTCAGCGCTAACGCAAACGCACGCAGCAAACGCAATGACATCGCGGTCATCTCACGCTGCCAGCGCAGCAACAATGGCCGTAGTTCCGGTAACGCCTCCGGCCACTGATTCGGACCCTGTAATCTGGCCCACGCCGGGGTGTTGTCATCTATCAGCAGTTCCGGTCGCTCAGCGCCAAGATCAAACTGTTCACGCCAGTCAGGCTGACCGCGCGTAATTTCCGACGCTGCGCGGTTATAGCCGCGAAAATGTGAGGAATTGATCATCGCCACGGCCAGCTTTTCTTCTTCCGGCAAGGCAAAGAACTGGCGCGATGCGTTCTGCACATCGCTCAGTAAGGTTTTATCGACGCCGTGATTTTTAAGATAGAAGAAACCGATCTCGCGGGCGGCGTAGCGCAACTCTGACAGAAACGTTTCGCGCTTTTGCGGCGAAGCTGAAAAGTGGCTGAAGTCGATCAATGGGATATTCGTGGAAGGCTGGCTCATCACTCACTCCGCTTTGAATGAAAAAAGTGTTCCTATCCAGACGCTATCACAGCCTCCGAACGGATAACCAATAGCCAGATGCTCTGATTTATACTGCGAAGTTATGAATGAGGGGTGATGAATGATGAGTGATGAATGACAGGTGATGAGTAATGAATGTGATGATCTGTCATTCGTCAGTCATCACATTCACCAGAGGCTCTGGGTTTATTAAGATTGTTTATCGCCAAGGTAACGATACACCACAGCCAGATCCTTCTCGCCATAGCCGGCACTCACAACGCCCTGCCAGGTTTCGCTGATGCGTTTCATCACCGGCAGATCCAGTTTACTACCCGCTTCCAGCGCCAGATTGATGTCCTTCAGCGCCCACGTCAGCTGCATTTGCGGTGTATAATCGTCGCTTTTGAACATCTCCATTTTACCTTTAATATAAGGTGCCGCCAGCGGTCCGCCTTCCAGCACGTTCCACAGGTCATCTGTGGTAAAACCGAGTTCTTCAGCCAGTTGCGTGGTTTCGGCAATCCCTTCCATCATGGCAATCAGCCAGGCATTTACCACCAGTTTCATTTTTGAAGCGCGCCCCGCCTCACCCAGCCATTTAGTCGCTTTGGATATCGCCGCAAATACCGGTTCCACGGCAGCACCCGCTTCCCGATCGCCGCTGGCCAGCACCACAATCTGCGCCTGCTCAGCCGGCGCTTTCGTGCCGGACACTGGCGCATCGATGAACACCACGTCCGGACGCTGCGTTTTGATCAGGGCGATCAGGCTGTCGGTTGCTTCCACACCCAGCGTCCCCATCTGCGCGATGATGCCGCCGTGTTTCAGCCCCGCCAGCAAACCATTATCCCCCTGATAGACCTCCAGCGACGTTTTGCCATCGGATAGCATAGTGATCACTACATCTGCACCTTCAACGGTTTCCCGCGGCGTCGTGCCACGCGTCGCCCCGGCGGTGACCAGATCATCTCCGCGGGAGGTCGTACGGTTCCAGACGCGGGTGGTAAACCCTTTTTTAATCAGGTTTGCGGCAAAGGCATGCCCCATCGCGCCGAGGCCCAGTACGGCGACGACCGGTTGTTGAAGTGTGGATTGCTGACTCATGTGTGACTCCTTGTGCAAATAATGATTGTGATAAAAGGCTAACACCGCATAGTTTCCCACGGGACTGGCTTCTGTAACCGAATGCAACAGAACGGCTGATAGTACTTAACCTCTGCTGACCAACTGGCGTAACATACGCGCTTTCTAATCGTTAAATAACATTGAATATTCTGCGCAGGCTATGATTTGGCGAAGATTTTCAGGAGCAGCAAGTACTATGAGTAAAGTCGTTTTGATCGGAATTATTTCATTCATTTTCCTGATGATGGTCGTGATGCTGGGCTCGGTCTACATATACCCCTGGTGGATGCAGCGTTCAACCGAAGGCGCTTGCGCACAGATAAGCAAGAGCAATGCGATCGACACCGTCACCCGTGACTATATGGAAAACCGTATCCCGAACTGGGGCAACGACAAAGACAATATGGGCACGTCGGTCCCGGTGTTGAGCTTCATCAGTGATGATGCGAAAGAAGATAAAGGCACTTACCACATTCCGTTCACTGCCAAAGGCCCGAATGGAACACTGGGGTATGTGGCGCATTTTAACTGCTCGAATCATTATGTTAAGTATTCGACGGTAGAGTGAGATATGCGGATGCCGCGCAATCTGCGGCTTTTCACCGCTGACCGAGAAAGTTTCGGTTTCTCGTTTGCTTTGCTCCTCCCCCTGCGAAGGGGGAGGACGATGCCAGTTAAACCCCCCCGCCACCCATAATTGTAATTATTGTCATCAGCCTTTTTTGTTTCCTTTCGTAAATCCCCCAATTAGAATGCAAACCGTTATCATTTGTATTTACTTGGTTGTATTTTATTTCAGGGAATCACTCACATGTCTTTCACTCATGTCCCGCGCGGGACTCTCCTCAGTGGATTTAAGAAATCCGTCGTTGCTGTAGCTATTCTCCACTGCTCGCCTCTCCTCGCGGCGACGCAGCCTTCTGAAGATTCTATTACCGTGAATGCGCAAGCCAATGCGCTGGATACCACCGATTACAGCGCAACGCAGAGCTCGACGGCCAGCAAAAACGATACGCCGCTGAATGAAACGCCGCAGTCAGTCAGCGTGGTCACGCAGTCGATGATTCAGGATTACGATGTGACGTCTCTGGATGACGCGATGAAGTTTGTCAGCGGCGTCACACAGGGAAATACGCTGGGCGGAACGGAAGATGGTTTCGTGAAGCGCGGGTTTGGGGCGAACAGTGACGGGTCAATTCTGATTGATGGCGTGCGCAGCAATCAGGGGCTGGGGTTTGATTCGACGATTGATCATATCGAAGTGCTGAAAGGATCGGCGTCACTGCTGTATGGGATCCAAAACCCCGGCGGCGTGATCAACATGATCACCAAAAAACCGCAGTATGAGTGGAATACCCGCGTCAGTGGCCGTACCGGCGGATTTGGTGGCGGAGCGGGAACTCTCGACGTTACCGGTCCTCTGGGCAATGGTTTCGCATTTCGTATGATAGCCGAGCGACAGTATGAAGATTACTGGCGCAACTTTGGCAGCGATTCCCATACCCTGCTCGCGCCGTCGCTGAGCTGGTTCGGTGAAAAAGCCAGTTTCAACATCAGTTATCAGGAATACAAATACGACATTCCCTACGATCGCGGGACGGTGTTCTCCAACGGCAAACCACTGGATATCCCCTATAACCGTCGTCTTGACGAACTGGCTAACCACGCCTGGGGAAAAACCAAGCGCCTTAACACCACGTGGGAATATCAGCTGAATGAAGACTGGAAAACCCGTCTGACCTACGCCTGGCAGCAGCGCCGTTATGACAGCAATGAAGTCCGCGCCACCGCAGTAAATACCGAAACCGGCGCCGTGACCCGCCGTGCGGATGCTAATCGCGGATTCAACCATCAGACCAGCTATACGTCATGGGACTGGATCGGTAATCAGGAAATCTTCGGAATGATGAATGACCTGCTGATTGGCGTCGATTACGAGAAAAACGAAACCTATAAGCAGTACTCGTATCGTGGCAAAACCTTCAGTACGTTTAACATGTACGATCCGGTCTACGGCGTTGAACCCATTACCAACAGCAGCACTTATTCCGACAGCAACAGCAATTTGCGTAATACGCTGTATAACAAATCCATCTACCTGAAAGACAGTATTCATCTGACCGATAAATGGATCGGCGTAGTCGGGGGGCGTTACCAGCATTACAACCAGAAGCAGACATCCGGTTTCTTGAATCCCAGCCAAAGTCTGGATGATACCGATGACAAATTCCTGCCGCAGGTGGGCGTGGTTTACAAACTCACGGACGACCTCTCGTTCTACGCCAACTACAGTAAATCCTTTACGCCTTCCACCGATGTGGATGACAACGGCAACGTGGCCTCCCCGGAAAGCGGCACCACCTATGAAGTGGGTACCAAATGGCAGATTTCACCGCGTCTGGATGCCACGCTGGCGGTGTATCGCATTGATGAAGAAGACATGTCCGTCTTCATTAACGGCGTAACCCGCAATATTCCGAAAGCACGCTCGACCGGCGCGGAGCTGGAACTTAATGGAGAAATAGCCAAAGACTGGGATCTGACCGCCAACTACAGTTACGACAAAACGGAAATCACCGAAGATGACGTGAATTCTGCCAACGTCGGTAATCGTCTGGTGAATGCGCCAACCAACATGGGCAGCCTTTATCTCAGCCACACGATGCGCTGGTCAGTCGTGCCGGGAGATTTCCGCGTAGGCGGCGGTGCGCGTTATGTCGGTACCCGTGCGGGTGACCCGGAAAACAGCTTTACGCTGCCGGATTACACCGTAGTCGATGCATTTATCGCCTGGGATAACCAACTGCTGGGCAAACATACCCAGATTAAGCTCAACGTAAATAACTTGTTCGATAAAGAGTATTACTCCTCAAGCGCCGGAAATTTACGCGTGATTGAAGGCGAACCGCGCAATGTGGTGCTCTCGGCAGCGGTGGATTTCTAACAAGCAAGAAACGGACGTTTAAGATTGATCAGTTGATCAGAGCCGGCACAGAGATGTGCCGGTTTTACGGTTTACGTTATTCGTAATACGTTTTACATTTTTCCTCACCCGTTACTTAGCAGGTAACGTACTCCAGTAAGTCCCGCTGAACGGCACCGGCAGAAACTGTTGATAAAGATCTTTCATGGTTTGTTGCGGATCGACATCCTTGAACAGTTGAGGATACATCGCTTTAGCAAACACTTCTACATCCACCAGATGGTACGGGCTGAGGTAGAAGTTATGCCAGACGCTGAACGCACGCCCTTCCCGCACGGCTTTCAGCGTGGAAAGCACCTGTTGTTGATCCATCACCTGACGGAAACTCTGCGCGGCTTCTTCCTGTGTGACCTGCGGGCCCAGCATCAGATTCGACACTCGCTTGCCTTCAGGCCCCGCCATACCGGTAGTGATATACACATCCGGATTTGCGACGATCACCGCTTCCGGGTTTAAATCGCCATACACGCTTTTAAACGCGCCTTTAGCAATGTTATCGCCACCCGCAAACGCCAGCAGATCCGCCAGATTACCGTGAGAAACCGTGGTACAACAGGCTTCACGCCGCCCCAGATGCAACTGCAACATCACTGTAGGCTTCTTTCCCTGATAGGCAGCAATACGTTGTTGTACGCGACTCATATGCTGCTGATAAAAGGCGATAAAACGCGCCGCTTTTTCGGGATGGTTGAGGACATCGCCTAACAGCTTCACGCTGGGGATCGTGTTATGCAGTTGATCGACACGCAGATCAACGTAGATCACCGGGATCCCCGCTTTGGTCAGGGCTTCCTGCATCACATCGTGATCGTCCTGCTTTTTGGCGTAAACGGGCAAAATCACCAGATCTGGCTTCAGCGCAATAACCTTCTCGACGTTCATCTGGGTGTAGTTATTCTGCCCAAGCAGCGGGATCTTACCGATGTCAGGAAAGGCTTTCAGATACATCGCCCAGCTCTGCGCATCCAGCGACGCCATATCCCCCGGCCATCCCACCACATGCTGCGCAGGATTTCCGTCCTGAACCAGCGCCAGCGTATATAACATCCGGCTTTCGCCGACGACGATGCGCTGTGGATTATCGGGGACTTCAACCGTGCGTTGAGAAATATCGGTGACCGTTTTGGCCTGCACCGCACCAGCGAGCAGCAGGCAGGAGATCAACAACGAAGGAATGAACTTAGGCATAGTATCTCGGTGAAGGATTTTTAATGTGGGGATGATAATGATAATCGTTGAGAACCGCAAACGTCAGGACAGGTCTCTTTAATGCGCATTTTTAATATTAGCTTATCAATATAATGAATTTCTAACATAGTAATAAGCCGTTTATGGTGATAACTCCTGCCAGCGCAGCCCCCCCTCCGCTGGCCTCTGACCCGAGGAGAGACAGCTCATGAGCGTGCAATTTATTGGGATGATCGGCCACCGGCTGGCGTCTGAAATCATCCCGCCGACCGGTCCGGTTTTTGATAAGCAATATATCGCCGATTTCGCCAAAGCCCACGAAGACGCGGGTTTTGACCGCATTCTGGTGGCCTACGCCTCTGACCAGCCGGACGCCTTTCTGGTGACTGCCCATGCAGGGGCACACACTTCCCGTATTCACTTCCTGCTGGCGCACCGCCCCGGGTTTGTTGCTCCCACGCTGGCGGCACGCAAGCTTGCAACGCTCGATCACCTGCTGGATGGCCGCGTCGCGGTGCATATCATCAGCGGTGGCAGCGATGCAGAACAGCGCCGTGACGGTGATTTCGAACCTAAGTCTGGCCGCTATCAGCGTACTGATGAATATATCGATGTCCTGAAAAAAAGCTGGTACTCAGAAAAAGGTTTCAATCATCAGGGCAAATTCTATCAGGCAGAGAATGCCTTCTCAGCCATCAAACCCCATCAGCAACGTTTGCCGGTATTCTTTGGTGGCTCCTCTGAAGAGGCCATCCGCGTGGCCGGTAAACATGCTGATGTCTTTGCGCTGTGGGGCGAACCGCTGGCAAGCGCCGCGGAAACGGTCGCCGCAGTGAAAGCCTCGGCGGCAGCGCATCAGCGGGAGATAAACTTCAGCATTTCGTTCCGCCCTGTTCTTGGCAACACTGAGGAAGAAGCGTGGGCGAAGGCCGAGGAGATCCTGGCAAAAGCCAAAGCACAGCAGGAGAAAAATGGTCAGGTGCTGGCGGCCAAACCCCAAAGCGTCGGGGCGCAGCGTTTGCTGGATGCGGTGGCAAAAGGTGACCGGCTCGACAGTTGCCTGTGGACCGGCATCGCGGGGCTGATCGGCGGCGGGTCTAACTCGACGGCGCTGGTGGGGACACCTGAACAGGTCTCCGACGCGCTACTCAAATATTACGATCTGGGCATTACTACGTTCCTGATCCGTGGCTTTGATCCGCTTAATGATGCTGTCGACTACGGCAAGCACCTGATCCCGCTGACGAAGCAGAAAATCGCTGCCCGTCAGGCCAGTCATCAACCTGCCCGCGCCAGTCTGGTCTGAGGAATTACAATGCGATTGAATGTGAAAAATCTTCTGCTGGCTGTGTCACTGATCGGCAGTATATCTACGGCATTTGCCGGACCTGTGACACTGCGCGTGGCGGATCAAAAAGGGAATATGCGCGCACAGCTGGAAGCAGCGGGCAAACTGGATGATTTGCCTTACAAAATTGAATGGTCGGAATTCCCCGCCGCTGCCCCGCTGGCAGAAGCGCTGAACGCGCAGGCGGTGGATATCGGGATTATCGGAGATGCCCCGCTGTTGTTTGCCGAGGCTGCCGGCGCGCAGGTGAAAGCTATCGCGGTGGATAAATCGGACGCCTATGGCACCGCGTTGCTGGTCAGGCCCGACAGTCCGATTAAAACGGCGGGCGATCTGAAAGGCAAAAGTATCGCCACCAACCGTGGATCTATCGGGCATTTCGTGGCACTGAAAGCGCTGGCATCTGCCGGGCTGAGTGCCAAAGATGTCACCTTCCGCTTTCTGCCGCCGAGCGATGCCAAACTGGCGCTAACGCAAGGTTCCGTGGACGTCTGGGCGACGTGGGAACCTTACACCGCGTTTGCAGAAACGCAGGATCATCTGCGGGTTCTGGTTAACGGACGCGGCCTGTGGTCGGGCAACAGCTTCCTCGCGGCAACGGATACGGCGCTGAAAGATCAGAGCAAACGTGAGGCGATTGCCGACTATCTCCAGCGTCTGAGCGACGCGCAGGTTTGGGCGTATAAAAATCTGGATGCCTACAGCGGCAAGCTGGCGAAGATTATCGGCTTCCCGCTCGATGCGGCAAAGCTGTCATTTGAACGGCGCAAATCTTACTGGCAGGCAATCGATCCAGCGACCGAAACACAGCAACAGCAAACGGCGGATTTCTATCACGCTCAGGGATTATTGCCCGTTGCACTCAACGTGACCGGCACGTTTGATCACTCTTTCCTGCTGAAATAATCCTGCTTTTCGGCACCGGTTCTCCGCCGGTGCTTTTCCCTTTCGACACTATCGCTCTGATACCACCAGCAACTCCCTGCTAATCCAGTCGTCGAAGACCTGCATCGCGGATGACATGCGTTTAGATTTGAGCCGCGTCAGCCAGTAACTGCCGAGCGTGATTTCAGTCGCAAAAGGCCGTACCAGATTTCCGCTCTCCAGCTCGCGGGAAAACATTGATACCGGTACCAGCGCCACGCCTTCAGCCTGCATGGCGGCCTCCACCATCAGACGCGAGGAATCAAACACCGCGCCCGTCGCCCGCCACGGTGTCAGCCCGGCAGCCTTCATCCATTTATCCCATTCATCAGGACGGTATGAACGCAATAGTATTTCTTTGGTCAGAGATTCTGGGTCCGTCAAACGGCGGGCAATTTCTGCAGAGCATAAAACGGTGTGTGGTGCGTCGAAAAGCAGCCGGTTATCGGTCGCCGCCCAGGTGCCCGTGCCAAAACGGATGGCGAAATCCAGGCCTTCAGAAGCCAGATTGACCACGTTATTATTGGTGAGAATTTTCAGTTCGATAAAGGGATGTTGTTCGCGAAACGCCTTCAGCCTTGGCAACAACCAGCCGACTGCAAAGGTGCCGACCACCGCAATGGTCAGTACTTCGTGGAAATAACCGCCTTCAAAACGCTTGAGTACGGTCTGGATCTGGCTGAACGCCTCGGTCAGGACCGGCAACAGCACCAGCGCTTCGTCGGTCAGCTCCAGTCCGCGCGGCAATCGCTTAAACAGCGCAGTGCCCAGCTGTTCTTCCAGTAAACGCACTTGCTGGCTGACCGCCGCCTGCGTGACGCTCAGCTCAAGCGCAGCACGGGTAAAATTGAGATGTCTGGCTGAGGCTTCAAAAGCGCGCAGCGCGTTCAGAGGCAGAGATGTCCGCATAATGCCTTATCCATAAGTTTTTCTTTATCCTGCGCGAAATTATTCTCGCTTGTCAATAATCCGTCAAACAGGGATATTGCCGACCTCCGTACTACAACAGATAAGGATTTCTATGTTCAATAATACATTTCGTCATAAAGCGCTGCTGACCGTGGCCCTGATGCCTTTGTTATTTTCCAGCGCGCCGCTATGGGCTCAGACGCCTGCGCAGGCCAAAGCCGTGCAGCAAAAACTGTCTGATTTGGAAAAAAGCACCGGTGGCCGTCTGGGCGTGGCGATGATCAATACCGCCGATAACTCACAGACCGTTTACCGTGGCGAAGAGCGTTTCGCCATGTGCAGTACGAGTAAAGTGATGGCGGCATCGGGCGTACTGAAAGCCAGTGAGAAAGATAAAAACCTGCTGAATAAGCATGTAGATATCAAAAAGTCAGATCTGGTGAACTACAACCCGATTACTGAAAAGCATCTCGATACCGGTATGACGCTTGGCGAACTCGGCGCAGCGGCGATTGAATACAGTGACAACGTGGCGATGAATAAACTTATCGCGCATCTCGGCGGCCCGGCGAAAGTGACACAGTTTGCGCGCTCGATCGGCGATGAGACATTCCGTCTCGACCGTACTGAACCGACACTCAACACCGCAATTCCGGGCGACAAGCGTGACACCACGTCGCCGCTGGCGATGGCGCAAAGCCTGCGCAAACTGGCGCTGGGTGATGCGCTGGCCGAACCGCAGCGCGCGCAGCTGGTGGCATGGCTGAAGGGTAACACCACCGGTGCTGCCAGTATCCGCGCCGGTCTGCCGGCATCGTGGACAGTCGGGGATAAAACCGGCAGCGGTGATTACGGTACGACCAACGATATCGCCGTTATCTGGCCTGACAATCACGCGCCGCTGATTCTGGTGACCTATTTCACCCAGCCGCAGCAGGATGCCAAAGCCCGTAAGGACGTTTTAGCCGCCGCCGCAAAAATCGTGACTGAAAACCTGTAACGTCCGACGCCCATGAGGGGTAACCTCATGGGCGTATTGTTCTGTTAGTTTTCCGTGCGTTGCGCAAACTGTGAACTTCCGCCCTGTGCGAAATCGATGAACGTGGTTAATAGAGGATGTCGCCCGATATCAGGCTTAGCTCACAGGATGCAGCATGGAAAATTACGCCAACAAAAGCGGTGATTCACAGGTTGTCAGCTTCCAGATAGATGCCAACTCGATCAAAGTCCGCTTTAAGAATAACCACGTGTATTTATACGACATCCGCCATCCCGGTCCGGAACATCTCGAAAAGATGAAAGAACTGGCGCGATCCGGCTGGGGCCTCAATACCTATATTGAAAGCGAAGTAAAAACGGATTTCTCTTCCAAGGTTTTCTGAACATATATTCCACCCGGCGGGGCAAAAATCCTAAGCTCCCGCCGTTTTCATCCAATAACACCTTGTTAACAATCATTTGTGACGACTCCGCCCGCACCAGCTAGTGTTGGTAAAAAAAACGGCCTATTTTTTTTAACTGACCCGTCCTAAATAACGTTGACACATTTAACTCGCATACTGAGGAAAATGTGATGAACCAATATGTTAAACGCACACAACGCGATTACCCTC